>CAWIDQ010000097.1:0-174011 GCA_963834695.1 uncultured Actinomycetota bacterium
CGGTACTACAGTCCCGGTTTGTTACCCGTCAGATGATCATGTAGCCGCTGCCCGGAGCCGGGCCTGGTAGTGGTGCCAGCGGGCGCGGGCCTGGTGTTTTCGCCGCCAGCGCGACCATGCGTAGCGGGCCTGGCGGGCGGAGGCAGTCATCGGGGTGGTGGCCAGGCGCAGCAGGCGGCGGGCCTCGGGGACGCTGACCTTGACCAGGCCGGGGTCTTCGGGGGGCGGCTGGTCCGCGCTGGCCGGGAGGATCCCGGTGTCGCGCCAGTGCCAGGGCTGCTGGTCAGCGCCGGAGGCGGGGCCGGTCACGGCGGGCGGCGCGGGCTGGGGGGTGGCGGCGGCGATGGCGAGCAGGGCGAGCGCGCACATGGACAGCACGGTGTGGCGGTGGAAGGAGTGCCACAGCCGGACCTGGTGCTGGTCGAGCCCGGTCTGCCCTTTTGCCTGCTGGTGGCATTCTTCCACGGGCCATCTTTTCCCGGTCACGGCGATCAGCGCGCTCAGCGAGACTGGGCGGCCGGCCGGGGCGTGGCAGTAGAAGAACGCCACCTGGGACGGGTCGGCGATGCTGCGGCGGATCAGCACCCAGTGCCGTGGCGAGCAGGTCGCGGCCCAGGCCCAGGCGTAGTCGCGGTGGCCCTTGCAGCCGCGCCCGCACGAGCGGGTCTCCCAGCAGCGGCCGGGGATCAGCCGGGCCAGCGACGCGACGGTGACCCGCCGCCCGGAGGGGAACTGGACCTTGAAGTTCACCGGGACCGCGAACACGTAGCCCTTCCCGGCGTCCTCGCAGGACCGGCGAAGCTTCGAGGAGCGGCCGTAGACCTCGTCGCCGGCGGCCCAGCCGAACGGCACCGCGGCGCTGACCGCCCCGGCAACCATGTCCCGGGCCAGCTCGGTCTTGGTCTGGAACGCCGTGTCGCGGGGGACCTGGGCCCGCTGGCGCCGCCCGCGGTCCGCGCACCAGGCCTTCGGCAGGTAGAGCCGGAAATCGAACAGCGCATGAGCGCGGCCGGTGACGTACGCGCAGTTCACCACGGTCTGGCAGTTCTCCACCTGACCGGTGATCCCCGCGTGCTGGCGGGCCACCCCCACCGTCATCTGCCCCTTCTTCAGCTCCGCGGTCTCATCGAAGACCAGCACCGCCCCAGGGTCGCCCAGGTGATCGACGATGAACCGCTGCAGCGCCCCCAGCGCCGCCTTCCAGTCCCAGGCATGCTCAGCCAGCAGCGCCTGCAGCCGCCGCGGCGTGGCATGCCCCGCCGCCTCGGCAAGCTGCCAGCACGACCGGCGGTCTCCCGGCTCGGCCAGCAGCGCCCCGAGGTAAGCGAACCCCGCCAGCCGCGACCTGGCCTGAGCGA
This sequence comes from uncultured Actinomycetota bacterium, assembly GCA_963834695.1. GTDB lineage: Bacteria > Actinomycetota > Actinomycetes > Streptosporangiales > Streptosporangiaceae > JASHPR01. The sequence goes on from CAWIDQ010000097.1 coordinate 1,359, forward strand.
ACACCGGCGCGAGTAACCCGCGCAGCTCATCGTGCAGTTTCCCCAGCCAGCAGCCATCTTCTACGATGGCCCCAGCGGCCACCTGCTGATCTTGTCTTCTCACAAAGCATGATCATCCAGGTGGCCGTCCAGCGCCCAAGCCCGGCACCCCGCACATGTCATGATCACCCAGGCGCTACATCACGAACCGGGACTGTAGTACCGGGCTGTAAAAGGGTCCGTGATGGCCCACTGATGGCCCATGAGGCATTACGGCGGCCTGCGACGGCTTCCGTTACCTTACGCGGCACAACCCTGCTGACCTGCGCGGATTGTGGTGGGCACCGTCGGCTTATAGCGTCTTTCGCGGCAGCGAAGGGACTGCTGATGCGGTTTGGGTTCGCGCCCATCCGGGGTTCAAATCCCCGAGCCTCCGCCACTCTCACCAGGGGCTTTGCGCTCACAGCGCGGAGTCCCTGATTCATGTCGGTGATCATTACCGGCTCCAGATGGCCCCATTGATGGCCCATTGATGGTGTGCGAATCGGTAGATAATGAACGGGTTGGTTCCGTTTGCGTGGCCAACGCGTCCAGCCGCCCCGCGCAGCTGGGAAGCACAGCCCGATGATGATCCAGGCAAGAATCCCGGCGCTGTGCCGTGGGCCAGCTACTCGGCGAGTGCCTCATCGATGATCTTGGCTAGCGGGCGGTCGTGGCCCTGGGCTAGGGCGTCCTGGCGTTCTGGCTCGCTGAGCGCTGTCACGCCGGTATCCAGCAGCCGGTCGATGATGGGCTGCTCCACGGTTATCAGCTGGCTCCCGCTCTGCTCGCGCAGCGCCTGCGCCGCGCCGAGATAGGTCAGGGCGGCCCGGCCGTCGCCGGTCATGGCCGCCACTCCGGCCAGCCCTTCTAGGTCGGCGGCCATGCCGCGCTTGCTGCCTGCTTGCTGGTGGCCGTGCAGCGCCTGGCGGAACAGGGACCGGGCCCGGTCTGGCTGCCGTGCGTCCCGGGCCACCTCACCGAGGCTGTTGAGCGCACTTGCGATGCCGTCGGGATCAGCGGCCGCCCGGTAGGCCTGTAGCGCGTTCCGCAACTGGCCGGTGGCGTCGGCAAAGTGGCCTTGGTAGCGGCTGACCTGGCCCAGCATGTTCCAGGCCGCGCCTTCGGCCCACGTGTCGTGGGCCTGCTTCGCGAGTTCGAGCTGGCTTTGAAAGTGCGGCTGGGAGGCGGCCAGGTCGCCTTGGGCCAGGGCGGCCTCGCCGAGGTAGCGGTGCGCCCAGGCTTGCCCGGGCAGGTCGCCGAGCTCGCTGCAGAGTTCCAGTCCCTCGCGTGCGTGGCGGGTGGTCGCGGGGTAGTCGCCGTGGAAGCAGGCCAGGGCAGCCGCTTCCAGCACCGCCCGGGTCCTGGTGGCCGGTGTCGCCGCGTGGTAGCGGTCGTCCAGGGCAAGCAGGCGCTCCAGGTGCAGCGCGCCTTCGGCCACGGAGCCGCGGCGGCGCCAGAACGGCGCCGCGGCGGCGGCCAGGTGCAGCCCGTCCTGCAGGAGGCCCCGGTCGGTCTCGGCGCGCGCCCGGGTCCAGTCCAGGGCGGCGCGGATGTTCGCGAAGGCAGCCTCCAGCCGGTCCATCCAGCCGGTCTGATGTGCCCAGTCCAGGCTGGCCCCCGATTCGGCCAGCGCCAGGTAGTGGCGCAGGTGCCGTTCACGCGCCAGATCGGCCCGCCCGGTCTCGGCCAGCCGGGCCAGGGCGTATTCGCGGACGGTCGCCAGCAGGCCGAACCGCGGGGCCGGCCCGGGCGTCACCTCCAGCAGGCTGTGCCCGGCCAGCTCGGCCAGCTGGTCGGTCATTGCCATCGGATCCGCCGTGCCGCAGACCGCCGCCGCCGCCTCGGCGTCGAACGGGCCGGCGAACACGCCCAGGCTGGCGAACAGGTCCCGGCGCCGGCCGGCAGCAGCGCATCGCTCCAGTCGAGGGTGGCGCGCAGGGTCTGCTGCCGCTGCGGCATGTTCCGCGGACCGCCGGTCAGCAGCGGCAGCCGCGCCCGCAGCTGGCCGAGCAGCGCCTGCGGCGGGTACAGCCGGACCCGCGCGGCGGCCAGCTCGATCGCCAGCGGCAGCCCGTCCAGGGTGATGCAGATCGCGGCGACCGCAGCCAGCGCCTCCCCTTGGGGGTCGAACCCCGGGACCACGGCCCGGACCCGCTGCACGAACAGCTGCACCGCCTCCGAGCCAGCCGCCCCGCCCGCCTGGCCGGGCAGGCGCAACGGCGGCACCCGCAGCTGCTGCTCGCCGTACAGGCCCAGCGTGATCCGGCTGGTCACCAGCACGTGCAGTCCGGGGGCGGCGGCCAGCAGCCGGGCCAGCAGCGGCGCCTGCTCGACGAGGTGTTCCATGTTGTCGGCGATCAGCAGCAGGCGCGCCGGGCGCAGCGCGGCGGCGAGCTGGTCCTCCGCTGCGGCCGCCGACTGCGTTGTCAGGCCCAGTGCGCGCAACAGCGTGACCGCGACGAGTTCATGGTCGCTGACCGGCGCCAGGTCCGCGAACGCCGTCCCGTCCGGGAAGTGACCGGCCAGCTCGGCGGCCGCCTGCAGCGCGACCCGGGTCTTGCCGGTCCCGCCGGTCCCGGTGAGCGTGACCAGCCGCCACCCGGGCACCGTCGCGGTGACTGCCGCCACTTCGCGTTCCCGGCCCACCAGCGGGGTCAGCGGCAACGGGAGCGGGGGCGGGGCCAGGCGGCTGCCGCCCGGGCTCGCAGCCGGCCATGGCCCGGGCGCTACCGCGGCGGCAGGCACCGGACCGGCGGCGCGCCCGGCGGGCTCCGCCCCCCAGCCACCCCCGCTGGCGCTGCGGCCGCCGGCCGGGGCCGCCTCGGCTGCTGGGCCATCTGGCAGGCCGGCTAGCGGGCCGTCAGTCCACGCCTTCGCCGGGACGGCGCGCTCAGGCACTGCCGCGAGCGCGAGCAGCGCGCGCGCCTCGGCCGCCGAAGCGACCGCCCCCCAGCCCGCCAGGACGGTGACGATGGCGGTGACGTCGGCGGTTGTCAGCAGCGCGCCGCGCTGATGCAGCTTGTGGCTCAGCACGCTGGGGTGCAGGCCGACGGCCCGGGCCAGTTGCTGTTGAGTGCGCCCCGTCGTCCGGCAACGCTCCCGCACCGCCGCGCGGAAACCCGCCAGATCCTGCATCCCCGGATCCCCCGGACATCTGAGTCGGCCTGACCGACGCGGGTGCCGCACTTTTGCAGCATCTTTGCCGCATTCAACTGGTGGTGCCCGCACCTAACCGGAGCCTAACCTGCACCCAGGCCGCGGGGAAGCGGCCGCAACAGCGCGCGGCTATCTCAAGCCCCGACAGGACGTGACCACGTGAAGGCGAGCAGCGATGGACCACGAGGCAAAGCTGGCGCACCCGGTCGCGGTGGTGTTCGGCCACCTCGCCGCGCCGCCACGGCTAGCCGACTGGCTGCCGGAAGTGGCCGCCGTAACGGGCGGCGGCGGGGAGCCGGCCGGGATCGGCGTCACCTTCGGCCTGCGGCTGTGCCGCGGCGGCCAGGAGACCACGGGCACCGGTGAGCTGATCGCCTACGAGCCGCCCTGGTACGTGGCCTACCGGCTCCTGGCCGGGCCCCACACCCACGTGTTGCGGGTGACCTGCACCGCCAGCGGCGGAGCAACCCGGGTACAGGTGCACCAAGCCGACAGCGCCGCGCCGCTGGCCGTGGACCTGGCCGGGCTGCCCGAGCACCTCCCCGGCACCACTACCGGCCCCTCGCCGGCTGCCGGCCAGGGCGGCGCTGACCTACGGGCCCGCTGACCTGGGCCGGGGCCGTTCCCTCCTGATCCGGGTCCTTAGCTTTTCTTTCCTGGTCTCCGTGGCATCATTGCCTCCTCTTTCGGCCGACCGCCCCCAGGCCACCCGAACTTTGATCAGCCTTTGAACCAGCTGCGGCTGACGTGAAAGCCGTGCAGCTGGCCTTGCGCGTCCTGCCGTTGCTGCGGGTCAGGGACGGCGCGGTCGTCCTCGCCGATGGTGCCCCGGTACAGTGCCTTGACCGCCCGGGTGATGCCCTCGTCATCAACGGGCAGCCGGTCGAGGGCGTGCGCGAGCGTGGCGCCCTCGGCGACCGCGTGCAGCGCATACACCGTGCCCACCGCCTCGGCCGGGGAAGCGGCCCTGGGCGAGACGGTGACGGTGGTGGCCAGCAGCTCGGGCTGGATGTTCGCGGGGTCCCCCATGATCTGCTTCTGCAGGTCGGAGATGGCCGTCATGTACTGGCCGTAGGAGTCGACCCCGAACGACTGCCAGGCCGGCAGCATCCCGCCCAGCGTGCTGTTCTTGTACCCGCGCACCAGCAGCTGCGCCGAAGCCCGCGCGCCCTCCAGCTCGACCTTGGCCGCGACCACCGGCAGCGTCAGGGCGCCGTCGCCCTTGATATCGGAGATCACCACGATGGCCCGCAGCGCCACCCCGAACCGGTAGGTGTGCTCACCGGCGGTGACATCAACCCACCGCGATGAGCCGAACATGAGCGAGTCACGCTGGAAGCTCGCCGTGATATTCCCGACCGGGAAGCCCAGGTTGGCGGCCGCGCTGACGCTCAGGCTGTAAGCCTCCTGCGACCAGTTATCGAGCTGGTCGGCGGCCGGCACGGCCGGCGAAGTGAGCCCTGGGATCCAGGCCAGCCGCGGCGCGCACATCCTCGACCGACATGTTCACCGGAAGCATCTTCGACATTGGTTACTCCTATCGCCGTCGGCCCCTCGCTTACCATTCCCAATGGCATGGGCTAATCGGGGGACAGCATGACAAGTGCGATACCGTGCACAAAGCTCACGCAGGTGTCTCGTCTGTCACGCGTTATCGGGTCTGCTGGGGCGCGCCAGCGGTGGCTCTGTGCTGGCGGCCAGCTGCTCCCGGTCCGCCAAGGTGTTCCGAGGTTTCCATTGCGTCGGTGGCTGCGGCGCGGTCATCATCTGCGCGATGGTAAGGCCGTTGCCTTGGTTCTCCTGATAGGTGGCGGTGTTGGGGCAGACGGTCGTACCGCTGAGGGAGGAGGCGTCGGGATAGCTGGTGCCCGTATAGGGCATCGGGTACGGATCGGTCAGCGTGCCGTCCTCGTCGTAGTACTGCACGGTGATCTGTCCGTCGGTGTTGGTGACGGCCGCGTTCGGGAGGCTGGAGCCGCCCAGCTTGGTGCCGGTCAGGGTGGCGCCTTGCAGGCATGCGGCGGCCAGCGAGGCCTGCAGGGTGCCTTGCGCGGCCGGCGTCAAGTCGGAGTTCGTCAGGATGCATTCGACCATGCAGGCGCCGTTGAACTTGGCGCCCTGCAGGCTGGCGCCGGTGAAATCAGCATTGGGCAGGTAGGCGTCGGAGAAGTCAGCCTGCTGCAGGTTGACGCCGGCCCCGCCCAGGGTGAGCTCGATCAGCGTGGCCCCGGTGAAGATCACGGCGTACAGGCCCGCGCCGGTGAAGACGCAGTTGCTGAGGTAGGCGTAGGAGAAGTTCGCGGCTTCGGTCCGGTCTGCCCCGTCCAGGGTGGCCCCGGTGAAGTCGGCCTGGTCGAGGATGGCCCCGATGAAAAACGCTCCGGGCATCGTGGCCCCGGCGAAACTGGCCTTTCCCTGCAGGCTGGCGCCGCTGAAGTTGGCCCCGGCCAGGCTAGCCCCGGCGAAGTTGGCCCCGTCCAAGACGACCTTGACGAAGTCCCCCCGGAGGCGCCGAAGCCCCCGGGCGTTCAGCCCGGCCAGGTTGGCTCGCCCAGCAGAATTGACCGGCATCCCGGTGACGGTGGCCCCGGTCAGATCGAGGCAGGACCAGTCCAGCTGGATGAAGACGTATGGCACAGTGCAATGGGCGAAGATGGTCGGGTTGGCGGGGTCGGTGGAGCGGGTCAGCGGGAACGAGAAGCGCACCGGGGTCACGTCCGTCCCGGTGAAGTCGGTACCAGCCAGGATGACGCCGGTCAGGTCGGCCCCGGCCAGTTTCGCGCCCCCCAGCTTGGTCCGGGTGAGTGTGGCGGGCTGGCCCGCGGCGTGCTGCATGACCCAGGCCAGGTGGCTGCCGGGCCGGTAACAGACCAGGTCGCTAGGGTTGCCGCCGCTGTAGGCATAGGCGATGACCCGGTCGCTAGGAGCGGCCAGGTCGTAGTAGCCGCCCGGCCCGCCGATGCCGCCACCCCAGTAGGACCAGCTGAAGGCGGCTGGCCCGTCCGTGCCGAGGACCCGCTGCTCGATCCAGACCCGCCCCGCCCGGCTGCCGGGCCGGTAGTACACCAGGTCGTCGAGATGCCCGCTGCCCTCGTAGTCGAAGGCAATGACCTGGGCGTCCGGGAAGTCCAGGGAATACCCGGTGGTGTTGCTGCCGGGTTGGCTGTCGTCCTCCTTGTAGATCGTTTTGAACGCATCGCGGCTGTCGGCGTCGCTGACCTTCTTCTGGATCCAGAGCAGCCCGCTGCCGGGCCGGTAGCAGATCAGGTAGTTGAGATGCCCGCTGCCCTCGTAGTCGAAGGCGAGCATCCGGTCGGCCGGACTGAGCAGGTCGAAGTCGCCGATGCCGGTCTGGTGGTAGACCGGGGCGAACGCGTCCGGGCGGTTGGCGTCGCTGACCTTTTTCAGGATCTGGATCACTCCGCTGCCGGGCCGGTAGCAGACCAGGTAGTTCAGGTGCCCGGAGCCCTCGTAGTCGTACGCGATGATCTGGTCGGCGGGGTCGGTCAGCGGGTAACCGCCGATCCCGCCGCCGGGGTCGCCCTGGGTGTAGACGGCCGAGAACGCATGAGGGCTGTCGGCGTCGCTGACCTTCTTGACGATGTAGACGGCGCCCTTGCCGGGCCGGTAGCAGACCAGGTAGTTGGGGTTCCCGGAGCCCTCGTAGTCATAGGCGATGATCCGGTCCTGGGGCATGGACAGGTCCCAGCCGCCGATCCCGCCGCTCGGGCTGTAGACGGCCGAGAACGCATCGGGGCTATTGGCGTCGCTGACCTTCTTGACGATGGAGACGGCGCCCTTACCGGGCCGGTAGCAGACCAGGTGGTCGAGATGCCCGGTGCCCGCATAGTCGTAAGCGATGATCAGGTCGGCGGGATCGGACAGGTCGTAGCCGCCGATCCCGCCTTGGTTGAACGGGCCGGTCGGGCTGCCCTGGTAGGCCGGCCGGAAATATCGGACCCCCTGGCCGGTGAAGTCGGCTCCGGTCAGGTCGGTGGCCGGGCCGGACAGGTCGGCGCCGGTGAGGTCGGCGTTAGCCAGCACTGCGTTGGTCAGGCTGATGCCGGTCAGTGAGCCGGGCAGCACCGCGCCGGTCAGGTTGGCCCGGTGCATTCCCGGCGGCGGGGTACCCGGGGTGAACGAGGCAAAGTCGCACCCGGAGAAATCGGCGTTCTGGCAGTCCGCCCCGGAGATCTGCAGGCCGCCCAGGTGCTGCCCGGCAAAGGTAGCCTGCTCCAGCACGGTGTTGTTCAGGTTGCAGCCGCTCAGCGAGGTGACCCTCCGGAAGTCGCACTGGCCGAGGTTAGTGCCGCTCAGGTCGCGGCCCGCCAGGCTGATCGCGGGGAAGACCATGCCCTGGGCGCTCTTGGTCACCCGCAGCAGGTCGAAGATGCTGTCGTGGTCCTGGCCGGTCGCGGTGAACCGCGCCGCCTCGCTGATTTGTCTACCCAAGACCTGCAGCAGGTTGCCGTTCGCGCTCACATAGAACCCGCGGGCTCGGCTGTACAATGCGAAGTCGTCATCCCCCAGCTGAACCGGCTGGAATTGCGCCTGCGGGGTGACATTCGAGATCCATTCGCCGACGTAGGTGATCACCTGAGCGTCGGTGAATACGCTCTCGATGGCAGTGGGGTAGATGTTCGGCGTGTCGTGAGCAATCTCCAGCACAATCGTGCCGTCGCCCATGTCGTTGATCAGGAACGGCTGGCCTTGGTCCGGGGCGTGCGTGGTGTCGATACCGAGCGAGTGGTAAAAGCCGGTGCCGCTGATCACCGGGCGGTCCTGACAGTTGAGCGTCCAGGTGTTGATGACTTCCATGGTGTTAGCTACCTCCCGTGCTCGTGTTGCTTGCGCCCGGTGTGGAGGGGGTCCACTGGGAGACCGAGGGTTCGGTGCGGCCTGATCCGGGGAGCATCTCGTAGTTCAGGGTGAAGACGTTGCGCCACAGGTCGACGTGCAGCGACGCCGCGGCCAGGCCCGTGACCTGGGCCAGGAAGGTGCCGTCGGGGTTGTAGATGTCCAGCCGGTAGTCGGAGGCGAGTACCGGCCCGGACGCCGGGGCCAGGTACTTCAGCACGTACAGGTAGCCCTGGGACTCGACGCTGAGGTCCACGACCACCACGCTGGCGGTGCCCTCGGGGTGCAGTCCGGCCACCGAGGTCTTGCCGGCGAAGCAGTACACCGGGTTGCCCTTGACGTCGAAGGCGCACACGCAGCCCTGAGGGTGGTTCTTGGGATCGGTCTGCAGCACCATGACCTTGTCCCAGCAGGCCACGGCGACCGGGCTGGACAGCAGCCCCGCCCGGGTGCCCTTCCCCGAATAGATGGCGGCGGCCGGGGCGTGCGCGTCGGCGGTCAGCCCCGCCAGCCGTACCACTTCCAGCTTGCAGTGCGCCGTGTCGAGCGCCACGGCGTAGCCGGCCGGGTGAATCGCAAGGTCCTGCAGCCCGTAGGTGAACCGGCCGAACGACTGGCCTGGCGAGGCGATGAAGGGCGAGCCTTGAGTCAGCGAGATCTCGCGCAGCAGCATCGACTGGTCGGCCGGGCTGGGCTCCAGCAGGAAGCCGTCGGCCAGCGGATTGGCCATGGTGGGCGGCGGGAAGGCCAGGCAGGGCTTGTCGGTCCAGCCGGCGCCGGAGAACATGAGCCCGGTCTCCGGATCCGGCCCATCGCTGACCGCCTGGAAGGTGAACTCCTGCCCGTCCCAGGGGTCGGTGGTGTTCACCTTCGGCACGTGCTGGCCCGAAGCTGACCAGGAGTAGCCCAGCGCCGATTTCGCCTCGTTCAGCGTCAGCGGGCCGAGCTGCCACAAGTTGGACCCGGTCGTCGCGCCGTCCAGATCCGAGCACGTCTCGGTGGGCGCCGGGCACTCCGGCGGCGCGCACCAGACCCGGGCGCCCTTGTCGAAGGCCAGTTTCTCCTTGAATGTGTAGGTTGTGCTAGCCGACAGCGGGACCAGGTTCTCCGTGATCGCGAACCCCGGCACGACCAGCTTGCCGTCCTGGCTCGGCTGCGCCGGGACCGGTTTCGTGCTCCCCTGCCCAGCCAGCCACCCGGTGGCGGCATAGACGGACGCGAGTACGGTGATGGTCCCGCCGGACGGCAGCCCGGCGAAGGTGTGCGTGATCGGGCCCTGCTGCGTCGTGGGGGTCAGCTGCCCGTCGTAGGTGTAGACCGGCCCGTCGTCGTAGGTGATGGAGATCGTGTAGTGGGTGGCCGTGGCGGGCCACTGGCCCTGGTGCCTGGGGTCGGCGTCGACCGTGACGGTCACGTCCACGGCGCGCTCGATGCTGATGGCCATGGTCGCGGGGCTGCGCGCTACCTCGACGCTGGTCTCGATCATGCTGGCAATGTCCGCGGCCGCGCCGATGGCCAGCGCCACCCAGCCGATGAACGGCTCCGCGTCCTCGGCCGCGCCCTGGCCCAGCGCCTCGGTAATGTAAGCTAGGAGCCCTTCCGCGCCGGCCTCGGTGAGTATGCTGAGCAGCAGGGAGGGGGCCAGGTTGGCGATCATCATGATGACGTCCCCGACCTGAACCTCACCGTTCACCTTGGCGGCCAGCGGCCCCTCGGCCACAGCCTCCACCACGGCCGTGAGCTTCCCCACCACGTCTTTGGTCAGATCTGACCACGCCTTGCCGCCCTGGTCCTCGGCGACCCCGATCGTGATGAACAGCATCGGTATCGCGAAATTGAAGATCGCGGTCCAGGTGACGCCGCCGATATCGCGCGGCCCGTCGGCCGGCGGCTGCCCGATGCCGCCGAAGCTGACCACGGCCCGGCTGGCCTTCTCGTCCCACTGGAACGGGTAGGGGTCCCACTCCGGCTCCAGCGGTATCGCCATGATCGTGTCCACCGGCGACTGCTGCCCGAGCACCTGCATCTGGCCGACCTGCTCCCCGTCCGTCCCCGGCGCGTACTGGTCGACGCTGACCTGCAGCCAGCGCAGGTAGTAGTTCTTCAGGCTGACGGTCGCGGTCGAGGAAGCTGGGTCGTAGGAGAAGTCGTGCTCGACGCCGCTTTGCGGGGTCTTCTCCTTCACCGTGTAGGTCGCCTGCGCGTCAGCGCGGAGGGCGCTGGCCGGCGCGTCCGTCATGGGCACCTGGGTGGTGCCTTCCTGCACCGTCCAGCACTGGTGCTCCAGAGCCGGATCGTCCTTGGTCTTCTGCAAGACGTCACGCAGCGGCAGTTGCAGGTACTCCAGCGTCGCCTTCGACCAGACATAAACCGGATTGGCCGGCTGACCCGTCCGGAAGTCCGTGCCAGGCTGGAAATTGACCCAGTTGGGCTTGCCCGGGTCCTGATCGTGTGCCCGGGACTCGCGGAGGATCGATTGCGCTAGGGGGAACAAGCCGCTCGCGCGAGGAAGGTAGTGGGCGATCTGAGCGGCCTTGTCTGGCTGGATGGTCAGCACCTCGGGGTGATGAAAGATCAGCGCCTCGGCGGCGTCCATGGCCGTGGTCATGTTGGCGATACCATCCAGCAGCTTGTCGTCCGGTGTCAGGCCGCCTATAGGCTGGGCCGCGCCCAGGAAGGCCAGCTTGGGCGGCATCGGTACCGGCTGGCCCTGCAGCCGCTGCCGCGCCAGCGCGGCCATGCGGTGCCTGCGCGGTATGTGCAGCGAGACCAGCACCAGCCGGTCCAGCAGGTCATCCGGGTCGCGCTTCGAGGCGGTCACCCGCAGCAGCAGCGGCGAGCTGTCCGGCAGCCGCACCGGCCCGGTGAAGTGCGTGAGCCGCTCATCGGGCACCAGCTCGAGCGCGGCGTTGCTCCGCCGCGACAAGGCCAGGCTCTGCCGGGTATGCGGCACCAGGTCGTAACGGCGCAACCCGGCGTGCAGCGTGAACGGCTGGCCCGGGGCTAGGTGGCTCAGGTCAAAATGCAGCGTTGCGGTCTCGTACATGAGTTCCCCTTTGAGGGCTCTGGCGATGGATGTGCCCGGATCGGGTCTGGGCCGACAGCCGGCGGCCGCGGGCGCTCCGGCAGCCCGAGGTGATCCAGTCGTGGCGTCCCCGGCCTTCCCGGCCATGTTCGTAGCGTTAGGCCAGCCTGGGATGGCGGGAATGTTCGCGCTATGTCAACCCGCGGCCCCATGAAGCTCGCCCCCGTCGTCAGCCGCCGCGGCGGTCCGGCTGGTGGGGCCGGGACTGGAGATCTGCTGGGGGGGCCTGGCTGTCGCCCGGGTCGGCAGTGCCGGCCCGGGCTGGGCCGTGACCGTGGCCGGGCGCGGGGGAGGCGGAGGCAGCCAGGGCCTGCTGCAGGCCGTTCAGGTTCACGGCCAGCGGCGCGGCGCCGGACTGGTGCAGGTGGATCCGCGTGCCTGCGTCACCCGCGGCGCAGGTGACCCGCAGCCACAGTGTCCGGGGCCCGGCTGACAGCCGGTAGCCCACCAGCCACGGCGGCTCGAACGCGGTCACCTCACCGGTGGCATCGACCTCGTCGGCGTCCGCGCGCACGGTCAGCGGGAACAGCCCGCCTAGCCCGCCCGGCAGCGCCGGGGCATCCGGACCGGGCGCCACCTCGGGCAGCCAGTCGCCCAGGCGGGCCGGGCTGGCCAGATGGGCGAACACGGCCTGCACCGGGCCGGCCAGTGTCGCGTAACAGTCCATGCGTTACCTCCCGGCACCCGATTGGCGACAATCAAAGCCGGGTCCCGAAGGCATGGCCAGAGGCTGGTTGCTGCGTTATTGCTGCAGAGTTGCTAGAAGTTGCGGCTGGCTTGTTGAGCCGGGAAGCGGCCGGGGAGGACTGGGGGCAGGAGGCGCGGATGCGGGATCTGCGCGGGTTCCGCGAGGCGGTGCGGGCGCACCGCCGGGTCGCCGGGCGTGATCAGCAACAGCTGGCCCGGTCGATCGGGCTGCACCCGCATGTGCTCAGCCACAAACTCAACGGCCAGGGCAGCGCCGTGCTGACCGTGCCGGAGGTGATCGGCATCGCCACCACGCAGGCCGGCTGGGCCGCGCTGGTCACCCGAGCTGACTTGCACGCGCTGCTGGAGCTGATGGACGTGCCGGGGCCAGCCGCGCCGCGCCCGGCCTCGCGCCGCACCCGCGGGCCGCTGCGTCGTCTGCCGCGCCCGCGTCGTTTGCGGGCCCGCCTTTCTCCCCGGCGCTCGCACGGCTCGCGGCGCCGCCAGAAGCGCCGGACGGGCGACCGCAGCTGGCGCTGGCGCCGTTGCCGGCGCCGGTGACCACGCTGGTCGGCCGGGCGGCGGAACGGGCAGCAGCGGCGGCGGCCGTAGGGGCGGCGCGGCTGGTTACCTTGACCGGTGCCGGGGGATGGGAAAACCCGGCGGCCCGGGCTGTAGGAGGGTCTGTGATGGCCCGCTGATGGCCCATGAGGCATTGCGGCGGACTGCGGCGGTTTCCGTTGCCTTACCCGGCACAACCCCGCTGACCTGCGCGGATTGTGGCGGGCACCGTCGGCTTATGGTGGCTTTCGCGGCGGCGAAGGGACTGCTGATGCGGTTTGGGTTCGCGCCCATCCGGGGTTCAAATCCCCGAGCCTCCGCCACTCTCACCAGGGGCTTTGCGCTCACGGCGCGGAGCCCCTGATTCACGTCAGTGATCATCTCCACAGAGCCCGGGCGGTTCACTAGCACCAGCCCAGCCAGCTAACAGCGTTGCGCAGACCTGTTCGGTGGGGCGATATGGGGGGAAGGTGTGCTGGAGTCACTTAGTGCAGGTCGTCGGGCTATCCGCTAGGTGGATTCCAGGCAGCGGGCGGTATGCCGGGGAGGGCATTGTGCGAGCCGGGGCTGATCCTGCCGTTCGATCTCTGGCTTCGGGGCTTACGATCTCGGTCGGCGGGGGCGGAGCTTCGCTGGAGCCGATGATGTGGATGTTCCTCGCGATCCTGGTGACCTTCCTCACCACGAGAACGGTGACCAGGCTGATCCGCTCCGGCAGCGGCAGCGGCGCCGGACTGGGCAACATGCGGATCGCAGGGACTCACATTCATCACCAGGTCTTCGGCATCTTGATCATCATCGGCACGGGAATCGTCCTGGTATCCGCAACACCGCACGGAGCGTCCCTGGACGCTGCCGCTGCCGTATTCGGGGTCGGCGTCGGCCTGACCGTCGATGAGTTCGCGCTGTGGCTGCACCTTGAGGACGTCTACTGGGCCAGCGAGGGCCGCAAGTCAGTCGACGCCATCTTCTGCGTGCTCGTGGTAACCGGGGCGCTCATCGGCGGAGCCAGCTTCTTGTCCGGCCGTATCGGCACGCCGACCTGGTGGTCGTCTGTCTTTGTCCTCGCCGTCGATCTCGTGCTCAGCGTGATATGCCTGCTCAAGGGCAAGGTCACGACCGGCGTCATCGGTCTCGTCATCAGCATTGTCGCGTTCGTTGGCGCCATCAGGCTGGCCAAACCAGGGTCTTGGTGGGCGAGGCATCACTACGCGAGCCGACCACAGCGGGCGGCACGCGCCGCGCACCGCTACGACCAGCGCTACCAGCAGCGCTGGAACCGGTTGCGGGACCTCATCGCCGGCGCTCCCTCCGAGGAACGCCCACGCTAGGGGCACCCTGCCTCCGCCGCCAGCGCTCTGTCGCGGGGTTTACGCGGGGCCCATGGCCCGTGCCCGGGCCTGCACAGTATCTGCGTCGGGGAATCGGCGCGCGATGTCGCTGCCGGTCGGGAAGGCTACCCAGCCTTCCTTGTTGCGAAAGAAGCGGATGGTCGTGAAGTCCGGGACCAGCCCCATATCGAACCAGTGCGTGGTGTGCGGCGGCACGCTGATCAGGTCACCGGCTACCGTTTGCACGGCGTGCACCCGCCCGGCGGCGTGCAGGTAGAACACGCCGCTCCCCCGGACGATGAACCGCACCTCGTCGTCATCGCCGTGGGTATGCTCGTCGGCGAATTTCGCCCGGAGTTCCCTAGCCGCAGCCGCCCAGTCAGGATCGTCGGAGGGGTGCTGGGCGGCGACATCGACGGCGACGAATCCCTGCTCACTGACTATCTGGTCAACATCGTCGCGGTAGGCGGCCAAGACGGCATCCTGATCCGAGGCCGGGCCGATATCCGGGCGGACGGGACGTTGCTCGAAGCGGCAGCCAATCTGGCTAAGGGCCGCGGAGATCTCGGCGGGATCAGCGGTCTGCTCGGCTACTGCCGCCGGATCGCTGTCGGGCCAGATGATGAGCAGTGACATCGCGAGCCTCGTCTTCGCTCGCAGAGCTGTTGCCTGCGGGCTTCCCGATAGCTATGGGTCCGATCTGCAATAAAGATTAGGCGGCAGGAAAGCCGCGTGCCAGTCACAATGGTGATCGAGCCGGGGGTCGGCGAGCAGGTCCCACAGTGGCAGGATCGGCCTCAGCGAGGCCCGACAGCCTTGTAGGGCGTTTCGGCTAGCTGCTCACAAGTGGTCGGCTGGCGGTGACGTGCCGGGTTCTACGGCCGACTCGCGTGTGCCGGCGTCGCCGGCTGCGGCCAGCAGGGCGAGGAACGGTCCGACCCGGTGTCCTTCCTGGGCGCCGTGGCGGAACAGGCTGTCCGGGTTCACGGTGTACCGGTTGCGCCGCCCGGTCCGGGCCCGGGTGAGGTATCCCTCCGCTTCCAGGTCGGCCACGATGGCCTGGACGGTGCGTTCGGTGAGGCCGACAACGGGGGCGATGTCGCGGATCCGGGCTTGGGGGTTGCGGGCGATCTCCACCAGCACGTGCCCGTGCCCGGTCAGCAGCGTCCAGGTGCTGCCGTTGTCGTCAGGAACTCCCACGCTCCGGATCGTACTCTCGCGAGAGTAATCATGCGAGAGACGTCACGCGGGATGATCTACGCGTGAGAAGTTGCACGAGATTTTTCTCGCGTTTATATTGACGGCCTCTGCTGAGAGGCCGATGCTGGTATCAGCACCGGCCCAGCCGCCCTGGATGGGGGGATGGCGATGACTGGAATCCTTGACGGGAAGCACCTGCGCCAGGATCAAGAGGCGCAGCCTGGCCCGCCCCAGCCTGACGCACTCCAGGCGGCAGCGCTCCCGTCACCCCCGCCGCTCGGGATGGTCACGCTGCCTGCCGAGATCGACATCAGCAACGGCAACCTGGTAGAGGACGAACTCGCCAGCGCCCTGGGCGACGGGCCAGCCGTGCTGATCGCGGACGGGACCAGGACGACATTCTGCGCGTCGGCGGGTTTGACTGCGCTGATACGTGCTGACCGCCAGGCACAGGCAGCCGGGACGCAACTGCGGGTAGTGGCCAGCCCGGCCATGCGGCGGATATTTGAGCTGACTGGCGCGGAACACGTCCTGGACATCTACCCGAGCCTGGCCGACGCCCTCGCCGGGCGGCATCCGCCGCCTATCGCCTGATATTGCACAACTCCTACCGCCGGCCACTCACAGATGATCAAGCTCGCTATCCGGGGAGTTGGCCCACCCAGTCACCCCGCGGTGGAGGCCGGTGGGGAAGGGCCCGGGAGGTGCCGGAGCCTGACGGTGAAGCCATCACCGTCGTCGCGGAGCGTGACCTCGATGTCGAGCTGGTGCATGACCCAAAGCCCGAGCCCACGGTGGCGGTCCGGAGTGCTGCTGGGCACCGGGACCAGGCCTGCCAGGCCGTCAGCGGGGCCGCGGCCAGTGTCGTGGACGGTGACCACGACGCGGTCGGCCGCCGCCCAGATGCGCACGGTCACGGGCGAGCGGCCGTGGCGCTGGGCGTTGGTGACGGCCTCGGTGACGCCGATCAGCAGGTCCTGGAGGACGGGGCCGGGGACACGGCTGCGGACGATCGCCGCCAGGGTGTGCCGGGCTTCGGCGGCGGGCTGGTTGACCAGCTCGGCCGCCGGTGCGGAGCCTTCCAGCGGATCGGGCGCGTACGGCAGGCCCTCGAAGGCCGCGGCGTCTTGGTAGCGGTCGCTCGCCCGGCGCTGTCCGGACGGCGAGACGATGCGGGGATGGGTGCGCTCGACGATGTCGACCATGGTCGGCGGCGTGGTGGTGATGTCGTACAGGCAGCGGCCCCATACCGGGAAGTCCTGCCACACGGTGTTAACCGCTGCCTCGTAGCGGTCCCATCCCTCGAACCGTCTCCCGTTGCCCGGATGGGGCACATCCCCGGCGATCCGGATCTGCCCGGCGCCCATGGCGGCATGAAACTCAAACAGCCGCCGGTAGGTGGCGATCGCCCGCGCCGGCGTGGCGTACAAGCTCGCGTCCCCGATGAACTCGACGGCGGACGGATCGCTCAGCCACGACCGCAACAGGGCGCTCTTGCGGTGGTCATAACCGATGATGACGGGCTCGCCTGCGGCGATGCCCTCTTCCGCGAACGGCACGATGAGCGCGCGGAACTCGGCATCGGAGCGGTAGAAACCGGCCTCGTGGAAGTGGCCCGCCGAGCCCTGGGCGGCCCCGGTCCTCATCACAATGCTCCCGGATGCGCTGGCCCGCCCGACCAGCTGCCCGTCTATCGCGGTCCTTGCCTGCCTGGGCGGTGTTCCTGGCCCTGCCACGCTAGCTCATCCGAATATCCTCCTTCCCCGCGGCGTGGTACCAGGGTCCGGCAGGTCACAGGCCGGCTACCCAGGACCGGACGCCTCGCGCGATCGTCTTTCATCGCGGCGGTGGTCCGGCAGCGATGCGGGACCGGGCCCCGGAGATTCCCCCGCGCCACCAGCCCATTGCCTCAACCCACCACGTCAGGCCGGCCTCGGCATAGGCGGCCACGACCCCGGCCGCCGCGGCAGGCGTGGTGCGCCCCTCCACGGCCACATCGAAGCCGGACAGCCCGCCGCGCTGGTCGCTGACGGCGGCGGCGATCGTACCGAGCGCGTCCGGCGGCATCGTGGTGCCCTTGCCGTAGCCGGCGTGGGTGGGCATCACGCCATCCCACCGCGCGGCTCTGCGGAACCCGGCTGCCGCCGGCCACCGCCCAGCGCACCAGATCGGGATCCTCGGCCGCTGCACCGGCGTGGGCAGCATCCGGATCCCGTCGACCCGGACGTGCGAGGCCGAGGTGCACTGGGTAGGTCACAGCCGAAAGCGACGCAAAGGCGATATTCAGGTTTCTGGTTCGAGAGCCGGGGGAGAAATTACCAGCCCGCTTTGCCCTCGGTACCAGCCGTCTGGTGGCCACCAGGCCGACGGTTGCCATTGCGAGGCTTGATAGCCCGGAGACGACTGAGCCCCCGGTCAAGGCCACGATCGAGACCAGGAAGATGTCTACCAGGGCAACAAACGCGCTCCCGGCCAACACAGTTCGGAGCTCCCGAGTTGTGGGGTCCGCATCATCCGCGTTGACGACCGATACGGCGACGACCAGCAACCCCAAGATGGCAGCGGACGCGCCCGCGCTTGCGATGAAGAAGTTCGCATAGTGGCCCACCACAAAACTACCCTATCGGGCATCGGCGGCTATCTTGCCGAGGCGTGCCTGAAGGCCAGCGGACTCGTTCAGCTTCGCACGCTCGCGCCAGCGCCTTCGCTATAACCGTAACCGCGGTACGGCAACGGACGGGTCAAGGATCAGGCGGGGCAGTACCTTGGCCTTTGGCCAAGGCGACCGGGGCCTGGGGCTTGGGTCAGTGCATCATCATCGAGGGCGCGGCGTGGAGGCCGGGGGCGAGCCAGGGGAGCCAGATGGTAGCCACCGCGAGTCCTAGCGCGGTGACACCCGCGAGGCCCAGCGGCTGCCGGACCCCACCGCCAGGCCTTCTCGATCAGCACCAGCGCGGCCAGGCCGACCATGGCGGCCACGTTCATCACACCCACCACGATCAAAATCGCCATGAGCGCCCAGCAACAGCCCAGGCAGTAGGCGCCGTGATGGGCCCCTACGCGCAGGTCGCGGGACTTGCCCCGGTAAGAGCCATAGTGCAGGAGCAGCCCGAGCGGGGAGCGGCAGTGCGCCAGGCAGCGGTCTTTCAGGCGGGTGAGCTGATAGATCCCGCAGCTGGCGAAGACGGCAACGGCGAGTACGTGTGCCGTACCAGGATGCGTCCCGGTCAGCCAGCCAGCGAGCCGGGCCAGCCCGTATGCGGGCAGGCCGGCCGCCGCCCAGACCGCGAGATAGCCCACTACCAGCCCTGTGGTGCGCATCGCCCGGCTGTCCCGGAACGTCCTGGCATACAGCGAGGCCGTCGGCGTCACGGACGGGAGCATCATGGCGGCCATCATCAGCGTCCACAGCGGCACGAACAAGGCGAGGCCGAGCCCCATCGTGCCCGTCATCCCGGCCATTCCCCGGGCGAGGACCAGGGTGCCGGCCCACGCACCGGCCGCCAGGATCAGCAGGAACGCGACCTCTCCGGTAGCCAGGCCGGGCCGTCGTCCGGCCAGCCCAGGAGAGCTGCTCACCCGGCCCAGGAGAACGGCGCGGAAAAGCCGCTCTGCCCCTCGCGCCCCCAGTCGATTCCAAACGTTGACAGGTGCGCAGCGTTGGCCGGCGCGACGGTCAACGTCGTGTTCGACGGGTGGAACACGTTTGTCAGCCGAACCGGATCCTGGCCTTCGAGGGCGACGAAGTCCTCCACGCCCACATCGACGGCATCACCGATCCGCACATGGTGGCCGCGGCCGTCCTCGCTATAGGTGATAGGCGTCTTCTCCACCCCGAGCATTTCGCCGATCAGCGGCCCGAGCATTGCAGGCGGCCCGCCGAGCTGGCCGGACAGCACCGCCCCCAGCCGCTCGGTCTGACTGTCGGACGCGGCGTCATCCAGGTAGACCCCAACCCGCCAGTTGCCCTCGGCCATCACCGGCGGCGTGTCCAGGAACAGGGCGAAATTCAGCCCGCTGACGTCCACACCATCGACCTCGCCCGAGTCGACGTGATAAGCCAGCAGCGCCCGGCACCGGTCCAAGGTTGCCTTCGCCGTCAGCGCCGACCAGGTACACGGGCAGACCGCGTCGCATGAGCACGACTCGAAATACGTCCCCTCAAACCGCCACGCCATGGCCCCTCCTCAGCACAACCGCCCCCCGACAAGGCTGGCGCGTATGACAGTGATCGTCAAGGCATAAGATCCATCCCCGCAAACCCGGCGCTTGACAGCCGTAGCCCCCAGCCATTTACTGCCTCCTGGGATTCCTGGGCCGGTCCGGGCCGGGTAATCCATGCGCGCTGCGGGTATCTAGGCGCCGAAACGGCAGCGCCTGTGATCGCATCCCCCAGGGAGGAGCCATGAGCTACGCCCGGCAGCTACTAGACACCTACGCCGACAGCTTGAACGCCGACGCCGGTGTGCTGGCCGCCACCATCGACGCCCTCAGCGACTGCGCCCAGGCCTGCATCGCCGACACCGAGGCTGACCTGAACGAGCAGGACCTGGCCGAAATGGTCACGTGCATCCGATTGTGCCTGAACTGCGCCGACGTCTGCGCCGCCACCCTGGGGGTCGTGACCCGCCAGGCTGAATACGACCCCGACGTCACCCGGCCGCTGCTGGAGGCCTGCATCGCCATCTGCAAGAGCTGCGGCGACGAGTGCGGGCGCCACGCCTCGCACATGCCGCACTGCCGGGTCTGCGAGCAGGCCTGCCGGGTCTGCGAGCGAGCCTGCCGGGAGCTGCTGGGCGCCCTGAAATAGCAAGACACGACATCGACGCGTCCGGCCTGCCGGATCTGGCCAGCTGGTGCCGGTGAGCATGCGGGCAGGTGATCGCCTCGTCTGCGAGGCTTACCGGGCGTGGACACCGGCGACCTGAAGATGGCGCACTGGCTTGGGGGAGCGGGCCTGCTGATGGCCGCCCCAGGACTCGGCAAAGCCGTCAAGGACCACAACTTCTGGCTCGGCATCAACACACTCGGCGGAGCGCGCCTGCGCCTGCCCGAGCGAAGGCCGGATCGAGCCAGTCTCACGCGTCTGCCGAGAACCGGCGTATCCTGTACGAAAGCGCATGGGCAAGCCGCGAACAAATGAGGTATCAGTGCAGCCTGATGCTGCTGCCGCGCTCGCTAGCTTATGGGTGGGGGGTTACCAAAATGGAAGATATCAAAAGTCTCGTTACGCGTTTTTACGACACCTGGAACGCGCACGACCGTGATGGCTGGCTCGCATGCTGCGATGAAAACGTCGTCTCAGCGGCCCGGGAGGACTGTCTGGCCAGGGCCTCGACATCGGCGGCATGTTCTGGTCTCTGTGGCAGGACGCTTTTCCGGATTGCCGGTGCACGATCAATGTCGCCGTCACAGAGGGGAACGAGGCTCTCCAGGAATCGGTCTTCACGGGCACGCACACGGAGACATTCCGCGTGCCCAACAGTCCAGATATTCCCGCGACGGGGAAGAGCGTGGCAATCCCCTATACACTGGGCCTCACTTACCTTGGTGGCAAGTGGTCAAGCTTCCGGCTTATCTTTGACAGGGCGGAGCTCATGACTCAACTGGGGCTCATGCCGACCTAGGGCCGGGTTGTCTTTCTCTAGCAGGGCCCATGCGCTTGGCGGCGGGCGAGAGCCGCCAAGGCGTGGACGGTAACGGCGTGCCCGCTACGGATCCCACAATATGGTTAGTCATTCGTGACCGCCCGCGAGCGGGCCACGTGCCTGGTGCGTCAGAAGCCGCGGACGCGGGTGAGGTGGATGCGGACCGGGACCGAGAACCTCTCCGCGAAGGGAACTGCTCAGGCACGGCCCGCCCCCTTAACACCGTCATCCGACGCCGCGCGGCCTGCAGGCCTGCTCTCGACCAGGCTGGCTAGTCGATGCCGGCCGACAGGGCCTCATAGGCGGGGAGCAGCTCGTCCATCCGCGCGTCGGAGTCGCAGCGCTCCCGCCCGGCGAGGTGGGCGGCGAGATCTTCGACGTGGACCTGGATCCCCGCCCCGTAAGCCGCGAGGTAGTCCAGGGGCATGCCCCGTTGGTCGAGGACCAGGATGGTCTGGTCGCCGTCGGCGGCCAGCGTGACCTCCGTGACGTCCCCGTCCGGCTGGTCTGGTTCCTGGCCCGTCACCACCAGCCGCCGCGGGGGCTCGCACGCTTCCACGCGCCCGGTGCCTTCCCATCCGCTGGCAAAGACGCGTGCGCGGTACTCACCGCCGAGCCGCAGGTCGCCCTCGACCTCGCCGTACCAGCGGGCCAGGCGGCGGGGATCGGTGAGTGCCGACCACACGTCGTCGATACCGGTGTCGAAGCGGTCCTGCATGCGCACGACGCCCTGGCCATCTGCTGATCCGAGGCTGCCGAGGATGCGGCCGCTCCCAGGTGCACCGCTGGTCATCTGGTATCCCTTCGTTCGTGCTTCCCCGGGGAGCCGACGTCAGGCCCCGACGGCTTGGCGCAGCAGCGCCGTGGCGTCGGCGGGCAGGTCGTTCCCGGCCCAGGCCACGTGCTGGTCGGGCCGGACCAGGATGAAACGCTGCCGGTATGACGCTCGCGGGCCGTCGAACGTGTCGCTGACCACCCGCAGCGGTATCCGGAGCGCCTGTGCCGTGGCCTGGAACGCCGCGGATGGCCCCGGATCCTCGGTGAGCGCGATCAGCGTGAACGTGCCGCCAAGGTGCTCGAAGACGTTGCGGCCCGACGACAGCACGGCTGGCGCCAGGTGATGCCCCGGCCGCGCCTCGAGCGTGTGCTGACCGCGTACCCCGCACACCGCGCCCGGGGTCCCGCACACGATCGGCGAACCCTCGTAGTGCGGCTCGTACCACGGCGGGGCCGTCTCTCCTCCGGTCATGCCGCTCCACGCCTGCTCGAACTCGCCGCGGTCCCGGCGCGGGCTGTAGCGCTCGAGGAACGCGCGATCCCTCGCGATGCTCTCGGCGATCACCGCACCCGTTTCTGCGAACACCGGGCGCCGCTCCTCCTGGTAGCTGTCGAGCAGCCGCGGCCCGCCCCACCCCTCCAGCACGGCACCCAGCTTCCAGCCCAGGTTGACCGCGTCCTCGAGCCCGGTGTTGAGGCCGTGCGCGCCGTACGGAGGATGGCTGTGCGCCGCGTCGCCGGCGATGAACACCCGGCCCTGGCGGTAGGCATCGGCGATGTCGATCCGCAGATCCCAGAAGCCCACGTGCTCGAACGTGCACGTCACCGGGTATCCCGCGGCCCGCTCGATCAGGCGATGGGCGTCGAGATTCGCGGCCGTCGCGTCCTTGCCGACCGGCGCGTGAAAGAACCACGTCTCGGTGGCGTCAACCCGGCCGAAGAACCACCAGTATCCCTTGAGCTCGGGATGCAGCACCCGGTAGGTAGTCCGCAGCGGGAATCGAGCCAGGCGGCTGTGCAGCTCGCGCGAGCGGAACACCGCCAGGACCATGCGCTGGTCGAAATTCGCCCCGCCGCTGGCGATGCCAGCCTGGTCGCGCACGAGCGAATGGGCGCCGTCGCAGCCGACGAGGTACTCGCCTTCGATCTCGCAGTGCTCGCCGCCCGGGTCCTGCACCGCCGTCACCCGCACGCCGTCGCGGCCTGCGGTGACGTTAATGGCCGACCAGCCGAACAGCCCGGTGACCGAGCCGAGGTCGCGCACCCGGTTGCGCAGCACGGATTCGGTCAGGTACTGCGGCAGCCTTTCGTTGCGCTCGTAATAGAACTCCGCAACGGTCTCGCGGCCAGCCGGTGCGTACCAGTACTCGCTCGCCAGGTTCTCGTACGTCGTGATGCCCCCGATGGGGAATCCGGGCGGCAGGAGACGGGCTGCGTGCAGTTCGTCGGCACAGTTCCAGTAGTGGAAGTGCTCCAGGCTCCGCGCGGTGAGATTCTGCCCCTTCGGGACCGCTGAGGGCTCGAGCTGGCGCTCCACCAGCGCGCACCGGATCCCCGCCTGGCCGAGCGCCGCGGCCAGCGCGAGTCCGATCGGGCCGCCTCCGACGATGACGACCGAAGCGTTGATTCGGCGCGATTCGCTCATCGCGACGAGACTAACCGCCGAGCGCAAAGGTCGTCACCGCTGCCGCGTGCGGCGGGCCCTGTCCTGACCCGGGCGGCCACGGCGCCGCAGGGTCAAGGTCGAGCAGAATCTCCAGCCGGCCGCGCGCCAGTGCGTCGGAACCTACGGGCCTGATTCTCCTGCCTGCTGCTCGCGCGTCAGGGGAAGTACTTCCTGCAGGACGGTGAGCAACACGCTGGCGAAGAACCCGACCGCAATACCAGCGGCAAAGATGAACCAGCTGTCCAGTCGTTCCGAGCTAAGGTTGGCCGCACTCAGGCTCGGGCTGAGGTCGGCGCTTCCCTGCCAGTAGACCTGATCGTTGCTGATGATATGCCCGTCGGGGACCATTGACTGGATCTGATCGCCCGAAAGACTGATGTCCTCAAGCGTCTCGATGGTGGTGACCTGGTTCTTCGGAGGATTCGGGATTACATACCCCGTGTGCTCAGTGTTCGCGGCCACCTGGGTATAGCAAGCGAAAGCTGCCGAGCCGGGGCTGGCCGAGCTGGCACAGCTGGCGCCCGGGGCTGGCACCACCTCGACAGCGTCCACGACCTGGCCAGCTCTTTCCTCCAAGACGACGGGCGCGGATCCCGGTGTCAGCGCGGCCCCCGGATTCGCCTCAAGCACCGGTGGCGCAACGTTGATGTTCTGCCCTGACGACGGGGCCGCGCCCGGCGTGCCCTCAGAAACGCTGGGCGGCGCATAACAATCCAGATAGCTCTGCCACGTCCTCTGCGTATATGGCTTTACTATCGCCTCGACAGGCTTCTGGTCACGCAGCGGCGCAATAATCAGCGGTTTCTCGTGCTTGCGGAAATATGCCGACTCATCGGGGCACTGGACAACCAGAAGGGAGGGTACGGCCGTGTCCTTAGAGCCCAGGACGGTGACCTCCACGGAGTCAGCAGCCGGATCGTTGTTATAGATGAAAGACTTGATCAGCAGCTGGACGGGCGTCTTCTTCACGTAGACCGTTACTGAGATCTGCTTGGGGATAGAACCATTATCTGGAAAGGCATTCATCGTTAAGACGGCAGCGGCCGCGCCTGTCCCGATGAGCAAGATCCCGAAGATGATGACTGCCTTCACGTGCCATTTTCTGGCTTTACGTCCAGAAGCCATCTTATTCGCCCCCTTTTTCTGTGGCAACGCTGCGCCGACCTGTCGGCCCATCCCCGTGCCGAACCTTCAGCTACCCGGAATGCTACGCCCGCCATTGGGCCGGGAGGAGTCCCCGAAAGACGGAATGGCAGTTGCCCCTAACCCTGATCAGTCACGCTGACCGGTTGCTGCCCGGAGACGGCACCAGGCCCTGTCCCCGGGCTTGGTGCTGTCCAGCAGGCCATCGACCCGCCCCTGGCGGACGTGCGCGCGCCGGGCGGGGAGGTCAGCGTCGGCCCACATCAGGCCGCACGGCTCAGAACGGCGCAGGCCGAGGTGCGGAACACGAAGGCAGGCGACGCGGGCAAGTTCGGCTGACCTGGCCTGCCTGAGTGTGGCGTGTGCGTTAACCTTGCTGCGCTCAGCCCGGGCCGCAACGCCTGCCGGGCCCGCCCCGGGACCTGACACTGGAGGGCACGCCGTGCGCCGCGCAATCCGCCTGTTCCGGCTATTTCTTGCCGAGCAGTCAGACCCGGAAAAGTTCTACACCGCGCTGGCGGCCGACTCGGTCAGCCAGGTCGCCGAATTCACCCCCCTGGCGGGCCGGGTAGTCGTCGACGTGGGCGGCGGGCCCGGTCATTTCACCCGGGAGTTCCAGTCCCGCGGCGCCTCGTGCCTGCTCGTCGAGCCGGACGCGGCCGAGTTGTACGCGCGGGGGGATCCGCCGCCGGGCGCGGTTCGCGGTGACGGGCTGTGCCTGCCGGTGGCTGACGGCGCCGCGGACCTCTGCTTCTCATCGAATGTGCTCGAGCACGTCCGCGCCCCGCTGGCGATGCTGGACGAGATGATCAGGGTTACCCGCCCTGGCGGCGTCGTCTACCTGGCGTTCACAAACTGGTACTCGCCCTGGGGCGGACACGAGATGTCCCCCTGGCACTACCTGGGCGCGCGATACGCCGAGCAACGCTACGCCCGGAGGCGTGACAAGAAACCCAAGCACCAGGTCGGAACGACGTTGTTCCCGGTTCACGTCGGTCAGATGCTGCGCGCGGTGCGGTCACACCCGGACGTAACCGTGCTCGCGGCGCTGCCCCGCTACTATCCGCGCTGGTGCCGGGGCTTGGCACGGATTCCCGGACTGCGCGAGGTCGCTACCTGGAACCTGCTGCTCGTCCTGCGCCGAGGGCCGGCCCCGGGCCCGGCGCGCCAGCCGGCCGCCACGGCAGGACGTATGGCGGCCCGGTAGCGTCGGCCGGCACGACAAGCTGCGATGTTGATGCCGCTGGCCGAGTCGGGGTAGTAGCATCCCGCAATGGAGCGGGTCCGAACAGCCCGCGCTCACGTGCAAATATCCGCTGCCCCACCAGGCAGGCCAAGGCTCCGCCGCTGTGTATCGTGGCGAGTTGCTGTTACGGAGGGTGCTCGGGCGAATGCTGATCCGGCTAAGACGCCTAGCGAGCCGCCCCTGGGTACGGCTGGCGTTGCTCGCCGTCGTGCTGTGCTGCTGTGCCTACCGGCTGCACGCTCTATGGCCGCAAGTAGTGTCCGCGCTCGACCGGATGCACTGGTACTCGATAAGCCTGTCGATCGCGGCCGCCATCGCCGGTTCGGTCTGCATGATGCTGGCCTGGCGTGCCGTCCTGGCTGACCTGGGTTCGCCGCTGCCAGCCTGGATCGCCGGCCGGATCAACTTCACCGCCCAGCTCGGCAAGTACGTGCCCGGAGCGGTGTGGGCGTTCGCCGCTCAGGTTGAGCTGGGCCACGACTACCAGGTCCCGCGCCGCCGGAGCTTTGCGTCGGTCGCTGTCTCGCTCGCTGTCACCGTTGGCGTCGGGCTCGGGCTGGCCCTGGTGACGCTGCCGGCCGCGTCACCAGAAACCACCCGGCATTACTGGTGGGTGCTGGCTGTGCTGCCGCTGATCATCGCCGCGCTGTGCCCGCCCGTACTCGGCGCCCTGCTCGACCGCTTGCTGGCCGTGCTGCACCGTGCTCCCCTGGAGCGCCGGCCCAGCTCCCGCGGCCTGGCCAAGGCCGTCGGCTGGAACCTGGCTGGCTGGCTGATGCTGGGCCTGCAGGTCTGGATCCTGCTGCCGGGACTCGCCGGACTGCACGGACGCACGCTGCTGCTCTGCGTCGGCGGCTACGCGCTCGCGTTTTCGGCCGGGCTCTTGCTGGTGGTCTTGCCCAGCGGGATCGGCGCGCGCGACCTCATCCTGATCGCGGCACTCGCGACGCTGCTGCCCTATGGCTCGGCCTCCGCGATCGCGATCATGACCCGGATCGGTACCACGATCACCGACCTGGCGCTGGGCGGCGTCGGCATCGCCCTAGGCCACCAGGCGCTCAGGCCGAGGCCGATGACGACGGCCGCCACGAGTGAGCCCGCCGGCCAGCCCGCGGCGGTCGCTGCTGCGAACGGGCCCACCGGCTAGCTGGCGGATCCCCACCCACCTCCCCATCCCGCTTCACTCCGCCGTCTTCCCGGCTTGCGCCGCCTCCGATCGGTTATCAGCCCGGGACTCGCCCAGCAATGCCGCGGCCAGGCGAGCCACGACGGCGAAGCACAGCAGTTGCGGCAGTGAGAGTGACAGCAAGGTGAACGCCCCGCCCGTGAGTCGCGAGCCAAGGGCGACGCATACCGAGGCAGCCGCCAGCAGGCCGGCCGCGAGCCACGGGCTGGCCAGCCACCGGGCGAACTCAGACCGGGTACTGGACTGCGCCGCGGCCAGGAACACCGCCGTCCCAGCCGGGATGAGCAGGGCAGCGAGATATCCCCCGATCCACAGGCCGGCGAACGCGGCCAGGGCCAGCCCGGTTACCGCAACGGGGGCCTGGATCCCCCAGATGGCCGGCCACCTCTGCTCCGGGGAGCCGGCTTGGTGGTCCGCGGCCGCGGGAGCGCCTCCCGGCCGCATCGCGGCTGCATGCTCCGGGCTCATCGGCTTCGGCGACCGCCTGCGCCACGGTGCCCAGGCGATGATCATGATGACCAGCAGGGCGGCGAGGCCGCCGAAGACCGACAGCCGGAACGGGCCCTCTGGCGGGTAGCTGAGGGTCACGCGGCCAGCGGACCCGGCTGGGAGCAGCCATGCCTGCTCCCAGCCGTCCAGCCGTACCGGCTTCAAGACCCGGCCGTGCAGCGTGGCCCGCCAGCCGGCGTTGAAGTTCTCGGCCACGGTCAGATACGACGCCGCGGTGGCCGACACACGAACGACCCGCCTGGACGAGGTCCAGGCCAGGACGCGCGCGGTTCCCGTGGTTGCCGTGGTTCCCGCCGCTGGCCCGGCCGTCGCCAGGTGAGCCGTGGCCGCGCGCAGCACCACCGACTGAACGCTGAAGGCGTCCGAACTCGGCTCAACCACCCGGTTCAGGCCCCGGGCTACCGGCGCGCCTGAGCAGGCCGAGAACGCCAGCGGCTGGCCGTCGAGCAGGTCCGCAACCGTGCCGGACGCCCGGGTCGGGACGAGCGTGCCCCTGACGCTGATGTCGGGCCCGCGGCCGCACGGCAGCGTGACGGCTGCTGTGCCGCCGGACGTGCCCGTGCCGCCGGACGTGAGCGGCCGGACTCCGGGAATCGTCACCTCGGTGATCTGCACCGGAAGGTGCGCCGGCGTGAAGGTCAGGGTGAGGCTGGAGGTCCGCATCGGTGCGAAGGTGACCGTTGCGGAGCCAGCCGCGCCTGCCCGGCCGACGACGCCGGTGCGCACCTGGCCACCGGATCCGGTGATCCGGACCGGCAGCAGGCTCGTGACGCCGGGCGGGCGCGTGATCGTGACGCTGCCTACCGGCCGGCTGCCGCGCCAGCGGATCATCAGCGTCGGATGAGCGTCGGTCCGGCCGGAGATCCACGCCGTCAGCGGGTTGTTATCAAATGCCGAATAGCCCTGGTCTTCCGGGTCGCCGGTGTAGGCCGACGAGGCGGTGACGTCCGGCTGGTGACCGGGGAAGGCGTAGGCCTGGATAAGCCGCGGGCTGGTGAGCACGGCGGCCCCGGACAGGGCGGCGGTTTCCGGCAGGCTGACGGTGAAGGACTCATCGAAGCCGTACTGCTCCTCGGTGGACCGGATCAGCTTGGGCGAACACACCCACCGCACCGAGGTGAGCATGCAGCCGGACGGCTGCGGCTCGGCCTTGGCCAGGACCACCGCCGACGGGTCGGCGCCGCCAGCGAGCTTCACCTTCGGGGCCTCGATCGTGCGGCTGGCGTGCACGCCCGGGATGACGATCTCCTTGATGCCGGCCTGAGGGCGGGCCGGCTTCCGCCGCTCGGGCCGGAAGGCCGCGATGGTGATCTGCAGCCACCTCGTTGGGCCCGCCGGGACGCGCAGCGTCTGGAGATCGCCGGTGTCCCGGACCGCGTCGGCGACCCGTCCAGCGGCCGTGGTGACCACCACCCTGGCCACCGGCGGCCCCACCGCGGCCGTGTCAGCGAACGCGACCCGGATCGTGTGCGGGTTCAGCCGCCTGAGGAAGCTTATGGTGATGTGCCTGCCGATGGCGGTCGGGCTGTCCGTTTCCCACATCGTCGCGAGGTTGCCGTCGATGGCTGAGAACGGCATCAGGCCGGTACCGAACCGGGACGGGGTCCCCAGGATCCCGGATTGAGACGCCGAGGCGGCGACGTTCGCTATCCCGAAGTACTTCGCCACGGCCATGTAGCGATTCCAGCCGGGCTCGGTGAAGTCGGTGGCGGCGTCGAAGGTGGTCAGTGGCGCGGTCGCGGTCTGCGTCTGCGAGTAGTCAATCCGGATCTCGCCGAAATTGCGGACCACCCGCCGCAGCGAATCAGTGACGACCGTGTACTCGGCGCGAGCGGCCGGGTCGTCGTTGTTGAGCAGCACCGGCTGACCGGCGAGCACCTTGTCGTCGGCCAGCGCGAGCACGCTCTCCGGCGCTCCGAAGACGCGTATCGTGTCCGCAACGGGCTGAACGGTCGCGACCGGGTCGGCGGACTCCACCTGGTAGATCTCGACCGGCGGGTACAGGGGGTCAAAACTGCTGATGGCGTTGCCGGCGCGGGGCTTCCCGGCCGGTGTCGAGCCGAATTGCGCGACCTTGACGAGGCCAGGTGACTCGGCCAGCGCCTGGTGTATCCGGGCGGGCCAGGCCCCGTACAGGTCCGAGCGGAGCAGGTCGTTCCGGACCACGATGTACCTGATGCCCATCCCGGCCAGCACCGCGGTAAGACCGGGCGAGCCGTCGCCCGCCGAGATCTGCCGGTCGATCGCCTCCAGCAGCCGCATGTTGCCTACCGACCCCAGGTCGGAAAGCTGCACGCTCGCCCAGTTCCCGGTCACGAACGGCTGCAGGACGTCGTCCATCGGGCTGCCCCAGGTGTACTGGCCGAACCGGGCGCCAGGCTCCTCGAGGATGCCCTGGTCGCCGGCGTGCCGGTTGAGCCAGCTGGCGGCGCTCAGCCAGTAGCCGGGAATGCTGGTGAAGGACCCGCCCATCCCCAGCCCGGTCACGTACACCGGCAGGGCGAGCAGCCCGATCGCCGCGGCGACCGCGGCGCTTACGGTCAGCCGGGGCCGCCTGATGCGCACGGACCCCAGGAGGGCCGCCAGGCCGAGGGCGATCGGCAGCCGGATCAGCGGATCGAACTTGCGCAGGTTGCGGAACGGCGCGAGCGGCCCGTTGAGGAGGTTGTCGACCGCCGCGGCGAACGGGCTGCCGAACACGCCGGCGTAACCGGCCACGATGATGAGGATGCCCGCCAGCAGGGTGCAGAGCAGGAAGCGCCGATAGGGCAGGCGCCGGCCGATCAGGCCCGCCAGGCCCGCGCCGGCGATCAGGCCGGTCAGCAGAGTGGGCAGCACCCCGGTCGAGATCTGGTAGGCGACCGGCTCCCACGGCCTGCCGTCGACCACCAGGTAGGCGAGCCAGTTCTCGGTGCCGCGCAGCGCGTTGACCAGGCTGGTCGGCTGCGTGGTGAAGGCCGCGCTCTCGGTATACGGCAGTATGGACGCGCTGTACTTCTGCTGCAGCAGCAGCGGGTACAGCCACCAGGACGTGGCGAGCAGCACGGCCGGCGCCCACCAGGCGATGATCCGCCAGCGCGGCGCCGGCCGCGGAGCGGTCAGCAGGAAGATCACCGGCGGGATCAGCACGGCGAAGGTAGCCGCAGCGTTGATGCCGCTGCACAAGGCCACCGCGACGGCCGATTGCGCGGCCGCCGTCAGCCGCCCGGGCGCGCGCATGGCCGGCCCGGCGGCGGTGGCCCGGACGAGCGGGATGAGGATCCACGGCAGCATCGCTATCGGCAGGAACTCGCTCGACAGCGTCCCCAGCGTCCCCAGCGCGTTCGGGGCCAGCGCATAGCCGAGTCCAGCCGCGATCCGGGTGGTCTCGGTACCGATTCCCAGCCGGTCACCCAGGCGCACGATCCCCAGGAACGCGGCCAGCAGCATCAGGGCTATCCAGATCCGCTGCGCCACCCAGGCGGGCAGGGCGATCGCCTTGGCCAGCAGGAAGAGGAGCCCGACCGGGAAGATGTAGCCGACGGTCTGGTCTTGCAGCTGGCCGAACTGAGACGGGTCCCACAGCTGCAGGGCCCGGGCGAGGAAGCCGGCCGGGTTGACCGCCAGGTCCAGCTTCGTATCGGAGATGATGTGGCCGGGGTGCGACACGAACGCCAGAGCGGCCAGGGCCAGACAGCAGACAATCAGCCAGCGCGACCTCCCCGCCGGCGCCGCAGCCCAGCTGCGGCAGGCGGTCATGAGCCGCTGCAGAAGCGGCGGCCGCGCCGGCTGCGCCGGGCGCTGCGGCGTATCGATCATGCGGAGCCGGGCTCTCCAGGGGTAGCGGGCGTCTGCCCGCGCCACGCCGCGCTGATCAGCTCGGCCATCTGCGCAGCGCAGGTATCCCAGTCGAACTGGCTAGCCCAGCGACGGCAGGCCGCGGCCATCTCCGCACGCCTGGCTGGATCGGCGAGTTCCTTCAGCGCGCGCTCCGTCACGTCCTCGATGCGCTCGCCGGCCTTGACCAGCCATCCCGTCTCACCATCGCGGACCGAGTCACGCAGGCCGTCCACGTCGTAGGCGACCGTCGGCACCCCGAGCGCCGCGGCTTCCACCACGCACAGCCCCCAGCCTTCGCCGTGCGAGGTGTTCAGGTGCAGCCGTGAGGCCGCAACGGCCCGGCGCTTTTCTTCCTCGGACAGGTAACCGCGCAGGATCACCCGCCCGGCCAGGCCGCGCGCCACGACCTGGTCGGCCAGTGGCGCGAGCTCCGGCCCGCGGCCAATCACCTCGATCGTGACGTCGCTGGCGGCCAGGTGGCTGGCGATGTCCAGGACCCGGTCGGCCCGCTTATGCGCGACCAGCCGCCCCACCCAGGTCAGCAGGGTTCCGGTCGGCTCGCCAGCCGGCGCGGCTTCGTCGGCGGTACCGGCCGACAGCCCGATCGGCACGATGTGGATCGGCCCGGTCCAGACCAGCCTGCTGCGCATGGCCGCCACCGTCGACTGCGATTCGGTTACGCACTGATGGCGCCGGTAGCACCAGCGCGCGACCGGTCCTTCGAGTAGCCGGCCAGCCGCAGCCACGGGGGCCGGGAAATGCACGCCGAACTGCGCGTCGTGCACGTGATGCACGACGCACAGCACCGGCACCCTCCGTGGCAGCACCAGAGGGGTAAAGAAAGGTATGCCGTTCTGGCAGTCGAGCACCGCGTCAAAAGACCTGCGGTGCCGGGCCATCCAGGCCAGTACCCGCGGGTAGACGGTCAGCCTGCCGCCGCGCCTGATGATGTCGATGCCGTCCCGCCGGTCGCCCGCCGCCTGGCCTGGCGCCCGCGCCGTCAGGTAGCTGACGCGCGCGCCGCGGCGGGTCAGCCCGCGCGCCATCTCCCACGCGTACTGCTCCGCGCCGCCGGCCTCCGGATGCCAGGGATCTCGCCAGTTCACGATCGCGAGCCTGCGCCCGCGCAGCGGCTCGGTGACCTGAGCGGTCGGCTGCGGCATCATCCTGTACCCCGGTTTCCTATCGGCGCAGCGGGCTCCTCAACTGCGTGCCAGGCAATGACGGCTCGCGATACCCGCCGGCTCCTGCTCACGCTAGCGCCCGGCCGGTATCACGCGGTGGGCATCGCCAGCCCTGGCGGGCTGGCGCTCGCCGCCGTCTCATCGCCTGGCCCGCCGGGCGTTACCTCCTCGGCGGCGGCTTCCGCCAGCCCCGGCGGCACGGCTGCCGGGGAGCGAACCGCCCGGCGGATGGCTGCGACTTCGATGAAGGCCGCCAGCGAATGCCGCCACACCGAGAACGTGGAGCCGGGAACGTCGTGCCAGCGGACCGGGATCTCGGTCGGCTCGGCACCAAGCTGGCGGCATCTGGCGATCAGCTCGATATCGAAGGCGAAGCCCGGGGCACGCAGGTTGTGAGCCGCCGCCCTGGCGACCGGCCCGGCAAAGAACTTCAGCCCGCACTGGGTGTCTGTGACGCCGGGCGCGATCCGCCGCGCCGCCGCGCGGAACACGGCTGCGCCTGCCTTCCGGAACACGCTGTGCCGGTCCTCGACGACGGACGCAGGGTGCGCCCGCGAGCCCAGAACCAGCGGCCGCCCGTCGAGAAGCAGCTTGACGGCCTCGTCCACCGCCGACAGGTCGGCCGCCGTGTCGGCATCGCAGAAGCCCACGTAGGGCGCGGTGCTGGCCAGCAGCCCGGCCCGGACGGCCACGCCCTTCCCTGGACGGGCGCACCTGATCAGCCGCACCGGAACCCGGCCGGGAGGCCACCGCCTGACGATGCCGGCGGTGTCATCGGTGCTGGCGCTGTCGACGACGATGATGGCGACGCTGCCCGGCAGTTCGGCGGCCTTCGCGCACAGCCGCGCCAAGCCGTCCGGCAGGCGGCTCTCCTCATTCCGGGCCGGAACGACTATCTCCAGCCACGGCACACCTGACCCGGGCGGCTCACGGCGACCCGGCCCCGAAACCTGAATCATCGGTCGCTCGGCCGCGTCAGCCGGCACCGAAGACATGGGATAACCGCGATAGGTGATGCTGGCACAGACGTGACCCTCCGCCGGAATCCCGGACAGGCTACCTGACAGGCCAGTTCAGTAGCTGGCTTTCTCCGTTTTAGCGCCGGGCTGGCCGACGTCGCGCCTCCGCCCGGCAGGCGCGGTGCTTGGGGGCTGCGACGCCTGGGCGGGCACCACGGAAACGATCACCCGCCCGGCCCCGGCGGATGGAGGCTCAGGTAGCCACCGGTCGGCCGTAGGTCACGGCTTCGCGGACCGCCGGGGGCAACGACTGGGCGAGTTGCGCGTCGGGCTGAGCGCCCAGGGAGTCGTTGATCGTAGAGAACGCCAGGCGAAGGGCCACGAAGGCAGTGATGGCGAAGATCTGCCCGTCGTCGAGCCCGGCGTCGCGGAGCGCCTGGAGGTCGGCGGGCGTCGTCGCGTTCGGGTCCCTGGCCACCTTCCGGGCCCACGCGGCCATGGCCCGCTCCTGATCCGTCAGCCCGGCGTCGCTGCCCGTCAGGACCCCCGCCGCCACAGCGGCGTCCGACGCCTGGCCCAGCTTCCCGCCCCACGCCAGCGAGCAGTACGAGTCACCGAGGGTCGAGGCGGCGGCGGTCACCAGGATCCCGCGCTGGCGGAAGCCCAGGCCGCTCGGCGCGAAGGCCCGGGACATCAGCTCGAACAGCCGCTTCAGGGTCTCTGGCTGGTGCGCCCACAGTCGGGACACGTTCCACACGTAGCCGCCGTCGGCGAGGTCCTCATCGTAGAGCGCCTGTGCTTCGGGAGACACCGGGGGTTCTTCGAGAAAGCTGCCCGTCATGTGCGCTGCGCTCCTTCGGGTTTGCGGGCCAGGTAGCCCACGACGTTGATCTCGGCCCGGAGAGGCAGGCCGTCCCGTAGCTGTCCCTGAGCCAGCTCGACGGCTGCGCGGCGGAACTCAGCCTCGCCGACGTTCTGGATGGCCTCATAAGCCGGGCCGGTGGAGGCCAGCGCGCGCGCATACAGCTGCGGGTCCGCGAACTCGATCGCGAACGGCACGGCCACGCGCTCAACGTCACCGAATCCGCATGACTCCAGGAGTTGCTCGCCAGCACCAGGGCGCCCGAGCGACACCATCGCCGCCTGGTTGTCGACCTTCTGCGTCGCCGCCAGGCGGAACGGTGCCAGCGCCCAGGCCCCGGGGGACACCTTCAGGTGACCCCACACCGTGATCCCGACGCGTCCGCCGGGGCGAAGGACCCGATGGATCTCGGCCACCGCGTCGGGTGTGGTGCCCCAGATCCCCCGGAAACTGGTGACGACGTCGAATGACTCCGGGCCCCACGGCAGGGCGTGCATGTCGCCGATCCTGATGTCGCATCCCGGGTTCCGGTCTCGGGCCACGGCGACCAGCCTGGCTGACGCGTCGATGCCAGCGCAGAGAGCGCCGCGGAGGCGGGCCAGCTCGATGGCGAGCCCGGACCCGCACGCCACGTCGAGCAGCCGGTCTCCGGCATCGACACGCAGCCGATGGTGCATGGCGACGTACTCGCGGCAGTTGCTTGGCTCGCTGAGGGTTGAGAAGTCCACCGCCTTGCGGCCCCAGCCCTCGTCCACCATCTCCCACTGCGGGGAGTCTGTGCCCGGCCGCGTCATGACTGCTCCTTTGCTTTGCCGGGTCCCCCTGGGTAGCAGCGGCCTACTGAGTGTAATCCGTCCGCTTTATCGTGGGGCGCTGCCGCCCCCGGCCTTAGGTCTTTGCCGTTATGTCGGTCAATAGCGTTAAGTCGCGCATGGGTTGTCTGATCGAATTTCGCCGGACGTGTGCCGGGATCGGAGGTTAGCAATCTGACGCCTTACCAGGACCCCGGCTGACGAGTACAGTTGGCGCTACCCGGACCGGCCCGCAGCGGGCTGAGAATGGGGAATCGGGGAAGCTTTGCCGCTTTCAGTATTAGGTCTGCAGGCCGGCATTGCCGATGGGTCTGAGCCGACATTTGACGGCCAGCCCATGTCGGCCGGCACGCACCTGCGCTGGGCGTTTGCTCCGGAACTGGGATTCCCGCCTGGCGCCTTCTGGCTGTTCCGCCGATCGCTTCGGGAGTCACGCTGCGGCCCTGCCGCGCCGCCGGTGCTGGTGGGCGAGGCGATCGAGCGCCAGCAAGCCACGGACACGAGCACCGGCACGGCCGCGCCTGGCCTCGCCCCCGCAGCCGATCCGCAGGGCCTGGGCAGCGCCGTTAGCTTCAGCACCACGGCGAGCGCGGCGCCGCGCGGGCGCTGCGGCGAATGCTGCTGTTGCCAGGTCCTGGCCGAGGTCGAGAACGCTGCCGCAGGCGAGGCAGCCGCCGCTAGCCAGGACGCACCGGGCGAGACCAGGCCCGAGGCCGGCTGCGAGTGCTGCGGCTGCTGCCCCCCCAGGCGTCAGCCGGAGGTCAATGTCTCGGTCACGGTCTGCTGTTGCTGCTGTCCTGGCGACCAGGGCGGCGGCAACGGCGGGACCGGCAAAGGCGGCGGCAGCGGGACCGGGACCGTCGGCGGGACCGGCTGGG
This sequence comes from uncultured Actinomycetota bacterium, assembly GCA_963834695.1. Classification (GTDB taxonomy): domain Bacteria; phylum Actinomycetota; class Actinomycetes; order Streptosporangiales; family Streptosporangiaceae; genus JASHPR01. Next base: position 36,947 of record CAWIDQ010000097.1, read on the forward strand.
GGCCGGGGCCCGGGGAGTGGGGCCCGCCCGACAAGTGCGGCTGGCAGCTGTGGGGCCAGCCGTTCACGCTGCCGGTGACGCGCGCCAACTGGCCCGCCAGGTACGTGGGCGCGCTCGATCCCGGCACCAATCCGGACCCGGTACTCGCGGCCCGGGACGTGCTCGAGTGCCGTCAGCGGCTCGGCCCGCTCGACCTGCTGAAGGGCATGAGCCCGGCCGCCGAGCAGCATTACTTCGGTGAGCTGCGGGCCGAGTGCGTCCGGCTCGTGCAAGGCTGGCCGGCGATCCCGAACTACGCGGTCGGGACCGACGCTTCCGACGACGGCACCGCCGCGCCGCAGTTGTCGCTGCGCCTGGTCTCGCAGCTGCAGATGGCGGCGCTCAGCCCGTACCTCGCGCGCGTGCTCGGCCTGTACTTTGTCGATGCCCAGGCGGATCCGGCGACGGAATACCAGTACTGCATCGTCGGGGTGTGGGCGCAGAAGGTCCCGCCGCAGGTGCTCAGCCCGGGCGGCGCGCCGACCGGGGCGCTCGCCCGCGGGACAGCCAGCTTCGACGGCATGACGATCACCGCCGACGCTGCGGTCAGCCTCCTGTTCGGCTGGCCAGGCGATGGCAGCGGTGGCCAGCCGCCCGCTCACATCCAGGGCGTGCCGGCCAGCGTGGCGGCGGCATTCGGCCAGGCGACGACGGGGCTCAGCCCGGCGCAGATGCCTCCGGCGCTGCTCGGCGCCCAGGTCAAGCCGGCCGTGTGGCCGTTCCCGCCGCCGCCCGCGAATCCGACGGTGTGCTCCGTCGCGCTCGGCGTGCCGGTAGCCGAGGTGGCCGTCAGCCTGGCCGGCGAGGGCACAGTGAACGCGTTCGCACGCGGCGCCCAGGTCGCCACCGCGACCGTGTCGTCCACGAGCCTGACCTGGCATCCGCTGGCGGCGCCCGACCCGGCGACGGCGCCGATCGACCAGATCACCGTCACCGGGACCGGCGGTGCCGGGTCGACGGTCATCCTCGGCAGCGTGGCCAGCTCACCGGTCACCGGGGCCGACGTGGGCGTGCGGTACGCGCTCGTCAACGTGCCGGCCGCGGCCTCGGCGCCGGGGCCGATGCCGGCGCCGGCCGCGCCCGCCCAGCCTGTGACGATCTTCCGTCGCCGGACAGCCGAGGTCGATCCGGCCACGCTCACGATCAAGCCGAGCTCGTTCTTCGAGGTCCAGTGGATCTGGCCGCCCCAGACGGCCGCCGACCAGCAAGGCGATCCCGTCGCCGACCCGGCCGGCCTGCCGCCGCCCCGCCGCGCCGTGGCCTATCTCGCGCAGCGAGCCGACGGCGACCTCGCCAACGCTGCCGGCATCGGGCGGATGATCGCGGCCGCGCCGCAGCCGGCGCCGTCCGATTCCCCGCTGGCTCCGGCCTCGATCGTGCGCTTCGCCGACGCGGGGCTGCCCGACCCGGCGGACGGTTATCAGCACCGGGCGGCGGGCTTCGGCCTGTTCGGCCAGCTCGGCGCCTGGAGCGCGTGGAGCGACCCGCGCGGCGTCGCGCACATCGCCGCGGCGCCGTCGCTGTATCTGACGATCGGCGGCGCCACGCAGTCGTCGTTCGATAACAGCCCGTCCGGCGGCGGTGCCCCGGACAACGCCGCGAACCCCGGCGCGTGGGTGGGCGGCACGCTCAGCGCCGTCGCCTCGTGGGCCGGCAGCTCGCTGCTGGCCTACCCGGACGCCCGCTCCGCGCGGCTCAGCGTCACCGCGGCCGGCGGCGGCAATCCCGTGCTGACCACCCACGACTTCGATATCCCCAGCCCCGGCGTCCAGGCGCTCACGCTCAGCCAGCTGGTCGCGGGCCAGGGCGTTGTCTACGCGATCACGACCCCGTCCCTCACCGCGATCGGCACCGCTGACCCTCCCGCGTCGCTGACCCTCACCGGCATCCTCGCGGACGGCACCGCGATCAGCGAGCGGTTCGCGGTGCGGCCGGGCCCGGCCGACCCGACCGCGGACGTGCAGCCGCCGGGCGTGGTGGCCACGCTGGTCGCGGGCGCGGGCTCGCGCGTGACCACGAACCCGAACGCGTTCCTCGGCCAGCCCGCCTACCTGGTGAACGGCGTCAGCGTGCCGCTGACGGTGGGCGTGCCGCTCAGCATCCCGATCGACGAGACGAGCGCGAGCGGGCAGGCGATCGTCGGCGTGTCCACCAAGGTCCCGTTCGACCCTGGCGAGCAGATCGTCGACCCCAACACTGGGCTAACCCGTGATGAGCCGTCGTCGAATCCAGTGACGTTCTTCGGCGCCCAGCAGCTCTCCCCGCCGCAGCCGCCCGCAGTAAACCAGGGCACGCCGACCCACATCGTCCATCACCTCTATTACGACCCGGCCGATTACAACGGGGACGCCGGCTACACGCTTCCGTTTAACGTCTCGGGCCAGCCGGGGGTGTCGGGATACCTGCTCGACCGCGCCCCCGCTCACTCGGTCTTCATCGCCGACCTGAAACGCCGGCTGGCGGCCGGGCTGCTCGACCCCAATCCGGCCATCGCCGGCCGGGCCGACCTGCAGACCTGGATCAGCCTGCTGCCCGGCTGGCTTGCGGCCTACAACGCGCGCAACGGGACATCGCTGACGCAGGCCAGCGTGCTCAGCGACGCCGGCGGCCAGCGCGGGCTGATCCAGCACTTCTACGGCGGCCTGCTCGACGACGAGCTGCGGGCACTGGCCGACGTTCCCGGCAACGCCGCGGCATTCGCCCAGCTGGATCCTGCTCCCGCGGTGCCATCGGGCAGCCCGCTGGCCGACACCGTGAACGGCAACGGGTTCGGCCGCAACCTGTACGGCCTGCGCAGCGTCAACCAGGCCGGGGCCAGGAGCACCCGCACGGCGAGCGTGGGCCCGATCTACACCCGTACCGTGCGCCCGTCCCGGGCCCCGGTCCTGTACAAGGTCACGGTTCAGCCGGCGACCGGCGCGTTCATCCTGGCCTGGGCGTTGGACGCAAGCCCGGATGTCGCCGGCTACCTGGTCTATCGCGCGGGCGACCCGGCCGACCTCGCCGACCTGCGCTGGTTCGGCCCCGATCCCGTGCATCCGGCCGATCCGGCCACGCTCGCGCTGCCGCAGCTCACGCCCGGGGCGTGGCAGCCGCTGTCGCTGACCGCGGGCGACGGCGATCCGCGGCTGATCGGCGTGGTCAACGATCCGCGCGTATTCTCCCGCGACTACGACGGCAGCGACATGGGCGAGGTCGCCCTTCCGCCCGGGCCGCCGCCCGACGAGATCCTCGGCGTGTACCGGCTGGACGAGTTCGACGCGGCCACGCCCGCCAGCCAGCCCGGCGCGTTCAACTACTGGGTGCCTGGGGCGGCGGGCGGCACCGCCCAGCTGGTGACCGACACGGCCGTCCAGCCCGCCACCTCCCGCGTCACCGGGCTGCGCCTCGGACTCGGACGGGGGGTGGCGGTGGCGGTGGCCGCGTCCTACGGCGGCGTGCTGCGGGTGATCGGTTCCCAGCCGGTGCTCCGGATCGCGTTCGTCGACGGCGTCCGGCCGGGCAGCAGCGCGCCCCCGGCGCCGGCCGACCCGAACGCAGCGCCCACCTGGACCGCCGTCCCGGCCCACCAGTCGCCCAGCTACGTGATCGTGGCCGTCGACGTCGCGGGCAACCTGTCCGCCCCATCCGCCCCGTTCAGCCCGCCCGCGTTCGTGCCCGCATGACACACAGCCAGGCAAGGAGCGTTCCCTGTGGCCGACCCACTGAGCACACTCGAAAGCGACCTTGGCAAGCTCGCCACGCCGGGTCCGGATCCGAACGGGCCCGCCGTACCCACGGCAGCGCTGAACGTCACCCAGGACCTACTGGCGCTGCTGGCCGACCAGTCGCTGGTCGGATCCTCGATCAGCGACGCGGTCGGCGGGGTCTACACGGCCATCGCCAACGCGATAACCGACGACGTGGTCGCGGCCCTGCAGAAGATCGCCGAAAACATCACCAGCGTGGACTTGCAGGGCCTAACCACCACCGATGTCGGGAATGCGCTGGCCTCGCTGCAGAACGTGCTGCAGACGGCGCAGAGCCTGGTGCCCGGCGGCTCCTCGGCGGCGGCGTCGGCGCTCGCGGCGACGAGCCAGTTCGCCACCTTGTTCGGGAACCTGCTGAACGACGCGCAGGGCGACCTCACCAACGCGGCCAATGAGCTGTATAACATCGCCCAGCAGCTGACCGCCATCGCCACCGCGTTCAGCAACGCGGCAGCAGGAAACCCGTGAGCCAGCCATGTCCGTTTCTGCTCCGGAAGGCCTGGCCGATGCGGCCCTCGGCTGGCTGGTCGACCAGGTCAACAAGGAGCTCGTCGGCACCGTACTGACATTCAGCGGCCAGAACGGGCTGTCGGTCGGCGTCGAGGTGCAGGGCGGGCCGGCCATTGACCTCGCCGGGCTGCAGATCGGACAGCATGGGGTCAGCGGGACGCTGAGCATCGACCTTGGCGCCGGACCACTGTCGCTGGAGATGTTCGGCGGCTTCAAGGTCGCCCTGAGCTCCTTCTCGATCACGCTCACCGACGGCGCGATCACCGCCACCGATATCGCCGGCGCGCTGACGATCCCGTACTTCACGAACTCCGACGACACCTCGCAGACCATCGACATCGAGGTCGCCGTCGGCGCCGGGGGAGCGCTGACGGTCACGCTCGCCGCCCAGCAGAGCGACCCCGGCAAGATGACGCCGGACGGGCTGGTCAGCCTGACGTACCAGCTGGGAGCGGGCTCGAGCATCGACCTCGAGATCGCGACGCTCGAGATCGCCCAGAAGTCCGGAGTCTGGTCGGTCACGCTGACCGGGTCGATCGCGCTCGACACCGCCGGCATCGACTGGCCCGAGATCGAGCTGCGCGGCCTCTCGATCGACTCGGCCGGCCACGTCTCGCTCGAGGGCGGCTGGCTCGACCTGCCCAGCCAGACGGCGATCGATTTCTTCGGCTTCCACGTCGCGCTGCAGAAGCTCGGCTTCGGGTCCGACGCGACCGGACGCTGGATCGGCTTCTCCGGCGAAGTCAACCTGGTCGAAGGGGTGCCGCTCGGCGGCTCCGTCCGCGGCCTGCAGATCAACCTGGACACCGGCGCCGTCTCGTTCAGCGGCGTGTCGGTGAGCTTCGAGATCCCCGGCGTGCTGACGTTCAGCGGGGAGATCGACCACGCGCACCTGGCCCAGCCGAGCGACGCCACCGCGGCCGGCCTGCCGTCGAGCTTCCCGGTCCCGGCCGACGTGTTCGCCGGGGGCGTCGACGTCACCATCGAGGCGGCCGGCGACCTCGAGATCGACGCCCGGTTCATCGTGGCGCAGGTGCAGGGCGCCTCGTGCTTCTTCCTCGCCCTAGACGCCGAGCTGCCGGCCGGGATACCGCTCTTCGCCGACGTCGCGCTGTACGGGCTGTCCGGCATGTTCGCCAGCAACCTGCGCCCGAACATCGGCAGCCGCACCTGGTGGGACTGGTTCAAGTACCCGACGGCCGCCGACGGCACCCCGGACGTGAACGGCGCGCCCGACCTGCAGGGCGACAACGGCACGCCGGATTACACGGCCACCGACGTCTTCAAGTGGCTGAACCCCGTCGACGGCGCGCTCGCGCTCGGCGCGGGCGCGGTGATCGGCACCCAGGACGACGGCTTCACCGCGTCGGCGTCGATCGCCTTCGTCCTGATCCTGCCCGGTCCGGTGATCATGCTGATCGGCAAGGCGAACATCCTGTCGCCGCGGATCGGCGGCCCGGCCGACGAGGCTGACTTCGACGCCACCGCCACGTATGACGGGAACGCCGGCACGTTCGACCTGGTCATCCAGGCTCAGTACTCCATCCCGGTCGTTTTCGACGTCCAGGCCACCGGCGAGCTGTACGCCGACCCGTCGGTGCCGGTCTGGTACCTGGCGATCGGGAAGCCGCCGCACGAGCAGCGGGTCACCGCCCGCGTGCTCGACCTGTTCGAGACCGATTTCTACTTCGTCGTCAGCGACACCGGGCTGGTCGCCGGCTTCTGGACGGGGTACAAGGCCTCGTGGTCATTCGGGCCGCTGAGTGCCTCGATCGACGCATACCTGGCTGCGATGGGCGCGATCCAGTGGTCGCCGCTCCAGCTCGGAGCCGGAGTCGAGCTGCACGGCGAGGTCCAGCTCAGCGCGTTCGGGATCGGGCTCGGGATCACGGCCGACGCGCTGATCGAGGCCACCGCGCCGTCGCCGTGGTGGGTGTACGGCTCGCTGTCGGTCGAGCTTGACCTGCCCTGGCCGCTGCCTAATGTCGGCGGCACGGTGTCGCTGTCCTGGGGCGGCAACGGGCCGCCGCCGCCCGCTCCGCTCGCGCTGTCCACGGTCGACGCCACGCTGGTCGATCACGGCGCCAGCGACCGCTACGAGTTGCTCGCCCACCGGGCCGGAGCCCAGGTCAACGCCGCTAACGCCGCCGACACCGTGGTCTACGATTCGCAGACGCCCGGGATCCTGAACCCGCAGCCACCGGGCTACTGGGCGGCCAGGTACCCGAACACCGATCTCTCCCAGGATCCGACGGTCGTGCTGCCTGACCTCGATCCGGCCACCCCCGCGCACCCCGCCACGCTCGCCAGCGCCGCGCTGGTGCCGCAGGACAGCCACTTCGCCCTGAACTTCGCGCACCCGATCGCCGACCTGGCCGGATTCGACAACTCCGTGGCGCCGCCCGCAGAGCTGGTCACGGCGTCCCCGCCGCCCTCGCTCGGCACCGACGACATGTCGGACCTGAGCCTCGGACCGCCGGCCGTGTCATGGTGCATCAGGCACGCGCTCATGCAGGTCGCGCTCTACAGGTACGACGACTCGAAGCAGATCTGGCAGCTCGTGGCCGCCACGCCGCAATCGGCCGCCGGATGGAGCCAGGCCGCGCCGCTGCCCCTGGTCGGCACCTGGCTGGCACCCGATCCGCAGAAACACACCCCGGTCGCTGGCACCGCGCTCAAGCTGACCTCGTACGCCATCCTGCCCGGCGAGGCTGACACGGCATCCTGGGGTGCCGCCGGGCGGGGAATACGGGACGAGCTTCAGCGACCAGGGACTCCAGTTCACCGCGGGCCCGGGCGTGGCCGTGGCGACCATCGCCTCGCCCGGCAACGGGACCCCGCCCGGCCTTCGGTTCACCGGGCCGAAGGGCCCGGCCGCGAGGATCACGTTCCCGTGCCCCGTCGTGTTCACCGGCCTGGCCGGGCTGGTGTCCTACGGCGGCTCCAAGTTCGGCCCGCCGCAGGTATCCAGCGGCGGTCAGCCGCTGCAGCCGACCAGTGGCGGCCCGGACGCCACGGGTGTGTACGCCCTCACCTACTCGGCGGCCGTCAGCGAGATCGACGTGGCCGCCGGCCCCGGAGCGGGGCTCTACCTGATGAGCCTGGCCTGGACCACGGCGGACATCGACATGCCGGTGCTGCCGCAGGCGCCGGACCTGTACGCGGTGAAGGTGGTGACGCAGATCGAGGCGGGCCAGCCCGACGGCAACGGCAATGTCAGCTACCAGCCGGTCGCGGACGGCGACCCGGTGATCGAGTTCGCCTACCTGCAGACCGCCAGCGGGCCGGGGACGGCGACGATCGAGCCAGCGCCGGCGGGCAGCGGCGGCTTCACCACGCCCGACCCCGACCGCACGCCCCCTGACGTGGCGCTCGCCACCGCGGCGAACACGCCGGCCTCGGCGTTCCCGAAGGGCGGCCGGCTTAACGACCTGTCGACCTACACCCAGTGGTCGTGGCCGGGCGACGGAGACGCCGCCGCCTATTACGGCTACGACCTGAACGTCGAGTTCAGCGAGACGTACGTCAACTCGCTCTACAGCACGTTCCTGACCGGGGCGGAGCCGTACGACTACGCCGGCGACCCGCGCACCCCGGCGCTGCACCTGCGCTGCGTGGACCGCAACCAGCGGCACACGCTGCTCGTCCCGTTCGCCATCCACGTGCCTTCGGCGCCGCCACAGAGCGCCAACCTCAGCCAGGTCGTCGTGCCGTCGATGCCGCAGACGATCGCCGGCTCCGGCGGAGGCGACGCCACCCAGGCGGGACCGTTCGGCGTTGCGAGCACGTTCGGTCCCGGCCAGGCCACGCTGTCGGCCCCCCCAGCGCCGGCGGTATCGGCCACCGCGGTCGCGGCGGCGCAACAGCAGCTCGAACGCCGCGCAGCGATCACCATCGAGCCGATCGCAGAGCCCGCGTTCGAGGCCGCGGTCCAGGCGGCCGGGCTGCAGATCACGCCGGGCAACCTGAGCTCAGTGATCTCCATTAGTCCGGGGACCTTCGACATCCTGCGCCATGAGCTCCAGGAACTCGCGGACGCGGCCACGGCACGGAGCCTGTGGTTCGCGCCGCTGGCACCGCAGACGCGCTACACGGTCGACGTCGTGGCCGGGCCGCTGCCGACCGGACGTGAGGACGTCCCGGGCACCAGAGCCGGCGCGGCCGGCGGGCTGCTGAGCATCTTCACCGCCAGCGACGCCACCGGCGCGCTCGATGCGCTGCAGGCCTTCATCGCCCGGGAGGACGCGCTCACCTCGTTGCAGCGGGTGCAGTTCGCTACCTCGCGGTACGCGACCTTCTCCGGTCAGGTAGCGAACGTCGTGGCGCAGGCGGCCGGGACCGCCCCGACGCCGATCCGCCGGTACGCGGTACCGGCCGGGACCGACGCGCAGACCTGGCTCGCGGGCGCGGCTGCCGAGGGCGCCCGCACTACCGACCAGGGGACCTACCTGGCCTCGCGCCAGGCGGTGGCCGCGCTGATGAGCCGGTTCGATCCGCTGTACGACGTGCGCCAGGCCGCGCCGCCCGCCGCCGCGGCCGCCGGCCGCGGCGAGCAGGCGCTGGCGGCACAGCGCGGGCTGACCGAGCAGGCGTGGCAGCTGTTCGCCAGCGCCACCGCCGCCACGTTCGATGGCCTGGTCGCGGCGCTCGGCCAGCCAGGGCTGGCCAGCTCGCAGCACGTTCCGCCGCCGCCGGACACCGAGCTGTCGGTGTTCACCTCCGACAACGATCTGGTCGTGCAGGCCCTGCTGGTGAACTCGCCCGAGCCGCTGCCCTGGCGCCGGATGTGGCAGTGGACCAGCCTGCTGCCCGACATCAGGGCACGGCCGCTGACCGGGATCACGATCCTGTGGTGCACGGACCAGACACGGGCGCTCATCGTGCCGCTCGGCGCCCCGAGCGGCGCCTACACGCTCACGCTCGGATTCGAGGGCAACATCGGTGCCGAGATCGCATGCATCACCGCTGGCGGAACGAGCGTCACAGAATCGGCATCGCTGACGCCGATCCAGCTCGGGCCGTACCGGCCGCGCATCCCGCTCGGCCGGTCGTCCCGGTCGTCCCGGTCCGCCCGGTCGTCCCGGAAGAGATAGCCGGCCTTCACCAGGCCCTCGCCGACAGCCACAGCCGGGTACGCAGCCCGGTCGGCCTGGACACCCGCCCGCCGCCGCCGTCCCCGTACGCGGCGTGCACAGTGTCGGTGCTGCGGATCATCTCGTACGTAATGGTCAGCGTCACCGGCCGGTTCTCGGTCTCCCGGGCGTCCGGCTGCAGGCCCCGGGGGTCGTGGCGCGCCCGCCAGGCGACGATGTCCGCGGCCAGCCGCACGCAGCCTTCCGCGTGCCCCTGCTCGTTATCCTCGGGGTGGCCCTCGAGCGGCCCGCGATCGGTGATGTACTCGCCGCACGAGGCGCAACGGAACCGGAAGCTGGCCTGACTCCGCAGGCCGGGCTCGCCGGCGAAGTGCTCAAACGCGGCCACCCCGAGGTCATGGCCGGACTTGCCGCCCGATCCCGGGTCCAGGCCGAGAGCCTCGCCGATCTGCGCCCAGGTGATCCCGTCGGCGCGGGCCCGCTCGGCGCGCTCGCGGCAGATGCGGGCGGCGGTCTCCGGCCGGAGGCCGCCCATCGGCCCGGCGTACGCGATCGGCCAGGGCAGGTCCTGCGGGCCGTTGTGAGAAATGGTCATCTCGGGCTGTCCTTCCGGTGGCGGGGTTGCCGGGCAGCAAGCTCGGCGACGAGTCGGCACGACGAGATGGCCTGCCACGCCAGGCGCCAGGCGATCTCGTCCGCGGACACGGTGCACGGCGCTGTCCCCCAACGGTCAGCGCGGGGGTCGCCGAGCCCGCGCAGTAACTCGGCCGGGGAGCCGAGCGCGCGTGCCTCTTCGGGGTGGCAGGTAGTCGGGGTTTCGCCGTTCATGTCTGGGGAGGCTAGAGGCAGTCTGTGATAAGACCTGTGACACGTGGTCGCGCTGCTGGTCAGGCGGGAGGTGGCCGATCGTGAGGGAGAACTTCGCGACCGTGCTGGAGACCGTGGCGGACGTCCGTGCCGATCACACGGTGGTCACGCACGGGGAGCGCAGCCTGACGTGGCGGCAGCTCGACGAGCGGGCGTCACGGCTCGCCGGGTTCCTGGCGGGCCGCGGGATCGGCGCCGGGGACCGGGTGGCGATCGCGCTGTACAACGGCGCCGAGTACCTGGAGAGCGTCTTCGCCGTGCTCAAGCTGCGGGCCATCCCGGTCAACGTCAACTACCGCTACCAGCCCGAGGAGATGCTGCACCTGTTCGACGACGCGCAGGTTGCCGCGGTCATCTTCGACGCGTCGCTCGGCGCGCGCGTGGCGCAGGCGGCGGCCGGGTCGCGGACGCTGCACACCACGGTGCAGGTGGGCGGCGCGCCCGCGGCCCCGGCGAGCTCCTATGCGCAGGCCGTGGCGGAGACCCGGCCGCTGCCCCGTGCGACGCGCGGCGTGGACCACTGGCTCATGTACACCGGCGGGACCACCGGCCAGCCCAAGGGCGTGCTGGTCAGCCACTCGTGGCTGTACCCGGTCACCTGCGCCAACGGCTTCCGGCTCATCGGCGAGCCGGTCCCGGACTCGCTGGACGCGCTGCGGGCCACGACGCAGCGGCTGAGCGCGCGCGGCGCCGGGGAGGCGATGGTCTGCCTGCCGGCGCCGCCGCTCATGCACGCGACCGGCATGTACACGACGCTGGGCGCGCTGCTGGCCAGCGGGCGGGTCGTCTACCTGACGGCGCGCTCCTACGACCCGGACGAGCTCGCGCGCACCGTGGCCGAGCAGCGCGTGGACACGGTCTCGATCGTGGGCGACGTGTTCGCCCTGCCGCTGGCCGACGCGCTGGACCGGGCCGCCCGGTCCGGCCGGCCGTACGACCTGTCCAGCCTGCGGCGCATCCTGAGCGTCGGCGTGACGTGGAGCGCGGACGTGAAGCGCCGGCTGCTGGAGCACGGCGACTTCGTCTGCCGCGACCTCGTCGCCGCGTCCGAGGGCGGGCCGTTCGCGGTCAGCGAGACCAGGCGCGGCGATGACATCGTCACGGCGCGCTTCACGCTGCTGCCCGGTGCCCGGATCATCGACGACGCCGGCCGGGACGTGGTCCCCGGCTCGGGCCAGGTGGGCATGCTCGCCGCGCCCGCAGACGACGAGATCGGCTACCTCGGCGACGACGCCAAGACCGCGCAGACGTTCCGCGTCCTCGGCGGGCAGCGCTGGGTCATCCCCGGCGACCTGGCCTCGCCCGAGGCCGACGGATCGATCACGTTCCGCGGCCGCGGCAGCCGCGTTATCAACACCGGCGGCGAGAAGGTCTTCGCCGAAGAGGTGGAGCAGGTGCTCATCGAGCACCCCGGCGTCCGCGACGCGCTGGTGGTCGGGCTGCCGGACCAGCTGTGGGGGCAGCGGGTGACCGCGGTCGTGGCGCCGGCCGGCGACGCCGGGTCGGCCGCGGACGCGCTGGTCGCTCACGTCGCGGGACGGCTCGCCGACTACAAGAAACCGCGCACGATCGTGTTCGTCCCCGAAGTGCGGCGCAGCCCGTCCGGCAAGGCAGACCTGCGGTGGGCGCAGGCCGTCGCCGCGTCGGCCGTCCGCGGCGGGCCGCCGGCGCCGTAGCGCCGTCACCGGTTTGTCTGCCGTCACAGGGCGCCGGAAGCAGGAGTTGTGCCTGCGCCCAGTGACAGGACTGGCGTCTTTGTTGCAGGCTCAGCGATGAGGTTGCAGACTCAGCAATGAGCCGGGCCGTCAACGGTGACGGAACTGCCCGGCCGACCTGCCGGAGGCGTCATGTCCTTCCCGAGCGACCTGGAGATAGCTCGAGGCGCAGCGCTCAAGCCGCTAGAGGATATAGCCGACGAGATGGGAATCCCCATCCACCTGCTGGAGCCGTACGGCGAGCAGGTGATGAAGATCAAGCTGGCGGCGATCGAGGAACTGGCGGACCGGCCGCGCGCGAAATACGTCGTGGTTTCGGCGATCACCCCGACGCCGCTGGGCGAGGGCAAGACCACCACCACGGTCGGGCTGGGGCAGGGCTTCCGGCACATCGGCCAGCGGGCCACGGTGGCGATCCGGCAGCCCTCGATGGGGCCCACGTTCGGGATCAAGGGCGGGGCGGCGGGCGGCGGGTACAGCCAGGTCGTGCCCATGGAGGTGCTCAACCTGCACCTGACCGGGGACATGCACGCCGTGACCGCGGCCCACAACCTGCTGTCCGCGATGATCGACAACCACCTGTACCAGGGCAACCCGCTCGGCATCGACGTCCACAACATCACCTGGCGCCGGGTCCTCGACGTCAACGACCGGGCCCTGCGCAACATCATCGTCGGGCTGGGCGGGCGCGGGGACGGGGTGCCGCGGCAGACCGGATTCGACATCACGGCCGCCTCCGAGGTCATGGCCACGCTGGCGCTGGCCCGGTCGCTGTCGGACATGCGGGAGCGGCTGGGCCGGATCGTGATCGGCTACACGCGGGACGGGACGCCGGTCACCGCCGAGCAGCTCGAGCGCCGCCGGGTCGATGGCCGTCATGCTCCGCGACGCGGTCAAGCCGAACCTGCTGCAGACCCTGGAGAACACCCCGGTCCTGGTGCACGCCGGGCCGTTCGGGAACATCGCCACCGGCAACTCCTCGGTCATCGCCGACCTGATCGGCATCCACGCGGGCGACTACCTGGTGACCGAGGCGGGGTTCGGCGCGGACATGGGGGCCGAGCGGTTCTTCAACATCAAGTGCCGCACCTCGGGCCTGGTCCCGGACGCCGCGGTGATCGTGGCCACGGTCCGGGCGCTCAAGGCTCACTCGGGAAAGTACAAGATCGTCGCCGGGAAGCCGCTGCCGGAGGACCTGCTCCGGGAGAACCCCGACGACGTGGTGGCCGGGGCGGCCAACCTGCGCAAGCAGGTCGCCAACATCCGGCTGCACGGGGTGCCCGCGGTGGTCGCCATCAACGCGTTCCCCACCGACCACGCCAGCGAGCACCAGGCCATCCGGGACGTCGCGGCCGAGCTGGGCGCCCGGTCGGCGGTGTGCACGCACTTCGCCGACGGCGGCCGCGGTGCCGCCGAGCTGGCTACGGCCGTGGCCGAGGCAGCCGGGCAGCCGTCGCAGTTCCGGCTGCTCTACCCGGACTCGGCGAGCCTGCGCGAGAAGATCGAGACCGTGGCCACCCGGGTGTACGGCGCGGCCGACGTGGACTACTCCGCGCAGGCCGCCAAGCAGCTCGACACCTACGAGCGGGCCGGGTTCGGGCGGCTGCCGGTCTGCATCGCCAAGACGCACCTGTCCATCTCCTCCGATCCGGCGCTGAAGGGCGCGCCGACCGGATGGACCCTCCCGGTCCGGGAAGTGCGCGCCTCGGCGGGGGCCGGGTTCGTCTACCCGATCTGCGGCGAGATCCGGACCATGCCCGGGCTGGGTTCCAGCCCCGCCGCCGCGCGCATCGACCTGGACCCCGACGGGCAGATCCTGGGACTGTCCTGAACGAGACGCCGGCCAGTCCTCCACGACCCGCCCGGCCGCCAGCCTCGTTCCTGGACCAGCCAGTGCGGGAGTTCCTGGACCTGCTCGCCGCCCGGGCGCCTGCCCCCGGAGGGGGCGGCGCGGCCGCCGTGACCTGCGCGCTGGCCGCCGGGCTGGTCGCCATGGCGGCCCGGTTCTCCGGCGCGCAGCTCCCGGACGCCGCGGACGTTGCGGGCCAGGCTGACCAGCTGCGCGAGCGGGCGGCCGGGCTCGCCGACCAGGACGCGGCCGCCTACGGGGCGGTGCTCGACGCCTACCGGCTGCCCCGCGACGGCGACGAGCGGCGTCGGCGGATCGAGACTGCCCTGCGCGGCGCGGCCGAGGTACCGCTGGAGATCGCCGGGATCGCCGCGCAGGTGGCCGCGGCTGGCCGCTGACGTCGCCGCCGGAGGCAACCCCAACCTGCGCGGCGACACCGTGACCGCGGCTCACCTGGCGGAGGCCTCGGCCCGCAGCGCCGCCGCCCTGGTGGACATCAACGTGGCCCTGGGCCGCCTGGCCGGCGACCTGTCCGGGCGGGCGGCCGGCGCGGTGGCCGCCACGCAGGCCGCCGCCGCCCGCGCTACGGCGGACCGTACCCGCGGTTCGTGAGCAGTGCCTCGATCCGGGCCAGCCGCTGGTCGAGCTCGGCCAGCGTCACCTCGGGGGCGGTCGGCTCCGCCTCCTCCCGGTCGGCTCGGGCCCGGGCGGCTCCCTGGACGACGAAGCTCGACGCCACCTGAGCCGTGATCACCGCCAGCGTGAGCAGGCCGATGCCCATGATGAAGCAGGCGGTGATCCGCCCATACGCGGTGACCGGCGTGTAGTCGCCGTAGCCGACGGTGGTGACCGTCGCCGCCGCCCACCATACGGCTTCTCCCAGGGTGTGGATGTTGGAGTGAGGCGCGTGCCGCTCGAACAGGTACACGATGACCGCGCCGTTGAGGACCAGCACGCCCGCGGCCAGCAGGAACTGGCTGAGGTTTCCGCGCCGGAACATCGCGTGAAACAGCCGGAGACTGAAGATCACGCGCGTGGGCGGGAAGACCACGGTGACGACTCTCAGCGGATGGCGGAGCGCGTAGTGAGCGCGGCCCCCGGCCAGCACGCTGCGGATGACCAGGTCGATCCCGTAGACGGCCGATAGGCAGACCCGGGCGGCCAGCACGATGTCCCGCACTTCGTCGGTGGTACCGAAGTAGCTGGGCGGGACCACGGCGATCCACAGCGTGGCCAGCGCGAGCAGGTCGAGCGGGGTCTGGGTTCTGGCGTTGTAGGCGGCCAGCCGGCCGGCGGAGTCGTTGACGCCAGCCTCGTCACCGCCATCTCCGACCGGCCACCGTGCAGTGTCCTTCATGGCCATCAGGGTGGCATCCCGCCCGCCGGCCGCTATCACCCGGCCGGGGGGATGGACGCCGCCCCGGTGCCAGGGTGAAATGGTGCTCGGATCGCGCACGGAGCGCGGCGGATTCTGGGTCGGGTATGACCAGACAGAGGGGCACGCATGTCAGGGTTTGGCTGGATGCTTCTGGGCATCATCTATTTTGTCCTGCTGATCGTCTTCGCGGTACTCTCCTTCCGCAAGGGTCACTGGGTGCTCGGCCTCATCGGCTTCATCTTCCCGATCTTGTGGATCATCGGGGCGGTTCTGCCTGCCAAACGGTACGCGCGCCGCTGACCCGGCGCCCGGCACCGGTCCGTCATGGGCGTGACGATCCTGCGTAACGCGTCGGTCCTCGACCCCGGCCTGGGGGAGCTGGCCGAGGGGCAGTCGGTGGTGGTCGACGGCAGCCGGATCGCTGACGTCGGCCCCGGCCTGACCGGCCCGGACGAGGCCGTGGTCGTCGACGTCGGGGGCCGGACGGTCATGCCGGGCCTGATCGACGCGCACACTCATCCCGCGGTCGTCGACACGGACCCGTTTGCCATGGCCGAGTGGCCGCCCAGCTACGTGGCGGCCAGGGCCGGCCGCGCGCTGGAGGGCATGCTCGCCCGGGGATTCACGACCATCCGGGACGTCGGCGGCGGCGACTTCGGGCTGGCCAAGGCCGTGGAGGACGGGTACTTCACCGGGCCGCGCATCCGCTTCGGGGGCAAGCAGCTCTCCCAGACCGGCGGGGCAGGTGACTGGCGGGCTCCCAGCCGCCGGGTCTACGACGACAACTACTATTCCCCGGCCATCGGGGTCATCTGCGACGGGGTGCCCGAGGTCCGGCGGGCCGTCCGCGAAGAGGTGCGCCGCGGCGCGCACCACATCAAGGTCTACCTCAGCGGCGCGGTCGATTCTCCCAGCGACCGGGTGGACTCCACCCAGTTCTCCCTCGAGGAACTGCGCGCGATCGTGGAGGAGGCCACCGCCGCCAACATCTACGTCGCCGGTCACGCGTACACGTCGAGGGCGATCAACCGCGGCCTGGAATGCGGAGTCCGCAGCATCGAGCACGGGAACCTGATGGACTCCAGCAGCATCCCGCTGTTCAAGGAGTACGGCGCCTTTTACGTCCCGACGATCGTCACGTACCAGACCCTGGCCGCCAAGTCCCGCGACGGCCAATTGCCGGCCGATATCGCCGCCAAGCTGGAAGAAGTGATCGACGGGGCGATCGGTGCGCTGGAGATGGCGCACGCGGCCGGCCTCCCCATCGTCTACGGCACGGACCTGTTCGCCGACATGCACGATCAGCAGCTCCGGGAATTCATCATCCGCGCTGAGGTTCAGCCCCCGGCCGACCTCATCAGGTCGGCCACGACCACCGCGGCGCAGCTGCTGAGGCTCGTCGGCGACGTGGGCGTGGTGGCGCCGGGCGCGCTGGCCGACCTCCTGGTGGTGGACGGCAACCCCCTGGAAGACATCCGCGTGCTCACGACCCCGCACCGCTCGCTGAAGCTCATCATGAAAGACGGCCAGATCTACAAGAACGACCTCTAGCCGCTGCGTCGGTCTGGGTCGGCGGCGGGTTACGCGGCGTCGCTCGCGTCGTCCTCGCTCGCGTCGTCCTCGCTCGCGTCGTCCTCGCTATCCGGCTCGTCCGCTGGGCGGTCGGCTGGGCTTTCGGAGCGCTCCAGCGCGGACAGGTCCTCGTCGGTCACGCGGAACGTCTCGCGCAGTTGCTGTTTCGACTCCTCGTCCAGCCACTGGGTGTCGATGACCTGGCGCACCTCGGCCGCGGTCCACTCGGCGCCGCAGTTTCCGCAGTCGATGCGCCCCGACGAGTGCACGACGGGCTGAGCATCACAGCCGCACGGCCCAGCCGGCACCGGGGCGTAGCGCTCGCGCGTCCTGCGCCGCGCCTCTTCCGCTGCCTCGCGCTCCTGCCTGACCAGGTCGGCGTCGGTCACCTGGAAGATCTCGCGCAGTTGCTGTTTCGACTCCTCGTCCAGCCACTGCTGGTCGATGATCTGGCGGACGGTCCGCGGCCGGTGCTTGTGCTGGCTCACCTGCTTGGCGATGACCTGAAACATCGGCACGCCCACCCGCGCGTCGGCAGCCCAGCTCTCGCTCTCGGTCATGACTAACTCAAAACATTTTCGCCGGCCATGGTCAACCCCTGGTCCAGGGATCGGGTCTAAGCCCAGGCTAGCCGGGAACGTGACCAGTCCGCCCGGCATGCCGCCGAGTTCGCCGGCCAGACGGCTCAAAGATCAGCTTGTCCTACCCGGCGAGCCGATCTGCCCGTTAGGGCGTAGCCGGGGGGACAACGACGATCATCGTCATCAGCGCCGGGCCGACGTCCTCGTTAGCGTAGGAGTGCGGCAGGCCGCCGGGAAACCTGGCGCAGTCGCCCGGGCCCACCCGATGGTCGCGGCCCGCCACGGTCAGCGTGACCGTGCCAGACTCGACCCAGACCATCTCCTTGCTGGCTGGCGCGTGCGCGTCGCCCCCGAACCGCTCGCCCGGCTGCAGCGCCCAGCGCCAGAGTTCGACGGCCCAGGGAGGCTCGGTCGCCCCGATGATCGTGCCGGTTCCGCCCGCCGGGCCGCGCCAGAGGACCCTGGCTCGGTCCGGGCCCGTGATCCGCACGGGGGGCTCGTCCGGCACGTCGACCAGGCGGGTGACCGGCACCCCGAACGCGTCGCCGATGCGGGCCAGGGTGGCCAGATTCGGGTTGGACCGGCCCTGCTCCAGCGCCACGAGCACGCCCTTACTCACGCCGGACCTGAGAGCGAGCTGATCCAGGGACCAGCCGCGCTCGGCCCGCAGCGATTGCAGGATGCGGGCGAGCGCGGCGGCGAGGTTGGTCGGCTCCTGCATCGTGATCGGCCCCTCCAGCGGTCAGCCTGGCTCGGTCGGTATACTGAACTAGTAATAGCATTATTCCGACCGAGCCACGGGCCAGGCCGGGTTCCGGGCGCATGGCGAGGCCGGGCTCCGGACGCGCAACGGGGGTCTCGGGGCGCAGCGAGCCGGACGCGTGACGGGAACCGGGCTCCGGGTGAGCGCGGCCGGGCTTCGGCGCCGGGCGAGCTCCGGGCGCGTGACTCCGAACGTGTAGCGAGGCTGAACTCATGGTCACCGTCTTCGCGCTGGGCGCGGCGCTACTCTACGGGAGCGCGGACTTCCTGGGCGGCATGGCGACGCGGCACGCTCACGTGCTCTCGGTGCTCCTGGTCTCCAGCACCGCGGGAGTGGTCATCACCGGGGGCGCGGCGCTGCTGGCCGGCGGGGCGCCGCGGACGGCGGGCGTCGCCTGGGGAATCGCTGCGGGCGCCGCGGGCGGCGTGGGCTTCATGTTCTTCTACGCCGGGCTCGCCGCCGGCCCGATGAGCACCGTCGCGCCGCTGTCCGCGCTCGTCTCCACGGTGGTCCCGGTCGCGGCGGCACTAGCCGAGGGCGAGCGGCTGGGCTCCCGCGTCTATGCGGGCGCGCTGCTGTGCGTCGCGGCGATCGTGCTGGTCAGCTCCGGCGGCGGCCAGGCGGCGCCGGAGCCCGCGGCTCCTTCCCGCGGCGTGACGGCTGGCCGGGGGACGGGGGGGCAGAAGGGCGGGCAGCGGGAGCACGGCGCGGCCCGCGGCGTCGGCTACGGGCTGGTCGCAGGCCTGGCGTTCGGGATGTTCTTCCTGTTCATCCGCAACGGAGGAGAGTCCGGCGCGCTCTGGCCGGTGGCCGTGGCCCGGCTCTCCGGAACGCTGATCGTGCTGGCCGCCGCGGCCGCGACCCGCACCGGTCCGGTGCGGTGGCGGCCGGACGGCCGCCTGTTCGGCACCGCGCTCGGCGCGGGGCTGCTCGACGCCAGCGCCAACGTCTGCTACGTGCTCGCCACCCGCGCGGGCCTGTTCGCTCTCGCGGTCGTGCTGACCTCGCTCTACCCGGGGGTGACGGTGCTGCTGGCGCGCGTGGTCCTCGGTGAGCAGATGCGCTGGGCCCGGCGGGCCGGCCTGGTCCTGGCGGCCGCAGGCATCCTGCTGGTCACGGTGTGATCGGGGCCAGGTCCGGGCAGGCTCCTGCGGCCGGACGTTTCGCCTGGAGATCGTCCGGCCGCAGGAACCCCGGGGAAGGGGACAACGTGGCGGGCTTAGTCGTCGGTCGCGTCCGGCTCGGCCTCGGCCTGGTCGTCGTTACTCCCGAAGAGCATCCCACAAACCTCCAGGTAAAGCTGCTCCGGGTACGGAATATGGTCGATTTTGCTCAGCGCCTGGTCCTGGCCCGCGGACTCCACGATGAACTCGCCGTAGCCGAACAGCTGGCCGGGAACCGTGCGCCGGAAGCTCATGTCGGTCACCTTGGTCAGCGGCATCATCGCCACGTTCCTGGTGAACACCCCGGAGGTGAGCAGGATCCGGGATGACGTGACCACGAAGAAGTCAACCGCCCAGTTGATGGCCTTCCAGACCAGCCACAGGAACAGCACGAGCCACGCCAGCCACACGAAGGCGATCACCCCGTCCTCGCCCTGCAGCACCGTCGCGCTGACCACGGCCGCGACCAGCAGGCCTCCGAGGGTCAGGAGGCTCGGGCCGATCAGGACGGCCGGGTGCCGGCGGACGGTGATCACCTGCTGCTCGTTCGGCAGGAGGTACCGGTTGACGGCCGCCGGGCCGGTCCCCACGCGGGTTGGCAGCCTCATGACTCAGCCTCATCGCCTCAGAGGGAGTTAACGAACGAGGCCAGTGAGGTAGCGACCGTGCGCAGACCATCAATGGCGCCATGAACGAGACCGGCAGCTCCGGTGGGATCAGTCACGAGGTAGAACACAACAAAGAGAAGCAGCGCCCACCTGATGATCTTTCCCAGCATCTGAACACCTCCCAGCGCGCACTCCGTGCAGGTCATTCGCGGTGCGTGCGGCAGCCACCCCAGCGGTTATTCCCCAGCATAGCCCAGGGCAATCGGGCAGCCCATGAAGATCAACGTCGAGGCCTGCCATAACGGACCGGTGGCCGGCCCGGGTGGTCCCACGCCGATCGAGCCCGGCTGGGGCGGCATCGAGGCAGGTGCCGTGACGGGCAGGCCGACCGGCCGGTCTGGCTACGATCGGTGCTGCTGTGGTCTCCGCGTGTCACCGCCCACCGGGCCAGATCCCAGCCGGGCCTCGCGAGCCAGCGATCAAGCAGCGCAGCCTGCGGGAATCTGACACGATTCCCTCCTGGGAGCCGCGCCGTTGGGGTGACGATGACCGATGTGACCAGTGCCGATTTCTCCGTGGTCGTCTACCGGGAAGACGACGCCTGGGAGGCCGAGCTGCTGCCCGTGGCTCTCGCGGAGAACCTGGAGGGCCTTATCCACGCCCTGCGCCAGCAGCCGAGCATTGGCGGCACCATTGGCCTGGCCGCGGTCGGAGACGATTTCTTTGTCGCCCTCCGCGTCATCGGCAGCCAGGCTTCCGTTTTCCTTTCTGACCTCACCGCCTCGGTCGACTGGCCGCTGGCCCGCCAGGTACTCAACCACCTGGATATCCCGGTCCCCGACGATGACGACGACCTCGACCAGGTGCTCCCGGCCGGAGACCTCTCCATCTTCGCCGACCTGGGCATCGACGAGATGGAACTGGGCGCGCTCTCCGGTGACCTGGACTTGTTCCCTTACGAGGTCCTGGAGATCATCGCGCGAAGGATCGGGTTCGGGCACGCCCTGGAGCGTGCGCTCGACAGCGTGCTCGGCCCGTGATCTCTGGCTACGTCTCGTCGTTCGAGCCGGCCATGCGCCTGGCGCTGGACCAGGCGGTTCGCTCGTCCGCGGGCGGGGAGGTGCCCGTCGGCGCCGTCGTCCTGGACGGCGCGGGCACGGTGGCCGGGGCGGGGCATAACCGCCAGGAGGCTGACCGCGATCCCACCGCGCACGCCGAGATCGTGGCCCTCCGCCAGGCCGCGCAGGCTCGCGGCGGGTGGCGGCTGGACGGATACACGCTGGTCGTCACGCTCGAGCCGTGCACGATGTGCGCGGGAGCCGTGGCCGCCGCCCGGGTGGACCGGCTGGTCTACGGGGCCGCCGACCCCAAGGCGGGAGCCGCTGGCTCGCTGTGGGACGTGCTGCGCGACCGCAGGCTCGCCCCTCACGTGGAGGTGATCGGCGGCGTGCTGGAGGAGGAGTGCGCAGACCTGCTGCGCGAGTTCTTCGCCCGGCGGCGCTAGGCCGGGCGGCCCGGCTCAGCAGTGGCCGGCTTCTGCCGCTGGCCACGCCCGCCCGTCAGGTAGGCTCGGCGGCGGTGGAGTCGCCTAGTGGCCGAGGGCGCACGCCTCGAAAGCGTGTGAAGGGGCAACCCTTCCGTGGGTTCAAATCCCACCTCCACCGCTGCTGACCTGCAAGAATGCCGCTCTTAACCGTCGGCAGGCGGGTGCGCCGTGCTCCTCTGGTCTCATTTGGCGGTCTCAGTTATGAGCCCTGACCGGTCCCGCCGCCCGGATCAGCCGCAGCTGTTGTGCCTGGTCACAGGCGCCCAGGACGATCCTAAATAAAGGCACGCACGCCGCCGGGACGTGCGCCCTGCCGTTCAGAGCTGACCGTGACCGTCCGCGACCGGCCGGATACCCGCCAACGTACAGGCCGCATCACACTGGGTGATCGAGAAGTTCCGGAGAACGCGCACTTACCCGCCGATCTGCGTGGGCGACCGGCGCCTGACGGCACCGCCCTTGATGGGCGCAGATCTGCCAGTTCTGCGCAAGTCACGGCCGCTCGCGGCCGGGTTGATTTATGAGTTCGGTGATCACGTGCCGGCGGCTGTGGGTGAGATGCAGGAGGCGAGCGTTTTTTCTAGCAGGCTTGCGTCGATGGCGCCGGGTGCACCGATGGCTACGATCTGGGTGCGGGGTGTGCGCTGGCCCCATTCGTCTTGGATGGAGATGTCTACGCGCCTGCCGACTACCTGCAGCACCGCGCGCCGGTGTGGTGCGTCGGTGGTGTAGACGATCCCTTTGGCCCGGTAAACGGTCCCCGGCAGCTTACGCATGGTTTCCCGCAACGCTTCGAGTGCCAGCGGCTGGTCGGTCTGGTAGCTCCAGGTGCTGAATACCTCCGAGTGGCGGTGCTCTTGGCCGTGCCCGCGGCAGCCGTCGCGGCAGGCCGGGCCGGTGCCAGGGCCTGCTCGGGCGGGATCGAAGCGCCCGGCACTCAGCAGGATCTGGTAGGGCACCTGGCAGTAGTTGGTCTCGACGATGCGAAGGCGGCTGAAGTGGGCGTCGAGCCAGGCGCGGACTTTCTCGACTTGGGCGGGGCCGGCCAGGCTGATCTTGTTCAGGATCAGCATGTCGGCGAATCCGACCTGGCGGAGCTTGAGGTCGAGCAGGGGCGGGTACTCGGGGTGGGCGAAGACCTGGTCGGCGTCCACCACGCAGGTGAGGCTGTCCAGCCTGATCCGGTCCCGCAGGCCGGGATCGGTGAAGGTCATGAAGATCCCGCCGGGATCGGCGATGCCGCTGGCTTCGAGCAGGATGTATTCGACAGCCTGCGAGCGGGCGAGCAGGCCGTTGACGGCCTCGGTGAGGTCGTCGCGGATCTGGCAGCAGACGCAGCCGTTGGCCAGGCTGATCATGTTGCCGTCCACCCCGACGACGAGCTCGGCGTCGATGTTGACCGAGCCGAAGTCGTTGACCAGGACCCCCGCGCGCAGGCCGTGATCGCCGGTCAGGATGCGGTTCAGCAGCGTCGTCTTTCCCGCCCCGAGGAAACCGGTCAGGATCGTTACCGGGACGGCCTGGCCGTTGTCATATGCGATGTCCATTGCCTGAAGTTTCTCTTAAAGGGCGCCGGGCGGAGAGAATCGCACTACGGCGCCGGTGTCCCGCCGCGGCGGGACACCGGGGACTGCGCGGCTATTTGATGAGCTTGCTCAGGTCAAATCCCATGACCTTCGCCATCTGCAGGAGGTCGACCTCCTGCGGGTCTTCGAGCTTGGTGAGCGGCTCGCGGTAGACGTCCGGCGGATAGTATTTCTTCGGGTCAATCTCGAGGTCGCGGGTTAGTTGCTCCTGCTGCTGCTCGCGCGGCAATTTGGGCTGCGGGACGGTGCCCTTGCCGGTAGCGACCGGCAGCGGGTCACCGAAGAGGATGGCGGGGTTGGGCAGGGACTGGCCGGCGAATCCGGGCAGGGCGGCTTCCCGGTGCCAGATCGCGTCCTTGGTCACGTTGACCACCACCACGTCCGGGGCGCCGTACAGGAACAGGCCGTCCCAGTGGGCGCGGACGTCGGCGCTGGTCTCGTTGAGCGTGTCATTGTCGAACGCGATGTGGGTGACCATACCGCACCGCGGGTTGACCTGTTTCATGAGGTAGCCCGCGGCGTACGTCGATGTGTGGTGGATGTCGATGGTGTAGTTGTAGAGGAATTCGGGCAGCCCGTACTTGTACAGGTTCAGGCGCGCCAGGTCGGGCTGGCTTTCGGTGACGAAGACGTCGGCGCCCTGGGCGTACTTGGCCGTCAGCTCGTCCGGCCTGCCGTCGCCGGTCCACACGAACGACAGGCCGTTCCAGTCCAGCCGGTAGGCCGACGCGCCGTCCTTGGCGTGCGAGCGCCGCCAGTGCCGGATCGTGACGCCGTTGTGGTCGTAGCAGACGCCGTTCTCGTCCTTCCAGTCGAACTCGTTGACCTGCACCTCGTAGCCGTCCCCGATGGGGCAGGCGTCGAAGGCTTCCAGGTGCCACTTGAGCATCTGCTTCATGCCGGCGACCATGCCCTTGGTGCCGAGGTCCGGCGTGCGCCCGGAGGGCCCGGTGACCCGCAGCGGCTGCTTCCACCGGCCTGCCCACGCCGAGAACGGCAGCAGGTAGGACAGGTCGTGGTAGTGGTCCACGTGCAGGTGGGTCAGGAAGATGTCGTTGATCTCCGGCACCGGCACGCCCATGGCCAGGATGTTCTTGACACAGCCCGGGCCGAAGTCGAAGAAGAACCGGTCGCCGTTGCCCAGTTCCACCATGATGCACGTGCCGGCCTGGTCGCGGCGGGGCGGGAACGGGCAACTGCCGACGAACGAGATCCGCATCTCGTCCGTCCCGACGGTCTCGCTGCCGGGGAAGTAGTTGTTCCGGCTGCGCACCGACGGTGTCGGCTGGTAGTACGGCGGGAACTGCACGCCGCTGCCCGGCGTCCCGCCGTACGGATTCTCCGGCACGGCCGGGCCTGCCTGCGCGGGCGCCGAAGCCGGGTCAGCGGCCGCTGGGCGGCCTGGGCGCCACGATGGTGGCCGGGTACCTGGCTGAGCGGCTGGTACGGCAGCGGCTTGCACCCTCCGGCTGGGATGTAGCGGAGACGCCAGTACTTGCCGGTGGGATCTGCCTCGCCGCGGCCATGGCCCTGATCGGTCTGCGCCCCGCCAGCACGCAGGCAGAGATTGGCTGAGCCGAACCGATAGCTCAGGCCGAACGCCCCGTCAGCGCGGACCATGCGATCGGCGGCAGAATAGTGAGTTCCCGACGTCGGGGCCGATGTATAAAAATACGGCCCGGCCGACTGTCCCCCTGGACTGTGGCGGGGACTGCTACGCAATCAACGACGTCCTGGGCTCGTGATAACCGCGCGCAGTCCCGCCTAATGCGCGGATGACGCCTGGATACCGATCGTGTCAGCAATTGTTCAGATCTGGGTATTCTGCGCGCCGACTAATTCAGGCGCCTCATGGCGGCTTCGCGCCACAACTTCACTCGTGTCCGCTGGCCTATCGCCAGCGCGTGCCGGTAGTGGGCCTCTGCGCCGGGGAGGCGGAGGTAGCTGGCAAGATCTCCGAGGATCTGAGCGGCGGGCCAGAGGCTCATCACTCCGATCTCGGCCCCGGCCGGCCGGGCGGCGAAGGGCAGGAGCGCCTGGTAGGCGGATTCGGCACGCTCGCGGTCCTTGAGAGCGATGGCCAGCAGGCCCCGGATGGCGGTTCCGAACAGCCAGAACATGTCTCGGCGGATCGGGCGGGGCCTGCCCGCCGTAGTGCGGGCCTCGGCGATCCGGCCGGATGCAGCGAGCGCGAGCGCATACGGCTCCGCCACCAGCGGAGATACGAGCGGGTGGCGGTAGACATGCTCCAGATCGTTGGCGCTTTCCGCCGCCCGGCCCTGCATGACGTGCAGGCAGAACCGTCCGATGATGCTCGTGAATGCCCCGAGGTGCCATGTCCCGGGGCTGTCCATCTGAGCGGCGGCCTGCCGGTAGAGGTCGTCGGCGGCGGGCAGGTCGCCGTGCAGCGCTGTCCGCAGCGCCCGGTAGAACCTGATTGGTGCGGCCAGCAACAGGTCGTAACGATCAGCGATGCGCATGGCCTCGCCCGCGTGGATGTCTGCCGTGTCGAAATCGGCGCAGCCGCAGTTGGCCCCCACGAGTATCAGGTGAGCGAGCACCTCGGCGATGACGGGCTTGCCCGGCAAGGCGAGCAGTTCGGCTCCTAGGCTCCGGCGCTCAGCCAGCCCGTCCTGCCGGAAGCTCTGGAAGACGCGTGCGTTGATAGCCATCGTCAGCACGCCGGGGTCGCCGAGGCGCCGGGCCATCTCCACCGCCTGGGCCGAGGCCTGGTAGCCGCGCTCGGACTCGGCGCCGTCCAGCTCGAAGGCCAGCGTGGTGAGCAGGCGGCAGCGCAGCGGCTCGTCGCCAGGCGACAGACGCGCCAGTGTCTGCTCGACCGTGTCGACCAGGTCATCATCGGTCACGAGGTACTCGGCTGGGTACCACGCCCGGGGCGCGTCAGATGAGGTGATCACCTGGGCGAGCAGGCGCGGGTCCTGGAGCGGCAGCGCGGCCCGGACGGCATCTCGCCGGTAGGAGCGGGCGAGGGCCAGCTCGTCGGTGTGGGCGAGCGCCCCGACCAGGCCCAGCATCATCTCCAGCCGGTCCCGGACCGGGGGGTCGCCGGCCTGGTCCAGGCAGGCCAGGGCCTGCTCCCACAGCCGGGCGGCCTCGTGGTAGGCGAAGCGCTGCTCGGCCTGGGCGGCGGCTAGGTGGCAGTACCGGGCCGTTTTGATCGGGTCGGTGCCCGCCTCGGCGAATTGGTAGGCCAGGGCCGCCACCTCGCCGGGGCTGTGCCGCTCGATGGCCTCGCCGGCCCGGGCGTGCAGGCGGGAGCGGCGCAGCCGGGACAGGCCGTGGTAGAGGGTGTCGCGGACCAGGGCGTGGGCGAACCGGATCCGGCCCGCGCCCGGTTCGGTGATCAGCCCGGTGAGCAGCCCGGCCTCGATGGCGTCCAGCAGCACCTGCTCCTCGGTGCCGGCGACGTCGCCGAGCACATCGACGTCTATTTCCATGCCGATCACTGAGGCTTGCCGCAGGGTGGTCTGGGCGGTGGCCGGGAGCCTGGCGATCCGGCGCTGTAGGACCTCGCGGACTCCGGCGGCTACCTCGGTGGTGGCGGCCAGTGCGCCTTCGGAGTCGAGCAGCCGGGCGGTTTCCCGGATGAAGAACGGGTTGCCGCCGGTGCGCTCGGCGATGACCCGCGCGGTTTGCTCATCGACGGGGCGGGTGCAGGTTGCCTGTATCAGCTCGCCCGCCGCCGCGGCGTCCAGCCCGCCCAGGTTTACCCGGACCGGCTCGCGGGCGGCCAGCGCCGCCAGGCAGCCGGATAGCTGCTCGCTTGGCTCGGCGGGCCGGTAGGTGGCCAGCACGAGAATCCTGGCCGCGGCCAGGTCGGCGGTGAGGTCGGTGAGGATGGCCAGCGTCTCGCCGTCGGCCCGGTGCAGGTCGTCGAGCACCACCAGCAGCGGCGCGGCGCAGCTGACCTCGTCCAGGTAGCCAGCAACGGCGCGGTGTAGCCGGAACCGGGCCGCAGTCACGTCGCCGTCCCGCACCGGAGTGTCGGTCAGCAGCGTGGCCAGCGGCTGCGGCTCGGCCGGCGCAGCGGTAGCGGCCAGCTGCCGGAGGGCCTGGGCCCAGGCCCAGCCCGCCGGGGCGCCCTCGTGCTCGGGGCATCGCCCGGTGGTCACCGTCCAGCCCTCGGCGGCCGCGCGCTGGCTGACCTGGCCTGCCAGCGCGGTCTTGCCTGCGCCTGCGTCGCCGGTCACCAGCACGACCCGCAGCCGTCCGGCAGCTGCATCTGCGGCCGCATCCAGGGCCTGGCCTAGCTCGGCGTCCCTGCCGACAAACGGTGGCGTAGCTGCCAGCGTCCGATCGCTGCCCGCTTGCGCAGGGACGGCCACCGCATGCGCCCGCGGCGGGCTAGGCGCGGGGGCGGACAGGTGCGCTGCCTGGGCGAGAATGCCGTCTTCTAGCTCGCGCAGCGCCGGCCCGGGGTCGACGCCGAGTTCTTCAGCTAGCCGGGCGCGCGCCCGGCGCAGCGCGGCGAGCGCGTCGCCTTGCCGCCCGGATTGGTACAGCGCCAGTGCGAGCAGCCGCCAAGCCTCCTCCCGCAGCGGGTGCTCGGCGGTCAGCTGGTCCAGGTCCGGGACCATCTGCGCCGCGGCGCCTAGCCGCAGCGCCGCGTCCGCGCGCATTTCTATGGCCGTCAGGCGCAGTTCGTCCAGCCGGGACGCCTCGAGATCTGCCCATGGCAGGCCGCCGAACTCCTGGAAGGCCGGACCGCGCCAGGACGCCAGCGCCGGCGAAAGCCGCGAGTGCACGACCGCGGGGTCATCCTGCCCAGCGGCCTGGTGCACCTCGTTCTCGAAAGCCCAGGCATCAACCATGTCATGGCCGAGCCGCAGCACGTAGCCGGGCGGGGAGGCGGCCAGGACGCCCGCGCGGTCCCAGGCCGCACGGCCCGGCTGCAGCGCACGGCGCAGGTGCGAGACGTACGACTGCACCGCGGCGAGCGCTCTGGCCGGCGCCTCATCGGCATACAGATCCTCGATCAGCCGGTCGGCGGAGACCACCTGGCCGTGCCCGGCGATCAGCCGGGCCAGCACGCACCGCTGCCTCGGCCCGCCGACGCTGGCAAGAACCCCGTCGACAGTCACCTCCAGCGGCCCGAGCACCCTGACCCTGATCACGGGAACCTCGCTGACAGAGGGAACTACCTTCAGCGTCGCAGTGCCCGCCAGTCTGCCGCAAGTTCGCGGCAAGTCTGCCACCAGGTCCCCGGCCCAGGCTGGGGATGTGACAAGCACACGGCCATTCCCGCTCCGGATGAAGACCGCGGCGCAGCCTGAGCCGGACCCCACCTCGATGGTGGTGGTCCACCGGGCGATACGCCAGGACCTGCGACGGCTCGCCGCCTGCCTGGCCCAGATCGCCGGCCGGGGCGCACCGCCCTCGCAGGCACGCGCCATCTGCCGCTACACCGCGGCGCTGCTCGCCGAGATCCGCGCCCACCACCAGAACGAGGACCAGGTTCTGTGGCCGGTGATCGCCGCCACCGCCGGGCAGGCCGTTGACCTGGCCCCGCTGACCGATGACCACCGGGCGATCGAGGCCGCGGTCGGCCGGGCCAGCCAGGCCCTGGCGTCCTTCCGCGCGCAACCGCGCACCCACGCTGAGCTGCACGCATCGGTCGCCGGCCTGCGCGACATGCTCGATGAGCACATCACCGACGAAGAACAGCAGATCCTCCCGGCCATGCGGCGCTACCTGCCCGCCGAGGCCTACCGGTGGTGCGAGAAGCAGATCCAGCGGAAAGCCCCGTGGTCCCGCCTGCGGTTCACCGCGCCGTGGCTGGCACGGTACGCGCAGCCAGACGAGCTGACCCAGCTACTGGCCGGCGGCGGCCGGCCGGCGCGGATCCTGCTGGCCGCTACCCGCCCTGGATACGCCCGGCTGGAGCGCCGGGCATTCGCTGCCAGCCGCCCCCTCCATGCCCGCCACGCGCCCAATCGCATACTCCGATCACCACGAGGAGGAGATCATGACCGGCAGAACTCGCACACTCCCTGACCGGCGAGAATCGCCCGCCGGCCAGTCCCGAATGCCTGCTGAGAACGGGGCAGAGACGCTAACCAGCACCGCGGCCGTCATCGAGCTGGCCGGAGTCGAGAAGACCTACCGGAGCGGGCGGATCTCGTTCCGCGCGCTGAACGGCGTGGACCTAGCCATCGCCGCGGGCGAGATGGTGGCGATCACCGGCCCGTCGGGCAGCGGCAAGACCACCATCATCAACCTGATCGCCGGCATCGACCGGCCCACCGTCGGCACGGTGACGGTCAACGGCAGCCGCCTGGACCAGATGACCGAGGACCAGCTGGCGGTCTGGCGCGGCCGCACCATCGGCATCATCTTCCAGTTCTTCCAGCTGATGCCCACGCTCACCGCAGCGGAGAACGCCACGCTGCCGCTGGACCTGGCCCGCCTCGGCCCGGCCCGTGAGCGCAAGGCCGTGGCGAGCCGCAATCTGGCCACGGTCGGGCTCGGCGACCGCGGTGACCGGCTGCCGCTGGAGCTGTCCGGCGGGGAGCAGCAGCGCGTCGCGATCGCCCGGGCGATGGCCTGCCAGCCGCCGATCCTGCTCGGCGACGAGCCCACCGGCAACCTCGACACGGCGATGGCCCAGGACATGTTCGAACTGCTCAAGGGCCTGAACGGGAACGGGACCACGGTGGTGTACGTCACGCATGATCAGGCGCTCGCCGGGCTGGCGTCCCGGATCGTGTCCGTCCGCGACGGACTGATCACCGGCGATACCGGGCGGCGGCCATGAGCACGCTGAGCCGCAAGGCCTGGGCTGACCTGACCCGGCACCGCGCGCGCACGCTGCTGACCGTGTGCACGCTGAGCATCGCGATCGCGAGCCTGGGTTTCCTGGCCGTGCCGGCCCTGCTGAACGCGGCGATGAACCGCCAGATCGCGGCCAGCCACCTGTATGACGTCGGGATATCCACCAGCACCCTTGACCTGAGCCCGGCGCAGCTCCGCGCGCTGGGCCGCCTGCCGGGCGTCGCCGCGGTCAGCCCGGCCGTGGGCTACGCCACCACCGCGACATCCGCCGCCGGCCCCCAGGACGTCGAGCTCGCCGGCACCGCACTGGCGACCGCCCCGGTCAATACCGTGGCCCTGTTCACCGGCCGGATGCCGGGGCCGGGTGAGGTCGTGGCCGACGCGGGCAACGCCCGGGCCGCCGGCTACGCCGTCCCCGATGGCGGCACGATCAGCGTGCGGGCCGCCAGCGGCAGGCTGGTGCGGCTGCGGGTCAGCGGTACCGGCCTGAACCTCTATGCGACCCCGGGCGCGAACGGCTCGACCACGCCGGTCTTCTACGCCCCGACGGCCACGGTGCAGGCGCTGCGCGGCGTCGGTGGTTACAACTACCTGGGGTTCCGGCTCACCGACGACGCCGCGGCCGCGCAGTCCGCGGTGGTCGCCGAGGTGCGCGCCTATCTGACCGCGCAGACCGGAACGGACCCGATCACCGCGCTGCCCGCCGTCCGGGCCCCCGGCCAGTGGCCGGGGCAGTCCGGGTTCGGCCACATCATGGCGCTGCTGTACATCATCACGATCCTGGCTGTCCTGTCAGCCTTGTTCCTCATCGCCGCCACGATGAACACCCTCATCGCCGAGCAAGCCAGCGAGATCGCCATCCTCAAGACACTCGGCGGCAGGCGCCGGCAGATCGCCGGCATCACCGTGCGCACCGCGGCGATGCTCGGCGCGGCGGCCGCGGTGCTCGGCACCATTCTCGGCATCGCCATCGCCTACCTGCTGGCCGGCTACTTCGCCGTGAAGCTCATCGACGTGTCGTTTGGCTTCGCCATCTCCGTTCCGGTGGTCGTGACCAGCCTGGTGGCCGGCCCGGCGCTGGCGGTCGCCGCGTCGCTGCCCGCGCTGCGCCGCGCGCTGCGCAGGCCCGTGGCCGAAACCCTCGCCGGCACGGGCACCGGCGGTTACGGCTCCGGCTGGCTCGACCGCCTGGCCGCGCGCAGCGGCCCGCTGGCCGGAACCCGGGTGCCCGGCAGCGTGCGGATGGGAGCCCGCAACGCGCTGCGGCAAAAACGCCGCAGCGCGGCCACGATCGCGCAGGTCGCCCTGGCGGCCGGGCTCGCGATCGCCTTCCTCGCCCTCGGCCAGTCGGTAACCGCCGTCATCAGCCAGACCATCGGCACGCTGCACTTCAGCATCGGCGCCGGGGAGGCATCGGCCCGCGGCGCGCGGCCGTTCGGCAGCCAGGCGCTCGCCGTCGCCGCCGCCACACCCGGAATCACCGCAGCCGAGCCCGTCGAGACCAGTTCCGTGCAGTACAACGGGCAGACCTACGTAGCCTGGGGCCTGGGTGCGCATCCCCTCTACTCCTACCGGCTGAGCGCGGGCCACTGGTTCACCACCGCCGACACCGCCGCCGGCGCGCGCACGGCCATCCCGCCGGTGGTGCTCGGCCCCGCCCTCGCCCGCACCGCCCGCGCGGGCGTCGGGCAAGTCCTCACCCTCAGCGTGGCCGCGGGACCCACCAGGGTCCGCGTCATCGGGATCGACACCGTCCCCACCAATAACGGCGACACCGTCTACTTCCCGCTGCCGGTACTGGAGCGCCTGGACGGCGGGCCCGGCACCGCGAATTCGATCTGGCTCGCCACCGCCAGCACCGCCCACGCCGCCATCGACCGGGCGACCACCGCCGCCGCCAGCCGGCTCGCCGCCGCCGGGTAC
This sequence comes from uncultured Actinomycetota bacterium, assembly GCA_963834695.1. Lineage (GTDB taxonomy): Bacteria > Actinomycetota > Actinomycetes > Streptosporangiales > Streptosporangiaceae > JASHPR01. The sequence goes on from CAWIDQ010000097.1 coordinate 68,681, forward strand.
CCAGTCAGCACGACGGAGATCTACGTCACCCAGGCGCAGATCACCGCCGCCGACACCGCCATCCTCACTGTCGTGGACTTCCTGGGCCTGGTAGTGGTGGCGATCATGCTCATGGGCCTGGTCGGCGCCCTGAGCATGGGCGTCATCGAGCGCACCCGGGAGGTCGGGATCCTGCGCTGCCTGGGTGCCAGGGCCCGCCACATCCGGCGGGTCTTCAGCGCCGAGGCGATGATCCTGGCCGTCGCCGGCTGGGCGTTCGGAGTCCTGCTCGGCTGGCTGATCTACCAGGAGCTGCTGACGCTCCTGCTCCACGATGCCGCCCTCAGCCTTCCGCAGGAATTCCCGCCAGTCATCCCGCTGATCACCCTGGCCAGCGTCCTCGCCCTCACGCTAATCGTCATCCGCTGGCCGCTGCGCCGCGCCACCCGGATCCAGCCCGGCACAGCCCTCCGGTACCAGTGATGTACTACCTGATCAGGTGGCTCATCAGGAAACTGCGGCGCCCCACCGACCCGGCTGAGCCGCCGGCTGCAACTCCGGTCGAGGCGCCTGCAGCGGCGCCTCGACGGGACAAGACTGCAGCCCGCACCCTGGGCCACTTTGTGACCTCGGAACGGGTGGCGGCATCCGACGCGGCCAGGGACGCCCCGGCGCTGTCTGTCCATAATCTGGGCAAGCGCTTCGGCGACCGGGTCGCGTTCGAAGACGTGTGTTTTGAGGTCGGCTACGGCGAGGTGTTCGGCTTCCTCGGCCCGAACGGCGCCGGGAAGACCACGACGGTGCGGACGCTTGGCACTCTCATCGCGCCGACCTCCGGCTCGGCGGTCGTGGCCGGGATCCCGCTCACGCCCGAGAACGGCGTGGAGATCCGCCGCCGGATCGCGATTATGCCCGAATCGCCAGGCCTGTACCTGCGGCTGAGCGTGACCGAGAACCTGGCATGCTTCGCCGACCTGTACGAGGTGCCCGATGCCGGCGATCGCATCGACCGGGCCCTGCGGGCCGTTCACCTGGCCGAGCGGGCCCGCGATGCCTGCGGCGCCTTGTCCAAGGGCCTGCGCCAGCGGGTCGCCCTGGCCCGGGCGCTGCTCAGCGACCCTCAGGTGCTGTTCCTGGACGAGCCGACCTCCGGCCTGGACCCGGTCGCCGCCCGCGACGTCCACGAGCTGATCGACGGGCTCCGCCAGCGCGGCGTCACGATCTTCCTCACCACGCACCGCCTGGAGGAGGCCGAGCGGCTCTGCGACCGCGTCGCGATCCTGAACACGACCCTGCGTACCATCGGCCGGCCCGTCCGAGCTGCGCGATCGCCTGTTTGCCAGGACCCTCGCGGTCAAGACCCTCGTCCCGCTCACCGACCCGGACCGCGTCTTCGCCGGCCTGCCGGCCGTCGATGGCTGGCACCACGACGGCCCCGCCGGCTACGTCCTCGCCGTGTCCGACCCGGCAGCCGCCGCGCCGGCCGCCACCCGGGCTCTGGTGGCAGCCGGCGCCGACGTGCTGTCGATCAGCGAGTCACGCCACTCGCTTGAGGACGTCTACCTCGAGCTCATCGGCCAGGACCAGGAGGCGAGCCGCAGATGAGCGTGAGCAAAAGGCGCGTCCGGGCCATCTTCCGCAAGGAGCTCCGCGAATACCGGCACAACGGCAACATCATCGTTGCCATGGTCATCTTCCCGCTGATCTTCCTCATCCAGCCGCTGCTCACAGTCCTGACCGAGGCCGCGTCTGCATCGAGTGGACTCGCACAGGAGCATGTTCTGCTGTACATGCTGGCCATCCCGGCGCTGGTGCCCGCAGCGCTCGCCTCCTACTCCGTGGTCGGCGAGCGTCAGCAGGGCACCCTCGAGCCCGTGCTCGCGACGCCGATCCGCCGCGAGGAGTTCCTGCTGGGCAAGGCGCTGGCGGCTTTCGTCCCGTCGCTCGCGATCTCGTATGCGGTCGTGGCCTTCTTCCTCGCGTGCGTGGAGCTCTTCGCGCATCCGGGCATAGCGCCGGCGCTCCTGCGGGCCCCGGATCTGCTCGCCCTGCTGCTCTTCACACCGCTCCTCGCCGCATGGTCGATCTGGGTCGGCATCGCGATCTCGGCCAGATCGAGCGACCCACGCGTTGCAGGGCAGCTCAGCTTGCTCGCCAGTCTCCCGTCAGTCGCAGTGACAACGCTCATCGCGCTCAACGTGATCCACCCCACGCTCGGCCTAGCCCTCGGCGCAGCCGCAGTACTCCTGGTCCTGGACGGACTCGGCTGGCGGATCACCTCGGCAGCGTTCGACCGCGAACGCCTCATCACCGGCACCCGCTGACCAGATGCGATCACCTCCGTGCCTCACCGGCCGTCAGCCCGGCCTGACAGAAGGCTGTTAGCGGAAGTTAGCAGCAGGAACCGCCGAGCGCCGCAGAGACGCGCCATAAGCGCACATTCTGTCGCCGCGCCGGATGTTCTGTGAGCTGTCGCACTCCGCGCCCGATTCGGCGTTCGGCGCGATCAACGAGGGGCCGCAGTGCGCGATGCGCTCACTGTCTGCGATGAGCAAGGACTTGGCCTCGTGGCCGCCGATGAGATCCTGGTGGGTGCCCACGAGGGCCCTGCCGGGGCAGGTTCAGCGTCCACGGAGTCGCTCGGCAGTCATGGACACTGTCGGCAAGTGCGTGGGCCAGTCGGCGGCAGTCCCGCGGCGCCCGGGCTCTGGGCTCAGTTCTGGTCTCATTCACTCCCGTACGGGGCCGTTCACCGGCGACCGTGGGCCTCACGTCCGTGCTGGCCGGGACACTCGCGACCGGTGGTGGATGACGCTGCGCAGTCCTCGAAAGCGTGTGAAGGGGCAACCCTTCCGTGGGTTCAAATCCCACCTCCACCGCCACACCACCTCCACCGCCACAGACCAGGCACGATGCGTGACCTTGGGCGCCGCGCTCTGCCTGCCCGGGAGGTTTTGTCTCAGTTTTTGGGCCGCGGAATGGGCACGCGTGAAACAGAGCCGAGGCCGGGCGCAGATTTGGTCACCAGACGAGCGGGACGAGGCGCAGGTACAAGCAGGGCGGTCGCGGCGGCCATGGTCGGCAACAGGACGCCCCGCCGGCCTCCCCCGCCGATCTTGGTCGCGCCCTGCCGCGTGGTGCTGGCCTTGGCTAGTTCCATCGTGCCCCAGCCCATGGTGACGATCAGCATGAGCACGCCCGCCACGTGGCTGGTGTCGAAATACGGTTTCATTGTTCCTCCGCGGGATGCGGGATCCGGGCCGGTGCCGGCGGGGGACTGGCGTCGGGGCCGGGCCGGGTCGCGCGCTCGAACAAGGCCACCAGCTCGGCGGCGTAACCCTCCAGGTCCAGCTCGGGGTCGTCCGCGAACTGAGTCAGCAAGTCGTCCACGGCGGCCTTCATGACCGCCGCCACGACCCCGGGGTTAAAGGTCCCCAGGCGCCCCTTGTCCTGCCCGAGGCTCAGCACCCGCCCGACAACCGCCACGTCATCGGCGCGCGCGTCGAACGCCGGGTTGGGGCGCCCGGACTCGTCCCGGAAACCGTTGTAGATCCTGACCAGCGCCAGGACCTGCCGGGCGTGAGTCCGGTAGTACCCTGCCCACGCGGTGATCCAGGCCGCGATGAACCGCTCCGGGAACTGCACCGGGTCCGCGGCGAGCAGGCGGGGTTCCATGTACTCCCTCATCGAGGCGAGCACGTCCGCGATCACCGCGCTGATCAGGTCGTCCTTGGCCGCGAAGTGGTAGGTGACCACTCCCTTGCTGACCCCGGCACGGCGCGCCACCTCGGCCACCGAGGCACGCGCGAAGCCCAGCTCGGCGATCGCGTCGATCGCGCAATCCACCAGCTGATCACGGCGCTTGAGCTGAGTGAACGTGCCTGCCCCGGCCCCCGGGACCCGTCCAGTACGCATGACACAAGATTAGTACGCTGGTACTAATCGCGTCAACAGTTCTTCGGGCGGCCTCACCGGAGACGGCGCGGACGGCCCATGACGATGCTGACCTGAACCGGGCGGCAGGCCTGCCGGTTCTTCTTCCCGTCGGTGCCGGGCCCGGCCCTGTTCAAGAGCAACGAAGCAGCCCGCTCCACCACAAAGCCCAGATCAAGCCCGGTGCCACCGGCCGCCCGGCAGCCGTCAAGCCGCTGGGACGTTCGCTTCATCCCCGGTCGCGGACGTCCGGTACCTCCGCAGCTCCCGCCACCTCCGAAGCAGCTCCCGCTCGATAACGCGCGGGAAGAGCCGGTAGGCGCGCCGCGCCCAGCGGATGCTAGCGGGAAAGACGATCACCGTAGAGGTCCACATCCAGGACCCGGTGCCAGTGGTCCAGCGTCAGGTCACGCGCGTCACCCCCGAGCCCAATGCCAGCGTTATTGAACAGGTAGTCCAGACGGCCGTGCGCGGACGCGGTCTCTTCGACCAGGCGCCTGACGTCGTGCTCCCTGGCCACGTCGACGCCGCGTGCCGTACCCAGCCCGCCATTGGCCGCGATGGCTGCCGCCACCCGCCCGGCATCGTCCCCGTTGACGTCGGTTACGACCACGCGCGCGCCCCGGCGCGCCAGCTCCAGGCACAGGGCCTCACCGATCCCCGAGCCGCCGCCGGTCACGATGGCTACCTTCCCGTCGAGAGATTCCATGGCCGCCTCCTGTAGTAGCTGGTCACTGCCATCGGAAGAAGGCCTGCGGCCGTGCCTGCCGGGCGGTTCTGCCCTCCGGGCACGGCCAGGCCGGTTCCGGTCACCGTTCTGATCACCAGATGAGCGGGACGAGGCGCTTGTGCTGCGCGGCGTAGGCGCGGTACCGGTCGCCCAGCGTTGCGAGCAGCGCGTTCTCCTCGACGTGGATGCGCCAGACGAAGAGGGCCAGGGGCAGCAGCGTCAAGGCGGCCAGGCCGACCCAGTTCGCGGACATTAGGCCGATGCCCGCGGAGAGCAGCAGGATTCCGGTATAGCTGGGGTGGCGCAGCACGCGGTAGGGGCCGGAGGCGATCACCGGCTGGTCGGGGGTGACCATGACGGTGAAGGTGAAGTACCGGCCCAGCGCCTGGAAGGACCATCCGCGCAGCGCGAGCCCGGCCAGCAAGACGACCATGCCTGCGGCGAAGGCGACCGCTCCGGGCCGGATGGCCGCCGCCGGGGCGATGTGCGGGGCGGCATAGAGCACGACGTTCGTGGCGATCAGGCACGCCACCGCGGCAAGCCGGAAACTGCGCTGGCCGATCCTGGTGGCTCCTTCCCGCCCTCGCTGCTGCCGGGAGAACTCGGCGAGTTCCATCATTCCCCAGGCCAGCACGGCGAAAAGGAGCAGCAAACCGGCGACATGGTTGGTGTCGAAATAGGGCTTCATCACTCCTCCATTGCGGTTACCAGGTGAACGGGGGTTTGGATACAGGGCTTGGCGTCGATCGCGCAGTGCACGAGCTGACCCCGGCGCTTGAGTTGCGTGGACGTGCCTGGCCCAGTCGCGCCGCCGCCCTGATTAGTACGCATGACACAAGGTTAGTACGCATGTACTAGTCCCGTCAAGTGGCCGGCAGGGGTTAGGAGCAGTACCTCCGGGCCGCCCCTCGACCGCGATGGGACCATACCCTTTGCCATTGTTAAAGGCTTTCGCACCGGTTCGGACGGTGGGGAGAAATTCAAGCGTTTGCGGTAGGTATGGGCAAGTTCGGCAGCTATCTCGGATGACCCGGCACCCGGTGGCGTTCGAACCGCCGCTGACTCCGCCTGACTTCGCCTAGTGTGATGGGGAAGAGGACGAGCCAGCCGCTCTGTTTTTTCCTGTCGTCTTGTCTTCTGGCATGTGGCCGACGGCGCGGGTTCAGCAGCATGTCCTGTTTGTTGTCCTGCCTGTTCGGGAGAGGATGCCAATGCCGCGGGGCCAGCCGGGCGTCGAGCCCATCGCAGCGCGCTGGGGTCCAGCGGTCGCAGAGGTGATCGCTGTGGAAGGCGCTGAGGGCTCCGGCACGGCATCCGCCAAAAGTGCAGGGGTCGGCTGCTCCGGGCAACTACCTAGCGGCCGCGCCGAAGCTGGGCCGGGTGCGGCTGCCTCTGAGCTGCCCGGCGGGCCACAGCTGGCTGCGGCCGCCGCGGGCGAGGAGAACCAGGACGAGCCGTTCGCTTCCGGCGATGACGACGAGGGCCTGCCCGCCGCCCGGCTGGCAGCCGGCGGCGCTACAACCGACCCGGTCAAGGACTACCTCAAGCAGATCGGCAAGGTCCCGCTGCTCAACGCCGAGCAGGAAGTCGAGCTGGCCAAGCGCATCGAGGCGGGCCTGTTCGCCGATCACAAGCTCGCCGAAGGCAGGGGGGTGCTGCGCCCCGGTCAGAGCATTGACCTTGAGCGGGTCGCCGACGACGGTCGGCGGGCCAAGAATCACCTGGTGGAGGCCAACCTGCGGCTGGTCATCTCGCAGGCCAGGCGGTACACCGGCCGCGGCATGCTGTTCCTGGACCTGATCCAGGAGGGCAACCTCGGCCTGATCCGTGGCGTGGAGAAGTTCGACTACACCAAGGGCTACAAGTTCTCCACCTACGCCACGTGGTGGATCCGGCAGGCGATCACCCGGGCCATGGCCGACCAGGCCCGGACCATCCGGATCCCGGTGCACGTGGTCGAGATGATCAACAAGCTGGCCCGGGCGCGGCGTCGGATGCTGCAGGACCTGGGCCGGGAGCCGACCCCGGAGGAACTGGCGGCCGAGCTGGACATGACGCCGGAGAAGGTCATCGAGGTCCAGAAGTACGGGCGCGAGCCGATCTCCCTGCACACCCCGCTGGGCGAGGACGGTGACAGCGAGTTCGGCGACCTGATCGAGGACTCCGAGGCGATCCAGCCGGGCGAGGCGGTCAGCTTCACGCTGCTGCAGGAGCAGCTGCACTCGGTGCTCGACACGCTGTCCGAGCGCGAGGCGGGCGTGGTCTCCATGCGCTTCGGCCTGACCGACGGCCAGCCCAAGACGCTCGACGAGATCGGCAAGGTGTACGGGGTCACCCGGGAGCGCATCCGGCAGATCGAGTCCAAGGCCATGTCGAAGCTGCAGCATCCGTCCCGGTCCAACGTCCTCCGGGACTACCTCGACTGACCTGACCGACAGCCGTCAGCCCCCCGGCCGTGGTTGGTCAGGAAACTGCGGCCCGTCCCTTACAGCCTGGGTTACGGTTTCTAGAAATTTTTTGCTAGTTTCCGGTCGCGTGGATACGCTGGGAGCAGGCACCGGGGACGGCCGCCGGCGGCGGCCGGCTGGCACGGGGTCATCGGAGAAGAGGCGCTGGCGATGGTTGTCCTGGTGGTCATCCTGGTCATACTCGTCGCGGCCGGGCTTATCACCGCCGGCCGCTCGTTTAAGATCGTGCAGCAGTACGAGCAGGGCATCATCTTCCGGTTCGGGAAGGTGCTGGGCCTGCCGCGCGGCGCCGGGCTGACCGTGATCCGGCCGGTCGGCGACCGGATGCAGAAGGTCAACATGCAGATCGTGGCGATGGCGGTCCCGGCGCAGGACGGGATCACCAAGGACAACGTGACCGTGCGGGTCGACGCGGTGGTCTACTTCCGGGTGGTCGACCCGATCAAGGCGACCATCAACGTGCAGAACTACATGTTCGCGATCTCCCAGCAGGCGCAGACCTCGCTGCGCTCGATCATCGGCCAGTCCGAGATGGACCAGCTGCTGTCCGAGCGGGACAGCGTGAACCGGGAGCTGCGCCGGATCATCGACGAGCCCACCGAGGGCCCGTGGGGCATCCGGGTGGAGCGGGTGGAGATCAAGGACGTGTCGCTGCCGGAGAGCATGAAGCGGTCGATGTCGCGGCAGGCCGAGGCGGAGCGGGAGCGCCGCGCCGCGGATCATCACCGCCGACGGCGAGTACCAGGCGTCCAAGCGGCTGGCCGCGGCGGCCAACGTGATGGCCCGCGACCCGGCCGCGCTGCAGCTGCGGCTGTTGCAGACCGTGGTGGAGGTGGCCGCGGAAAAGAACAGCACCCTGGTCATGCCGGTCCCGGTCGAGCTGCTGCGGTTCTTCGACAAGTTCACGCCCCACCGCGCGCGCGGGCCAGGACAGGCCCGCCGCCGACTCGGCCTCGCTGGCCGACTTCGGCGACCAGGACGCCGCCGAGGCCGAGATCGACAGCAGCGCACCGCTGGAGATACCCGACGTCCCGCCGATCCCCCAGCTGCCCGCGCACGCCAGCAACGGCAACCTCGCCGCCGCCGCGGTACCGCAGCCCCATGCCGCGGCCCGGCACAGCGACGACGCCGCGGACTCGGGCGCATAGGCCCAGCCCCCCGATCTGGGGGACGCCGTGGGGCTGGTCAGCTGGCCGGGGTGACGATTCCGTACCGGTGGATACCGCAGGCCAGTCGGCCAGAGCTGACGCGGACGCCTACATAGGCTCGGTGGCCCACCGCCAGCCACGGGTTTCGTCACAGATGGGCCGCACCAGGGTGACCTCGGCCGTGTGGGCCAACTCGGCGATCACCTTGATCAGCTGGCGGTGGAAATCCTCTGGCGTATGGGGGCCGTCTGATGGGCCGGGCGTGACCAGCGTGACGGCCGAGCCCTCACCCCCGGCCAGCCGGGCAGTGATGTTGCCGTTGTAGTCACGGCCGACCCCCGCGATGGCGTCAGCCCGGATGATGTCGCTGCCGTCGTCCTTGGCCACCCACACAACCTGCGCGGTCACGCGTCTCACCCCAGTCACCATGGCAGCCTCCAACGTCCAATCTGACACGACGCTGCGGCAGGCAGCAATCACCGCTTACATCCGCAGGCGGGCGCCGGGCGGCGACGGCACAAAAGGTGCGCAGCGCCAACCCTTCACGGCCGGGCGGCTGCCAGCAGGGAAAGCCCCACGGCAGGCCCCGCCCAGAGGGGCATGGCCTGCCGTGGAACCGTTATCAGGCCGAGCGGACCTGGTCCGCCTGCGGGCCCTTGGGACCCTGGCTGACGGTGTACTCCACCTTCTGATTCTCCGCCAGGGTGCGGAAGCCGTCCGTGTCGATCGCTGAGTGGTGAACGAAGACGTCGGCGGTGCCGTCATCAGGGGCGATAAACCCGTAGCCCTTGTCCGCGTTGAACCATTTCACGGTTCCCTGAGCCATCTGCTGTCTCCTTCGAGGGACGAGCCGAGAATCCACGCACCTTGCGTGGACAGCTGCTGGTCGCTCGCCGCCGGAGGAGACAGGTCCTCAAGCAAAGCAAAACGCCCACTGTCAAAACCGCGGGCGTCTTCACGATCGCCGACTTCGACAACAACACGAATCTCAAGCACGTTCACGACCAATATATTGCAGTTCCGGCCTACCTTCGCCTCGATCCGCGATCTCGCCAGGCCGGCTCCATCCGCAGGACGCCCAAAGCCCAGGTGAGCCTGCGCCAAGGTGCCGGGCGCGATGCGTAGTCAGTGCCTGCCGCGGTCCCGGTAGCGCGCGGACATGACGACCGCGGCGCGGCCGGTGTCCGGGGTGGCTGGGCCAGGCCCACCCGATCTGACGTTGGGACGGGCAGGACTCGTGACCGCTACCGACCGCGACGAGGACATCCGGCTCGCGATGACGAACCAGCGCGCTCAGCGGCACGCGTGCCGCTCTTACCGAGTCAAGAGTCAGTGTCCCGGGGATCAGCCCTGCCTTCGCTCCTGCGCTGGTCCTCGATGGCGGAAGCGACATGCCGCACGCACACTTCGAACGCGAGGGGGTCCTCTTCGTGCATTCGGCGCAGCTTCTCCATGAACGCCACCATGTTCGTCACCGTGCGGCTGGGCAGGCCCTCCACACCGACGAACTTCCCGACTCCCGCCTCGGCGAAGCCGGGAATCGCGCCCGATTCAATCCCGTAAAAATCGCCCATGCTCATTGTCTCCAGTCAGCGGGCGACGGCCCGGTCTTCGCTGATGATTGCGCGGCCCAGCTGCCGTGCCGAGTTCTACATCACCGTAGACCTGAGTCGTCGATCTGGCACGACCGCACGCGGGGGTGATCATCTCGCTCAGCATCATCGCCGCCATCCTCCCGTTGCTGAACCGGATCACTGGTCCAGAGGCCGCCCGCAATTGATAATCCCTGCTCGCAGGAACCATCGGCGGATCCCACCTCCACCGCTGCTGACCTGTGAGAACACCGATCCTGGCCGCCGAAGTGAATCTGCCGGGACCCGCTGAGGGCGTCAGCCAGCGACCGCACGGGTGCAGGCACAATCGTCACATGGAATCAGATGACCCCGGGTGCCATGATGGCTGGCATGAGGGAGGCAGAGGGTCTCGTACCGGACTTCCTTGACGACGGCCAACCGGACGTCGAGGTCACCTTGGCCCGTGTCGGGATGACCGGCCAGGCCCGCGCGATGCTCGCCGCGCTTGATGACGAGCAGACCAGCTCCGGCGAGATCCGTAACGCGCGCGTGGTGATCTGCCTGGCCGAAGGCGACCCGGCCGCAGCCCTGGCCGCGGTGGCCGGTGTTGCGGACGGCAGCGCGCCGGTTCTCGGGTACGTCACTGTCGTGGAGGCGCACCTGCTGGCCGGGCTGGCTCATCGTGAGCTCGGCGACGCGCGCGGACGGCGAGCGGCGCGAACACGATGAAGATCCCGGCCAGCCACGCGATGCTCCTCCACAGGTTGGCCGCTACCGGGCCGCCCTTGGAGTTCGGCCCGGGCACGAATGGCCAGCGCGCCGCGGGAGGACGCAGGGCGTTATGCGTCAGAGCGGACGGACGTTCTCCGCCTGCGGCCCCTTCTGGCCCTGGGTCGTGTCGAACTCGACCTTCTGGTTCTCATTCAGCGACCGGTAGCCCGAGCTCGCGATCGCGGAGAAGTGGACGAACACGTCCGCCGTCCCGTCATCGGGGGCGATGAAGCCAAAGCCCTTATCGGCGTTGAACCACTTCACTGTTCCTGTTGCCATCTGTTCAGTCCTCTATCCGCCACGACGCGACCTCGCCGCGCCGAAGGCGAGCCTACCGCTCCCGGGGCCGGACCGGGCCCCTAGCCCCGGTCATGGTCTTTCGCAGCACCAGCCTTCGTGGCTTCCTTGCGGCGGCTCGTGGCGCTTGTTATCGTCCCGTGGTGCCTGACGGGCCGCGGATTCTGATCGTAGGGGCTGGGATTGCCGGCCTTGCGCTGGCGGCGAGCCTGGAGCGCTTCGGGATCACTGCGGTTGTTGCCGAGATCGGGACGCGCCTTGGCCCACGGCTTGATCGCGGAGGTGTCTGAACGCGGTGGCGGTCCAGAAGGCCAGCGACAGGTAGTCGACGAACTTCGGCACCCAGGTGACGGCCACGTAGTCGGTGTGGAGCATCTCCGGGCAAGATGAACGCCGGGTTCGCCTGCGGATGGTGGGCGCGGGCAGCGGCGCCGCGCCCCGGATCCCCGATGACCAAGACGGCCAGCAGGCCCAGCAGCACGGCCGTTCTGCCCAAGCTGGCAGAAGATCGTCTATCCAGGCGGGCGCGGCACTGCCACCTGTGGTCCAGCCCGGGCTCAAGTTTTGGGTCATTCACTCCCGTCCGGACCCGTTCACCGGCGAACGCGGACCGCCGCTCTGCCCAGGTTGGGTACACTCGCGACCGGTGGTGGATGACGCTGCGCCGTCCTCGAAAGCGTGTGAAGGGGCAACCCTTCCGTGGGTTCAAATCCCACCTCCACCGCGAGCGCGCCGAGCCGGGGGCATCGGGGCGCACCCGTGCGGTGCGGGGCGCGGTGACGGTAATTCGAGAACAGCAACGAACCGGTCCTCCCGGAGTGTCCATTGCTAGAACCGCAAAGCACGACGTTCTTCCTGCTCCTGATGGTGGTGTTCGCCGGCCTGATGTGGTGGCTGGTCGTCGCTAAGCAGGTCGTCTTCCGCGTCCTCGCCGCGTGCCTCGCGTTCATCCCGGCGATGATGTTCGGCGTGGCCGCGGTCAACAAGTATTACGACTACTACCAGAACTGGAACGCCGCAGTCTCCGACCTGACCGGCCAGTCTTCGCAGACGACCCAGCTGCCCGCTACCGATGCGGGTGCCGGCGTGAAGTTCGGCTCGCTCCTGGGCCACGCGGTCGACCCGTCGGTGGCGGCGACGGCGGGATGGACGGTGCGCCTGAGCGTGCCCGGCCGGCTCAGCCACATCACCCGGACCGTGTACGTGTACCTTCCGCCCCAGTACTTCCAGAAGGCCTACCGCAACTACCGCTTTCCGGCCATCGAGCTGATACACGGCTTCCCGGGCACGCCGCTGGACTGGATCACCGTGGTAGGCGCCACCACGACCCTGCAGGATCTTGTCAGCAACCACCTCGCGAAACCCGTAGTCCTGGTCATGCCGGACGCGAACGGCGGACGTGCGATCTCGCTGCAGTGCCTCAACCAGGTCCACGGCCCGCAGGACGCGACCTACCTTGCCGAGGACCTTCCCGCGTACATAGCGCGGTCGCTGCGGGTGCAGTCGCCCGGCCTGGCGTGGGGCATAGCCGGCTACTCGGAGGGCGGGTTCTGCGCCGCGAACCTCGGCCTGAAGTACGGCAAGGATTTCGGCTTCTCCGGCGTGCTCAGCGGCTACTTCGCGCCGCTGGACAACCAGACGGGCCACCCGCCCAAGCTGACGGACCCGTTCGACGGGAACGCCAGGCTGCGCCGGGCCAACACCCCGGTCGACCTGGTTGACTCGCTGCCCGGCGGCACCAGGATCGCCCAGTTCTGGCTCGGGGCCGGCACCGCTGACCACGCCGACTTGAGGGCCGCCACGTTCTTCCAGCAGCTGCTGCAGATCCGGCAGCCCGAGGTGATACTCAAGACCGTGCCGGGCGGCGGGCACACCATGATCACCTGGCGGGCGCTGATTCCGCCGATGCTGGAGTGGATGACACCCAGGCTCGCCCACGAGATCACGGTTGAGCAGGCACAAAAGGCCCGCGCGGCTCAGAAGGCCGCGGCGGCCAAGCGCAAGAAGGCCATCGGGTCGGCGAGCCCCGCGGCGTGAGCGGGGCAGCGGTGACTGGTCAGTCCGGGTCGGGGCGGGCGGCCAGTCCGGGTCGAGGCGGGCGTCAGTCCAGGTCGAGAACGCGCGCGTGCAGCACGGACCGCTGGTGCAGAGCCGCGCGCAGCGCCCGGTGCAGGCCGTCTTCCAGGTAGAGCTCGCCCTTCCAGCGGATCACGTGCGGGAACAGGTCGCCGTAGAACGTGGAGTCCTTGGCCAGGACCGTGTGCAGATCGAGCACGTTCTTCGTGGTGATGAGCTGGTCCAGCCGGACGGGCCGCGGCGGTATCTCCGCCCACTCGCGAGCGCTCCGTGCATGATCGGGATAGGGCCTCCCCTCCCCGACCTGCTTGAAGATCACCTGACGAGTGTAGATGAGCGGCGGGCGTCTCGCCGAGACGAATCCTGGCGGAACCAGCTAGGGCCGGGGCTGCGCGCCCGCGCGTCCGCGTGCCCCGGCGGGGGCGTACCCGGGCGGCTGAGGGCCGGACCGGCCCCGCTCATCCAGTCGTCTAACCGATGGCTTCCCATCCGTAGTTCCCGTAGTCCTACCAGGCGGTTACGTGTTGCTAAAGATAGAAGATTCGGACTCCTGAAGGCTTGACAAGTGGCAGGGTAGGTGCTTGACGACACGTGCCCCTGGGGGCCGACCAGAAAGACATGGAGAGTATAAAACGTGATACGTCCGCTCTTCCGCATCCCTGTGGCAGCCGCGGTGCTTGCCCTGCTCGCCACAGGCTGCGCGAGTGCGAACGGGTCCGCGGCCCCGACCGGCCTGGAGCAAACCAATCTGGTGGTCGCCGCCGTCCCGGCCGCCGACGCGGCCGGCCTCTTCATCGCGGAGCAGGACGGGTTGTTCTCGGCTGAGGGCCTGCACGTGAAGATCGACCTGGCGGTCAGCAGCGCCGACGTGATCACCAACCAAATGGAGGGCAAGTACGACGTCACCATGGGCGCCTACCCCTCTTATATCTCCGCGGACGCCAAACAGCACGCTGACCTGGAGATACTCGCCGCCGGGTCGATCATGCAGCCGCGCAACCAGGTGCTGATGATCCCTTCCGATTCCCCGATCCGGAGCATCGCCCAGCTCAAGGGCAAGACGATCGCCGTTAACGCGTCCCAGAACATCGTCCAGTTGCTGGTCAGCGCGCTGCTCGCAGACAACGGGATGTCCTATAAGGCCGTGCACTTCAGGATCATCCCGTTCCCGAACATGGCCCAGGCCCTGCGGACCCACCAGGTCGCCGCGGCGTCGATGGCTGAGCCGTTCGTGACGGCCGCGGAAGAGCAGGTCGGCGCCCAGCCGCTGGCCGACGAGGACGTGGGCGCCGCGCAGAACCTCCCGATCGCCGGGTACGTCGTGACCAGGAAGTGGGCCCAGAAGAACCCGCGGACCGCGGCGGCCTTCCTGAAGGCCCTTGACGAAGCCCAGCGGATCGCCGACACGAACCCCAACGCAGTCGAGAAGGCCCTGGAGAAATACTCGGGCGTGAACGCCACGGAGGCGGCGGTCATGGCGGTGCCGAGCTTCCCGCTGAACACGGACACGGTTCTGATCCAGCGCGTCGCCGACCTGATGAAGCAGTACGGGTATCTTCCGCCGCAGGGATATGACGTCAGTCAGATAATCTTCCATCCCTGACCGGGTTGGACCAGGCACGAGGGCGCGGCTAGGAGCCCTTCGGCCGGTACCGCAGCCGCTGCCGAGCCCGCTCGCAGACCCCGTTGCGCTCGTTCTCGGCCGCGGCCCGCCGGGCCTGATCGAGGTCGGCCGGGGTCAGCAGCGCGTGGGAGAGCAGGAAGTCACCGAGGTCCCGGGCGTGGCCCCGCTCCTTCCAGATGAAGCCCTGGAGCAGCTTCTTGTAGTCGGACACCGCGCCTTCCCCGGTCAGGTCCAGGGCGATGACCACGTCCATCATGGGCACCGGGTGCGGGGCGGGCAGGCCCAGGATGTACTCCTGGTAGTAGTAGGCCATCGCCATCCGGGCAGTGGGGTTGCGCTCGAAGTAACCGCGCACGTGCGTCACGGCGTCCTGCAGGTCCGGGCCGCCCCGGCGGGCCGCCTGGACCGTGCCGTCCCCGGTGAGCGACTGCTCGGCGCCGTGCGGGGCGCCGGGCCGGGCTCGCCGGGCTGGCCGGCGGGTCGAGCCGGAACGGCAGCACCCAGGCGCCGATGCTGACCAGCCATGACCCCTCGTCGAGCGCCACGGGCAGCGCCTCGTAGTGGGCCGGGGCCGCCGGCAGGATGTGGCGGGCCGCCCGCCGCACGGCGTCCGCCGCGGGAACGGAACCGCCGCCGTGCGGCGCCAGGTACACCCGGTAGGTCGTGTCGCGGCTGAACAGCTCCCACCGGTGATGCACGTAACGGAAGCCCGCACAGCGCGGGGCCCGGTGCAGGGTGAGGTCCTCGTTCCCGCTGAGCAGCCTCCGGTCGAGCCAGGTGATCTCATCGGACGGGCAGCTCACCCACTCGCCGCGCGCCGACGACCAGATGAAGAGCCGGCCTGTCGTCACTGAACCTTTTTCATCCGTCGACTCACGCTCAGGGTACGTGGGCTGTCCCGCGGGGGGATGAAAAAGACTCACTCAGCCGCCACTCCTCAACGACCGCGCGCCGGCCGTCGGCCGCCGGCCGTCTCGTCTCGCTTTGCCTGAGATCACAATTGTGGCACCGGGCCGAGCGCGAGGCGCCGGGTTGAGCGGGCGCCGGCCGCGCCGGCCCGTCCGGCGCGGCGCAGCCTCAGCCGATCTCGACCCGGGACAGCAGCGCGTCCGACCTCATGCCCCAGCGGATCGAGTCACCGCTGTCAAGCGGCTGCTCGCCCACCAGGGCGGTGCCGTTGAGGGTGAGGCCGTTCCGGCCCAGGTTGGCGATCCACCAGCGGCCGTCGGAGAACGTGAACCTCGCGTGCTCCCGGGACACGGTGGGCACGTCCGGCAAGGTCAGCTCGACGGTTCCCCGCCCGGCCCGGGCGCCTGACACCCGGGTTTCCGCCACCGAGCCGCCCGTGACCAGCCGCAGCGCGGGGACCGGGCTGCGGCTCAGCTCGATGACCGTCGCCATTCCCGGGGCCGCCGACCGCCCCGGCGCCGACTGCGCGCGGGTGTTCCCGTCGTGGCCGACAAATCCCGGGTAGGGGTTCTCCGGCGCCCGGTACGGGCCGTCGTGACCGGTCCCCGGCCCGGGATCGGTGAGCTCCACGGCGTGCAGCGGCGCGCCTCCAGACGGCGCGGCCTGGTCGTTCACGACCGGGTACGCCCCGGCCGGATACGGCGCGGCGGAGTGCTCCGCGGAAGGCTGCGCGCCGGGGTAGGGGGCGTCGGGGTACGGCAAGCCGGGATGCTGCGCTCCGGCGTACGCGAACTGGAAAGCGGGCTGCGCGCCGTGATCAACCGGCTGTCCCTGCCGCAGGCGGTAGCGGCCGGCCGGGACCGACGGGTCGGGGATCACGCGCACCTCGGCCGGGCCGGTCCCGGCGAAGCAGGCCCCGTGCGCGGCCACTTGTTCCTGGTAGACCTCGGCGGCGCTCTCAGCGATCAGGCCGAGGTCCATGCGCTCGGTCAGCGAGTGCAGGTCATCGGGGTTCATCCGCAGCTCGACGACGTTGGGCGCGAGCAGGGACCGGCTCGGCGTGACCACGAACACCTCGGACAGGTGCCGCAGGGCGAGCTGCAGCACCTCCTGCCCGTCGCGCCACGGCCGGGCGGCCAGCTGCCGCACCCACGGGTGGTCCCGGGAGATGCCCAGGGCCCGGAGGACCATCACGCCCACGACGCCGAGCCCGGCGAGGAAGGCCAGCAGCATCGTGGCCGCGATCACCGAACCCGTCACGTCCAGCAGCAGCAGCCAGCACACCGCAACGCCGGCCGCCGCTGCCCACCGCATCCGGCTCCGCCTGGGCAGCGGAACCCGCGCCGCCGCCCGCGCTCCGTCATCGAGCACCGTCCCTGATCTGTCCGGCGCATGCCCACCGCATGGCCTGTCAGTTGACGATGCAGACTCCTGCTGTCACCCGTCAACGAATCGCGGGCAACTCCCAGACATCTGGAAGTTGCCCGGACCGCCCGGTCACGGCGCGGATCCGGCCGCGGGGGGGCTGCCCAGCAGGTCCAGGATCTGCTGGCCGTACCGGGCCAGCTTGGTCTCGCCGACCCCGCTCACCGTGGAGAGCTCGGCCAGCGTCGACGGCGACTGCGCCGCGATCTGGCGCAGGGTCGCGTCGTGGAAGATCACGTATGCGGGCACGCCCTGCTCCCGGGCGGCGGCGGCGCGCCAGGCGCGGAGCTGCTCGAACACGGCCGCCGCGGCGTCCGGCAGGTCGTCCGTCCCGCTCGCGCCGCGCCCGGCCCCGCCCCCGGCGCCTGCACGGGCCCTGGCGGGCTTGGGCTGCGCCGCCCGCACCGGATCGTGCCGCAGCAGGACCTGCCGGTCCCGGTAGAGCACCTCGTGGCTGGCGTCGTTCAGCACCAGCGTGCCGTAGTCGCCCTCGACGGCCAGGACCCCCCGGGCCAGCAGCTGGCGAACCACGGCGCGCCACTGCGTGTCGCGCAGCTCCGTGCCCACGCCGAACACGCTCAGGGAATCATGCCGATGCTGGGTGACCTTGGGCGTCTGCTTGCCGAGCAGGATGTCGATGACCTGCCCGGCGCCGAACTTCTGGTGCCGCTCATGCTGCAGCCGCCACACGGTCGACAGGAGCTTCTTCGCGGCCACCGTGCCGTCCCAGGCGTCCGGCGGCGCTAGGCACGTGTCGCAGTTACCGCACGCCCCGGCCTGCTCGCCGAAGTAGCCGAGCAGCTGCCCGCGGCGGCACTCGATGGTCTCGCACAGGGCCAGCATGGCGTCGAGGTGGGCCACCAGGCGCCGGCGGTGCGCGTCGTCGCCCTCGGAGCCGTCGATCAGCTTGCGCAGCAGCACCACGTCGGCCAGGCCGTAGGCCATCCAGGCGGTGGCGGGCAGGCCGTCCCGCCCGGCCCGGCCGGTCTCCTGGTAGTAGCCCTCGACCGACCGGGGCAGGTCGAGGTGGGCGATGAACCGCACGTCGGGCTTGTCGATGCCCATGCCGAACGCGATCGTGGCCACCATGATCAGGCCGTCCTCGCGCAGGAACCGGGCCTGGTTCGCGGTCCGGGTGCCGGAGCCCAGCCCAGCATGATACGGCAGCGCCTGCAGCCCGCTGTCCGCGAGAAACTCCGCGGTGGCCTCGACAGACGCCCGCGACAGGCAGTAGACAATGCCCGCGTCGCCGGCGTGCTCGGCGCGTATCAGTTCGAGCAGCTGCCGCCTCGGCTCGTTCTTCGGCACGATGCGGTACTGGATGTTCGGCCGGTCGAAGCTCGCCACAAAGTGACGGGCGCCGGCCAGGTTCAGCCGCTGCGCGATCTCGGCGTGTGTCGCCTGCGTGGCCGTCGCGGTCAGCGCGATGCGGGGCACGGCAGGCCAGCGCTCGTGCAGCGCGGACAGGGCCAGGTAGTCGGGCCGGAAGTCGTGTCCCCACTGCGCCACGCAGTGCGCCTCGTCGATGGCGAACAGCGAGATCGCGCCGCGCTCGAGCAGGCGCAGCGTGGACTCGGCCCGCAGCCGTTCGGGCGCCAGGTAGAGCAGGTCGAGCTGGCCGGTCAGGAATTCGGCCTCGACCAGGCGGCGCTCGTCGAGGTCCTGCGAGGAGTTGAGGAACCCGGCCCGGACGCCCAGCGCGCGCAGCGCGTCGACCTGGTCCTGCATGAGCGCGATCAGCGGCGAGACCACGACCCCGGTGCCCTCCCGCAGCAGCGCCGGGATCTGGTAGCACAGCGACTTGCCGCCGCCGGTCGGCATCAGCACCAGCGCGTCACCGCCCGCGGTGACGTGGTCGATGACCTCCTGCTGGAACCCGCGGAACGAGTCGTAGCCGAACACGCGGCGCAGTACCTGCTGTGCCTCGCTCACGGGCTCAAAGAAAGGCTCCGGGGAGGACACCGGGTCATTCTACGAGCGCGGGCCGGGCCGGCCCCGGATTATGGCCACCGCGGGTCAGATGACGACCCAGCCGGTGAACGAGCCCGGCGCGGCGCCCCGGTCGGCGTACTGGCGGCCGTTGGTACCGGTGGCGTAGAGCGAGACGGCCGGGCTGGGGCCGGCGAGCCCGGCCAGGTCCCCGGCCATGTGCCCGCCGAGCGCGGCGCTGCCGTTGAACGGGCCGTCGGCCACGGACTGCCATTTGGACCTGAGCGACCCGCTGGTGGTCCGGGCGTAGACCGACACGGTGCCGTTGCTTGCGGGTACCGCGACCGGGGTGCCGGTCAGCCCGCCGGTGCTGGTGAGCTTCGTCGGGCCGGTGAACCGGGCACCCGGCTTGCGCTGCTGGAAGCCGTACAGCTGCCCGTGCGTGCCGACCGCGTACACCGCGACCGTGTCGACGCCGGTGACAATCGCGGCCGGGCTGCCGGTCAGGTGACCGCCGAGGTTCTCGCTCTTGGTCACCGCACCGCCGACCGCGGACTGCCAGACGGCTTTCACCGCGCCTGCGGTGGTGCGGGCGTAGACGGACAGTATGCCGTTGGCGACCTGGACCACGGCCGGGCTGCCCGTCAGGTTGCCGGTGGCGGTCAGTCTCTTCGGGCCGGCGAAGCCCCCGTCCGCGCTGGTCTGGTAGTAGGTGTACAGGTCCCCGTTGACGCCGACCGCGTACACCGCGACCGTGCCGCGCTGGGTCGCGATCGCCGCCGGACTGCCTTCGATGCGGCCGCCCAGGTTCGCGGGCTGGCTGACCGCCGCGCCGGGAGCGGACTGGCGGAAGGCCTCGACCGCTCCGCGGGTGGTCTCGGCGAAGACCCAGATCAGGCCGTCGGCGGCCTGGACGGCGACCGGGGTGCCGGTGAGGTTGCCGGTGCTGGTCAGCTTCTTCGGGCCGGTGAAGCCGCCGCCCGGGCTGGCCTGGTAGTACGTGTACAGATTCCGGCTGCGGATCACGTAGTCGGCGACGGTTCCGGTGCTGGCGGACAGCGCCGCCTGTCCCGGGTTCGCCGGGGGCGGCGGGGTGAGGCGCACGTCCAGGTAGTCCTGGTCGACGTCGATGGTGTCGCCGCCGTAGGTCTTGTCCGTCCCGCCGGTGAACTGGTGGGCGCGCTGGTTGTTGGCCCAGTCCGCGGCGGGGATCACCGGGTCGGTCGTGTTCGCCTGGCCGTTCCACAGCGCATCCCAGATCACGTCCGGCATCGCGTACTTGGTGAAGTTGGCGACCAGGTCGGCGACCCCGGACGAGGAGCTGCTGTAGACGGCGGACTTGTAGCCCTCGGCGTGCAGCTGGGTGGTCCAGGCCGACAGGAAGGCCAGGGCGTTACCCTCCTGCTTGGCCGGATAGGCCTCCATGTCGTAGTAGACCGGGCTGCCGGGCCCGAAGCCGAGGGCCGCGGCCTGGGTGACCGCGTCCTCGGCGGCGGCGACCCCCTGGCTGGCGGGCGAGGTGAGCTGGCCGTACTCGGCCTGGGGCCCGACGTAGATGGGCACGAAGCGCCAGCCGGCCGCGGCCTGCTGTGACACCCAGCTGGCGGTCAGGTTCGGCTGGGCGCACGCGCGCTCGGCGCCGCCGATGTAGATGCCCACGGCGCCGTAGGGCGAGGACTTCTTCCAGGCGCTCATATAGCCGGAGCTCGGCGCCGCGCACGCGTCGAAGCCCTCGCCGGTGTAGCTGGTCGCGCCCGCGGGCAGTGTCGTGGCGGCGGCCGCCGGCGCCAGCAGCTGTCGCGCCGCGTTCGCGGTGCCGCCCGGGCTCGTCGCGCTCTCCGTACCCGGGCCGGACGGCAGCGGCAGGGCCGCGCTGGCCAGTATCCGGGCCACCAGCGCCCGGTTCGCGTTGTACGTCGCCGTGACCTCGATGCCCCGGCTGACGACCGTGATCCGGCGGGCGGCCTGGTCCTCGGCTGCGGAGGCACGGGAGACCGGCCCGGCGGCGGGCTGGACGAGGACCGCCTCGGTCGTCCCGAGCAGGCCGGGCGGGCAGTCCTGGTCCCGCCCGGGATCGCCCAGGTAGATGGCGTGCCGGTCGAACCGCACGCAGGTCGCCGACGCGGCGGACGTGCGGATGACCGGCCAGCTGGCCGGGACCGCGAACCGGTAGCCCAGGTACGTCACGGACTTCAGGGTCCCCGGGGCTGCCGCTGACGCTTCCGCGGCCGCGAACCGCAGGCCGGCCGCGGCCAGCGCGGGCGGGGAGCTCAGGCCGGCCGCGGCGGCTGCCGCACCGGCGATCAGACCCCATCGCAGCACGCGTGCGCTCGGCCGAGCCATGACCCCACCCCTGATCCCGCCCCTGGTCCCCTGGCCGTCCTGAGACAGCCAGCCAGCAGCGTAGCGGGCCGCCAACGGGATAAATGGCTATTTGGCCAGATGCGTTGCGATCAGAGCGGCCCGGCGGGCCCTGCGAGGGCCCGGCGGGCGGGTCAGTCGCCTTTCCCGCCGAGCTCGAGCCGCCGCTCCGTGACCGCGACCGCGAGCTCGACCCGCGAGGAGCACGCCGTCTTCCGGTACAGCCGGGTCAGGTACGCCTCCACGGTCTTGACGCTGATGTCGAGGGCCCGGGCGATCTGCTGGTTCGTGCGGCCTTCGTGCACCAGCAGGGCCACGCTGCGCTCCCGCGCGGTCAGCGTCAGCGGCGCCCGGCCCGGACCGGGGACGTCCCGGTGAGCCTGGTGACGGGGGCCGAGAGCCCCGCGGCGCGCATGGCCGCGGCGACCGCGCGGGCCCGCGCAGGAGCGCCGATGCGTTCCCAGGCGGCATGCGCAGCCGCCAGGGTCGCGGCCGGGTCATCGCCGAGCCGGCCGCGCACGGTGAGCGCCTCGGCGGCCAGCGTCCCGGCCCCGTGCGCTTCGGCCTGCCGCTGGATCCGGGCGGCCGGCCCGGCGTCACCGGTCGCGTACGCCCGGGCTAGCCCGGCGAGCATCTCGTTCAGCGGCGCGGCCTGATCCAGCCCGGCCAGGGCCGCCGCGGCGAACGACGTCACCTCCCGGTCGCCGCAGGCGAAGGCGGTCTCGGCGAGGCGGTGCAGGACCAGCGGCAGGGCGGTCCGGTACACGCCGCGGGTGCCCACGTCGCAGACGTCGGCCAGCCGGCGCATGGCGTCGGCGGGGCGGTTCTCGTCGATGTCCAGGCCGGCCTGGGCCCAGGCGCTCATCTCGGCCGGCCCCGAGGCCGCGAGCCGCCCGGCGAGCTGGCGGCTTTCCCGGCGCAGCCCGAGCCCGCGCAGCAGTTCCACGCGCAGGGCGAGGACGGTCCCGCCCAGGGCAGCCGGGAAGGCGCTCACCTGATTGGCGTCGAGCGCCGCGGCGTCCGCCTGCGCCCCCGCCCAGTTCCCGCCCAGCCAGTCGCACACGACCTCGGTGAACCGCCAGAACGGCTCGGCCAGCAGCGGAGCCGCGTAGTGGCAGGCCTGCCGGGCCTCGGCCAGGTCCGCCCGGGCCTGGCTTAACTGGCCGAACACGCTGCGGCAGACGGATGACGCGGTCAGCGCCCACACCCGCGCCACCGGGTCGTCCGCGGCCGCCGCTCGTTGCTGGGCCAGCGCGGCCAGGCACTCGCTCAGCTCGCCCCGGCGCAGCGTGGTCTGCGCCGCCTGGCTCAGCGCGGCCACCCGTGACACGGGCCGCTCGGACCCGTCGGCCAGCATGGACAGCCAGGCCGTTTCCAGGACCGGAGCCTCACCGGCCGCAGGCGTCAGCCGGGCCCGGCTGACGCGCTTGGCCACCGAGTCCGCGCCGCCAGGTGCCGGGTCGTCGCGGGCCGCGTCCAGGCCTGCGGCAGGCCCGACGCCGGGGTCCGGATGTGCCACT
Source organism: uncultured Actinomycetota bacterium (assembly GCA_963834695.1). GTDB lineage: Bacteria > Actinomycetota > Actinomycetes > Streptosporangiales > Streptosporangiaceae > JASHPR01. The sequence goes on from CAWIDQ010000097.1 coordinate 91,425, forward strand.
CTGGCAGTTTACTTACCGGCCCGGCGGTTAAGGGTTATCCCTACTGGGATTGCATGTGAGTTTGCGGCAGACTCCCGTACATGGCCAGGATCACCAGCCTGGGGGGGGGTGGCTGGTCCCTGGCTGTCGGGCCGGTGCCGCAGGCGCGGTCTCGGCTCTGCGGGCTGGTCAGGCCCGGCCGGGGGGCCGGTGCCTGACCGCCTGCCGTGATCTCTCCGGGATCGTCCGGCCGCTCGCCGCCGCCGCCCGTCCTGCATCGTCGGCGTGACCGCCCGCTGTCCCGGCCTGTCCTCGGCGCGTGGCCAGAGGGCGGCTGCGGGCCCGGCCAGCTACCGGCCGATTGTGCAGGAGTTCGCGCGAACAGGGCCCAAAGTGGAAGAATGTCGTGGCCCAGCGTTCCGGAGAAGGAAATTCATGGTCTCACGTCAGCCCGATGGCACCGCGGCTGTCCGCCCGATGATCGCCGCACCGGGCGCGGGCGGCCCGACCGCGCTGCGCATCATGCTGGGTGCCCAGCTGCGCCGGCTGCGCGAGGGTAACCCGGCGCTGCGCCGGCCGATCGGCCAGGCCCGATGTGATGCGCGGCCAGCTCAGGCACCTCATCGAGGTGGGCGAGCGGCCCAACGTCAGCCTGCAGATCATCCCGCTGAACCGGGGCGGGCACGCGGCCAGCGCGGGCGCGTTCACGATCCTGCGCTTCAGCGAGCCCGACCTGCCCGACCTGGTCTACCTCGAGCAGCTGACCAGCGCCCTGTACCTGGACAAGCGCGAGACGGTCGACCACTACCTGGCCGTTATGGAGAATCTGTGCTTCGAGGCCCTGCCGACGTCGGACAGCATGCAGATGATCAGCGCGATGCTGCGGGACTGAGGCAGCTCCCCATAACGGACGTCAGCCGCGGATCCTGGCCAGCACCAGGGTGATGTCGTCCTCGCGGTGCTCACGCAGTTCGTGGCTGACGATGTCGCAGGCGTCGACGAGCGTGGCGCGGGGCCCGGCCAGGGCCTGGCTGAGCACCTGGCGCAGCGCGGCCAGGCCGACGTCAATGGTCCGGGTGCGGCTTTCCACCAGCCCGTCGGTGTACAGCGCGAGCGTGCTTCCCGGGGGCAGGGTCAGGTGCGTGGCCTGGAACGACTCCCCGCCCAGGCCGAGCGGGAGCCCGGGGGGCAGGTCCAGCATCACCGCCGCGCGGCCGGGCGGCACGAGCACCGGGGGCAGGTGGCCGGCCTGGACGATCTCGCAGCTGCCGGCGGCGGGGTCGATGACCGCGTAGATGCAGGTGGCGAACGGCGCGGCGGCTATCTCCGCGGCCATCTTGTCCAGTCGGCGCAGCACCTCCTCGGGCGGCAGGTCCAGGTCGGCCAGGGTATGGGCCGCGGTGCGCAGCTGCACCATGACCGCGGCCGCCTCCGGGCCATGACCCATCGCGTCACCGACGATCAGCGCCGCGCGGCCGCCAGACAGCGGGACGATGTCGTGCCAGTCGCCGCCGATCACGCTGGCGCCGACCGGCAGGTAGTGGTGCGCGACCTCCAGGCCGTCGGGGACGTGCGGCTGGCCGGGCAGCAGGCCCTGCTGCAGCGCCGCCGCGGTCCGCCGCTCCTGGTCGTACAGCCGGGCGTTGTCGATGCACACCGCCGCGCGCGAGGCCAGCTCGCCGCCCAGCGCCACATCACCGGGGTTGAACGCCGGGCTGGCCGGCGTCCGCCCGAATATCGCACACCCCACGACCACGCCGCGGGCGACGAGCGGCATCGCCATGTACGAGGCGTACTCGGCGGACGGCTTTCCGGAGCCGTTGCCGGAGAGCCGCTGGGCGGTCTCGGGGTCGAGCTCGTCGAACAGGACCGGACCGCCCGTGGCCATCGCCCGCGAGCCGGGAGTGCCCGGACCGAGCACGAGCACCTCGCCGGTGCGCATCATCTTGTCGGAGACGTCTGCGGACAGGTCCGCCCGGCGGGCGGCCAGCCGCCGTACCACGGCCCCGTGCCCGGCCGCGGGCGAGGTGAGCGCGTCGGCGGCGAGCAGGCGCTCGGCCGCGTAGATGATGGTCAGGTCGGCGAACCCGGGCACGGCGACGTCGGCGACCTCGGCCGCGGTCTGGCTGAGGTCCAGGCTGCTGCCCATCCGGGCCGCGGCCTGGCTCAGCCAGCTGGGCGCGGGCTGCGGCCAGGCCCGCTGGGCGATCACCACCGCGCCGCCGCCCAGCCCGGCCAGCGGCTCGCAGCGGATCGCGAACCGCCCGTCGCCCAGCCGGCCGCCGGCCACGGTCGCGGTCCACACCCGCCCGTGGCCGACCTCAGCCAGCGCCCGGTCCACCAGCTCGCGCTGGCCCGGGCCGGTCATGAGCACGTCACACACGTCATGCCCGGTCACCGCGCCCGCGGAATGCCCGAACAGCCGGGTGGCGGTCACCGACCAGGAGGTCACCCGCCCTTGCCGGTCCAGGGTGAAGGTGGCGAGATCGGCCAGGTCCGGCTCGTGCCGTCGCGGCAGCCCGGGCCCGCCGTTCGTGGTCACCTGCGACTTCACGGGTACTGCACCAGCCTTGACGACGACTCCGCCGGGTGGCGGCTCTGCGGGCAGAACGGCCGCGGCCTTCCGTCTCGCGGCGGCTCGGCGCGGGCGGCTGCCCGTGCCTTTGAATATCGTTCAAACCCCGAAATGCTATCGCATCATGGGCCGCCGCAGCAGGTGATGGCCGGTGAGCTGGGCCGGGCTCGGCCGGCAGCGGCCCCGGAGGACGAGCGCGGCCCGGGCCTGCGAGCACTTGCCGGGCGGTACTCAGGGCTGCCGTGGCCCTCGCCTGAACCCCGCCCCCCGCTCCCGGTTCGGCTACCGCGCCTGCCCGATGCCGGTACGCCTGGATCGCAGCCGGACACGGATCCGGCCACGGCTTCCTACACGCAGTTGTTCGATGTCCGGCAGCGGCGCGGGAGCGGTCCGGGCGGGAGCGACCATTGACATCGCGGGGACGACCGACGTCCTGCTGCACGTGACGGACCGGCCGGCGGACCAGGTCTGCGCGGGTACCGTGCTCAACGCGCACGTCCTGGCTGATCTTTGGGCGATGGGCAGCCCGACCGGCCTGACCGGGGGCGGGCCTTGACTGGCTCGCGGCTACCCTCGGCCATTAATCCGCCGCTGCCGCGTACCTGGCCCTGGCCCCCGGTCTCGACGCCGCGGATCCCGGTGACCTCATGATCCGGACGACGCTCACCGGCCGGCGCCTTCCGGGGTGGGACGCCCGGCTGCGGGGCCGCATCGACGGCATCTCGGGCGAGCACGGGCCCGCCCACCTGATGCGCGCGGCCGAGGAGGGCGGCGCCTTCGAAGTGCGCCTGGGGATGGACGCGCTCCGTTCCAGCGGAGCCGTGGTGAGCAGCGTGATCCTCGCGGGCGGTACGGTCCTGTCGCCCCGCGCCGCACAACTGCGCGCCAACGTCTGGGGCGTGCGCGTCGCCACCAGCGCGGACCAGCACGCCAGCCTGCGCGGCGCAGCGCTCGCCGCGGCCGTGGCGGCCGGAAGCTTCGCGGATGCGCAGCAAGCGGCGATCTGCATGACGCCACCGATGCGGTGGTACGAGCCTGATCCGGCCGGAACGGCGGCCACCGAGCAGCGCTACCGGCGCTGGCGCGCGGTCATGACGTAACCGCAGGATGTGACGATTGCAAAGGCCGGGAGCCGGGAAGACGGCAGGCATCTCGATCCGAGCGGAGCAACGGTCCGCCCGCTGGTACAGTGTGGGCATTTTTCCGAGGCGGATGGCTCGCCCGGCGTCGTGTCCGGCCGCAGGTTAACAGCCACGGGAGAACGTGATGAACCGGCCAGTGCACATCAGCATCCGCGATGACCTGCGGATGAGGCTCAATGCCGGCGAATGGGCCGCCGGGGAGCGGCTGCCCTCCGAGGCCGAGCTCGCCGCCCGGTATGGCGTCGCGCGCATGACGATCCGGCAGGCCGTGGGCGCCCTGGCCTCCGAGGGAGCCGTGATCCGCCGGCAGGGCCTGGGGACCTTCGCGGCCGACGGGCGCCCGACCAGGACCGCTGACATCCTGCTGAGCTTCACCGAGGAGATGCGCCGGCAGGGACGCGTGGTCGAGACGAGGCTGATCCATGCGGCGGTTGAGCAGCCGCCCCGGGCCGCCCGTGCGGAGCTGCAACTCGGCCAGTCCGCCGCCGCGGTGACCGTCCGGCGGGTACGGGTGGTGGATGCCTGCCCGATCGTGGTGCAGACTTCGTGGCTGCCGTACGCGCGTTTCGCGGGCCTGGATGCAGATCCTCTCCTGGATGGCTCGCTCTACGCGATGCTGGAGGCCCGGTACGGGGTGAGCATCATGCGGGCGCGGCAGACCTTCACCGCCGACGCAGCCGGCGAGCCCGACGGGACCGCGCTCGGGCTACAGCCGGGTGAGCCCGTGCTCCGGATCGCCAGGACCACCCACGACAGCTCGAACCTCATCGTCGAGTTCGCGATGAGCGCCATGCGTCCCGGTTACCCGATCGAGACGATCATGAAACGCGGCCCGGATTCCGCGCCGCCGGGGGACTCCGACGGCGCGGCGCCGCCGCTTCCCGATGACCCAGCGCTACAAGCGCCAAGACAGAGAAACCACGAACATAACGATCTACTGCGGGAGTAGCACCAGTGAGGTCGTTAGTAAAGCCCTCCGCTCACCGAGGGCAAGCCCAGATCCTGCCGCATGATCCTTACCTGGGCATCGACGGCGGCGCTGGCGGCCTCGACCCGGCTGTCGAACGCCTGCAGCTTCTGCAGCGAGGTCGCTTGTAGCTGCAATTTGATCAGCTTGATCCGCTTCGCATCGAGCGCGATAAGCGTATCGGCGTGAGGGTCGGCCGCTGGTGGGAACGTGATCTGGCTTAGCTGATTGTCGAACGCGGTGTCCGTCTTCACCTCATTCGACAGGTCCAGCTTGGCCGCGGCCAGATTCTGACGCCGGTTGACGGCGTAGGCCTGTAGGTCGGCAGCGAGGAGCCGGTTGGCGGGATCGGTGATGTTCGAGTAGAGGCTGGCGATCCTTGCCGACGAGCCCGCGTAATAGGGGACGGCCAGGATCAGCAAGATGGCAGCAACCGCCGACCCCATCGCAATCAGAATGAAGCCGCTGAAGTTGCTCTGCGGGGCTTCTGCATGGGAGAACGCGCTCATTCAAATCAACCTTCCGCTCGCTCGGGCCTGGTTCCGCAACGGTCGAATGCTCAAGCGCGGAGCTACTTGGCCTGGGATGTGCTTTTCGCCGGCAAGCCACTGGAGCCTCCGAAGCCCTCGCAGCCCCACCACGACTCGTGGTGGGGCTCCCGGGGAGTGCGCCCTTCTCGTCAGTTCGACGGAGGCTGCATGAACATGACCTGGTGCCCGGTGAAGAACTCTTCGTTGATGATGAACGCGAACGCGATGAGGTACAGCGCGGCCATCGGCGCGATCGCCGTCCACACCTTCCACTGCTCGCCGGCCGCCCGCTTCTTGGTGACCCAGCGCTTGGCCGGCGGCAGCCGGAGGAGGACCAGCGGGAGGCTGATGGCCAGGATCTGGTAGAAGCGATCGTGGAAGACGGGGTCGCCGTCACCCTGCGGTCCGTCGAAGGGCCGGAACCCGTCGAGCAGGGCCAGGTGGAGAATGATGATCCCCCAGATGAGGTAGGTCATCTTCTGGAGCTTCTTCCAGTACGTTCCCATCCACCGCTGGGCCGGGGTGTTGGCCGTAAGCAGAAGTGGGGTGGCCACGAGGACGATGAGGAACCCAGACAGCAGGAACGTATGCCCGGCGAGCCGGCCGAAGACGCCTCCGGAGAAACTCGTCGTGATCGCCGCGGTGGTCCCGTCCGAGATGCCGATGAGCGCGAAGAAGATGGCGTACCACCGCCGGAGCGGGGCGAACCACCGCGCTCCGGTCAGTGTGATCAACGGCGTGATCGACACGGCTACCAGGAAGCAGAACTCGCCTCCGGTCCCCAGGATGTCGGCCTCGACGAGGGTGAGGGAATCTTTCTCGTTCAGCGACAGCCATCCGCGCATGATGAAGATCCACGGAATGAACACGGGAAGGCGCAGGAAGAACAGCGCGATCGACCGTCTCTTGAACCGGGGGAAGGTCGTGGACCGCTGAGCCATCCAGTAGTCGATGGACCTTCTCTTGGCGCGTGACTCTACGTATCCCTCTTCCGGATAAAGATCGTCTGGATAAAGATCATCCGGGTTGAGGTCGTCGACGTACGCGGTGTCCTGGTAGGGGCCATCGTCCGCGTAAGAACCTGGTGGTGGGATCGTACCTTGACTCACTTTTCCTGCCTCCTTGCGCTCTTCCTGAGGCGTCGGCCTGCCTGGGCAGGCCAAATACAGCCCAGGTCTCGCTGTTTCGGTTTCGCAGGCTTATGTGTCTGGCTACTTGGTCGGCTGGGGGGCCGGGGCACCCGGGTGGCCCGGGAACTGGTTGTCGGTAAGGCCTGTCTCCGACGCACCGGCGCCGTTCTCCCGGAAGATGAAGAAGCGCGGTCCGTGCACCGCCATCTCCGCGGTCCCGGCGATAGCGCCCACCGTGGCCAGGACGGCGAGAGCCGCGAACATCTTCTTCCCGGCCCGGGCCTGCCGGCCCTTTCGAGTTCGTGGTCGGCCGGGCGGTTGACTTTTCGGGCTTGGCGCCGGGCCTGCTGGCCGGTCGCGTCGGCTTGGCTGGCCTGGCGCCTGGTCCCGCAGGCCTGGCCGGCCTGCCGGGGGTGGTGGCCGGTCCCGCCGGCCTCGGTGGTGCGGTGGTCGGCCCGGCGGGCGCGAGGGCAGGCCGGACCGGCCTGGGTGGCGCGATGACCGGGGCTGGCATCGTCGGCAGGCCACCGGGACTCCCCAGGTTCTGGTTGACGTAGGAGGCGACCCGGCTCAGCTCGTCTGACATCGCCAGCAGGGCAGCCCGCATCTCTGCGGCTTCCTGCTCGGCGGCTCGCCGGATCGCGTCGGCCTGTTGGGTGGCCTGCTGGCGGATGGCGGCGGCTTCCTGCTCGGCGGCCTGCCGGATCGCGGTGGCCTGGTCCCACGAGCCGTTCGCGACCGGGCCGCCATCGGCGAAATCAGGCTGCTGCCGGGCGAAGCCGATGGCACCAGCGTCTGGGACGGCGTAGAGCCGCCGGTTGCCGGCGCCCGGGTAGTCCTGGGCCGGAGGATAAGCGGGTTCCGGGTCGTAATCCGTGGCCAGGGCGTAACCCTGGGCCGTGCCGTAGCCCGGTCCTGGCCCGTAACCCTGGTCCGGGCGCGCGGCCCGCGCCATGGCGTTACCGAGCGCCGGACCCGCCGCTCGTGGAGCGGGATGGCCGGGCCCCGGGCCCGCGCCGCGTGCCGCGGGGTTGCCCGGTGCCGCGGGGTTCCCGGGCATCCGGCGTTCGGCCCGTGCGGCGGGGTTGCCCCGTGCGGCCGGGTTCCCGGGCCCCGGGCCTGCGCCGCGGACGGCGGGGTTGCCGCGTGTGGAGGGGTTCCCGGGCATGGGGCGTTCGGCCCGTGCGGCGGGGTTGCCACGTGCCGGACCTGCGGCCCGTGTGGCTGGGTTGCCGCGTGCCGCCGGGTTCCCGGGTACCGGACGCGCCGCTCGGCCCACGGCGTTACCCAGTGCCGGGCCCGGCACTCGTGGAGCGAGATTCGCAGGTCCTGGGCCTGCGGCCCGTGCCATGGGATTGCCGCGTGCGGCCGGGTGGCCACGCGCCGGGCGACCGGGCTGGGTCGGGTACGGGCCCGAGTTATAGGCCGGGCCTGGGTCGTACTCCTGAGTGGGGGGATTGGCCTGGGCCGGGTAGGGGCCTGACTGGGCCGGGTACGGGCCGGACTGGGCCGGGTAGGGGCTGGGCTGGGCCGGGTAGGGGCCTGAGTGGTAGCCCTGGGCCAGGCCTGGGTCGTAGCCCTGGTCCTGGTCGTATCCCTGAGCCGGGTACGGGCCCGGGTTGTAGCCCTGGGCGGGGCCGTAGTCCTGCACCGAGGGATTGGCCCGTGGCCCGGGGTTGCCCCGGGACGGGCGGTATCCCGGGTTGGGTCCGCCGCGCCGCCGCTGCGGCAGGCGGGCCGGGCTGTCGGGCGGCATGGCCTGGGCCTGAGGACCTGCCGGGCCCGGGTTGCCAGCCGGGACCCGTCCCGCCCCGGCTGGCCCCGGCGCCCGCCGCTGCGGTGCCTGGGGTACGCGTACCCGGGGCACCGGTGCTGACGGGTGATCGGGATGAAGTTCGGGTAGCGGGCCGTCCCATTGCGGCCAGGAGCCGGAGACGTCCGGCGGCCAGTCCGGCTCGGCCAGCGCGGGGTACCCGCCGGCCGGGGCGAGCGTTCCGTTGCTGGCCTGGGGGGCGAGCGGTGCGCCAGGGCCAGGTCCCCACATGGCGCTGGCGTCGGCCACGGAGTCTGCCACATCCACGGGCGACGGGAAGTACTCGTCCAAGCTGAGCGGCATCCCATCGGGTGCCGACGGTAGCTCGTCACCGAACCTTCGGTGCTTGCCGGGGGAAACCGTGACCACGGGGCCTCCAAGCGAAGGGGACGCCCGAGCCACACCTGTGTATCGGGCGGTATGAGCTAAAAGCTAGACCCTCCGCCGGGGCAGACCGGGCTATCTCACCAATTCTGGCCAGACAAATTCCCCCCCCGGGGGACGAAAAACCCTTGGGGGGCCCAAGCGGCAGTCCGCTCTTCGCATCGGCCGATGATGGCGGATGACCAGGCAAGACGATGACCCTGACTGAGCCGACCTCCTTCGCTGTCTCGGGCCGCGACCCGCGCGGTCGATCACGGATATGACACGAGCAACAGCCCGCGGCGGTTCACTCACGCAGGCCCGATCAGCTCAGCCCGCGCCGGAGGTAGCGAATCAGGGTTCTTGAGCCGCCGTGGGTGGCACTTCAAGAGCCTTGTGAATGGCGTTGACGTCGGCCAGCACGGTCGCGTTGGCGGCATCGACCCGGTCGTTGAACGACCGCAACTGGGTGAGCGTGGTCGACTTTGCCTGCTCGGCGGTCAGCTTGGCGAGGGCCTGATTGGCCCGTATCAGCGCATCGGCCATGACTGTAGTCTGGGGCGTCAATAGGATCGCGGCCGATGGCGTGGAGACGCCGCTATCGAAAGCGATCGTGATCAGGTTGATGGCGTTGGCATAGTTCTGGGGCGTGTACGCGACCGCGGCCAGGCTGTTGTCGAGCGCCTGTTCCGTCGCCACTTCCGACGTAAGGGCCGCTTCGGCCGCAGCGAGATTGCGCCTTTCGTTGGCGCGGTAGGCGACCATATCAGCGTTCAGTTGCTTGCCGACCGGGGTCACGATCCCCTGGTACTGGCTGAGCACCATCGCCTGGGTATTGCAAGGCAAGCCCGATGGGGACAGGCTTGGCGTGCAGTCGTTGAGGGCGAGCGCGGCCTTGTTACGCGCGTGGGCGCCCGTGGCGTAGATGAGGCCCGCGATCACCAAAATAGTAGCCACGAAGCCAGCAACCACGAGTATGACGCCGCCCGCTGTCGTGTTCTCCTCGCCGCCTCTAGCGTACATATCGTCGGCGTACGTCTCGCTCATATCAAATCCCTCTCCTAACCGTCCCGCCGGGCGGGCGGCAGCACGAAGGCTGCCGCCCGCCCAGGCGATGACGACCGCTGCCTTATTCGGCGCTGGGGTGCTCCATGAAGGAGTTGAACCCCTTGAAGATCTCCTCGTTGATGGCGAAGATCATGCCGAATATGAATAGCGCGAAAAGCGGAGCGATGGTCACCCACACCAGCCAGTTCCGGCCCTCCCGTTGCCGGGCGGCGATCCACCGCTTGACTGGCGGCAGCCTGAGGACGAGCAGGAAGAGGCTGACAGCCGCGTACTGGTAGAGGCGCTGGTGGAAGATCGGGTCACCGTCACCGGGGTTGCCGGAGCCGTTGTGCCCGTTCCCGTTTTGGAACCCGAATCCCTCCAGCAGGGCCAGGTGGAGGAAGAGCAGCCCCCAGATGACATAGGTGATCCGCTGCAGCGGCTTCCAGTACTTGCCGAGCTTGCGCTGTGCCCAGTGGTTGCCGGTGATCAGCAGCGGGATGGCGAGCATCACCATCATGAAGCCCATGAGCTCGAACACGTGCCCGGCCACCTTGCCGAAGAAGCCTCCAGCGAAGTTATCGGTCAGGCCGGCGGCGAGCATGTCGCCGAAGCCGGAACACGCGAACAGGATCCCGTACCAGCGGCGCAGCGGGACGAACCAGCGCTGCCCGGTGAGCGTGACCATGGGAGTGACGAGCAGGCAGATGAACAGGCAGAGCTCGGCCCCGGTGCCCAGCGTGTCGTCGACCGACCCCGCGAAGGTGGCGGTGTTCATCGTGAAGAGCGCCGGTGCCATGAAGAACAGCGGGACCACCGCGGGGGCGCCCAGCAGGATCAGCGCGACCGCCTTCCGCTTGATCCGGGAGCCGCCGAACTTGAAGTCCTTGTCCATCCATTCGTCGACACGGCTCCTGGGCGCCGACTGAATCGTAGGCGCCTGCTGTGCCGTCTGCTGTGCCGCCCGCTGGGGCTGGGGCTGGTAGTCGTCCGCCCCTTCCTCCTGCCAGGTATCTATGGCGTCGTCGGGGTATGGGTCTGGCTCGTAGTCCTGAGGGTATAGGCCTTGCCCGTAGTCCCTAGTAGTAGCCATCTCGAGGCTTCTCCTTCCATAGGACCAGCATCGCTCCCCTATGGTTTTGCCTTCTGTGTTTTTGCCTTCTGTAGCCTTCGGCTGGCGCCGTTAGCCGGCTGCAGATGCAGTCCACCGGCAGGCTATTTATTCAGTTGTCGCGTTGGTTGACTATCCCGATGTGCTCGTTGCGGAGTGTTTCCCTGGCGTGTGTGCTGCAGCGGCCTTTGCCGCCGCGGCCTGCTGGGCCAGGAAGTTCGTGTCGAATTCGGAGCCGCCGGTCTCGCCTGCTCCGGCTTCCCGGAAGACGAAGAACTTGAATCCGAAGTGCGCGATGTTCGCGGCCGCGGCGACGACGGCGATCGAGAACAGCGCCGCGGTAGCCGCCGTGGCGATGCGCATGGCGTGGCTCTGCCTGCCTCGCGTGTTGGTCGCTCGCGTGTTGGTCGACTTCGTCGGCCTGGTCGACCCAGCCGGGCCGACCGGCCTGCCTGCTGCGCCGGGCCTAGTCCCCGGCCGGGTCGCCGGGCCATTAGGCCTGGGCCTTGGCCTGGGCGGCGCGATAGCCGGGGCAGGCATGGTGGCCACGGCGCCCGGGGACTGGAAGTTCTCGGTGCTCTGGCCCCACGGACCGTCCACAACCGAGCCGTCATCCGGGAAGTCGGGCTGCTGTCGGGCAAAGCCGACAGCCGAGACATCGTTCGGGACGGCGTAGAGCCTCCGGTTGCCGCGACGGCCCGGCTGGTCCTGGGCCGGAGGATAAGCAGGTTCCGGCTCGTAATCCTGGGCTAGGGCATAGCCTGCGGCCGTGCCGTAGCCCTGGGCTGGTCCGTAATCGGGGCCCGCCTCGTAGCCCTGCGGCGGGGCGTAGCCACTCGGACCCGGGCTGTAGCTCTGGCCTGGCCCATAGGCCTGGCCAGGGAGGCTGGCCTGCGCGGCAGGATTGGTTCCGGTTGCGGGGCCGCGGGCTGCGGGGTTGCCACGCATCGCGGGGTTGCCGCGGGCTGCGGGGTTGGTTCCGGTTGCGGGGCCGCGGGCGGCCGGGTTGCCCCGGGCCGGGCGGTCGGCTTGGGCCGGGTACTGGCCTGGGTTCTGTGCCGGGTACTGGCCTGAGTTGTATCCCTGGCCCGGGCCCGGCCCGTATCCCTGGCCCTGGCCCGGGCCCGGGCCAGGCCCGTATCCCTGGCCCTGGCCGTGGTCGAAGCCTTGGCTGGAGTCGTATCCCTGGGCCGGGGCGGCAGCGCGCTGCGCGGCGCGCTGTACGGCTGGGCCGCCGCGCATGGCGGGGTTGGCTCCGGTTGCGGGGCCGCGGGCTGCGGGGTTGCCACGCATCGCGGGGTTGCCGCGGGCTGCGGGGTTGGTTCCGGTTGCGGGGCCGCGGGCGGCCGGGTTGCCCCGGGCCGGGCGGTCGGCTTGGGCCGGGTACTGGCCTGGGTTCTGTGCCGGGTACTGGCCTGAGTTGTAGCCCTGGCCCGGACCGTATCCCTGGCCCCGGTCGAAGCCCTGGCCGGGGTCGAAGCCTTGGGCCGGATCGTACCCCTGGGCCGGGGCGGCAGCGCGTTGCGCGGCGCGCTGCACGGCTGGGCCGCCGCGCATCGCGGGATTGGCTCCGGTTGCGGGGTCGCGGGCGGCCGGGTTGCCCCGGGCCGGGCGGTCGGCTTGGGCCGGGTACTGGCCTGGGTTCTGTGCCGGGTACTGGCCTGGGTTGTAGCCCTGACCTGGGTCGTATCCCCGAGTCGGGTCGAAGGCCGGGGCTTGGTCGTAGCCCTGTGCCGGGTACTGACCTGGGTTGTAGCCCTGACCTGGGTCGTATCCCCGAGCCGGGTCGAAGGCCGGGGCTTGGTCGTAGCCCTGTGCCGGGTACTGACCTGACGGGTATTGCCCTGAGTTGTATCCCTGGGCTGGCCCGAAGCCCTGAGCCGGGGGATTAGCCCGCGGCGCGGGGTTGGCCCGGGGTGGACGGTATCCCGGGTTGGGCCCGCCCGGCCGCCGCTGCGGCAGGCGAGATGGCCCGTCGAGCGGCGTGGGCTGGGCCTGAGGGCTTGCCGGGCCCGGGTTGCCAGGTCCCGCCCCGGCTGGCCCCGGCGCCCGCCGCTGCGGTGCCTGGGGCACGCGTACCCGGGGCACCGGTGCTGACGGGTGATCGGGATGAAGTTCGGGTGACGGGCCGTCCCATTGCGGCCAGGGGCCGGAGACGTCCGGCGGCCAGTCAGGATCGGCGGGCGCGGGGAACCCGTTCGCCGAGGCGAGGGCTCTGCCACTGGCCTGAGGTGCGAGCGTTCCGCCAGGCCCTGGTCCCCACATGGCGTTGGCGTCGGCTGTGGGGTCTGCCACATCCACGGGCGACGGGAGGTAGTCGGCTGAGCTGAACGGCATCCCACCGGGTGCCGTGGGTAGCTGGTCATCGAACCTCCGGTGCCTTCCGGGGGTAACAGCGACCACGGGGCCTCCAATAGCGGATGGTGCGCCCGAACGTGGGCGCTGGACAGGGGTCGCCCAGACCTGGGCGTCGAGAACGGCTGGCACCCGGAACTGGGTGCTGGAACCGCGGAGCGCCGGACCCGGCGCTAGAGACGCGGTGGTAACTTCAGCCAATCCATTCCCTACGGGAGGCTAGCGGATAACCCTAATTCAGGAGCAAGGGACGAATAACTCCCGGGGGACGAGTACCCCCTAGGGGGGGCCCATCAGAGACCTCCTGACCAGGGCAAATGACGACGCCCGTATCACGGGCGCCAAAACGTGGTTGAACCAATCGCGCGCGGCGGACGTCATACATGATCCAATGGCGCTAACGGCAATATCACGGTCCGCGGAATCCTGCCATCAGAACTCGGTATCCCGCTGGGCCGTGCTCATAACTTCCAGGCACTCGCCGAGCGCGCGCAGGTAGGTCCGGGATTCGGCCAGCAGCGGCGTCCATTGGGTGCGCTCGAAGTGGTCGGCCATGTCGTCCAGCCAGTGCTGCTGGGTCTTCTGCCAGATGGAGTCGATCACCCGGAGCAAGTGATCCCCATCCTCGTCTGGGCGAGCGGGCATCCGTGCGTCCCTCCTGGATGGGCGTGGTCAGGATCCCGTCACCGGGAGGCCGCGCGCGGCCTGCAGGCCGCTGATGATGGCGAGCAGGTGATTCTCGGTCCGCGGCAGGTCGAGGTCGAGCAGTTCCCGGAACCGGTCCGCGGTACCGCGGAACGTGCCGGCTTCCTCCTCGACCCGTTGCTGCCGGCGCCGGACGTAGTCCAGCCGCTCCTGCGCTTCTCGCACCGCCATGGCCTCGGCCGAGCAGTCCGCGGGGCGGCCCGCCGCAGCTCCCGCGACCGCGGCCCGCTGGCAGGCGGCGAGGTCGGCCTCCCGGCGGGCCAGCAGGGCCCCGGCCTCCCGGGACAGGCGGTCCTCCTCGCTGAACAGCACCTGGAACTCGTCCATGACCACGAGCGACCTGGGCACGACCTCCCCGGTTTCCCGGCGGTACTCGGGGAGCTGGGTGACCTTCGCCTCCCGGCACAACCTGGCCCGGCGCTCGATCTCGTCGTGGAAGCGGCGCAGCATGCTCAGGCCGAACTCACGATCGGTGCGGGAGGTGATCGCGCGGGCGTGCGGCAGCTTCTGGGTCAGGTACGCGTCGAACTCCACTTCCTTGAAGTCCAGCAGGTACAGCTCAAGCTCCTCCGGCGGGTACTTGAGGGCCAGCTGGGTGATCAGCACGTGCAGCAGGTTCGACTTGCCCATCCGCACGTCGCCGCCGACCAGGCGGTTGTGCACGCCGCGGGACCCCATCACGAAATGCTGCGGCTCGCCCTTGCTGTCCACGCCGATCTGCACGTCGAGCCCGTCGGTGGTGTCGGCGGACCAGCGCTGCGCGGCCGGGATCGCGATCCGGGCGAACGGCAGGTCCCGTGAGTGGACGCTGGCGGCGGCGCCGACGGCATCCAGCCAGGAGTTGGCGTACTGCGCCGGCGGCATCACGTCCGGCTCGATCACCCATCGCCCGAAGTCCGGGTCATCCCAGGTGACAATCCCCCGGCCGTCCACGTGCAGGCCCGTCGCGGTCGCGGCCAGGGCCGCGAGATCGAGGCGGCGGTCCTGCTGGAGGCCGCGCTCGGCCGTCGCGAGGAGGTAGACGCCGGCCCGAGGCCCGTTGCGGGCCAGCCGGGCCAGCAACTCCGCCGAGTGAGTGGTGATCCCGCCGGGGAAGCCCGCCAGGACCAGGACGTGGTAGGGCACCGACACCCCGGTGGCGGACTCGTTGTAGGCCTCGACCGAGTCGTAGACGTTGGTCAGCCGGGTCTGGGTCACCTCGACGACGTGGTCGGTGAGCGTCTTCGGCAGCGCCTCGATCTCGGCCGCGCTGGACGCGACCCCGCCGCCCACCCGCAGCGCGGCGGGCAGCCGCAGGAACCCGCTCAGCTGCTGGCCCCGGCCCAGCGGATCGGCCAGCGCGAAGGTTGTCCAGGTAATGCTCGTGGCCGTAACGAACCAATGCGGTCGATTCGGCGAGGCCCAGGTATGCGTCATGAATCTCGCGCTCGATCTGCTCGGTTGACAGACGGCGCTCCACGCTAAGCCCGACCCGGAGATCGGCAAGGTATCGGCATTTAGCAGCTCGCTCGGTTAATGGCAAATGTGGTTCGATTCTATTTTCAGGAACGGCTCGTGGCCAGAACGGTGCACTCTGGAGTGGCGGCCTTCCCGCTCGTGCCCCCGCCGGGCTATCCGGGGTCACCAGCCGCTACTTGCGCCGGCCCATTGTTGATCAGGATGCGCACAGTTACGCTTCGCTTACGAGCGGTCGCCGGTGACCGCGTCGAGCGAGAGGCAAAACCCTATGCAACGTCGTCCTTCTCGGCTGCTTGCCCGCGCCCTCGTGGCCTGCGTGCCGGTGCTCGGCCTGGTTCTGGCCTTCGGCCCGGCCGCCGGCGCCAGCACCGCCGGTGCTTCCCCGAGCGCGCAGGCGGCCTCGGCCGCCCGCACCGCGCTCGAGCACCTGTCCGTCGGCTGGCACGGCGCCTTTCACCGGGATGCTGCGCGCGCCTCCGCGACCAAGGGCCTGTCCCAGGTGGAGAGCACCAACTGGTCGGGCTACGCCGACACGGGCAGCGGCTTCTCCACCGTGACCGGCAGCTGGACCGAGCCGACGGCCACGTGCTCCGGGCGGACCGAGTCGCTCGCGGCGTTCTGGGTTGGCATCGACGGGTACAGCAGCGACTCGGTGGAGCAGGACGGCACGCTCGTCGAGTGCTACCGCGGCACCGCTTACTACTACACCTGGTGGGAGATGTACCCCACCAACGACATCCAGGTGGTCGGCGAGACGCTGAAGCCCGGCGACGCCATCAGCGCCTCGGTGGTGCGCAGCGGCTCCAGCTACACGCTCAAGGTCACCGACTCCACCCACACGGCGAACAGCTTCAGCACCACCCAGACGTGCTCGAGCTGCGCGAACTCCAGCGCCGAGTGGATCGCCGAGGCGCCGAGCAGCTCGTCCGGGGTTGAGCCGCTCTCCGACTTCCACAGCTGGACCGAGTCGGGCGCGACGGTGGCGGCCGGCTCGACGTCCGGAGTGATCTCGTCGTTTACCGACGACGAGATCACCATGATCGACAGCTCCGGGCTCACCAAGGCCCTGCCCGGCGCGCTGAACAGCAGCGGCAACGGTTTCAGCGTGACCTGGGAGCGCAGCTCCTAGCCTCCGGCCTTCCATAACGGGCCGGCCCGGGGCGGGCCAGTCCGGCACCCGCGCCGGGCTGGCCCACCTGGCTGGTTATCCGCCGGGCTGGCCCGTTATGGCTTAACGGCGATCAGGATGTCCCGCAGGATCGACTGGTCCACGCGGTGCCGGAACCCCAGATACGGCCCGGAGTCCAGCGGGTCAAGCCCGGCGTCGGCGAGGATCGCCGCGGCCGCGTCACGCTGGGCGACCAGGGTGTTCCACGCGATCCCGCACGCGCCGCCGCGGCGCAGCAGCCGGGCCCAGACCGGGGCGGCGTCGGCCAGCAGGCCGAGGGGGCTGCGCGCCAGGCCTCGGGCGGCCGTGCGGCTGCCGTGCTGGACGCCGTAGGGCGCATCGGTCACGACCAGGTCGAACGTCTCGGGCCGGAAGAACTCCAGCGCACGCGTGGTGTCCGCGTTGACCACGTCCAGGTGCTGGGTCACGCCCGCCTTGTAGTCCTCCTTCACCGCCGCCAGGCTGATCCGCACGCCGCCTGCCACCTTCCCGCCCAGCCGCAGCGCCCCCTGTTCCGCGTGGTGCTTGACCCTCTTGCGCTTCAGCCAGGTCAGGATGAACGCCGAGTACGCCTCGAAGTCCTTCCGGTCCAGGTCGATCCCGGCGGCGTCGAACCCGTACATGAGCGCCTGGCTCAGCGTGGTCCCGCGACCGCAGAGCGGGTCGAGCACGGTGAACGACCGGTCGAGCATGGAGCGCGCGAACGCCGACGACAGCAGCGTCACATTGAGCAGGAGCTTGGTGAACTGCTCGTTGGTCTTTCCCTGGTACTTCGGGATCGTGACCAGGTCATCGTCGAACCGGTCGAGCGGCCGCAACTCGACCGGCCGCAGCAGGCCGCCCTCGACCTCGAACAGCGCGTAGGCGGACGAGAGGTTGGCCAGGTATGCCGCGTCCCGGTCGCCGAGCCCGTCGGCGGCGAAGGTGACGTATGCCACGCCGCCGACGGCGGCCTCGGACACGTCGCCGATCCGGCCGTCCAGCACCGACTGGCTGAACACAGCCAGCTCGGCCTGGGTCAGGGCGGCCGCCGCGCCGGAGTAGACGCGGTTGGCCGACGGCTGGATCAGCAGCGCGTACCGGGCCATCAGGCCTAGCTGGCTGCCAGCGCCGCCAGGCCCTGCAGGTCGACGCACCTGGTGCCGCGCACTTCGGCGAACACCATCAGCACGTTGCTGCAGGTGCGGCAGCGGACCACGGTGCCCGGCGCGCGCAGGTAGACCACGGTCTCGGCCACCGGTCCGGTCCGGCCGCAGAAGGCGCACGTGCCGACCGCCATGGTCATGTCGGTGCCGAAGACCTCATGCAGCAGGCCGCCGATCGCGTTGCCGTCCAGAGCGTCCATCAGGGTCCTCCCGGTGCTCCCGTCGCGCCGAACCGCTCGGTCTTGACCCGGCCGGGCGGGTAGCCGAGACCCACCAGCGCGTTGGCGACGGCCTCCACGAAGCTGGTGGGGCCGCAGACGAACGCGAGCGGATCCCGGCTGGCCGGCCAGGCGATGTCGGCCAGCATCGCGGCGTTCACCCGGCCCGCGCGGCCGGTCCATCCGGGCGGCTGCTGCCGGGTCAGCGTGTAGGTCACGTCCACGCCGTGATCGTGGTTGTAATGATCCAGTTCATCGTGGTAGATGACGTCGGGCAGCGACCGGGCCGAGTAGAGCAGCCGGACGGCGGTCGTGGACCCGATGCGTTCCCGGTACCGCAGGATCGCCCGGAGCGGGACGATGCCTGACCCGCCGGCCAGCAGCAGCAGCGGGTCGGTGTCCCGGGCCGGGTCCCAGGTGAAGTACAGGCCGATGGGGCCGCGCAGCTCGAACTGGTCACCCTGGCGCAGGTCCTCGGTGAGGTACGGCGAGACCTCGCCGTCCTCCAGCCGCTCCACGGTGATCGCCAGCGGCTCGCCCGGGGCCGAGGCGATCGAGTACGACCGCTCGGCCCGGTAGCCGTCGTCGCCGGTCAGCCGGATGTCCAGGTGCTGCCCGGCCTGGTGGCCCGCCCAGTCCGGCACCTGCAGGTCGATGGTGCGGACCGTGGCCGTCTCGTCGACCAGCTGGCTGACCGTGGCGGTCTGCCAGGTCAGTCGCCCGCGTACCGCTGTTCCTTCCATGGGTCTCCGTACATGTTGTACCCGTAGGTCTCCCAGAAGCCCGGCTCGTCGTGGTCCAGCAGTTCCAGGCCGCGCACCCACTTCGCGCTCTTCCAGAAGTACAGGTGCGGCACGAGCAGCCGGGCCGGGCCGCCGTGCTCGGGCGGCAGCGGGTCGCCCTCGTAGCCGAACGCCACCCAGGCCTGCCCGTTGGTGACGTCCGGCAGCGGCAGGTTCGTCGTGTAGCCGCCGTCGCAGAACGCCAGCACGAACCCGGCGTCGTGGTTGACCTGCGCCAGCAGCGTGTCGATCGAAACGGCCTGCCAGTGGGTGTCGAGCTTGGACCAGCGGGTGACGCAGTGGATGTCCGCGGTGACGTTCTCGTGGGGCAGCGCCTGCATCTCGTCCCAGCTCCAGGACTTCTCGGTGTCACCGCCCTGTTTGATGGAGAACGTCCATTTCTCGGTCGGGGTGTGCGGCGTCGGCCCGGCCGACAGCACCGGGAAGTCGCTGGTCACGTACTGGCCGGGCGGCACGCGGCCCTCTTCCCCGGCCGGGGTCTGGTGGCGGCGGTGGAAGCCGCGCGAGAACGGTGGGCTCATGCCATCGTCTCCTCCCGCAGGCGACAAGAAGGCTAAGCCCTCAGACTAGCCGCGCCATGATCGCGCAGATAGGGCACGTCGCCGTCGGGCGATGGCTGACCCCCGGTAACGCGGTGCCGCCCCGGCTCATGCGCGCCCAGGGCCCCGGCGTCAGGTCAGCCGCCGGACGGAGGGGGCAGGTGCAGTGCCAGGCGGAGGCGCTTCACCTGGGCCTCGACCGCGGCGGCGGCGGCCGTGCGCCGGGCGTCGAGCGCCTGCATCGCGGCGAGCGTCTTCGTCCGGGCCTGCCGGGCGGTCACCCGGCCCAGGGCCTGGTTGGCCTGGATCACGTCCCGGGCGATGGGCTCGACCGCGGCCGGGAACTTGATCGCGGCCAGCTGCCGGTCGAACTGGGAGGCCGTGGCCACTTCCGCCTTCAGGTCCGCCTTGGCTGCGGCGAGGTTGTCGCGTTCGCTCGCGGCAAACGCGGTCGCCTCCTTGGCCAGCTGCTGGTTGCCGGGATTGGCGACCGCCAGGTAGCGGTGGGCGGCCGCGGCCAGCCGCGCGTCGGCCGCGCTGGGCGGGGAATTGGGCACGTTCCGCCAGCCGTCGAAGTTCCCGGCGTACAGGATGGCCAGGATCACCAGGACGCCGGCGAGCAGGGAACCCGCCACGAGCAGGGCGATTCCGGCCCTGGAGGTCTTCTCCTCAGCCTCGTAGGCCTCATCGGAGGAGTAGGCCTCGTCGAAGTTGTTCTTGAACCTCGAGCTGGCCTGTCACGGCAATTGAACCACTTTGAGTCCTCAGCGGGGCTGCTATGAGAGGACCCGGCGGTCTGAGGCGGCCGGGGCTGGTGCTTCCGGGGTTCGGCGGAATGGTGAGGCATGCGGGGCCGGTGGGAAGCAACTGCGCAGAGCTTAGCAGCCTGGTGCGTGGTATGCCCGGTAGTGACGTGTTTTCCGAACAGGGCGGCTGGGCCGTGGCTAGGCTCCCCGTCAATGTCAGGCGCTCCGCAGGCTTGACCCTCCGCCTGCCCGGCGAGCGCGCCCTGCTCGGAGAGGAGCCCGTTGGGCCGCCACAGCAAGCCATCACGCATCCGGCTTCCTCAAGCAGCGCCGAGTGCTGCCGCCGCCGCCACGCTGGCCAGCGTGGCCGCGGCTTCTTTGTTGTCACAGCAGGTGCCCGCCCTCGCGTCGGCCGCCCCAGCCTCCTCCCCGGCGGCGCCCGGCGCGCCGCACTCGGCGGGGCTGGACGCGGCGTACGCGCCGGCCTTGACCACGACGCAGCTGGTGCAGGCCACCCGCCAGGCGGTGCTGGGCAGGATGCAGCGAGCCCAGCAGGCCAAGGCGGCGTCCGCCCAGTCGGCCACGTACACGGTCCGGACGGGTGACTCGCTCTCGGCCATCGCCGGGCGGCTGTACCGCAACCCGAACGCGTGGCCGGTGCTGTACTGGGCCAACCAGGGCCAGATCCGCTGGGCGGACGACATCCGGACCGGGCAGGTGCTGCGGGTGCCGGCCGAGCCGGCCAAGATCCCGGCCCCGCCGGCGCAACTCGCCCCGCCCGCCCCGCGGCACGCCAGCGCCGCGCCGGTCGTCGCCCAGTCGTCGGACCCGGCGCCCGCCCCGGCCGCGGCTCCCGCCCCGGCCCCGGCGTCCCAGCCGACCGGGTCGCTGAGCGGCCCGTGGCCGGGCGGCGCGTTCGGCAACTGCGTGGTCGAGCGCGAGTCTGGGGGCAACCCTCAGGTCATGAACGCCAGCGGCCACTACGGCCTGTACCAGTTCAGCTTCTCGACCTGGGTCGCGTACGGCGGTAACCCGGCCGACTTCGGCCACGCGTCAGTGGCCGAGCAGGAGCAGGTGTTCCTGAACGCGATGGCCACGCCGGGAGGCGCGGACAACTGGGCCCCCTACGACGGCTGCTGACCGGGCCGGGCGCTCCGGGCCGCCGGTGGCCGGCGGCCCGGGGCACGCGGGGCGCGCAGGCGCGCTCAGGTGCCGTCAAACTGCAGGACGTACAGCCCGCCGCCGCTGCGGTCTGCCGCGGACACGATGCCGTCCGCGGTCACGTAGACGTCGTTGATCTGGACCGCCCCGATCGGGGAACCCTTCGGGGCCGGCGGCACGAACGCGGCGGCCTCCTGCGGCTGGAACGGGTTCCGGATGTCGTAGGCGCGCACGCCAGCGTTGAAGAACGACCCGAACACGATGTCCTCGCTGCGCCAGGACCACTCGAACGGCTCGTTCTCGTGCAGGTTGTGGGCGCCGAACCGGCCGCCCCGGCGGGCGAACTCGGCCACCGGCGGCATCGGCGCGCTGCTGATGATCAGCGGCGCTTCCTCGTAGCTGGCGTCGGCCAGCCAGAGCAGCTTGGGGGAGTCGGCCGCGTGGTCGTGGGTGGTCTCGTCGCTGATGGCCAGCAGGTTCCGGCCCGGCAGGGGCAGGACGGTGTGGGTGAAGCCGGGCATCGGCGGGTGGTAATCCAGCCGCGGCGAGCCGACGTCGGCGATATCCAGGATGACGGCCCCGGCGTCCAGGTAGCCCGCCGTGTTCTAGCAGGGCCGTGCCCTCGCCGCAGTTTCCGTGCCCGTTCAGGTCGTGCTGGCCGAGGAGCCGCATGCCGTGGCTTTCCACCGGGTGCACCATCATCCCTTCGGCTCTGGCCCGGCCACGCCCGGGCAATCACTGCCCGCTCAATCATGCCGCAGCCAGCCGCCGCGCCGGCCCGCGGAGTCGCGAATCACTGCGCGTCCCTGTTCCCGGCGCCCGGAGATGATTAAGCTAATCACTTGAGTTCGCCTAGTCACGGTAGCCCGGAACGGAGATGGTCATGAGAGCACGCCGACCGCACCGGCTGCAGGTATTAATACTCGTGGCGGCTGCCTCGTCCCTGGCGGCCGCCGCCTGCTCGTCGAGCAGTTCCTCGGGCACGAGCGCCAGCGCGTCCGGCCCGATCGTCGTCGGGTTTGAGGCGCCGTTCACCGGCACCGCCGCCGCCCCGGCCAAGCAGGAGCAGGAGGGCTGGAACCTCGGGCTCAAGATCTTCGGCCAGAGCGTGGATGGCCATAAGATCGTCACCGACTTCACCGACACCCAGGGCAATCCGGCCATCGCGCTGTCCGACGCCCGCTCCCTGGTGCTGCAGAAGCACATCCAGATCATGGAGGGTCCGCTGCTCGCGAGCGAGGACGCGGCCGTGGCGCCGTTCCTCGGCGCCCAGGACATCCCCACGGATAACCTCGCCGTCTGCGGCCAGACGCAGATCATCGACGACGCGAGGTACGGCAACGCGATGGCCTCGGGATGGTTGTGCGACCAGCCGGACATCATGGCCGCCGACTACCTCTACAACACCCTCGGCTACCGGCACGTGACCGTGGTGGCGAACGACTACGCGTTCGGCTGGCTGACGGCGGGCGGCTTCATGAAGCAGTTCACCATGCTCGGCGGGAAGATCGACAAGGTGCTGTATCCCCCGCTGACCACGGTGGACTTCAGCCCGTACGTGACCGCGATCCCGAAGGGCACCCAGGCGGTCTTCGCAGAGGTCGTGGGGGCCGGGGCGGTCGACTTCACCAAGGCGTACGCGCAGTACGGCCTGCGCGGGAAGATCCCGCTCTACGGCAACACCCTGCTGTTCGACTACTCGGTGCTGCCCAGTGAGGTCGCGTCCGATGTCCGGGGTGACCAGGAGATAGGCCAGTACTGCGACGGGATCTCCAATCCGGCGAACGACAAGTTCGTCACGGCGTTCAAGCAGGCCTACGGCGTGCGCCCCGGCTACTACGCGGAGGCGGCCTACGTGCACGCCGAACTGGTGGTGGACGCGCTGAAGCGGCTGCACGGCGACGCCACGAACCCGAAGGCCGTGATCACCGCGATGAAGACCACCCCGATCGTCGCCCCGCGCGGGCCGGTGGCGCTCAACCCGACCGTGGATGCCCCGACGCAGAACATCTACGTCTGCAAGGTGGAGAACGTGAGCGGCACGCTCGAGGACGTGCCGATCAAGACGTACACGAACGTGCTGCCGTGGGGCACCCTGCCCTACGGCGTCTGGCAGAAGGAGTACGCCACCGACTCGACCAGCGCGCCAGCCGCGTGACCGGCGCGATGGTCTCCGCCCGCCCCCGGCCTGCCCGGCCGGGGGCGGGCGGTCTCCGGCCCGGATGAGGCGGGCCGCACGGGAAGGATGAAAAGGGTTCACTATGATGACAGCGGCGGCCAGCGGGGCATGATTGCCGGGAACTGGCTGCTGAGGGGCATGATTGCCGCGGGGAGGAGCGCTGACATGGGGGGGCGGAATCCCGCCCGCAGGACGCGGGCGCTCGGCACGCGCGACCGTGTCCTGTCCTGCCTGGCGGACGGCGAGATCAGCGACCCCAAGGGCATGGCCAGCACCGTGCTGGCCGAGGCCGTGGGGTACCCGGGCTCCAGCGCCGCGTTCGCGCAGCTGCTGTCGGGAATGGAGCGATCCGGGCTGATCGAGCGGGAGATCCGGGGCAAGCGCACCTACCGCATCGCGGCCACGTCGACGGACCGTAACGAGCAGGCCGCGCCCGGGTCGGGCCGCCGTCGGGAAAACGCGCCCGGGTCGGGCCGTGACAGAGCGGCGGACGTACCCAGGTCCCGCCGTCGTGCGGGAGCGCGCGGGGCCGACAGCGGAGTAGCCGTGCCGACCGGGCCCGGCGATCAGCGGACCCCGGCCGGCGAGGGCGGCCGCGCTAGCGACCTCGTGGCGGCCGCGAGCCAGGCCCCGGACTTCGACTACGACGAGCTGGCCCGCCGGCTGCTGGTCCAGGTGGTGCGGCGGCTCGCGGTCTCGCCCGGAGACGGCCCGGCGCCGGGGCACGATGCCGGCGGGCCGGAGCAGCCGGGTGGAGGGCCGGCCGAGCCCGCACCCGAGGCCGACCTGCAGCAGACCGTGGCCGGCCTGGAGCAGAAGCTGGCCAGCGTCCGGTCCCGGCAGCGCAGGCTCACCGCGGAGAACGCCAAGCTGCGGGAGCAGCTGCAGGCGGCACAGCGGAGCCTGGCCCAGGCCGAGGAGCGGGCCAGCGCCGCCCAGGTCGCCGGGCAGCTCGGCAGCCCGGAACTCCAGCTGCTGGAGCGGCTGCTGTCCGCGACCCAGGACCAGCCCGGCCCGCAGGAAGAAGCCGGCGCCGGCTGACAATCACTTGCGTGCGCCGGGCCCGGGCGAGATTACTGGTGGCCGCCGGGGGCGTAATGATAACGTCCAATCATGTAGCGGCGGCGGTCGCCAGCAGGCCGCGACCGCCCGGCGGGAGGCGGCCACGCCGGCCGGGCCCCGGAGCCGCGGGGTGCGCGGGCGGACCCCGCGAGGTGCCAGGGAAAGGGTTTTGGTGGACTCGCAGACGCTCGGATGGGGAATCGTCGGGCTCGGCCGGATCGCGGGAACGGAGATCGCCCCGGCCATCACGGCCTCCGCCAGCGGCACTCTGGCCAGCGTCGTAAGCCGCGACCAGGGCCGGGCCGAGGCGTTCGCCCGCGAACACGACGCGGCGACCGCCTTCGACGACTACGCCAAGATGCTCACCGATCCCGCGGTACAGGCGGTGTACATCGCCACGCCGAACGCCCAGCACGCCGAGCAGGTGATCGCCGCGGCCCGGGCCGGCAAGCACGTCCTGTGCGACAAGCCGCTGGCCGTCACCGTGGCCGACGCGCAGCGCTGCGTGGAGGAATGCGGCTTAGCGGGCGTGGGCCTCGGCAGCACCTTCCAGACCCGGTTCTACGACGGGATGGCCGAGGCGGCCGCGCTGGTGCGCGACGGCGGCATCGGCCGGGTGGTCACCGCGGAAGCGCAGATCGGCACCCGGGGGAACCTGCCCAAGGGCTGGCGCACGGATCCGGCCCTGGCCGGGATGGGCACGCTCAACAACATCGGAGTCCACGCCCTGGACATCCTGCGCTACCTGACCGGCTCGGAGGTAGCGGACGTGGCCGCGATGGCGGGTTCCGAGCCCGGGTTCGAGGTCGACACCACCGACCTGGTCCTGCTCCGGTTCCGCAACGGCACCCTGGCCCAGATGACCGCGAGCCAGGCGGTGCCGTGGCCACGGGACGACATCGCCTTGTACGGCACCGAGGGCCGGGTGCTCGCCCCGAACCTGTCCCGGCCGGACCGGGACAGCAGTATCAGCTTCATGACCCGCGACGACGAGCGAACCTTCCCGGCCTCCTCCCGCGGCTCCTACCTGCGCCTCATCGAGGCCTTCGCCGGCGCGGTCACCAGCGGCCGCGACCCGAGCCCGTCCGGCGAGGACGGGTTGCGCAGCGCGGAACTCACCGTGGCCATCGCGGACTCGATCCGCCAGGGCCGGGTCGTCTCGCTCCCGGCCCGGTGACGAGGGGGCCCTCGGGTGCAGGAATTCATAGCGCAGACCCTGAACGGCCTGACCCTGGCCGGAGTGATCTTCCTGGTGTCGAGCGGCTTCACCCTGGTCTTCGGGATCATGCGGGTCACCAACCTCGCCCACGGGGCGATATACCTGCTCGGCGGCTACGTCGGTTACTCCGTGATCGTCGCCACCAACAGCTTCTTCCTGGGGCTGGCGGCCGCCGCGCTCTCGATGGCCGCGTTCGGGTTCCTGCTCGAGCGCACCCTGATCACCCGGCTGCGCCGGTCGGAGATGGCGGAACTACTCGCCACCCTGGGGCTCATCTACGTCATCGATGACGTGGCCCTGGCCATCTGGGGCGGCAACCCGCTGACCATCAACCTGCCCGGGGTCCTCGGCAAGTCGTCCACCCTGCCGGTGTCGGGCATCGTCTACCCGAACGGGCGGATCTTCATCCTGGGGGTCTCGATCGTGGTCGCGGCCGCCCTGTACTACCTGCTGCGCCGGACCCGGGTGGGCGCCATCATCCGGGCGGGGGTGGACGACCGCGAGATGGTCGGCGCCCTGGGCGTCAACGTGCGCGTCGCCTGGTCGCTCGTGTTCACGCTCGGCGCGCTGCTGGCCGGCTTCGCGGGAGTGCTGGGCGGGACCGTGCTCGGCCTGTACACCGGGGCCGACGGCGACATGCTGCTGTTCGCCCTCGCGGTGGTGATCGTGGGAGGGCTGGGGAGCTTCGAGGGCGCGATCCTGGGCAGCCTGCTCATCGGCCTCGTCGTCGACTACGGGACGGCCTACTTCGCGGCCTTCGCCTACTCGGTGCTGTTCATCCCCGTGATCGTGGTCCTGCTGGTCAAGCCGCAGGGCCTGCTCGGCAGGCAGGGCGCATGACGGCCGCGGGCAGCCGGCGAGCTGGCTCGGCTTCCCCGGCCAGCCCGGGCCGGCCGGACAGCCGGCTCGCCCGGCTGACGCTGGTGACCCTGGAGCGGTCGCGCCCCCTGGTCGCGCCGGTGGCCGGCGTGGCCGCGGCGGTCATCCTCGTCCTGCTGCTGCAGGGCAACGGCTTCGTGTCCACCCTGATCGAGGACGCGCTCGTCTACGCGATCGCCGCCATGGCCCTCGACTTCATGGCCGGCTACCCCGGCATGATCTCGCTCGCGCAGGCGGGCTTCCTCGGCGTCGGCGCGTACGGCGTGGCGATCGCGGAGAACCACTTCTTCTCGCCCTGGGCCGCGGTGGGGATCGCCCTGGGGGTGGTGCTGGCCGCCGGGCTGGCGCTCGGGATCGTCGCGGTCCGCACCATGGGGGTCAGCTTCGTCGTCATCACGCTGGCCCTGGGCCAGGTGCTGTACGGGCTGGCCTTCCAGTGGACCGGGCTGAGCGAGGGAGACAACGGGATCACGCTGGCCAGCCTGCCGAGCGTCGGGCCCGTCGACCTCAACGACCCGCTCACGCTGAAGATGGCCGTGCTGGTCGTGTTCGCGGTTACCGCGCTGGTACTGCTGCTGCTCGTCCACTCGCCGTTCGGGCTGTCGCTGCGCGGCGTCCGCTCCAACGAGGCCCGGCTGGCCGCGCTCGGGTACCGCACCGGGCTGCACCGCTACCTCGCCTGGGTCATCGCGGTCTTCTTCGCGGGCGTGGCCGGCGTCCTGTACATCTTCGTCAACAGCCTGATCAGCCCCGCCACGATGGCGTTCAGCGCGGACGGGTTCCTGGTCGTGATGGTCGTGCTGGGCGGCCTCGGCAGCATCTGGGGACCGGCGCTGGGCGCGCTGGTCATCGTCCTGTTCCAGCAGGAGCTGAGCACGTACGTGTCCCGCTGGCAGACGGTGATGGGCCTGACCTTGATCGCGGTCGTGGTGCTCAGCCCCGGCGGGTTCTGGGGCCTGGTCCGCGCCGCGGGCCGGCGGCGGGACGCGCTGATCGCCAGGCTCCGGGCCGGGCCGGGCGGCGAGGCGGCGCCTCCGGGCGGGGCCGGGCAGGCGGCCGGGCCGCCGCTCGCCCTGGAGACGGCCCAGCCGGGCACCGAGCCACGGCCGACGCCATGACCGCCGCGCCGTCCCCGCCGCCGCAGGCCCGGCCCGCGGATCGCCCGCCCGCCCGGCCCGCGCTGGTCGCCGATCACCTGTGGCGCCGGTTCCGCGGCGTCACGGCCGTGGCGGACGTCTCGCTGCGCATCGCCGAGGGCGCCCGCTTCGGCATCATCGGCCCGAACGGGGCCGGCAAGACCACCCTGTTCAACCTGCTGTCCGGTGAGCTGCGACCGTCCTCCGGCCGCGTGGCCCTGTTCGGGCAGGACATCACCACGCTGCGGCCGTACCGGCGGGCCGCGCTGGGCCTCGGGCGCACCTTCCAGATCACCCGGGTCTTCGGCGACCTCACCGTGCTGGAGAACCTCACCCTCGCCCTGCACGGGCTGAGCCGTAGCAAGCTGTCGCTGCTGCGCCCGTGGCGGCGCTACCGGGGCAAGATGGCGGAAGCCGGGGAGCTCGCCGCCAGCTTCGGGCTCGCCGGGCGGCTGGGCACCCGCGCCGCCGAGCTGTCCCACGGCGAGATACGCGAGCTGGAGGTGCTGCTCGCCCTCGCGCTCAAGCCGCGGGTGCTGCTGCTCGACGAGCCAGCCGCCGGGCTCTCGCCGGCCGAGCGCGTGGACATCCTGGCGCTGTTGCGGTCCCTGCCGGCCGAGCTGACCCTGGTCATGATCGAGCACGACATCGACCTGCTGCGCGGCGCGGTGGACTCGGCCGCGGTGCTGCACCTCGGCGCGCTGGTGGTGGAGGGCACGATGCGAGAGATCCAGCAGGACGACCGGGTCCGCGAGCTCTACCTGGGCCGCACCGCGCCCGGCGCGCGGCCCGGCGGGCCGGGGCAGGCGGGTGCGGGCTCGTGATCGAGGTTTCCGACCTGCACACCTACCGGGGGATCAATTACGTCTTGCAGGGCGTGAACCTGCGCATCGACGACGGCGCCTGCACGGTCCTGCTCGGCCGCAACGGCATGGGCAAGACCACCCTGGTTCACACGATCATGGGAATGATCCGGCCGCGGTCGGGCCGGATCATGCTCGGCGACGAGGAACTGGTCGGCAAGCAGCCGTTCCAGATCGCCCGGCGGGGCATCGCGCTGATCCCCCAGGGGCGCCGCATCTTCCCCTCGCTTACCGTGGAGGAGAACCTGGCCCTGGCCGCGCGCGGCACATCCGGCGACCGGGCGTGGACGATCGAGCGCGTCTACGACCTGTTCGGCAACCTCGCCGAGCGCAGGCGGCACCGGGGCGGCCAGCTCTCCGGCGGCGAGCAGCAGATGCTCGCGGTCGGCCGGGCGCTGCTGGCCAACCCGACCCTGCTGCTGATGGACGAGCCATCCGAGGGCCTGGCGCCGGTGATCATCGAGCGGATCGGCGGGATCCTGGCCGACCTGCGCCGGGACGGGCTGTCGATCTTCCTGGTCGAGCAGAACTACGGCCTGGCCGTCTCCCTGGCCGACACCATCTACATCCTGTCCAACGGGCGGGTGGTGTGGCAGGGCACGCCCGCCGAGCTCGAGGGCTCGGCCTCGGTGCGCGAGACGCACCTCGGCGTGTGATCCCGACCCGACGAGAAAGGCCGCCATGGGCAAGGCATTCCACACCGCCCACCGCTGGGAGCTCGACTGGGAGGACGACGTGGACGTGCTGTCGTTGCGGGACGGCGTCCAGGTCAAGGTGTTCTACTCCGACCCCGAGGTCGGCGTCGCCGACATGCTCATCAAGTTCCCGCCCGGCTACGTCGAGCCGGAGCACGCCCACCACAGCAGCCACTCGATCGTGGTGCTCGAGGGCGTGCAGATCGTGAAGGGCGTGCACCTGCACCCCGGCGACTACGTGTGGGCGTCCGGCCCGGAGCCGCACGGCCCGTACGAGTACCCGGAAGGTTGCGTGGTCTTCGCCTCGTTCCGCGGCCTGTCCTCCCAGCACCGGTACGCCGGCTCGCCCGCGGGCGAGATCTAGCTTCCGCGCATCCCCTCGAGCCCGAACAGCCGGACGGCGTTGGCCGACCCGATGACATCCCGTTGCGGATCGTCGAAAGCCTCAGCGAGCGCCAGGGCCGGCTCGGCCAGAGCCATGTCGAACGGCAGGTCGGTGCCGAGCAGGACGTGATCGGTGCCGACGCGCTCGGCGAGGTAGCGCAACGCGGCCGTGTCGTGTGTGATCGTGTCGAAGTACAGGTGCCCGAAGGCCTGCCAGACGTCGCTGACCGGTACCGGGATCTCCGGCCTGACCTCGCAGGCGTGGGCCAGCCGCCCCACCTGGTAGGGCACGTAGCCGCCGCCGTGCATGACCAGCAGCCGCAGCTGCGGGTGGACGGAGAACACCCCGGCACAGATCATCCGCTCCACCATGACGGTGGTCTCCAGCGGGTTGCCGATGACGTTCTGGAAGTAGTAGGGCTCCAGCGCGGCGTTCGGCTCGTTGAAGGCCGGGTGCACCAGCACCGGCAGGCCCGCCTGCTCGGCCGCGGCCCAGAACTCCTCGAACACCGGCTCGTCCAGCCGCTGGCCGGCGATCGAGGTCCCGATCGCCGCGCCCACGCAGCCCTGGGCCAGCGCGGCCCGGTACGCCGCCACCGCGCGCGGCGGGTCCTGCATCGGGAGGTTGGCCAGCCACCGCAGCCGGTCCGGGTGCACGCCGCAGAACTTCGCCATCCCGTCGTTCGCGGCCTCGCACAGCCGGGCCCCCATGTCGCTGGTGACCTCGTAGAAGAACAGCGGGGGCGGGGGCGACACGACCGCGGATCCGATGTCCTTCGCGTCCATCTCGGCGATCTTGGCCGCCGGGTCGTGGAACGACGCCGCCACGGTGAACGGCACGTGGTGCACCCCGGTCCACCGGTCACCGTCGAGCGTGACGCCGTAGCCGGGATCCGCGCGCAGCAGGTCAAGCACCTCGGCTGGCATCACGTGATTGTGCACGTCTATGAGCACGGTGCGGCCCTCCCAGTGAATTCAGTAGCTCGGCGGGCTGACGCTGGTCCTGGCGAACAGCGGTGTCCATTCTGCCCGGAAAGCGTGCCCCATGCAGGGACGGCCGTAACATGATTAGGACTCCGGCTCAATCACTCAGCGGACCGGTCGGCCCTATGGTCAGGCCGTGACCTGCGGCTAACGGCGCTGGTCGCCGTTGCGGTGCTGGCCGTTGGGCCGCGCGGCGCCAGGGTCGTCGGCGCTGATCGGGCGGATGTTCAGCGAGCGCAGGGTGCCGTCGAGATGCCTGAGCGCGGCGTCGGCGGCGGCCTCCGCGTCGCGCGTGATGACCGCCCGCAAGATCTGCGCGTGCTCGGCGTTGGCGTGCTGGGCCCGGCCGGGCATGGCCACGATCGAGTGCGTGACGTAGAGCGCGGAGAGTTCCCTGAGGTTCTTCAGGATCGCGACCAGCCGGGGGCTGTTCCCGGCCTCGGCGATCACGTTGTGGAAGCTGGAATTGTGCTCGGCCCAGACCGTACAGTCGGCCTCGTCCTCCATCAGGGTCAGCAGTCCGGCCGCCCGGAGCATGGCTTCCCTGGTCGCCAGCTTGGCGGCCCGGGCCGTGGCGACCGGCTCCAGCATCATGCGGATCTCGTAGATGTCCTGCAATTCGCTCCGGCAGAGCTCGTGGACCACGGCGCCGCCGCGGTCATCCAGCCGGACGAAGCCCTCGGCGGCCAGTTCCCGGAGGGCGTCGCGAACCAGCCGGGTGCTGACCGCCATCTCCTCGGCGATGCTCGCCTGCACCAGCCGGGTTCCGCCGGGGATCGTGCCGGTGACGATGCCCTGGTGCAGCACCAGTTTCACCTTGCGGCTCGCGGACACGGCCCGCGGCTCGGCCCGTCTTCGGGTCGTCGAGTTTTGCATGCCTGCCTCCCTTCGTCATCCCTGCAGCAGCGCCACGTCGCCGGTGGCGCCGTCGATCGCGCGAGCCAGGAAGCGCCGGGCGGGCCTGCGCCGGTCACGGTCTCCGGATGGCAGCCGGTCACCATCGGCACGGACAGGCTGCGAGCCACTCCGGCCAGGTGGGAGCCGGCTGCCCCGGAGCGGGCGAGGACGCCGCGCGCGGTAAACAGCAGCGGCGCCAGGGCCGGCAGCGGGCGGTCGATGAGCAAGATGGCGTCCCGGCTGGCGGCGGGCGGCCGCTCGTGCGGCCGGCACGCGACCAGGCGGCCCGCGGCCTGGCCCGCCACGGCCGGGCGGCCGCGAAGATGCCGGCCGTGCTCCTGCACGGCCGCGCCCAGCAGCGGCATCCACTCGCGCGCCGCGAGGTGCTGCCCGGGCGCTCCGGTACCGCCCGGGACGCCGGCGGAGGCCGGCCCACCTGGCTGGAATGGTTGGGCGGGGCGGGAGGGGTGGGCAGGGCGGGAGGGGTGGGCAGGGCGGGATTGAAGCAGCCATACCCGCCCGTCATGTACGGCCCACTCGATCATTTCGTCGCCCAGGCACCGGTGGACGCCCTTGGCCAGCCGGGCCACCGAGATCACCAGGTCGCGGCCGAGCAGGCCCAGCAGCGGCCCGTCGGCCGCCGGACGGCGGGAGCCGCGGCGCAGGGACCCCCGCGCAGGCCGGCCCAGGCAAGGTGACGCGCGCGGACACGCCGTCCGCCCAGCCGGTGAGCAAGGCGCCCGGATGGCCTTCGACCCCTTCCACGACGACCTCGACGCTCCCCGGGATCACCCATGGCCGGCCCGATGCCACCCCGGCCGTCCCGTTAGCCGGTGCGGGCGGTTCCATCCTGGCCATCCCGCCCGCGGCCGGGCAGATCTCCGGCTGAATGAGAATGCCCATCTCCAGCGCTTCCAGCGGCAGGCCGCAGGCGTCCAGCCGGGCTAGCGGATCCACCGCGAACGCCGACGCCCAGCAGCTGCGGACCGCGGTCACCACCTCATCCGGGCCGACTCCGGCCACCGTGGAGAATGCCCCCGACCAGCGCGGGTCGTCCTCCAGCCGGCTCGACGAGCGGACGATCACGCGCCCGCCCAGGCGGGCCGCTGCCTCGCGCAGTTCGGCGGCCAGCGCCGGGTCCAGCAGGCATGACAGCACGGCGCGGCGCCCGGCGGCATGCTGCCCGCCGCGCAGCACCGTTGCCGCCGCCCGCACGGCCGGCCCGCTCTCGGCGCACGGCACCACCCAGCCCGGCAGCACCGGGAAGCCGGCCCGGAGCGCGGCCGACAACCGGGCGGCCTTGGCCCCGCCTCCGACGACCCCGCCCCCCAGCGGCCGCAGCCGCCGCAACCGCGCGCTCATTCGATCACGATGATCTCGTGGGATTTATACGAGGAGAGCAGCTCGTGCCCATCGTCGGTGACCAGCAGCATCTCCTCCAGCCGCACGCCGAACTCGTGCACCTTGCCGTGCTGGGTCTCCAGCGCGAACACCATGCCGGGCTTGATCTCCTCCGGGTAGTCGAGCGACCA
Source organism: uncultured Actinomycetota bacterium (assembly GCA_963834695.1). Taxonomy (GTDB): domain Bacteria; phylum Actinomycetota; class Actinomycetes; order Streptosporangiales; family Streptosporangiaceae; genus JASHPR01. The sequence goes on from CAWIDQ010000097.1 coordinate 124,210, forward strand.
GATCCGGGAGATCACCGGCCGGTCGTATTGCGCCAGACCGAGCCGGTGCCCCCACAGGTTGGCGGCGGCCTGGTCTTCCTCCTCGTACCCCCAGGCCTCCCGGGCCGAGGGCCACTTGCTCGCGATGTCCCGGGTGCTCACCCCGGGCCGGACGACCTCGATCGCATCCCACAGCCACTTGTGCGCGGTGTCGTAGTACTGCTTCATCTCGTCGGTCGGCGAGCCGCCGACGCAGTAGGTCCGGTACACGCAGGACTTGAACCCGTTCCAGGTCAGCGCGGCCAGGTCGATGATCACGAGCTCGCCGGGCCGGATGATGCGATCGGAGAAGTTGCGCCAGTTGGGCCACGCGTTCGGTCCGGAGGACACGATGATGTCCTCGACATCCTCCATGCCGGGAATGTTGTAGAGGTACTCGAAGCCGAAGGCGGCGACCTCGTTCTCGGTCAGGCCCGGCCGGAGGAACTGCGTGAACTCATAGTGCAGGGAGTCGCAGATGGCGCCCACGATGCGGGAGGCCTTCTGCTCGTCCGGGCTCTTGATCGAACGCGCCTCCATCATCGGCGTCATGCCGTCGGTCCAGTTGATGCCGGCCTTCTGGAAGGCCCGGATCATGTTGATGTCGATGAAGTCGACCCCGAGGGGCTTGCCGATCACCCCGGCGTCCTCGAGGTCGCGCACCAGCGCGCTGGTGAACTTGGCCACCTGATTGGCCGCCGCCGAGCCGGCCGCCCCCTTGATCCAGGTGTAGGAGTGCCGGACGTTCTGCGGCGGGATCCAGGGGTTGTGCGCCTTGAGGTGGATCCCGATGTCGCCCTGCTCGTAGACGATCGGCTCCTGGCCCTCGCAGAGCACCACGTACCGCAGGCCCGGCTTGAGCCGGTTCCATCCCGGCGTGTAGGTCGACGACACGTACCGCATGTTCTCGTCGTAGAACAGCACCAGCGCGCCCAGGCCGTGCCGGGCCATGGCCTCCCGGGCCCGGGCCAGCCGCCACTGCCGTACCGAGGCCCAGTTGATGCCTTCCTTCCAGTCGGTGCTCAGGCCGCCGAACGCTTCCTTCATCTATGCCGTCCTCGACGCGGTGGATGGTGTCCGGTGAGACTGGGTTCCGCGGGCATGGCCGGGCCCGGACGGGCCGCTACGGGCCTGCCGTGACGACCGCGAGCGGCAGGTAAGCCGACCGGCAGGAACTGGCCCGCGGGGCTCATGCTGACCGGCGCGCCCCGCCCGGTCGTGACGTCTTCGTTACCCAACGGAACCTGACTGTCACTCTCGGCACTGCTAGTTACGGGCGCCTCAGCGTCTTTGCCGGGCGTTGGGGTGGCAGCGCGGCCGCGCCGCTGTCAGTGGCTTCAGTATCAGCGAGCATTCGGGTGTATGCCGATGTCCCGGACGATAGCAGTGCAAAACGGATCTGAGAAGGCCGTCGCGGCCACCACGGCGCTAGCGCACCACTCCGCCGCAACGCGCGATCTCGCGCGGGTCCGCGGGCGGCGGGCGACGACGAGCCCGGGTGCTGTTCACCGAAAGTTAACCGCTCGCCCGTGCCCACCGATGGGATCGCTACGTCTGCATAAGCGGGATAGCCACGTGTGCGCACGTGGGATCGCCGGGCCTGGCGAGACCGAGCCCAACAAGATCGATCCTGACCGGGACCATATGCGTTAGAGCGGTAAGGTGCATCCACCAAGTGAGGAGCCGGGGGCCGTGGCGCTGCGATACCGCACCCTTCTTGCTGTCGCCGCCGCTGTGGCGTTCGCCCTGACCGGGACGGCGTGCAGCAGCGGCGGAACTTCCGGCGGCCCCGCGGCCACGCCGTCGTCCGGCCCTGGCGGAGGGATTCCGTTAACGCCTGCTCCGGGGCCCGAGAAGTTGTCCGAAGCAGGCAGCACGCTGCTGCTCCAGCTGATGGGCACCTGGGCGAGCGCCTATCACCAGCAGCACCCCAACGTGTCCATCACCACCGCGGGCGGCGGTTCGACCAAGGGGATATCCGATGCGTCCGCGGGAACGGTCAGCATCGGCACGTCGGACGCGTACCTGTCCAGCGGTGACCTCGTCAAGAACCCCACCCTGCTCAACGTGCCGCTGGCGATCTCCGCTCAGCAGGTCAACTACAACCTCCCCGGCCTCCCGCCGGGCACCAACCTCCAGCTCGATGGCCAGGTGCTCGCGCAGATGTACAACGGGACGATCACCACCTGGAACAACCCGGCGATCGCCATTCTCAACCCGCACGTGCCGCTGCCCAGCACCCCGGTAAGGCCGCTGCACCGGTCAGACGGCTCCGGCGACACGTTCCTGTTCACCAGCTACCTGTCCACTCACTATCCGCTCTGGGACAAGGAGGTCGGCTACGGCACGAAGGTGGCCTGGCCGGCTGCCCCGGGGGCGCAGGCCGCGAACGGGAACACGGGCATGGTCAACCTGTGCCATGACACGGTCGGCTGCGTGGCGTACGTCGGCATCAGCTACCTGAGCGCCGCGAACCGCGACGGGCTGGGCGAGGCGAAGCTCGCGAACACCCTGGGTCAGTACGAGCTGCCCGACCAGGCGTCGATCGACGCCGCGGTCGCCAGCTTCGTGTCGCTGACGCCGACCAACGAGACGATCTCCATGGTCGACGGCCCGGCGCCCGCGGGCTACCCCATCGTCAGCTATGAATACGCGATCGTGAGCACCAGGCAGCGCAGCGCCACCGCGGCGCGCGACATCAAGGCGTTCCTGCACTGGATCATCACCACGGGAAACTCCGGGGTGTACCTCGACAGCGTGCGGTTCCAGCCCCAGCCCGGGCCGGTGATATCGCTCTGCGACGCGCAGATCGCGACCGTCAGATAGCCCGCCCGTGACCGCGCTATCCCCGGGCCACCCGCCCCGCCCAGACGTCCCGACGGCAGGCGCGGCCGGCGCGGCCCGGGTCGCCCGCCCGCCCGGGACAAACGAGAAGGGAGTGGCGTGATGGCGCTCCGGACCCCGCCGCCGACGTCGCCCGCCGCGAGCGGGCCGCCGGGCCATCGCGTGGCCCTGCCACGGGGGCGGCCGGCGAGGCGGCTGTCGGCATCGGCCACGCCGACCCGGCTGCGCCTGCTCCTGGTCGGCCTGCTGCTGGCCAGCCTGGCCTGGGGCGCGCTGGGCGCGTGGACGGTGATCCAGCACGCGTCCGCCGCCCAGGACGTGGTCTCCACCAGCGAGCCGCTCAGCCTGAGCGCGCAGCAGATGTACCGGTCCCTGGCCGACGCGGACGTCACGGCCACGACCGCGTTCCTGACCGGCCCGAACGAGTCGCTCGCCGACAGCCAGCGGTACGAAGCCGACGTCAACCAGGCCGCTACCGACCTGAGCAACCTGAAGGGCGAGGCCACGTCGGGGTCGAACCCGCAGCTGCTCGCCAGCCTCTCCGCGATCTCGACCGGCCTGCCCGTCTACACCCAATACGTGTCGCGGGCCCAGACCGAGTACGCACTGGGATACCTGCTGACCGGCGGCTCCTTCATGCAGGTCGCGTCCGAGGTGATGCACCTGACCCTGCTGCCCGCGGCCCGGACCGTCTACGCACAGGAGAACACCGGGCTGACCGCGGCCAGCGCGCGCGCCACCGGCTTGCCGTGGATCGCGGTAGTCGTGGTGTTCGCGATCGGGATCGCGCTCGTCCTCTACCGGGCCCAGCGCTGGCTGTGGCGGCATACCCACCGGCGGGTCAACCTCGGCCTGGCCGCCGCGACGCTGGTGCTGGTGGCCGGCGCGGTATGGCTGATCGTCGCGTTCACGGTGGCGCGGGCGGACCTGCACCAGGGCGACGGGCACGGCTCGGCGCCCGCGGAGACGCTCGCCCAGGCGGACATCGACACCCAGCAGATCCGCGGGGACGAGATCCTCAACCTGATCTCCCGCAGCGGTAACGCGTCGTTCGTGCAGGACTACCACTCGGTGCGCAGCCAGCTGGGCCCCGGGTCCGGCACGCTGCTCGCGGACGCGGTCGTCTCCTCGCCGGGCGGCGCGGGCGCGCAGTGGGCCCAGGCCGCGGCGCGCGACACCCAGGCCTGGTACGCCGTGAACGATCAGATCTACCGCCTCGACTCCGAGTTGCGCAACCAGCAGGAGACCCAGCTGGTCACCGGGACCGGGCCGGGCAGTTCGGCCGCGGGGTTCACCCGGGTGGAGAACGACCTGTCCCGCGCGATCGCCGCGGACCAGGTGATCTTCCACACCGACGCGATCGCGGGCGAGAACGCCTTCACCGGCCTGGAAGCGGGAATCATCGTGGCCGCGCTGCTGATGGCGCTCGGATGCGTCTGGGGCCTGGACGTCCGCCTGGCGGAGTACCGGTGAGCCCCGCGACCCGCGGCAGGACCGCGCCGTGCTGACCCGTGACCAGGCGGCGGCGGCCGTGGCGGCCGCGGTCGCGGAACGCGACACCATCCAGGCCAACCTGCTGGACCTGGACGGCAGCTTCGGCAAGCGGCTGCTCGCGGGCGCGACGCTGACCGGCGAGACCAGGAAGCGCTGGGACGCGGCCGCGGCCGAGCTGACCACCCTGTGGCAGACCTTCGCCGCGTACTCCGCGGCCGTCGACCACGCCGCCGAGATCCTGGCCACCGTCCGCCGCACACCCGGGCGCGCGCTCCCCGAACTGACTTCGATACTCAACGGGCCGTCGGTGCGGCTCGCCCACGCATCGTCGGCCCTGGCCCGGGGGGACCTCACCGGGACCGCGGACACCACGGTCGCGCTGGCCGCGGCGGTAGGGGCGATGCGAAGCTCGTTCGCCGCCGTGGCCGACGTGGTCGCGGCGGCCGAGACCGTCTGGAACACGATGTCGGACCAGTTGCAGCAGGTGGCGGCCGACCTCGGCGCGGCGCGGCAGCGGGCCGGCGGGATCGCCGACGACGCGCTCGCCGGCGCCCTGGCCCTGGCGGAGACCGACCTGAGCCAGCTGCGCGACGTGGTGAACACCGACCCGCTGGCGCTGTGGCAGCGCGGTCAGGCGGACGTCACGCGGCTCGGCCGGCTCCGGGAGCGCGCCGCCTCCGCGGCCGCCCGGGCCACCGAGCTAGCCACGCTGCGGGACAACGCGGGCCGGCGGATCGCCGCGGCCTCGGCGACCGTCTCGGCCGCCCGGGACGCCTGGCAGGACGCGATGGCCGCGCGGGAGGAGGCCGTGGCCAAGATCGCCGCCGACCTGCCCGGGCCGCCGGACGTGCACGGCCTGGCCGACCGGCTGGCGGCCCTGGGCGCGCTGCAGGCGGCCGGCCGCTGGAGCAGGCTGGCGTCCGAGCTTGACCTGCTCGAGGAGCAGGCGGCCGCGGCGGCCAAGGGCTGCCGGGACGCGGAGCGGCAAGCCACCGCGCTGCTGGACCGGCGCGCCGAGCTGCGCGGGCTGCTGGACTCCTACCAGGCCAAGGCGGCGCAGTGCGGGGGGGCCGAGGACGGCGAGCTCCAGCGGCACTACGACCACGCCCACGAGCTCCCGTGGACCGCCCCCTGTGACCTGCCGGCCGCGGCGGACGCGGTGGCCGTCTACCAGCAGGCGGTTCTGGAGTTGTGCGGACGGAGGCTGCGGTCATGACGACCACCGCGACCAGGTGTACCCGCCCCGGCTGCGGGGGGACGATCGACAGCGGGTACTGCGACACCTGCGGGCTGGCGCCCGCGCCAGGGGCGGGCGCGGCGGGAGGGGCGGGCGCGGCGGGGAGGGCGGGCGCGGCGGGGAGGGCGGGCGCGGCGGGAGCGGAAACCGAGGGCCCGGCCTCCGCGCCCGGCCAGCCCCCGGCGCCGTCCGGCAGCGGCGCCCGCCCGGTACCGTCCGGCGGCGGCTCGGGCTCGGCGCCGTCCAGCGCCGGCTCGGGCGGCGGCCGCACGGGCAGCCGCCGCATGCGCGCCGGGAGCAGCCGGGCGTCCCGGGGGCACCTGGGCGCCGGGCTGGTCGAGATCCCGCCGGTGCCCGCCCGCGACCCGGCCGCCGCGGTGCTGGCGAACCCGGTGGTCGCCGAGGGCAAGAGATTCTGCGGCGTGTGCGACCATCCGGTCGGGCGCGGCCGGGACGGCGTGCCGGGGCTGGTCGAGGGATACTGCGCCAACTGCGGCAGCAGGTTCTCCTTCGCCCCGAAGCTGCGGCCCGGCGAGCTGGTCGCCGGCCAGTACGAGGTGCTGGGCTGCCTGGCCCACGGCGGGCTCGGCTGGATCTACCTGGCCATGGACCACCATCTCGGCCGGCGGTGGGTGGTGCTCAAGGGCCTGCTCGACACCGGCGACGCTTCGGCCCAGGAGGCGGCCGTCGCCGAACGGCGGTTCCTGGCCGAGGTCGAGCACCCGAATATCGTCGGGGTCTACAACTTCGTGCAGCACGCCGGGGCCGGGTACATCGTCATGGAGTACGTGGGCGGGAAGTCGCTCCGGCAGATCCTGCTGGAGTGGCGCCAGGCCGGCCAGTCACTGCCCCTGCCCATGGCGCTGGCCGCCAAGCTCGCGCTCGGACTCGCCGCCGAGGCCGCCGGAGACCTGGCGGCGGCCGGCCGCTACTTCCAGCTGGTCCTGACGGTGGATCCGGCCGCCTACGTGAGCGCGGCGTTCGGGCTGGCCCGGACCCGGCTGGACGCGGGCGACCCGGCCGGGGCGATCGCGGCCCTCGCCGCGGTGCCCGACTCGTCCAGCTACCACCTGGCGGCACAGGTGGCCGCGGTGCGCATCCAGGTGGCATCGCGGCCGGGCGCGGCCCAGGCCTCCCCCGATGACGTGCGCCAGGCCGGCGCCCGGCTCGCCAAGTTGAAGCTGGACGCCATCCAGCTGGAACTCCTGACCGCCGAGATCCTGCGGGCCGCGCTGGACTGCGTCGCGGCCCACGGTCCCCAGTCCGGCGGCCGGTTGCTCGGCTGTGAGTTCGCCGACCGCTCTTTGCGGTTCGGCCTGGAGCGCTGTTACCGGGCCCAGGCACGGCAGGTGCCGGAGCCGCATCACCGGGTCGAGCTGGTGGACCTGGCCAACTACGTCCGCCCCGGGACCTGGACATGACCGCCGACCCTCCGCCGGACCCGGGACCCGCCTGCCCGTCCTGCGGCTGGCCGGTCGGCCCGCAGGACAACTTCTGCGAAGCATGCCGGACCGAACTGGCCCCAGCGGTGGTCAGCGGCGAGGATCCCGTCCCGGCCACCGCGTGCCCGTTCTGCCAGTCGGCGCGGATCACCCCCGACGGCTACTGCGAATCGTGCGGCCGCAAGCTGTCGTCCAGCCGTGACCACGCCGAAATAGATCTCGGGACGCTGGCCGGCGTGACCGACCGCGGCCTGCGGCACCACCGCAACGAGGACGCGATGGCGCTCGCGACCGCGGAACTGGCCGGGGGCCCGGCCGCGGTGGCCGTGGTCTGCGACGGGGTCTCCAGCACCCGGCGCCCTGATGAGGCGTCGCTGGCCGCGTCGCAGGCCGCGGTGCAGGTGCTGCTCACGGCAGTGCGGACCGGCACCGACCTGGTCGAGGCGTCCCGGGACGCGGTCGCAGCCGCGCGGGAAGCGGTGGCCGGCCTTGCGGAGCCGCCGGGGGGCACCGCGACGCTGGACCCGCCGTCCGCCACGTTCGTTTCCGCGGTGCTGACCAGCGACGGCGTGACGCTGTGCTGGCTAGGCGACAGCCGCGCCTACTGGCTCAGCGCGGGCGATTCCGCATCCGAGCGGCTGACCAGGGACGACTCCGTGGCGGGGGAAATGGTCGCGGCCGGGCTGCTCTCTGAGGCGGATGCGCTCGCGTTGCCGCACGCCCACGTGGTGACCGGCTGGGTCGGCGCGGACCTGAGCGGTGCCGCGCCGCACGTGGCCACGTTCTCCCCGCCCGGGCCCGGGGCCGTGCTGCTCTGCTCGGACGGGCTGTGGAACTACCAGCCCGAGGCGGCGCAGCTGGCCGAGCAGGCGTTGCCGGAGGCGCTGACCGATCCGCTCGGCGCCGCGGCGGGGCTGGTCAGATTCGCCCTCGAGGCCGGCGGCATGGACAACGTGACCGTGGTTCTCGTCCCGTTCCCGCTCAAGTCTCCTCACCCCGCTGATCCCGCCCCGTCCGCTGACCCCGTCGATCTCACTCGCCCCGGTGTCCCCACTGTCCCCGCTTATTACGCCCACCCCGCTCATCGCGCCCAACCCGCCCACCCCCAAAACCACGGCGAGCCCGCGGCGCCGTCCGCCCCAGCCGATCCCGAGGAGAAGTCCTCCGATGAGCCAGCCTGACTTCACCGTTGAGATTTCCCAGAACGAGTACCTTCCCGAAGGCGGCGATGATGTCAACGCCATCGCCACGGTCACCTCGCCCGGCACCGCGGGCGCGGCACGCGCGGCGGATGCCAGCAGCGCGGAGATCATCATCGACTGCTCCGGGTCCATGAGGTCGCCGCAGACCAAGATCGCGGAAGCCCGGGCGGCCACCGCGGCGGCCGTGGACGTGATCCGCGACGGCGTCGCGTTCGCCGTGGTCGCGGGCACCGACCAGGCGCAGCCCGTCTACCCGCCCGGTGGCAGCCTGGCCGTGGCCGGCGCGGCGACCCGGCAGTCCGCCAAGCTGGCCGTGGCCGGGCTGCTGCCTCGTGGCGGAACCGCGATCGGGCAGTGGCTACGCCTCGCCCACTCCATGTTCACCGCTCATGACGCCGGCCTTCGCCACGCCATCCTGCTCACGGACGGCCGGAACGAGCACGAGACTCCCGAGCAGCTGGCCGCGGCGATCAGCCTGTGCGAAGGGGTGTTCAGTTGCGACTGCCGAGGCGTCGGCACCGACTGGGAAGTCGCGGAGCTCCGCCGGATCTCGTCGGCGCTGCTCGGCACCGTCGACATCGTGCCCGATCCGGCCGGGCTCGCCGCCGACTTCGCCGCGATGATGGAAACGGCCATGGGCAAGCAGGTCGCGGACGTCTCGCTGCGGGTGTGGACGCCGCAGCACGCGACGATCAGGTTCGTGAAGCAGGTCGCGCCGACTGTCGAGGACCTGACGCACCGTCGCACCCCGTCGGGCCCGCAGGCGGGTGACTATCCGACCGGCGCGTGGGGCCCCGCGGAGTCCCGCGACTACCACGTGCGGATCCAGGTCGTTCCCGCGGCGGTCGGGCAGGAGATGCTGGCCGCCCGGGTGAGCCTGGTCGCCGCGACGCCGTCGGGCCCGGAGGTCCTCGGCCAGGGGCTGGTGCGGGCGATCTGGACCGACGACGAGGCGCTGTCCACGCGGATCAACGCCAACGTCGCCCACTACACCGGCCAGGCCGAGCTCGCCCAGGCGATTCAGGAAGGGCTGGAGGCCCGCAAGCAAGGCGACGAGGAGACCGCGACCGCCAAGCTCGGCCGGGCGGTGGCGCTGGCCGCGCAGTCGGGTAACGAAGACACCGCCACGCTGCTCGCGAAGGTGGTCGACGTGGTAGACCCGGCCACGGGTACCGTGCGCCTGAAGAAGAAGGTGGACGACGCCGACGAGATGGCGCTCGACACCAGGTCGACCAAGACGGTCCGGACCAGGAAGTAAAGCGAGGCCGGCATGCCGACAACCTGCCCAGCAGGCCACGAGACCGCGAGCACCGACTTCTGCGACGTCTGCGGGATGCGCGTCGGCTCTGCGGCGCCGGGGCCGGCTCCGGTCCCGGCCACCGCCGCGGCTTCGCCCGACGGCCGCGGGCAGTACTGCCCGCAGTGCGGGGCCGAGGGGCGCGGGCAGTTCTGCGAGGCGTGCGGCCACAGCCTCGCCGCGGGTCCGGCGCAGCGTCCGCCGGCGTCCGCCGCCTCGGCGGGCGGTCCGGAGTCCGCGGCCTCGGCCGGCGGGGCCGCCCCAGCCGGGTCGGTCCCAGGCGGGTCGGTCCCAGCCGGGTCGGTCCCAGCTGCCCCGGTCCCGGCTGCGGAGAGCCCAGCCGGACGGGGCGCCGGGCGCCTGGCCACCGCGCCGAGCTACGTCGCCACGATGCCCAGCCAGGTCACCGCGGAACCGGCCGGAAGCGCCGTCGCCGCGGCCGAGTGGACGGCCGTGGCGACCGCAGACCGCGCCTACTTCGACAGCGTGGTCGACGCCAGCGGCCCCGACGCCGCGGCGGTGCAATTTCCCGAGTACTGCCCGGAGCGCCGGTTCCGGCTCTTCGGGCCTGAGATGCGGATCGGTCGGCGCAGCCCGTCCCGCGGGCTTGAGCCGGAGATCGACCTGAGCGGCCCGCCCATCGACCCGGGCATCTCCCATCTGCACGCGGTCCTGATCGCCGACGAGGACGGCGGCTGGACGGTCTTCGACCCAGGGTCGGCGAACGGCACGCAGGTCAACGGCCGGGAAATGGCTCCCGGATCCCGGGTGCGGCTCCGCGACGGGACCCGCATCAGCCTGGGCGCGTGGACCGTGCTCACGATCCGCGTCGCGTGATGCCTCCCGGCCCGGCTGAGCCAGCCGGCGGACCGGCGGTACCTCAGCCGGGGACCGAGATCATGGCTCCCTGGGCGTCTCGCGTCTCGGCGGTCTCGTCGTCGAACCAGATGCCGCCCTCGGCGAGATAGCGGAAGTGGAGCGTGGCACCCGCGGGGATGGTCACCACCGCGCTCCGGGTGCCGTTGGCGCGCCTGCGGAGCGGGTGCGCGTGGGGATCCCAGTCGTTGAAGTCACCCACCACGGATACGGCTCCGGCGGGCTCCGTCGCGGGCAGCACGAAGGTGACGCGAACCTCGCCGCTGCGCGCTGGCTTCGCTACCTTGATCACTTGCGGGCTCCCTCCTGGTTGACCCGCGGGGCCGCCAATCCGGTACCGGCCGTTGGCCACGGGCGGCACCCACGATGCACCGCGGGTGTGTGGCCCTCGTATCCAGCGTGCAACACCCGGGTAAACGAGCAGACGTCCGGGGTAACGAGCAGACGGCGGCGCGGCCCGCCGCGTCACCCCCCCGCGGTGACCAGGGCCTGGTCGCCGATGGCGGCCCGGACCCGCAGCCGCGCCTGGTGCAGCCGGCTCTTGAACGCGGCCTGGCTGACACCCGCGATCTCCGCGGCCTCCTGCGTGGACAGCCCCTCGACGTCGCGCAGCACGATCGCGGTCCGCAGCGCGGGCGGCAACTCGGCCAGGGCCCGGCCGAGGGCCAGGCGCAGCTCGCTGACCTCGGCCTGTCGTGACGGGTCATCAGCGGGCGACGCGGGCAGTTGCAGTTCCTGGGGCCCGAGCGACACGCTCGCGGGCTGGCGGGCCCGCCTCTCCAGCGCGCGGGTGGCCTCGTTGACCGCGATCCGGTACAGCCAGGTGAAAAAGCTGGACCGGCCCTGGAAGCCGCCGATGCCCTGCCAGGCGCGCAGCATGACCTCCTGAGCCACGTCCCCGGCCTCGTCGCGGTCGCCGAGCAGCCGCAGCAGCAGCATGTACAGGCGATCGGCGTAGGCGCCGGACAGTTGCTCAAAGGCACCGACGTCCCCGGCCTGGGCCCGGGCGATCAGGCTCGCCTCGGTGGCCGGGAGATTAGAGGCCGGGACGTTGGTGGCCGGAGGGTCGGCGGGCGCGGCGCGCACAGCCGGGCGGTCGGTGGGGGCGGGGTCGGCGGCCGGAGAATCCGTGCCGCCGGGCTCCGGGGCGCGCTTGCCCCGTGACGGCGGCGTCACGCGCCGCGCGGGGAGGGAGCGCCACCGGCCCCGGCCGCCCGGACCCGGTCGAAGATCGTGACAGGCGCGCGAACCCCCGCCAGCCCGTCGAGGCCCTGGACCGAGTACACCAGGGCGCGCATCGCCCGGATGCCGCGGCCGCAGTCCACGCAATCGCGCGCGTGGCGGTCCAGGCGGCGGCGGGCGCGGGGGCGCAGGTCTCCGTCCGCGTAGTGCGAGAGATGCTGCTGCGACCACCGGTGGTCATCGGCGCGGCCAGGCATGCCCATCACCGAGATCTCCGGAGGAGGCCCCGGCGTTCAGGCCGGGGTGGAGGCCAGCGCCCTGCGTGGCGGGGCGGTGTTTTGTCAGTCATGCCCGGCATTGTGGAACCGTGAGGACGGCGTACCGGTGCCGGGCCTATCCCAGCCCGGCACAGCAGGCGGTGCTGAACCGCACCTTCGGCTGCGTGCGGGTGGTGTGGAACACCACCCTGGCCGCCCGGCGCCGACTGTGGCGCACCCAGGGCACGGGCCTGTCGTATGCGGCATCGGACGCCGCGCTGACCGCGATGAAAAAAGATCCGGGCCTGGCGTTCCTGGCCGAGGTGTCCTTGGTCCCGCTGCAGCAGGCGCTGCGCCACCAGCACCAGGCATTCTGCGCGTTCTTCGCCGGGCGCGCCCGCTACCCGCGGTTCAAGTCGCGGCGCTCGCGCCAGTCGGCGCACTACACCCGCAGCGCGTTCACCTTGCGCGGCGGGGGGCTGCGGCTGGCCAAGATGAGCGGGCCGCTGCGGTTTGCGTGGTCGTGGCCGGAGGTGGACCTGACCGGCCTGGACCCCACGATGGTGGTGGTTTCGCGGGAGCCGGACGGGCGCTGGTATGTGAGCTTCGCCGTCGACATTCAGGCCCCCGCGCCGCTGCCACCGGCCGGGCGGGCGGTGGGCATCGACCTGGGGATCAAGGACTTCGCGGTGACCAGCAACGGGGAGCGGATCGCCAACCCCCGCCACCTGCAGCGCAAGGCGAGGAACCTGGCCCGCTACCAGCGGCGGCTGGCCCGCTGCCAGCCGCGGTCGGCGAACCGGGCCAGGGCCAGGGCCAAGGTCGCTCGCGCCCACCGCAAGGTCCGCGACGCCCGGCGCGACTTCCTGCACCGCGCCAGCACCGGCCTGGTCCGCGGCCACGACCTGATCGTGATTGAGGACCTCAACGTCTGCGGCATGGTCCGCAACCGGCGACTGGCCCGCGCGATCTCCGACTGCGGCTGGGGCGAGTTCCGCCGCCAGCTCCAATACAAGTGCCAGCGGTACGGGCGCACCCTGGTGGTGATCGACCGCTGGTACCCCTCCAGCAAGACCTGCTCGGCGTGCGGGCACCTGCTCGGCGAGCTGAGCCTTTCTGCCAGGACGTGGCAGTGCCCGTCCTGCGGCGCCGGGCATGACCGGGACGTCAACGCCGCCAAGAACATCCTGGCCGCTGGTCAAGCGGTGGCTGCCTGCGGAGCTGATGTCAGTCATTCCGGGACCTCCCGGGTGCGATCGGCTGTGAACCAGGAACCCCGGCCCGTGAGGGCCGGAATCCCCGTCCTTCAGGGCGGGGAGTAGTCAACTCTCCCGTGTCGGCTCAGGACCGGGCTACTGCGCTAGCTACCGTAGTAGCCCGGCCCGACGGCGGGCCGGCGGGCACGGCCGGCCGCCGCCCGTTACTCGTCCGACGTCGCGGGCTCGAAAGCCAGCGAGCAGGAGTTGATGCAGTACCGGTCGCCGGTCACGGTCGGCCCGTCGTCGAAGACGTGGCCGAGGTGCCCGCCACAGCGGCGGCAGACGACCTCAGTGCGCCGCATGAACAGGCTATTGTCCGGCCGGAGCTCGACCGCCTCGGCCACCGCGGGCTCATCGAAGCTGGGCCACCCGGTGCCCGAGTCGAACTTGGCGTCCGAGCTGAACAACACGCTGCCGCAGCCGGCGCACCGGTAGAGACCGTCCTCGTGGTTGTGGACGTACTCGCCGGTGAACGGTCGCTCAGTGTGAGCGTGGCGCAGGACGCTGTACTGCATCGGGTTCAGCTCCGCACGCCACTGCTCGTCCGGCTTGCTGACTTCGCGGACGGTGGTCTCGGCGCTGACGCTGGTCTTGCGCATCTGCTGGTTCCTTTCTCTGTTGTCCTTCAGCTGTTTAGACCCGCGTCCGCGCCAAACGATTTTTCCGGCGGCTTGAGTTCTAACCGTGCGCGAGGCAGGCTCACCAGCCCCGCGGCTGCTACCGCCTTCCGGGGTCCATCAAGGTGACACCGAGAGGTAACCGGGAGGATCGTGCCGCCCGGGCGGAGCTGGTAGTTCCCGCCCCGGCTCGAGCGCGCCGTGCCCGGTTCCTGGGTAAACGCGGTACCGGGGCTACCAGGCGGCGTCCATGCCTGTTTCCTGGTCCATCCCGGCGGTTCTGGGCAGCTGGATCATCACGGTCGTGACCGCCCTGGTGGTGATGTCGATCATCGCCGCCTTCAGCATCGGGTGGCTCGCCTGGTTGAGCGAGTAGGGGACGAGCAAGAACTGGCCGGAGGTATCGAGCGCCATCGAGGACTGCATCGGGGCCGGGGTGCCCCGGAGCCTCGCCAGGTACTCAACGAGGCTGCCGGTGGAGGTCCGGTACTCGGCGACCGTGGTGGTACGTCCTGATTCCGTGGAGAGGTAGAACAAATCGCTGCTAGGGCTCAAGCTCACGGCGGTCAGCTCGGGCTGGGAAACCGGCCCGCTGAGCACGACATGACTGCGCTCGGCCACCGTGCCCGCGGCCGCTGTTGTCGGCAGCACCCGTACGACCTGGCTGGTGAACCGCCCGTCAGCGGCCACGTTCCAGCCGGTGAACGCGAGCAGCCCCCCGCTGGCCGACATCGACAGCGAGCCGCTGGTGGCCACGTTGCCCGCGCTTTCCCCGCCCACGTCAACGTCGCTCCACTGCCGCGAGCGTCCGGTGCGGGTATCAACGATCCCGATATACCCCGGGGCACCCTTCGCGCAGCCGCTGACGGCATAGCCAATGACCCCCCCACCCGCATCGGAGGCCAGCGACCACACCAGGCCGTGCAGGTCGGGTCCCACCGGCGAAAGGCCGCCCGGGCGCCCTTGGCCGCCGAGCCGGACCCGGTACAGCCGAGCCGTGCAGCCATCGCCAGCCTGCAACGCGATGACGAAGCTGTCGTCACCAGTGGCGGCCAGCCCGTAGACGCCCGCCATATGTTCCTCCTGCGCCACCGGTCGGCCGTTCGCCGATGCGCGGACTTCAAGCGACCCGTTTCCCTCGCTGAACGTTATGTCGTCGGCAAAGAACCGCGGCATCGCGGACCGCGCAGATGCCGCGGACGACGATGTGCCCTCGTCCCCGGGCGACGGCAGCCCGCGCGGACCCTGGCGGCCGGGCCCATGACCGCTCAGCCCGGTGACGCCGGCCGTGATGCCCGCGGCTCCGGCCAGCAGGACCACGATCACCAGGCACACCATCATGTAGCGGCGGTGCTGGCGCCTGCGGGCCTCCTTGATCAGGGCCTCCGGATCCGCGTCGGCGTCGGGCAGCCAGCCGGGCCAGGCCGTCTTCATGGCAGTTCCATGGATACCCGCTCGACGATCTCCGCCAGCTCCGCTGGGCGGTACCCGCATCGCCGGGCGAGCGCCACCAGCTCACGTGCCTTCGCCACTACCAGGCTGCGCTGCGGCGCGATACCGGTGACCGATATTCCGCGGCCGCGACGGAATTCCACCAGTCCCTCGTCTCGCAGTGTCCGCAGCGCGCGGAGGACCGTGTTGGCGTTGACCCCGAGCACCGCGGCGAGATCCTTTGCCGGCGGGAGCCGTTCACCCGATCGCGCCTCGCCCTCGGCGATCGCCCGGCGGATCGCCGCGGCGACCTGCTCATGCAGCGGCACCGCGCTGGCGTGGTCGATCTCAAACGTGCTGTTGGTGCTATTCATATTAGTATCATACGCGATCTCTAATACCTGGCGCCAGTCCCGCGGCGATCGGGAGCCGCAACTGATCGCGCGATTGGCGCAACCCGGCCCTGGTGCCGCACCCTGGGAAGGGCCTGAGGGTCATTCTCAGGGCAGCGCGTCCGAGGAGCCGCCATGACCGCGACCGTCAGCAGCAGCACCGAGCACTTTGACCTGGAGGCGAAGTACCGGGTCACCGACGGCGGCGTGCTCCTCACCGGGATCCAGGCGCTGGCCCGCGTGGTCTTCGACCAGATCCGCGCGGACCGCCGCCGAGGCCTGAACACCGCGGCGTTCGTCAGCGGCTATCCGGGGTCGCCGCTCGGCGGCTTTGACCAGACGCTGCAACGGACCGGGGCGTTGCTGGCCGAGCACGACGTGCACTGGGTTCCGGGAGTGAACGAGGACCTGGCCGCGACCGCCGTGTGGGGCAGCCAGCAGGACAACCTGGCGCCGCTGAGCAGGCACGACGGGGTCATCGGCATGTGGTACGGCAAGGCGCCAGGCGTGGACCGCTGCGGCGACGTGTTCCGGCACGCTAACCTGCACGGCGTCGGCCGCAACGGCGGGGTGATCTTGGCGGCGGGCGACGACCCGCAGTCCAAGTCGTCCACCCTGCCGGGCGCGAGCGAGGCGGCGCTGTACGACGCCGGGCTCCCGATTCTGGTGCCCGGCACCGTCCAGGAGGTGCTCGACCTCGGCCGGCACGGCTACGAGCTGTCCCGGTATTCCGGTTGCTGGACCGGGCTGAAGATCGTCACCGCGGTCGCGGACGGCCTCGGCTCGGCCGACGTCGCCTCTGGCCGGATCTCGCCTGTGTACCCCGAGCTGTCCTTCGGCGGCCAGCCGTGGCACTACCAGCAGCTGCCCACCTTCTTCCTGCCGCACACGATCGAGCTCGAGGCCGAGCTGTACGAGCGCCGCCACCCCGCGGCCCGGGCGTACGCGGCCGAGAACGGGCTCAACGTGGTCGAGGTCGACCCGGGCGACGCGTGGCTGACGATCGTCTCCTCCGGCCGCACCTACCGGGAGGTCCGCCAGGCCCTGGCCGGACTGGGCCTGGCCCGCGACCAGGAGGTCCGTGACGCCGGGATCCGGCTGGTCCGGCTGGGGATGATCTACCCGCTGGAGCCCGGCATCGTCCGGGCCGCCGCCCGGGGCGTTGCGGAAATCCTCGTGGTCGAGGAGAAGCGCTCGTTCATCGAGCGGTTCGTCCGCGAGTACCTGTACGACCAGCCGGAGCGGCCCCGGGTGACCGGCAAGCGGGACGAGCGGGACGCGCCGCTGATCCCGGCCGGCGGCGAGCTGACCGCCGACCGGTTGCGCCCGCTGCTGGCCCGGCGGCTGGAACAGCGGCTGGACACGCCGCTGATCGTTGCGGAAGCTCATCCTGCTCCCGAGCGCACGCAGCTGACCATCCTCCCGAACGCGGCCCCCCGTACCGCGGCGTTCTGCAGCGGCTGCCCGCACAGCCGGTCCACCATCCCGGGCGCGGGCTCGCCGGTCGGCGGCGGCGTGGGCTGCCACGCCATGGTCATGTGGCTGGACCGCGGCGCCGTGTCCTACAACCAGATGGGCGGCGAGGGCGCGCAGTGGATCGGCCGCGCGCCGTTCACCGACGTGCCGCACTTCGTGCAGAACGTGGGCGACGGGACGTTCTTCCACTCCGGCAGCCTGGCCGTGCGCGCGGCGGTGTCCGCCGGGATGACCATGACCTTCAAGGTCCTCTACAACGGGGTGGTCGCGATGACCGGCGGGCAGGACCCGGCCGGGCAGCTCGATGTGCCGCACCTGTGCCAGGCCATGGCCGCGGAGGGCGTGGCCCGCATCATCGTGGTGAGCGAGGACCCGTCCCGCTACCGGCGCGCGGCCATGCCCGCGGGCACCCGGGTGTGGGGCCGGGACCGGCTCGCGGAGGCCGAGCGCGCGCTGGCCGCGGTCCCGGGGGTCACCCTGCTCGTGTACGACCAGGCGTGCGCCGCCGAGTTGCGGCGGCTGCGCAAGCGCGGCCAGGCTCCCGAACGCACCCGGCGCGTGGTCATCAACGAGGCCGTGTGCGAGGGATGCGGCGACTGCGGAGCCAAGTCGAACTGCCTGTCCGTGCACCCGGTGGACACCGACCTGGGCCGCAAGACGCAGATCGACCAGTCGTCGTGCAACACCGACTACAGCTGCCTGGCCGGCGACTGCCCGTCGTTCGTCACCGTGGCGGCTCCGCCGCGGGCCAGCGTGAGGCGGGACGGGGCAGGGGCAGAGCCGGCCCGGACCTGCAGGCCGACATCCCCGAGCCGGACCGCAAGGCCGGCATCCCCGGCGGCGGGTACGGGATCGTGGCCACCGGCATCGGCGGCACCGGCGTGGTGACGCTCAACCAGGTGCTCGCCACCGCGGCGTTCCTGGACGGGCTCGGCGTCACCGGCCTGGACCAGACCGGGCTGAGCCAGAAGGCCGGGCCGGTCGTGTCCCACCTGCGGCTATGGACGCAGGATCCGGACGGGTCCAGCGCGGTGGGCGAGGAGTCCGCCGACCTGCTGCTGGCGCTCGACCTGCTGGTGGCGACCGACCCGCAGCACCTGGTCCGGGCGAGCGCGGGCCGCACGGTCACGGTGGCGTCGACCTCCCTGGTGCCGACGGCCGGCATGGTCCGCGGCGAGAGCGCCGCCCCCGACCTCGCGACCCTGCTCGGCGCGGTGCGGGAGCGCACCAGGCCCGGCCGGCTGACCACGGTGGACACCGTGGCCCTGGCCACCGCGCTGTTCGGCGACGGCGTCGCCGCGAACCTGATCGCGCTCGGCGCGGCGTACCAGGCCGGCGCGCTGCCGCTGCAGGCGGCGTCGATCAACCGGGCCATCGAGGTCAACGGCGTCGCGGTGGAACGGAACCAGGCCGCCTTCCGGGCCGGCGGCTGGCCGTGCACGATCCCGCGGTCCTCCCGGCCTCCCGGCGTCCCGGGGAGTTGCGCCGGGAGCCCGACCAGGCGCGGCTGGCGGCCGTGCGCGAGCTCGCCGCCCAGCGCGGCCTGCCCGACGGAGCGGCCGCCGAGCGGGCCGTCGGGCTCGCCGCCGAGCTGGCCGCCTACCAGGACGCCCGGCTTGCCGCCCGCTATCTCGACCTGGTGAGCGCCGCGGCGCAGGCGGAGGCCGCCCGCACCGGGGCACCCGGCGAGCTGACCGAGGCGGTCGCGGCGGGGTTCTTCCACCTCCTGGCCTACAAGGACGAGTACGAGGTGGCCCGGCTGCACTTGCTCCCCGAGTTCGACCAGGCCCTGGCGGATGCGGTCGGCGGCGGGCGTGACGTCCGGTACCTGCTGCATCCTCCGCTGCTGCGGGCGCTGGGGATGCGGCAGAAGATCGCCTTCCCGGCCCCGGTCATCCGCCCGGCCTTCCACGTGCTGCGGGCGATGCGGCACCTGCGGGGAACCGCCGCCGACCCGTTCGGCTACACGCGGGTGCGCCGCACCGAGCGTCGGCTCGCGGCCGGATACGAGGCCGAGGTGCGCGCCGCGTTGGCTGCCCTGACGCCCGCCAGCCACGCCGCCGCGGTCGAGCTGGCCCGGCTGCCCCTGGCCATCCGGGGCTACGAGCAGATCAAGCTGGATGCGGTGGAACGCTACGAGGCTGAGCTGGAGCGCCTGCGCCCGTCCTGACCTCCAGCCTGCCGGTCACGTAGCGCCCGACGTCGGCGCTCGGCTGCTCCATGGGGGCCAGGTAGCCGGCCGTGAACATCCGCGACCGCATGCCGTCCTGGACCTGCTCGCAGATGGCCCAGTCCTGGCGGTTGACCAGGTCCCAGAACTCCGCGGCGTCCGAGGGGTCGAAGTCCTCCCGGGCGATCTCGTCCGGATGGAACAGGAAGTCGCAGACCACCGTGGTGTGCCCGGCGTCGTGCGGCCAGACGGTGAACGCGGCGACGTGGTCGGCGGACAGGCTGAGCATGAGGTTGGGCAGGATGAGCTCGCCCAGGTGCCGCGCCCTGGCGGCGGCCGGGAGCCCGGGGAAGGGCGCCCGCCGGGTCGTGCCGGTCAGCGTGAACGTGTAGGCGCCGTCGCGGTGCGGGATGCCGGCGTCCCAGTCCAGCTCGGCGCCGCCGCGGCGGAACGCGGGGACCAGCTCGCACAGCTCGGGGTGGACCGGGCCGCAGTGGTAGCACTCGTTGTAGTTCTCCAGGATCACCTTCCAGTTGGCGGCGACCTCGTAGCGGAGCCTGCGCCCGGTCTGCAGCTGCGCCAGCGGATACGCGGCGAGCCGGTCGTCCGCGCCGTTCAGCTGGGTCTGCAGCTGCGCGCCGGCCGGGCCGAGGCGGACGAACACGAAGCCGCCCCAGGTGGTGACGGCGACCGGGTGCAGCGCGAGCCGGTCACGGTAACGGCGCAGCTCGGGCAGGAACGGCGCGGCGCGCAGCGACCCGTCCAGGCCGTACGTCCAGCCGTGGTAGGGGCACCGGATGCTGCCGCCCAGGCAGCCGCTGCGGACCTTGCTGGCCGCGGGCTGGGACCCGGCCACCGGGACCAGCCGGGAGCCGCGGTGCCGGCACAGGTTGTAGAAGCCCGCCAGCCCCGCGGCGTCCCGGACCACCAGGATGCTCTCCCCGGCCACGTCGGCGGCCAGGTAGTCCCCGGGCCCGGGCACGGACTCCTCCCGCCCGACGCAGAACCAGTCGGCGAACAGGACCGCCTCCCGCTCCCGCGCGAACTCGCGGTCCGCCGTGTAGCTGGGCCCGGGCAGGCTGGTCTCCAGCGGGATCTGCGCCGCCGCGCCCGCTTCCCGCAGCGCGTCATCCTGGGGCGCGCTCACCGCCGCCTCCCGACTTCTCGTGGCGCCTCGCCCCGCTGCGCGCTCACCGCCGCCTCCGCCGCGCCCGGCGATCCGCCGCCCGCAGGTCGGCCAGGACCCGGCGGGCCGCGTTGTAGCCGGGCGCCCCGGTGACCCCGCCGCCCGGGTGAGCGCCCGCGCCGCACAGGTACAGCCGCTCGACCGGCGTGGCGTACCGCGCCCACCCCGGCACCGGCCGCATGTGAAAGAGCTGGTCCGGGCTGATGTCGCCGTGGAAGATGTTGCCTTCGGTGAGGCCGTAGTCGCGTTCCAGGTCCAGCGGGGTCAGCACCTGCCGGGCGACGACCGCCGCGGGCACGTTCGGCGCGAACTGGCCGATCCGGGCCAGCACCCGGTCACCCAGCTCCTCCCGGGCGCCGTCCCAGGTTCCCGAGGCCAGCCGGTAGGGCAGGTACTGGACGAAGCAGGTCATGACGTGGCGGCCCGGGGGCGCCAGCGAGCCGTCCACGTTCGACGCGACCACGCAGTCGACGAACAGCTCATCGGCGTCGGCCAGCTCGCCGCGCTTGGCCCGGTCGTAGCAGGCGTCGGCGACGGCCAGCGCGGGCGGGAGGGTGAACAGCGCGCGGCGGCCGGGTCCCGCATCCGGAGGCATCCCGCGCACCCGCGGCTCGGCGTCCAGCACCAGGTTGACCTTGCCGCACGGCCCGTCCATCTTGATCCCGCCGACCGCGGCCCGGAAGTCGTCCGGCAGGTCTTCCTTGCCGAGCAGGCCGAGGAAGGTCCGCTTCGGGTCGGCGCCGGACAGCACGGTGCCCGCCGTGATCTCGGTGCCGTCCTCCAGCGCGACCCCGGCGGCCCGGCCGCCGCGCACCAGGATCCGGGCCGCGGCGGTGCCGGTGGCGACCTGCATCCCCGCCTCGCGCCCGGCGGACGCGATCGCGCTGCTGATCGCGCCCATTCCGCCCATGACGTGGCCGAAGAACCCCTGCTCCGCCTGTTCGCCGCCGGACAGCAGATGGAACGCCAGGCCGATCAGGGTGCCCGGCTGGTACGGCCCGCCGTGCTTGCCGTACAGGTTGTTGGCCAGCAGCAGCGCCTTGGCCTGCCGGGACTCGAGCCGGGCGTCGATGAACTGGCCGAGGCTGCCGGTCAGCAGCCGGGTCAGCCCGTCGAGGTCCGCGCCGCGCACGCCGCGCAGGCTCCGGCCGAGCCGCAGCAGCTCGCGGCCGCCGCGCAGCCCGGTCGCCCGGGTGTCCGGCGGCAGCTGCATGAACAGCGGCTGCAGCCGCGCGGCGAGCCCGCGCAGCTCGTGGTCGGCGGCCAGGAAGGCGCGGGCGTCGGCGGCCGAGAACCGGCGGATCTCGGCGGCGGTCCGCGCGGGGTCGTTCCATGAGGCCAGCACCTCGCCGTCGATGGCCACCTGCACCGACGGCTCGCAGGGGATCATCCGCAGCCCGTGCCGTCCCAGCCGCAGCTCCCGGATCACCTCGGGCCGCAGCATCGAGGCGATGTAGGAGGTGGTCGAGGCCTTGCAGCCGGGCGCGATCTCCTCGGTCACGCAGCATCCGCCCGCCACCTCGCGGCGCTCCACCACCAGCGTGGCCAGGCCGGCCCGGGCGAGCATCGCCCCGGCGGTCAGCCCGTTGTGGCCGGCGCCGACCACGACCACGTCCCACCGGGCGCGGGCTTGCGCGGGCGTCAGCATTTCTGACTTCCAGTCAGTTAAGAGAGGTACGTGATGACGAGTATGAGTAGACTTCCCAAAAGATGTCAATGCCGCTGACAGCAGCCGCGTAGGTACCTTCTATGACTTCTGGTCAAACTTTGGCCCGGCCGCGCGAGCCGGCCCGCGCGGCCGCGCGCCAGCTCGCCCGGCAGGAGCGGATCGTCGGCGTGGCGATGCGGCACTTCGCCGAGCGCGGGTTCTCCGGCGTGCGGATCGCGGAGATCGCCCGGGAGGCCGGCGTCGCGAAGGGGGCGGTATTCGGCTACTTCGGCAGCAAGTCCGGCCTGTTCCTGGCCGCCTACCAGGCCGCGGCCCGCTCGTTCAGCCGTTACCTGGACGCCCCGCCGGAGATCCTCGCGAAGGGGTTCTTCGCGGTGATCACGCACTGGATCGAGCAGACGCCGCACCTCGTCCGCGAAGACTGGGTGCCCTACCGGGTGACGCTGCTCGGCAATTACTGCTCCAGCCTGGAGCTGCGCCGGGAGATCACCCAGTTCCTGCTGCGCGAGGACCCGTACGGCACGCAGGCGTTCGTCCAGTTCGGCACCGACCGCGGCGAGGTCCGGACCGACATCGACCCGAAGATGGTGGTGTCCCTGGTGGACTGGCTCATGGACCGCTGCCAGGACGCGATCGTGACCGAGGAGCTCGACCCTGGCCTGTTCGGCGCGGCCGCGCCCACCCCGGCGCTGCGGGACTTGCGGGTCCGGCAGTTCGCGGAACTGCTGCGCGGCGCGATCGGCACCCGGTCCTGAGCAGCGGCCGGGCCAGCGTGCCGGCTGCCTGACCGTCGGCCTCGCTCGCCCGGATTCCGGCGGGAGGCTGTCAGCGCCTCACGGCGGCTCGGCGGGCAGGCCGAAGCGGGCGAAGACCTCCGCGCCGGACGCCCAGCCGTCCGCCTGCGAGCGCTCCAGCGCGTCGCCGGTCAGGAACCCGGTCACCGCGGCGATCCGGTCGCCGTCCAGGGTCAGCACGTCGATCACGTGCGGGGCGTAGCGGCCCGTGCCGGAGTCGAACAGATAGCAGCCCACGGCCAGCTGCCCGTTGGCCCGGGTCGGCAGGTGCTTCCAGCGCACCGAGAGCGGATCCCGGACCAGCCACTCCCGGACGGACTCCAGGCCCTGGAACCAGGTGGGAACCGGCGGCATGGACCACGTCGCGTCCTCGGCGAGCATGCTGACCAGCGTGTCAGCGTCGCCCCGCTCGATGGCGTCGGCGTACCGCTCGACGATCTCCCTGGTGCGCTGGTCGCCCAGCGCGCGCAGGGCCGACTGCTGGCTGCGGGCGGGCAGGCCGCTGCCGGTCGTGGCCCGGGCGCGTTGCAGCGCGCTGTTCACCGACGGCACCGACGTGCCCAGCTGGCTCGATGTCTCCGCCGCGGAGAACCCCACTACCTCCCGCAGGATGAGGACGGCGCGCTGCAGCGGCGGCAGTTGCTGCAGCGCGGCCATGAACGCCAGCTCCACGCTCTCGCGCTGCTCGTACCGCGCCTCGGGCGAGGCATCCGCGTCGGCCATCAGCCACCGGTCCGGATAGGGCTCCAGCCAGACCGGGTCCATCAGCGGTGCGCCGGCCTCGGCTCCGAGCGCGGCGGCCGGGCCGAAATCGACCGGGAGCTCCCGCCGGGACCGGTGCCGGGTGATGTCCAGCGCGGCGTTGGTGACGATCGAATACAGCCAGGAGCGCACCGAGCTGCGGCCCTCGAAACCGGACAGTCCCCGCCACGCCCGCAGCAGGGCCTCCTGCAGGGCGTCCTCGGCATCGTGCACCGAGCCGAGCATCCGGTAACAGTGGGCCCGCAGCTCACCGCGGTAGCCCTCGACCAGCTCGCTGAACGCGCTCTCGTCACCGGCGCTGGCCTGCTTGACCAGCGCCATCTCATCGGCCCGCGTGCGCCCCGAAGTGCTCACGGCCACCACGCTAGCGCCCGCTGCCGACACTGCGCAGTACGGTGACACCATCCCTGAGGAGGCCGTCATGCCGAACGACTACCTGTTTGACCTCACCGGCAAGGTCGCGCTGGTCACCGGGGCGGGCAGCGGGCTGGGCGCGGAGTTCGCCGGGGTGCTGGCCGAGGCCGGCGCCGACGTGGTGTGCGCGGACATCGACCTGGCCAGCGCGGAGGCCACGGCCGGCGACGTCGAGCGGGTTGGCCGGGCGGGCCTGGCCGTCCGCTGTGACGTGTCCAGCCACGACGAGGTGGTGTCCATGGTCGACGCGGCCACCTCCCGGTTCGGGCGGCTGGACGTGCTGTTCAACAACGCGGGGATCGCCGACCCGTCGCCCGCGCCGGTGCACGAGTTCGACCTGGAGGGCTGGCACCGGGTGATCGACGTCGACCTCAATGGCGTGTTCTACTGCGCGCGCGAGGCGCTGCGCGTGATGGTCGGGCAGGGCAGCGGGAAGATCATCAATATCGCCTCGATGTGGGGCCTGGCCGGCGGTTCGAGCGTCTTCCCGGTGCCGGCCTACAACGCGGCGAAGGGGGCGGTGGTCAACCTGACCCGCGAGCTCGGTCTCGAGTACGCCACCCGCGGCATCCAGGTCAACGCGCTGTGCCCTGGCTTCTACCGCACCAAGCTCGGGCCCTACGACGACCCCGACTTTGTCGCCGCGATCACCGCGTTCACCCCCATGGGGCGGGTCGCCGACGCGCGCGAGATCCGGGGGCCCGCGCTGTTCCTGGCCTCGCCCGCGTCGGACTTCATGACCGGGCAGACGCTGGTCGTCGACGGCGGCTGCCTGGCCAAGTGACCGGCCGGCCCCCCTCGCCCGGCGCCCGGGTCGTCAGAACAGGTTCCCCGCCCCCCATCACCGCACTACCCGCCCTTGGCCGACCCGATGAGTATCGCGTTCTCGGACAGGACCGAGAGCCAGTAGTTCATCCGCTCGGCGTTGGTGGTGTCCCGCCAGTGCGGAAAGAGCCGGCCCGCGTCGGCGAGGGGCAGCCGGCCTTCGGCCTGGTGGACCTCGACCGTCAACGATGCTCCCTGCGGGCATGCCCCGACGGCCGTCGACACGATGGCGGCCAGGCCTTCCGGGCCGTACATCGTGCTCAGTGATCGCCGGCCCTGGTAGCCGAACGGGATGGGCAGCCTGGTCAGGAAGCTGAAGTGATCGGACAGACCCGGGAAGAGGGGATGCCCGTCGTGCAGGTGAAGATGAATGGGCTTGCCGATCCGCCCCAGCGACCGCGTGACGTCGAGCACGGTCGGCAGGCTGCTGGAGACCGCGTCCTGGACGTCCGCGACCAGGTCGGGCAGCCGGTCATCCGCCGGGCTGAGCTGCCCCAGGCCCAGGCCGGGGTGGCGGAGCCAGAACTCCGAGGACGCCTGCCGGATGCCGATGTGCCCGACGTCGACGCAGCAGCTCACGCGCTCGGCGGCGTGCAGCCGTTCCGCCACGTCCACGAACCAGCCCGGATCATGGCCGGCGGCGTACTCGAGGAAGACCATCGGGCCATCCGTGCGCTCGCCTAGCCGCGCGTTCAGGTCGCGCATCCCGGCCAGCAGCCCGTCGGTCTGCGCCGCCATATCGTGCTGATCGTGGACGACCAGGCCGGCGACCCGGCCCGCGAAGCGGCCGGCGAATTCCGTCACGGCCGCCCGGCCCCGCTCGTGCAGGACGTTGACGCTGCGGTTCATGTGGACCACGGGCAAGCGCCCCGCCGACGGCGCGAACCTCAGCACGTAGTCCAGCTGGTCCGGCGTGTCGGCGTACACCTCGGCGGCCACGCCCATCTGGGCGAAGCGGAGGGTGGCCAGCTTGAGCAGCGCGTCGTCCCCGGAGACGCGCTGCTGGAACAGGGCGTGCACGGGCCAGCGCCCGTCCCGGGGTGCGGGGACGTCGTCCGCGGCGGCCTCGCCGTGACCTGGCCGGGCACCATCCATAAGGCTGAACCTTCGTTATCCGTCAATATCGCTCAGAGTATGTGGTCAGCCCTGGGGAGGATCATGAAGGTTCACACTCCCCCTCAGGCGCGGTCAGCCTCATCCTCGCATCCGGCGCCGGACGCCGCCCGGAGGCGGTCTGGGCTGGCCAGAGGGCTGCCGGGGCCGGCTAGATGACCTATGCGAAGGTCAGTGGTCGTAGGCGGTCAGTGAGCGGTGGACTGGTGCGCTGGTGTGGTCGTTGTGCCAGATCGCCGCGGTCAGGGCCAGGATGCGCTGCAGGATCCGGACGAGCACCCCGGCGGGGGGGTGCGGGGGGTGTGGCCGCCGTGTCGTTCGAGGTCGAGCTGGCCTTTGAAGGTCTGGTTGATCGACTCGATGGTCTGGCGTAACGGCTTGAACAGGTGCGCGTCGGCGCGCTCGGGCTCGCCTTTGCGGGCCGGGCGCAGCAGCCGTAGCCGCTGGCGGGCCAAGGCGGCCTCGAACTCGGCGCCGTAGTACTGCCGGTCGGCGATGAGGACCTGGCCGGGCCGGGCGGCGGCCAGGGCGGGGTCGGCGGCCAGGATGCGCCCAGCCAGCAACCGGACCAGGGGACCTGGAGTTTCGGCCCGCCTACATCTGTCACTGGTTGCAATCTTTGCAATCAGAGCTGTGTCATGCACTACACGGCAGTACATCTGCGCGGACATCGCGGCCCTGCCCAAGTCGATGCCCGCGCATAACGACGAGCATTGGGGCCACACCGCAGCGGTCGTCCTGTACGAACGCGAGGACGAAGCCGCCAGCTCTGCGGCTGGCATGGGAGGAGGACGGCATCGACCCGCGGCTATCCGCGCTAGCCAGCCTGCGCGCGCAGCGAATACGGCTGGAAGCCGACATGCCACTGCTGATCGCCCTACGCCCGGCGGTTCCCCACCCACGGCCTGGCCCTGTGCGCGGCGCGGCAGGCAAATCGGCGTGGCCGATGCCTCAAGCCTACCGATGCCAAGCCGGGCACGGCTGGCACCAGACCTCGGCCCGGCCACTCCTCAGGCAGCAGGTCGTCCGCGAACGGGCCCGTCGACTGCGCGCTTGTTGACGCTAATATGACAGGCGCCCTATGTTTGAAGCGGCATGGCATGGCACTGGACCTTTCATGCCGACTCGCCAGGAAGTTATCGACCAGCTTGCAAAGGTGTCAGCCGGATGACTCGGCATGTAGTGTTCGACTTTGACGGTGTTCTGTGCAATAGCCTCGCGGTCTGTATTGAGGAGTATGAGCGGCTCAGAGTGAGTGAGTTTCCTGAACTTCCCCAAGTCAGCCTGCCGTATCGTATGGATGAGGTATATCAGGGGCTCCTAAAGCACAGCTTGGATAAGTGGATCGGACACGCGCGAACGGCCGCCTTCTTCGACCTACATTCTGCGGCGATGGACAAAAGGTCCGGAGACGTTCAGGTCTTTCCGGGAGTCGGTAAACTCCTAGAATCAATGCCCATGCAGTCAGCTTCGATAGTGAGTTCAGCTCACGACTCCCTAATTAAGCGCGTCCTGTCGGTTGACGGTAAGCTCCCCAGATCGCTTTCGTTTATCGAAGGGCGTGAAGCCCAGGAGTCTAAGAGCGATAAAATATTTCGAATTCTTCAATCGATGCGCCTGTCTTCACGTGACGCGTTTTATGTCGGCGATCTGGAGTCTGACCTGCTGTATTGTCAGCAGATTCCCATGCGCTGCGTTCTGGTAACCTACGGATATCACACCTCTGGTTATCTGACGTCGTGTGCAGATGGCGCTTATGCGGTCGTCGACTCCGTTGAACAACTGACTGCGCTTATTTACGAAGAACTCTTGGGGGAGAAGTTCGCTGAAGAACAAGAACGGGCGGCGCCAAGAGCTGTCGGTAATGGGCTAAGTGGAGTCTACTGATGGACCCTTCCCCTCGGAAATTGGATGCGGCGAACCCAATCGTGAAGGTGCTGCGTGACGATGTGTGGGTGAGGGCGCATGATGCGGCGCCGGAGCTTGAGTTCGAATGCGGCAGCGTGCGATTGAGTATTGAAGACGGGGAGAAGTCGCGCCACACCACCTGCCGTGCAATCCGAGGGTGGCTGATGTCGATCTGGCAACTGGTAGCGGATGATCTTCAGATAACTTACGAAGTCTCGGCCCGATCGAACAGCATCACGACCACTTGGCGGCCCGATTATTGGTCGGCGCCACTACCGCCGAGGGCCAGGAGCAGGCCCGCAGTTACCAATCCACCCCCGCACTGCTGATCGCAGAAATACATGACCGGCAACGGCCGCTGGCGCCCGTGCCGGCCATCCTCCCGGACGGCACGCCGCACGTTGACCCGTCCCTGGTCGAACGCGGCGGCAGGCCCGCGGCGCCGTACGTCCGTTGGCCGCAGGCAGACCGTCAGACAGGCTGACATGACGTTTACGGACCACTTCGACGGTCTCTCCCGGACGGAACACGTCACTCGGGTCCAGGCCCTGGCCAGCCAGCACGGCTGCCAGCTGACTGACTTCGAGGCCGGGCAGGCGCTCAACCCCTACGCGGTAGAGGCCGTGGCGGAGTGCTTCCAGGACGACATTACGTACGCCACCCTGGCGAGAACGATCAGCGGCCGGGGGCACAAGGCGCCCGATGCCCAGAGAGCCCTCGGAGATCGAAACCGGCCAGGGAGCCAGTGACTGATAGCAGCCGGATACTGCTGCCGCCGCTAGGCTGCCCCGGTCTCGCGCCCAAGGCGGCCGGCGGGTGCCCGCGCTATGAGATCACGGCCACGCCCGGCGTCGCTGTCCGGCTGGCCATGCGAATCACGCAGTGCCGTACAGCCCACAGGTGCGCGCTCCCATCACCCGATGGTGGCCGGCGTGACGAAGGAGGCGGAATCGTGATGCCGCGGCGCAGTACACAGACTGGTCGGCCCGGGCTTTCCGCTCGGAGAACAATTCTCTGACTAAAGGTGCAGGAAATGGATGGTCTCATAGAGACCAAGCACACAGACTGCGATGAATAGCGATAGGATGAGCAGCAGCAACAGTCGCCAGAGCGAGAGCATGACCAGGACGACCAACGTCACGGCTATCAAGGTCGCCAGACTGTGGGACATGACGTTCCCTCCTTTCCTGGCTTGTCGGTCTCGCCGAGACGAGGCTTGCAAACTGCCAGAAGTGCGCTTAAGGCGGGCCGGTGGCCTCCTGTCTGCGCTTGTTAGCTCTTATTGAAGAGTGTGGCAATGGGGTGTCAATACGTTATTTTTGGCGCGCAGATTCCCTAATTTGGCAAGCGAGCGCACCAATTAGCTACGAGTTGGCATCCGGCTGGTGGCAAGGCTCGACAGGTGGTAGCCAGGCGTGCCAAATGGCGTGCAAACGGCAATCTCCGCGGATCCGGCGCTGCCGGGTAACGTTTCATCTCTGCACAGGAAGCGCGCCGCGCCGCAAGGGGCTATGATCACCCCGTGCCAACTGCAGTTGTGGATCAAGCCCCATTGCCGGTCCTGGAACCGGACATTAATGCCATTGTCTCCCCAAAACATGACGGGCGAGGCGTCCTCCAGGCGGATGGCCTGGTGCTGAGTGATTGCCGCGCCAACGATCCGCGGTTCGCTGAGCTGGTCAGCGCCGCTGCGCGCAACGCCGGCGTCGACTCACGAGCGCTCGGCGTCCGAGTTCTCCTGCACCTGCCGCGGGTAGCGACTGTCAGCGGGAGGGTGACCACAGCTCAGGTCGAACGCGAGCTGTTCCACAGCGCCCGGATCCTACGCAGGGATATCGCCGTCGCCCGGCACCTGGTTCCAAACAACAGATTTGCTCTTGAGGAACTCATTTTCGCAGAGAATGTTGATGCTGCAACGGCGAACAGACTTTTTTGTTCACTGCATTACCTAAAGAGTGCCAGACAGGAATCCCGGAATTTTGCTTTGCTCGATCCAGTGAAGAAACTTCCGGTCGCCATCTGCAGCGTCTCACCGTTTGAATGGAAGAGGGTAGGTAGCCAGATTTATGCCCAATTTGGTATCCCTCAGGACAGGACGTGGGATGTGTCGCGCGTTTACGCCTGTGACGCCGCGCCACGTAATGCCATTTCATTCTTGCTCGCCAGGGTCCGGAGTTCGCTGGGCCGCCGCAACAGGGACATTGACTTGCTGGTAACGGCGGTGGATCCCAACCTGGGATTCACTGGTTCGAGCTACCGAGCGGCGAACTGGCAGCGATGGCTGACCGTCCAGCCCCGACCATACCTGTATTACGATCACCGATACGTAAGCCCCCGTCAGCTGCGGCAGCGTTTTGGAACGTCGAGCCTGGCCGAGTTGCAGGCCCGACATCCCAGCCACCGTTTTGAGCAGAGCCGTACCCGGTTGCTTGACTCACGGATCTTCTGCTGCCAACTCAATCGCGCGACGGAGGTCGTTCCGGAGGGTTCTCAACGTCGGCTACATCGCTGACTTGAGCGAGATCCGCGTCTCGTGGGGAAACCGCGAAGCGCGAGCGGTTCAGGAGCTGGTCGACGCGTCTGCGGTCGGGCATCGAGTTAGGAATCGGATAGTCCGCTGTTGCAGCGGCCATCGCCGCAGTAGCCCACAGGGCCACTTGCTCGGAGAATTCGGATGCGCTCTCTATGAGCTTAGCTGCTAGTGCGGCGCAGAAGACATCTCGCGCTGCGGAAGACTCCTTATATTGCGAGGGGAAGGTGGGGACCGTGAATGCGCCTCCCAAAGCTTCTGAATATATGGTGCAACCGCCTCCGGTCGGAACGCACAGCGTCTCTACGCCATACGCCAGTAGTTGCCGGGCGACGCTATCAAGATCGAACTTGCCTTGGCCAGGAGGCGCATAACGGCCGAGTTCCCATGCGTGGGCCACAAGGTAGTCGATCTTGGATAGAGCGTGTCCAGACACCCCCCCATCTGTGTAGGGCTGACTAGGAGTGACGATTATCAATGGTCGGCTGGCTTGTGCGGGGTTTCCATGGGCCAGATCTATTGTCCGCTCCATGCTCTCTCGCGGCAGCTCGAATGTGAGTAGCACGACATCGCTGTTGCGCAACTGCGATTCGAAATCAGCCACGTTGCGAACGTCGAGGCGCACCTCTCTGTCGTTCCGCCAGTTAATAGCGACGCTGTCGCCGAGCTCGAATTCTATTATTCCGGTGAAAGGGGTTCGCGCATCACTTACGACCTTCAACATGGAGGTGTCCACGCGCTCACGCTGGAGGTACTCCACAATCTCCTGGCCGAAACGATCGTCGCCAAGTGCCGCCAGCAGTGACACATCCAGCCCGAGCCGAGCCGCCGCGACCGCCTGTGTGAGTCCTTTGCCGCCGGGTGTGAGCCGGAAGTCGTACGCTTCGCTGGATGTCTCTGGTTGTGGGAATGTCTTGGTATGGAAGGTGGCATCCATCACTGCGCCACCGACGACAATCACTCGACCCCCGGCAGCCCGCGCAGTCGGGTCCCGAGGAACTTCATCGGAATTTGGCACGACTACGCTCTTTGAGCCCAGTGAGTAGATCTCACGTCTGATGAGCTGACGGGCTAGTTCTGCGAGAACGAGTTCTTCCAGCGTTCCGCGCAATGACCTGTCACCCGGGACGTCGGTGATCTCGATGCCCAGAGCCTCATGCAAGCGGCGCCAGTTCGCAAGCAAGGACTTCCGTCGGCGACTGAGCAGATCGGAGCTCAGCGCCTGCACGACCCGCAGGTCGATGCCGTAGTGACGGTACGCGTCAGCGAAGACGCCCAGAGCCAAGACAGCATCGGCGACGATGCGATCGGTGCCGGTAAGGGTATCTCGCACGCATTCGGCAACCACGGCGAGCGCTGCGCTGGAAAGGCCAGCATCGTGGATACTGGCAAACCTCCGGACCGCAGCCAGGTTCAGCAGCGGCTCAGCCACTCCCGTCGCCCCGGCCTGCAGCCGTGCGAGGGTCAGGCCGTCACGTGTTCGCAGCTTCTCGAGCGCATGCCTGAGCACCAGCTCATTCGATGACTTGTGGACTTGACGATCCGTCATCTGCTCTCCGCGCATGCCTGGCCACCAAGGAGTAATCAGTATGCGCGATCTATCCTCTTCACGCCAGAGCCCCAGGCTTGGGCAGGCGCCCTGGCAGGCGATGATATTGGCGGTCACGGTCGACGGTAGCAACCTATTCGTTCGTAGCGCCTCGCTGCCTCGCTAGTGGGCCGCTTATGCATGTGACACGGGCAGGGCTTCGTCGGCTGATGCGCAAACTGCTCGCCTGCCGCATCCTGCGCCTACAGGGCATTCGAAAATCGACCGCCATCTCATCTGAGCTCTTGGCCTCTGCTAATGGAGAGTGGTGGCCTTTCCTCTTTCACGCGCTTGTGAGCAGCCTCCTTGCAGGCCCTATTTGATCTTGGGCTCTTGCTGGTGGCGCCTTTGAGCTGGGAATTTGTCCGTTCTGGCGGTAGTGGGCCGGTTGGTGCTCCGGCGGGGGGATCGCTGGTGGCAGACTGGCGCTGGTTAGTGATGGTGAGAAAGGGGTTGGTCAGGCGGATGCGGCGCGGAGCCGGTGAAGCCCTCAGGGATCCGGGCCACCTGATTCGACTGGTCCAGTGCCGACGATGAGCTGCTGGCGTTCACCCGAAGGCTGATGGCGTTCCGCAAGGAGCAGCCCGGGTTCCGCCGTCGGTTCCTCGCCAGGATGGAGGCGTTCGGCTCTTCTTCTTCTTCTTATCCCGGCGGGCTCGCCGATGACGTCGGGCTGACTTGGTGACCCCAGCCCTGTCATGGCCGCCTACGTTAAACGGTCCGATGACCCCGACTAGGCCGCCCGGGCCAGCGGCTGCGTCACCGGGAATCCGTCGGCCTGGCGCGGCGTGGTCCGCCTGAGCTGCTTCAGCTGCGCCCGGGCGCTGTCCCGGCGCATGCGGACGTAGTGGACGATGCCCTCCACCTTCTTGCGCCCGCGCTGCATCTCGCGCTGCCGGCAGCCGCTCCAGTAGATCTCGTCGTTGCTGAACTGCCGCCCGGTGAACGGCCGCCCCCACGGCGTGTCGGATTCCAGGTAGGCCGCCTGCCGGACGCGATGCCACAGGCCGCCGCCCGAGTGCGTCCCGATCTGCGCCGAGATGGCCCTCGGGTTGAACTCGGTATCGAGCAGGTGCTCCGTGTAGTCCAGGTAGTACCGGCGGTAGTCCCGGTTGCGGAGCAGGTTCTCGACGAGCGGGATACGCGAGCCTTTCCGGTTCTTCCAGTAGCGCCTGGTGTTTCCCGCCCAGTCGAGGATGTCGCCGTACTGCCACCGGGTGCCGAAGTAGTCGATGCCGAGGCAGTTGTCGTAGTCCCACGGGATGAAGTGGAAATACGGCGAGCCCATGAAGTCCTTCGCCGCTCCGTCACGTCCCGAGTTGTAGAGGTAGTAATTGGATGGCGTTGCGTAGTAGTTGTCCCAGCTCCCGAGCAGCAGGTTGACGGCCGCCCACCGGAGGAAGGAGCGGGCGTCCATGATGCCATCCACCGATTCCCGGAAGGCGTCGGTGTCGAAGCGTTCCCGGCCGCCGGGAAGGCCGATGCCGTTGATCGTCCTGATAAAGCAGGCGAGGTCGTCGTAGGTGCTGGCCTCCGGGTTGCTGGCATTGGTCTTGAGCCGGTAGGTGTGCTCCGCGGCTCCCGGGACGAAGTACTGGCGTCCGCTGTCGTCGCCGTCGGGACCGGTCCGGTAGGCGAGAGTCGCGCACCCGATATCGCGGCAGCCCGCCTTGTACAGGTTGCCCAGGTGGTTCTCGCCGAAGCGGTCCTTCAGGAACCTCCGGTCGACCTGCTCGATGACCGAGAACAGGCCCCGGTAGGTCGCGTCGAAGGCAAGCTTCGCGTACGTATGCCGCGGCGCCGGGACGCCGGCCTTCGCGAACAGGCGCCAGGCCAGTGCCTCGCGCATCTGGGACGGGTCGTTCCACATCCCCTTGAGGTTGACGCGCCGCATCCCGGCCAGGCGGTTGTCCTGCCCCTCGGCGTCGAGGATGAACCGCCAGGAGCGCTTCGGCGCGCGCAGCGTGTGGTTGCCGCTGTTCTTGACGCAGAAGGCGGACGTGCTGAACAGGGTGCCGTTCCCGTCCGGGGACGGGATGTGCCGGTCATCGGCCGGATCGGTCCTCCACACGTCAAGCCGGCCCCCGCGGGCGGGCCGCACCGGCGCGGTCAGCACGCCGCGCCCGGGGTAAAACCCGGTCACGTGGACCATGTACATGTCCCCGCCGAAGAACTCCGGCTGCCCCAGCGACGCCCTGGCGTAATCCTCGATCGCCCGCGCGGCCGCGGTCGGCCGCCCGGCCTCATCGAGCAGGCTCAGCCGCGCGGGCGGAACGGGCGGGGCGTGCGTCAGCAGCAGGTCGAAGAGCGCCAGGTACTCCGCCCTCGAGCGCAGCGACGAATCAGCACCGCCCGCCATCTCGTTGGCCATGCTGGCCAGGACCCTGCTGTGCCCGGCGGGCAGCTCCGAGACCAGCACCGCCCGGCCCTTGAACATCTCGCAGAACCGGTCCCTGTCCACCGTCGTGTTCATGCTTCCCCCGCTTGCGCCCCGGCCGGCCGCTGGCTCTCCGGCCTCCGGCACCCCCGTGGGGCCTCCGCTCGAGATGACTGCTATGGCTCACCAGAGAGCCGGCCCCCGGCCGCAGATACACGGGGCCGCTACGGCTCATCCGGTCCGGCAGCCTTGCGGCGCATCCGGTAGTGCAGCACGAGGAAGGGCAGCCCGAAGACGGAGAAGGCGTGCTCCGCCCGCAGTTCGCCGTCTTCGGTGTAGACGTCGAGCTGCTCGGCGAAGCCGCGGACCGCCAGCACGGTGAGGTCCCGGTCGGCCGGGTCGATGTAGGCGAGGTAGTGCCCGGGCTGGTCCAGGTCGCTGCGGCTGGCCAGGACCAGGCCGCCACCGGGACGCGCCCGGGGCAGCAGCGTCGCGGTGAAGCTGGCCTGCGGCAGGGGGAAGCCGACGCTCACGTACCCGCGGCCGCCGAGGCGGTACGTGGTGTAGATGCCGACGTAGATCGGCTCGTCGGTGTCGGTGAACGACCGGATCCAGCCCCGGATCGCCACGTCATCCGAGCCAGGCAGGGTGATCGTGTCGATCCGGCTGCGGATGCCCCGTTGCGTCTCCCGCTGGTTCATCGGCACGTTCGCCTGGCCCAGCGGCCGCGCCACCACGGCCCGGTAGAGCAGGTAGCCGGGGCGCACCCAGAGCCGCCACTGCGGGACGATGTCGAGCGTGAACCGGGTGGTGTGCTCGTAGAACTCGCGGACCGCGGGGTCGAGGCCTGCCGGGTCGAACTCCGGGCCGGCCAGCTCGTCCGCGGAGGCGACGATGCCGACGTCGGGCGCGTCCGCGACGTACCGGCCGCCGAGCACCTCGGCCAGGTCGCGCACGTAGCCGGTGCCGACGTACCGGGACCGCGCTTCCCGCGGCACCACGAACGGCAGGTCCTCCGCCCGGACCCGCTCGGCGAGCAGGCTCACCTGCGGGTCCCGGAACACCAGCGCCGACGTCACCCGGTAGATCGCCATCGTGGCGCTGGCGACCGCCGCCGCGGGCACCGGGCGCCGCCCGGCCGCGAGCGCCCAGCCCACCGCGGCCCCGAACGGCGGCCCGAGCAGCACCTTCTCCGGGCGCACCCCGAGCAGGCCGCCCAGCGCCCCGGTCGCCGCTCCCACCGCAACCGGCCCCGCGCCGGTCACGCGCCCGGCCGCCCACCCCAGCGGCGCGGCGAGCGCGGCGCTGGTCGCGATCCGCGCCCACAGCGGCGGGATCTCGCCGGGCCGCTGCCGCGCCCGGGCCACGGCCTCGCACGCCGCCAGCGCGGCCGCCCCGGCCAGCGCGCCCAGGCCGGCCGCCCGCCCGCCCCGGTGACCGGCCAGGGCCGCGCCGGCCACGCCGCCGATGACGCCCGCGGTGATGACCTGGCCCGTGCGTTCGCTCGCCGCCATCCCCACAACGTACCGACCACGGCCGCAGAGGTGTGCGGGCGTACCGGCCCGGCTTACCGGCGTGGGACGTACCGACCCGGGCCGCAGGGATGTGGTGAGCCTCGCACTCATGGCCGCGGCGGTGGAGGCCATCCAGGACTCGATGCTGCAAGGGTTCCCCGACCGCGCCGCTGCTGGTCCTGGCGGGGTATGCGCTGGTGTTTGGCTTCCTGGCCCGGCGCTTCTTCCGGTGGGAGTAGCGCGCCTGCACCCGGGAGCGAGGACGGCCCCGGCGCTCCTGGCCGGCCGTTACCGGTGGTACGCGGCCAGGTGCGCCCCGAGGGCGTCGTAGCCGAAGTCGGCCGCCGGGTCACGCCACACCGAATGGGCGTGGTTCGCGCGGCGCTGGACGTTGTCGTACTCGACGAGCAGCCGCGGGCCTTGCAGGCGGTAGTACAGCGGCTGGCCCGGGGCGGTGGGCCCGGCCCAGGCCAGGTGGACCGCGTCCAGCGCCTCGTCGTCGTAGTCCGGCTGCGATGACAGGCCATCCGGGACCCGCCCGAGGTAGGCGGCCAGCAGCGCGCGCAGCAGTTCCCGCTGCCCGGCGTCGAGCTCGGCGGCCGGCAGGCCCTTCGGGGCGGTGGTCAGCGCGGTCCGCTGGTAGTCGCCGGCGTCGTAGCCGTTGGCCGCCTCGGCGGCGGCATCCATCTGGGCCACCCGCCCGGCGAGTTCCGGGTCGGTGAACGGCTGGCTCCACACGTCACGCAGGTACATCATCTGATCGCCGTCGGCTACGCGCGAGCGGTTGCCGCCGATGATGTCCGCCGGCGCCCGGTCGAGCAGGATCG
This sequence comes from uncultured Actinomycetota bacterium, assembly GCA_963834695.1. Lineage (GTDB taxonomy): Bacteria > Actinomycetota > Actinomycetes > Streptosporangiales > Streptosporangiaceae > JASHPR01. The sequence goes on from CAWIDQ010000097.1 coordinate 160,911, forward strand.
CGCGGGCCGCCTGCCCGGGATCGAGCGAGCGGACCAGCTCCCGGGCCAGGTCCTCGGCCCCGGCCAGCGGGCGCAGCGGCGCGGGACCCAGCAGGGGCGAGGACGCCGGGTCGGCGCCAAAGAAGCACGGGGTCGTCGAGCGGACCACGCCGTCGACGACGAGGTTGTTCAGCGAGACGTGGTGCCCGCCGAACCGCCAGCCCCACGGCGTCGCGCCGCCGGGCTCGCCGAACACCCGCAGGTAGTACAGGCCCGGGTCGCGGCCCCGTTCCCGGCCCCAGTCGACGGACCAGCCCTCGACGTAATCGAGCACGTTGTCCAGCCCGATGATGGTGGCGACGGTGACGTACCCGGCGGCGGACAGCCCCGCGGCCACCAGCTGCAGGGCGAGCCGCTGCTGGCTCGGCCGCTGGGCACCCAGCGTCAGGCCGCCGTGGTCGGTGGGGGTGTAGAACCAGCGCCGGCGCTCGGCGTCGGACCCGGCGTCCGGGCTGGGCGCGCCGCCGGCGGCCATCGCCCGCTGCGCGGGGTCGAGCGCGTCGAGCCAGGCGGCCGCCGCGGCGGCCATGCGCGCCGCCACCTCCCGCGCCGCGACATCCCGCGCCGCGGCACTCGCGGTCGTGCTCATGCGGGCTCCTTCCGGATCTGTCTTCCCAGTCTCCCCGGCCGGGCCGCAGGCCCGCCAGCCCGGTTACCGAAGGCGCCGGCGTTATCCCAGCGGTTCCTGGCCGCCGTCGTAGACCAGCAGGCCATCGGGGCGGAGCCGGACGCCCGGCGAGGGGCGGTGCGCGGCCAGCCGGCCGTCGTGCATCAGATGGCGGACCGGGACGCCCCGGGCGATCTCAGCGAAGTCGGCGATCAGGCGCCGGTGACAGCGCCACCAGAGGCTCTCGCTGCACATCACCACGAGGTGCCCGGTGGCGGCCTGGGCGAGCACCTCCGCGATCGCGGCCAGGAAGTCCGGCTGCCGCATGTGGCCCGCGTACCCGCGGAAGGCCGCCTCCCGCCAGGCCACGTCGGGCGAATCCGGCGCCGGACGGCGGAAGCCGCCCAGCCGCTTCTCCCACCGGTAGGAGATGCCGCGGGCGGGCAGCCAGCGCTCCAGCTCAGCCCGGGCCACGTACGGGTGGCGGCGGCTGCCGGGCGCGATGCGGACGTCGACCAGCGCCGTCACGTCCGCGGACAACAGCAGCTCGGCGATGCGATCCTCGCTGGCCGTTCCGTGGCCGAACGTGATCAGCGGCATCGGCTCAGGCCTTGATCACGCCTGACGGCAAGATGCGCGCCGCGGTCGGGCCGAAGTCCTCCGCGGACAGCCGGGCGATGAATGCGACGCCGCCCCCGCCCGGGAAGGGCTGGCCCGCGCCTTCAAACTGGATCGGGTAGATCCGGGCGCGCTCGAAATCGCCGGTGGCTGACAACGTCACGTGCAGGATCACGCTCATGTCGAGATCCCCGGACAGGCCGAAGTCCTCGTAGCCGGCGAAGTTGCCGAGGCTGTAGGCGATCAGGTGGCCCCTGTAAAACTGCATCCCCCGCAGCACGTGCGGGCCGCTCGCGATCACCAGGCTGGCCCCGGAGTCGATCGCCATGTGGGCGAATGCCTCGGCGTTGCCGCGGTCCTCGCCCAGGTAGTACTCCTCGTGACCGGTCACTTGGTCGGCGTCGGCGCCCTCGGCGCCCGCGTGCATGTAGACGACGACGATCGGTGCTTCCCGGGCGGCTCGCCTGATCAGCGCCCGCGCCGCGGGCAGGTCGAGCAGGTTCGCGTCGTAGTCGTAGGGCGCGAACGCCGCGAACGCCACCTTGACCCCGTTCGCCTGAACCACCGTGATCTCGCCGGGCAGCCCGGTCTGGGCCAGGCCGGCCGCGTGGATGGTCCGGACGGTCTGGGCCTGGCCCGCGGCACCGAAGTCGAACGAGTGGTTGTTGGCGTCGTTGAGGACGGTGAACCCGGCCCTCTCGAGGAACCGGACGTACCGGGGCGGGTCCCTGAACGCGAAGCAGTCCTGCTTCGGGCCGGCCTTACCGCACTTGCTGGTGGTCGCCGTGGTCAGCGTGCCTTCCAGGTTGCCGAAGACGATCTGGGCACCCGAGGTCAGCGTGCGGTCGACCGGGTCCAGGTACCTCCCCGGGTCCGGCGGCAGGTCCGGCGTGTCCCCGAGCATCGTGTCGCCGACCGCGGCGATGGTCACCGAGGCAGCCGGGGCGGGAGGCACCGACGCTTGCACCGTGGCGCTGGGCACCGGCCGGGTGCTGCTGGCCCGCGTGGACTTGGGCGCGGGCGGGGCGGCCGTGCCGCACGCGCTGCCGAGGAGGGCCGCCAGGCCGACGACGACCGCGAGCTTCACGGCCGCGCGGTGCGGCCGGGGCCCCGGCGCGCGCCCTGAAGCGCGCACGGCCGGGCCGCCGCTGGCAGCAATGCCGCCGCAGCCCGGCGTGACGGCCCGCTCCCGCACCGGGCCAACCTACCGGCCCCGGCCGCCACTGACCACGCGTTCCGCCTCAACTCGCGCTCTTTCGAGGCGGCGACCGGCCGGGAGGCCCGGCGCTGACCGGCCCGCCGAGGTTGAGACGGGCTAGCGGCGGGCGGAGCGTCAGGGATGGCTTTTCGAGCGGTACGGTGCGAACCAGGACAACCTCGCTGAGGAGGACGGAAGATGACCATCAACGTTCACGCCGATGTGATCGGCTCGCTGCTGCGCCCGCGCTACCTGTGGGAGGCGCGGGCCGCGCTGGACGGCGGGCAGATGCCGGCGGAGGAGTTCAAGCGGATCGAGGACCGCGCGGTGGACGCGGCGATCGCCCTGCAGGAGGGCTGCGGGCTTGACGTCGTCACCGACGGGGAGCTGCGCCGGTTCTCGTTCCTCGACCAGCTGCTCGGCGAGATCGAGGGCGGCGCCGACATCGAGGGCGCGGCGGTCCAATTTCACGCCGCCGACCCCAGCCAGGACTGGGAGTGGCATCCGCCGGTGACGATCACCGGGAAGCTCCGTGCGCGGCGCCAGATCACGCTCGAGGAGTTCGCCTACGCGCGCGCCCGGGCGGGGCGGCTGGTGAAGGTGACGCTGCCCAGCCCGCTGGTGCTGTACGGCGCGTGGTCGCCGGAGCTGTCCACGGCCGCCTACGCGGACCCCTGGGAGATGTTTGCCGACGCCGCGACGATCATGCGCGAGGAGGCGGCGGGTCTGGCCCGCCTCGGCTGCACCTACATCCAGATCGACGCGCCCGACCTCGGCACGCTCGTCGACCCCGAGAACCGGGAGCTGCGCGAGTCGCTGGGCATGCCGACCGAGCGCGCGCTCGCCGAGGGCGTCGACATCATCAACTCCGTCGGCGAGGTTCCCGGGGTCACGTTCGGCCTGCACCTGTGCAAGGGCAACTACCAGAGCAAGTGGATCGCGACCGGCGGCTACGACTTCACCGCAGACAAGATCTTCAGCCGGATGAGCAACTTCGACGTGTTCCTGCTCGAGTACGACGACGAGCGGTCCGGCTCGTTCGAGCCGCTGGCCAACGTGCCCGACGACAAGCTGGTCGTCCTCGGCCTGGTGTCCAGCAAGGTCTCCGAGATAGAGCCCGCCGACACGCTCATCGCCCGGATCAACGAGGCGGCCCGCTACGTGGACCTGGAGCGGCTGGGGTTGTCCACCCAGTGCGGGTTCTCCCCGGTCTCCATCGGGGCGAACCTGATCACCCAGGACACCCAGCAGCGCAAGCTGGAACTGGTCGGGGAGGTTGCCCGCCTGGTCTGGTGACGCCGGCGCGCGCAGCGCTGACGCGCAGCCGCCTGACTTCCATAACGGTCAGTCGCTGGCGTACTCGTCGTGGCGGTGCCACCAGGGGCCGTTTTCGTTGCGCCCGCGCGGCGCGCGGTCGAGCCACTGGTACATGCCCCAGAGGCCGTCCAGCCCCCGCGCGTACGCCGAGTAGGTGTGGTAGACGACGCCGTCCTCGAGCGCGAACGCGCTCACGCCGGGCCCTTCCCGCCGGTACGTGGCCCAGTCCGTTCCGGTGCCTCCCGCGAACGCGGAGACCCAGGGATCGTCTGGGCCGGCGTCCAGCTGCGACCGCATGTCGAACACGGAGAAGTTGTACTCGGCCGTTCCGGTCTGCTGCTGCTCGATGGTCTGCGCCGCCTGGAAGTCGTAGTTGAAGTCGCTGCCGAACGACGACGCCCAGGGGAAGCTCCAGCCCATCCGCCGCCGGTACGCCTGCAGTTTCGCGAGCGGGGCCCGCGACACCGCGCACAGCGTCACGTCGTGATTCGCGAGGTGGACGACCGAGCCGTTGAAGCCGTCCGCGATCGCCGAGCAGGACGGGCACCCGCCGGTGTACTCGGGCCCGAACATGAAGTGATAGACGAGCAGCTGCGAGCGCCCGGCGAAGAGATCGGCGAGTGACGCCGGGCCCTGCTCGGTCTCGAGACGGTACTCCTTGCCGATCCGGACCCAGGGCAGCTCCTGCCGCTGCCGGGCCAGCTCGTCGCTGCGGCGCGTCAGCGCCTTCTCGGCCTCGAGCAGCTCCAGCCGGGCGGCCAGCCACTCCTCGCGGGTCCCGGTCTTGTGATCGGTCATGGTTCTCTCCTTTTCTTGGTGTCACCAGAACTTGCCCGGCCCGGGCCAGCGCGCCGGCTTACATCGGCGGCATGAGACCGGGAACCGACGAGGGCGCGATGATGATCAGGATGCCCAGGCCGGCGATCGCCAGCGCGACCGGCACGTCGACGGCGGCTTTCACGGGCAGGAGCTTCTGCGCGAGGACGAGGACGGCGATCACCGACATCCAGACGATGCTCATGATCCCCAGTGCCACCCACATCACCATCAGCCCGGCGGTCGATCCGACGCAGCAGAGCCCGAAGCCGAACCCGGAGCGGCCGCTCTCGTGACAGCGCCGGCGGAAGTACCGCTTGACCGGCGTGAGCTCGTAGACGCCGGCCGCGATCGCCACCGCCCCGGCGGCCGCGGACCCGTGCGGCCGGTACAGCGCGTACACCCCGGCCCCCGCCAGGGCCCAGACCGCAAGGTAGGCCGCGACGAACGGCGGCACGGTGAGCGCACCGCCGGCGCGAGCACGCCTCAGCACCGCGGGGGTCGCCCCGGGCAGCATCATCGCGGCCATCATCCACGCCCACAGCGCGGCAAAGAACGCGAACGAGCCGAGCCGCGTCGCCACCCCCATGTCCATCCCGGTCATCTGCCGGACCGCAACGACCCACGAGGCGGCGGCGAGGCCGAGCGTCGCGGCCAGCACGGCTGCCGTCCCCGCGTGCGTCATGGCCGCGGAACGGAGCGCAGGCGACGCCGGTGACGAGGGTTGTCTCGGCATGGTCATCGTGTTCCTCCGCAACGGGTCCGCAGGTGCAACTTAATGGTTGCACATATGCCCGTCGATGTGCAACTGATTAGTTGCACATCTCGGCGCGCGGAGCGGGAGCCAGCGCAGCGGGCGGTTCCTCGCGACGATTCGCTGACGGCCCGCGCGGCGGGCTATCGACCCGGGCGGCGAGCACGCGGGATGATGACCATGAGGAGACCAGCATGCGGATACTGATGATCGCGCCGCCTGGCGCGGGCAAGGGAACTCAGAGCGCGCTCATCGCCGCGCATTTCAACATCCCGCACATCGCGACCGGCGACCTACTGCGCGATCACGTGGCGCGGCAGACGCCGCTGGGCCAGGCCGTCCAGGAGTATCTCGACCGCGGCGAACTGGTGCCCGACCGGATCGTGCTCGACATGGTGCGGGAAGCGATGATCGCCGCCAAGGCGGCCGGGGGCGGGTATGTCCTCGACGGGATCCCGCGGAACATGGCGCAAGCCCGGGCGGCCTATGAGATCGGCCTCGAGCTCGGGATGACCGCGGACGTGGCGCTGCACCTGCAGGCAGACGACGCGGAGCTCACGCGCCGGCTGCTCGCGCGGGCCGCGCTCGAGCACCGCTCCGATGACACCCCGGAGGTCATTGCCCAGCGCCTGGCTCTCTACCACGACGTGACGGCTCCCATCCTCGCGTGGTACCGCGACCGCGGGATCCTGGTCTCCGTGGACGCGATGCGGTCCGCGCCAGAGGTCGGGCGCGAGATCCTGGCCGCCCTCGAGGCGATGCGCCCGTTCCTGGACCACGCGCCCGGAGAAGACCGGCTGCCCGTGGACCTGACCAGCCTCGGAGAGGCATTCGGCGCGGCCGGCTCGGCCGCCACCGCATCCGAGTCGCCGGCCTGCTGGAACGCGCCCGCCGCTCATCGTGACCGGATGGCAGACCCGTACGGCACCAGCTAGCGTCGGGGTGCAGTAGCGCGCTCATGCCGATCCGGCGTCGCGGCCAAGACCGGATGCGTCGCGGTGGACCGGCCGCCCGCGAGAAAGCCACGATGATGCCAGCTCACGCACCCAGCCCGCGCGCCCGCCAGCGCCGTGCCGCACAGCCCGGCGACCTGCTGCCACTCGGCGACTGGGTCAGGCACCACTCACTTCGCAGCTGGCCCGTGCTGCTGTTCCTGGTGCTGATCTGCGTGCCGTCGATCGCACTGGTCAGCCTGGGCCCGAACCCGAGCCCGGCCCGGTTCGACGCCGTGGCGTGGATCTTCGCCGCGTACTTCGCGCTGGCCTGGCTGCTGTTGCTGGGCGTCATCGTCCAGCCCGAGCACGTGACCCGGCCGATGCTCGTCGTGGTCACCGTGATCGCGCTGGTGACGCAGGTGCCGCTGGCGCTGGCGCTGGAGACCGCGCTGCACGCCAGCAACGTGAGCCTGTTCCGGAGCATTGTCACGATCGGCCTGCCGGAGGAACTGGCCAAGGCCGTGCCGGTCCTCGTCGTGGCGCTGATCTACCGGAGCCGCCGGAACCTCGAGCCGCGGGATTACCTGTTCGTCGGCGCGGTCAGCGGGCTGGTCTTCGGCGCGAGCGAGGTCGTCCGTTACTTCACCGTCAACGGGGTCGCGGAGTTCTACCTGACGGTGAAGGCAGCCATCCCGGCCATCGCCCATCTGATCGACACCGGCCACTCCGGGACGGCGTCGGTGTTCGCGACGCTGATCGGCCCGGTGCTGTACTTCATCCTCGACTTCGTCTGGCGCTTCCTCACCGACCCGATCAGCCACGCCTGCTGGTCCGGCCTGACCGGCTACTTCATCGGGCTGGCCGCGACCGGCCGGACAAGTGGTACACGGTCGGCTGGATCGGCCTGGCCGTCGCGGCGATCCTGCACGGGCTGAACGACTGGAGCCTGGTCAGCGGGGGGGTGGCGTGGGTCCTCGTCGTCCTGGTCAGCGGGGTCCTGTTCCTGGGGTACGCCAAGGTCGGATCGCGCTCTGGCCTGCACTTCGCCGAGGGTGAGGCGCCGCCGTTCCTGATGCCGCACGAGACGGCCGCCAGGCACGAGCCCGTCCCGCCGGGCCACGCCGGCCCGACGCCCGCCGGGCACCCGGCCGGAGCACGCCCCGGGCCGTCTGCCGCGGCTGGGCCCGCCGGAGCCAGGCGCGGCAGGCCCTGGTGGGAGCACTAAGGCAGCCGGGCAGGAGGACGAGATGGAGCGGATCGAGGCTGAACTGCTGATCCCCGGCGGCAGCGAACCAGTCAGCGACGGAGTCGTGATCATCGACGGGGCGGTGATCAGCTACGCCGGGCCGGCCAGCCAGGCGCCAGAGGCGCCAGGTGCCGCGGTGCACCGGGCCGCGGCGGTGCTGCCCGGCATGTGGGACTGCCACGGCCATTTCCTCGGCGTGCGCACGCTCGACCTCGGCCGGCTCCCGCTCGAACCGGTGCCGTTGCGGGCGGCCCGCTGCGCGCGCGACCTGACGGCCGCGCTGCGGGCCGGGATCACCTCGGTCCGCGAGGTCGGCGGGCTGGGCCTTCATCTCGCGCAGGCGGTCAGCGAGGGCGTGCTCGATGGCCCGGCCATCTACGCCGCGGGGGCGGTCCTGAGCACCACCGGCGGCCACGGCGACCTCCATTCCTACCCGTTGCCGTGGGTCAGCGACTTCAGCGTGCACTACGGCGAGTTCCGGCTGGCCGACGGATCCGCCGAGTGCATGCGCGCGGTCCGGGAGCAGTTGCGGCAGAACGCCCGGGTGATCAAGGTGTGCGCCTCGGGCGGGGTGCTCTCGGAGATAGATGACCCGATCCACCAGCAGTTCACCGCCGGCGAGCTGCGGGCGATCGTGGAGGTGGCCGGCCTCGCCGAGCGCGTCGTGGCGGCGCACTGCCACGGCAAGCCCGGCATCATGGCCGCGGTCGAGGCCGGCGTCCGCACCATCGAGCACGGCAGCTACCTCGACGACGAGGCCTGCGACGCGATGCGCGAGACCGGAGCCATCCTCGTGCCGACCAGGACCATCATCGAGGACATCCTGGCCAACCTCGCGGCGGTGCCCGATTACGCGGCGGCCAAGCTCACCGCGCTGGCCGAGCGGCACGCCGAATCGGTGTCCCGCGCGATCGATCGCGGAGTCACGATCGCGATGGGCACCGACATCGCGCTGACCGGCCCTGACCGTCCGAACTCCTGGGGCACCAACGGAATCGAGCTTGTTCACCTGGTCCGGCTCGGGATGACGCCGCTGCAGGCGATCGAGGCGGCGACCGCCACCGCCCCGCGGACGCTCGGCCCGCAGGCGCCCAGGTCCGGAAGGCTGGAACCCGGCTACGACGCCGACGTCATCACCGTCGCCGCGGATCCGCTCGCCGACATCGCGGTGCTCAGCCGCCCCGAGCAGATCACCGGAGTCTGGGCGAGCGGCCGTCGCGTGGCAGGATCAACGCCGCTGTAGCGCGACCGAACGCTGGTCGCCAGCGGCGACCCACGCCGGCCGATCCCGGACGACACGGCCAGCAACGACATCGCGGCCACGCACTCCGTGGTCCGGGTCGCGTCGCTGGACGCCACCGCCGCCGCGCTCGCGCGCTGGGCACGCCCCTGGCCGGCCATGACCTCATGATCCTGCACGAGGGCACGCGCGCCGGCCTGGTGTCGGGACCCGACGGGCATCGCTTCCTGGTGAAGGAGGAAGCGGCGCTCCTCAGGAGGTGACCGTGTCCGCGCGGTGCGGCAGCTTCCAGCCGGGGCGGACGTAGTGGCAGGTGTACCCGTCGGGGTAGCGCTCCAGGTAGTCCTGGTGCTCGGGCTCGGCCTCCCAGAACGGCCCGGCGGGCGGCACCTCGGTGACCACCTTGCCCGGCCACAGGCCGGAGGCGTCGACGTCGGCGATCGTGTCCTCGGCGATCTGCTTCTGCTCGTCGCTGGTGTAGAAGATGGCCGACCGGTAGCTGGTCCCGATGTCGTTGCCCTGCCGGTTCTTCGTTGTCGGGTCGTGGATCTGGAAGAAGAACTCCAGCAGGTCCCGGTAGTAGATCTTGTCCGGGTCGAAGGTGATCTCGATCGCCTCGGCGTGGCCGCGGTGGTTGCGGTAGGTCGCGTTCGGCACGTCGCCGCCGGTGTAGCCGACCCTGGTCGAGATCACACCGGGGTGCTTGCGGATGAGGTCCTGCATGCCCCAGAAGCAGCCGCCGGCGAGGATGGCCTTCTCGGTGGTCATGATGCGCTCCCGGTGTCGTGTGCGGGCCCGAACCGCTTCCGGTAGGTGCCGTAGCCCTCGCCCTCCAGGTTACCGAGCAGGACGAAGCGCCGAGTTCTCGACCTGCGACGCCGTCGGGCTGCCGATGGCACGAACGGAGCTGGCCCGCGCCCGGTGGTCAGCCCGGGCCCGCGTCGATGACCTGGCGTACCTCGGCTTGGGTGGGTTGTATGCCGAAATCCGTGACCGTCCAGGTCGCGCCGGCCCGCGCCCATGGACCCGGGTCGTCGCCAGGCGGGATGTCCACGATCACGTCGAACGGATCACCGGCCGGGCGCGATGCGCGGACCTCGGCGGTCAGCTCGGCCAGCGCCTCAGGGCCCGGCAAGCGGGTAGGGAACAGTCCGTCCCACCGCAGCGCCCGCCGCACCGGCCGCCGGTGCGGCCACTCCGTCGCCACCCACACCGGGATCCTCGGTCGCTGCACCGGGAGCGGCTGGAACTCGCCGCCCCAGTACCTGGCCAGGTCGTCGAGGCCCTGGTCGAGCAGCCGGGCCCGCTCCCGTGGATCGCCGACCTCCCCGAACGGCTCGAGTTCGCCGTTCCGCGCGCTGCCAAGGCCCACCCCGAGGGTGAGGCGGCCCGAGCTCAGCAGGTCCAGGGTGACCGTCTCCCTGGCCACCTTGTGCACGCGCCTGCGCGACAGCGGGGTGATCAGCGGCCCGATCCGCAGCCTGTTCGTGGCGCACGCCACCGCGGCGAGCGCCACCCACGGATCGGCCACGGCCCGCACCGGCGCGCGGTACACAATGTGATCCCAGACGAAGAACCCGTCCCAGCCCCTCTGCTCCGCAGCCGCCGCGAGCTCGGCCAGGACGCGCGGGTCGGCCAGCTCCCCAAACGGCGGCACATCGATCGCGTGCTTCACGGACGCGAGCCTACCGAGGCTCCCTTGGCTGAGGCGGAGCACGATGACGCTCGCGAGAAGGGCGATGGCCGCACCCGCCCTGGTCCTGGGCGCCGAGCACGACGACGGCACCGGCCGGCGTCTTGGGTAACCGCGCGTCCCCCGCGGGTCGTATCTCGGCCGAGGCTCCGGCCAGGTCCCAGCCCGCGGTGTCCTCGCCCGCGGCCTGCTGCAGTATGGCCCACGCGACCACGGCCGCCTCCGCGACGTGGGCCGCCTCGACCGTTACCGATACGCGGACGTAGTCCCGGCGCTGGCGCGTCACCAGTTCGATCTGCCGCTCGGTCACCAGGAGACTGGCGTTCGCCGCCAGGCCCTGCTCGAACGCGGTGGCCGCGGCACTCCATCCGCGCGTGCCGCTGATGCGGGGAATCTCGACGCGGACCCTGTAGCGGGGACGCTCCGGCCGGGCGGTCACGTGCCCGTTATCCCCGGCGCTCACCATGCGACACCAGTGCGGCTTGCCCCGGCGGCGGCCGGTAACCGGGGACGGGCGCGCATTGCCGCTAGCAGCAATCCCGGTGCCTGCGCAACGGCACAGTCAGGGCGCAGCGGGCTCCGACGGCACAGGTACGGGCGCGGTGGCGCTGCCCCGGATGGCCGGGCGTACGAACGTCGGGGCCTTGGGCAGGGCCGTGTGCTCCAGCAGCGTGAGGGTGAAACCGGCGGCCTTGATGGAGTCGAGCGTGGGGCGGTTGCAGTCGCAGCAGACGACGAGCCGGTTGAGCCAGTTCAGCCGGTCCTGCAGCCGGGCGGTGCCCGCGTCATCGGCGCGCACATGCTCGATGAACAGGAACTGGCCGCCGGGGCGCAGCACCCGCCGCAGCTCCCGCAATGCCCGTGGCTGGTCGTCGACCCCGCACAGGACCAGCGTGGACACGGCCGCGTCGAAGGTGTGGTCATCGAACGGAAGGTCCTCGGCCGGCGCGCGCAGGATCGTCGCGGACGGGCGGTGGTCGCGGGCCGTGCGCTCGAGGCGGCGCAGCATCGGGGGCTGGGGCTCGGTCAGCGTCAGCGATGTGACCGCCGGGCCGTACCAGGGCAGGTTCGCCCCGGTCCCGCCGCCGATTTCGAGCACGTCCCCGCTCAGCCCGGCGAGCAGACGCTCCCGGAAGGCGCGCAGCCCGGCCTTCTCCGTCTTGGCCATCTGGCGGTCGTAGGTCAAGGCGAAGAACTTGGTCCGCAGGCTCATGGCTTCCTCGTTCCGGTGCGGTTGCGCTGTTGGCAGTGCGAACGTAACGAGGCCGCCGGGGCCGTGACATGAGGCGAACACCCCATCTTCCGGACCGTTGCGGAAGGTCAAGAGAGGTTAAACTGGCCTGATGGGAGGGGGTGCCTGCCGGTCGCGTGTCCGGCTGGCGGAACTGGTCGCGGCGCTGTCGCTCGGCGTCGACCTGGGGTTCGGCCAGCCCATGGAGCACGTGCTGCGGCAGTGCCTGATCGCCCTGCGGATCGCGGACCGCGCCGGGCTGGGCGAGCAGGACCGGGTGGCGGCGTACTACACCGCGCTGCTGGTCAACGTCGGCTGTCACGCGGACGCACACGAGCAGGCGAAATGGTTCGGCGACGACATCGCGCTCAAGTCCGGCAAGTACCTTTATGAGCTGGGCAGCGTGCGGGGCACGCTGGTGACCATGCGGCTCGTCGGCGCGGGCAACCCCCCGCTGCACCGGTTCCGGGTGGGACTGGAGTTCGCCTTCTCCGGGCACCGCCAGCTCGACGGGATGATCTCCCAGCACGCGAAACTCGCCCAGTCACTGGCCGAGCAGCTTGAGCTGCCCGCCGCGGTACGCGAGGGAGTCGGAGCAGCTTACGAGCAGTGGAACGGGAGAGGCTGGCCGGGTGAGCTGAAGGCCGATGCGATACCGGTCGCGGCCAGGATCGCGCAGCTCGCGGAGTTCATGGAGGTGGCTTACCGCGTCGGTGGCGTCGCGAGCGCCGTGGCTCTCGCGCGCAGGCGGGCGGGACGGCAGTTCGATCCAGCTCTGGCCGAGCTGCTGTGCGCTGACGCCGCGGAGATCTTCGGCGGCATGGAGTCGGTGCCGGCCTGGCAGACGGTCATCGCTTCCGAGCCTCCGCTGACCGTCGAGCTGTCGGCCGATCAGCTCGACCGCGCGCTGGAGGCCATCGCGAACTTCGCCGACCTGAAGTCACCGTTCATGCTCGGGCATTCGGTGGCGGTCGCGAGCCTGGCCGAGGAGGCCGGCCGCAGGCTGCGACTGCCGCCAGATCAGGTGCTGATGCTGCGGCGGGCCGGATTCGTGCACGGCTTCGGGAGGCTCGGAGTGTCGAATTCGATCTGGGACCGGCCCCGCCCGCTGAGCGCGGGCGAATGGGAGCGTGTCCGGCTCTACCCGTACCTGACCGAGCGCATGCTGCGCCAGTCGGCCGCGCTGGCGCCGCTCGGGGATATCGCGGTGCAGGTCCGCGAGCGCCTGGACGGCAGCGGGTACCCGCGCGGGCTGTCCGGCGGCGCGATCCCATGCTGGCCCGGGTGCTCGGCGCGGCGGATGTGTACGCCTCGATGCGCGAGCCCCGACCGTACCGGCCTGCGCGCTCGGCCGGGGAAGCGGTCGCGCAGATGCGCGCTGAGGTGCACGCTGGAGGCGATCTGGTC
>CAWIDQ010000098.1:0-3003 GCA_963834695.1 uncultured Actinomycetota bacterium
GCGGGAGCGCCACCGTCTTCCCGCCGTACACCATACCGCGCCCCTGGAAGGACTGCGAGCGGCCGGGCTGCACGTAACCCACACCGCCGGGGTCTACGGGGACGCCCGGATCCCGGTGGCTCGCGCGCCGTGGCTGCTGCGGCCCGACCGTTCCGGCCCCGGGGCCGAGGTCAGGTTCTATGGCGAATCCGGTGAGCTGATCTCCTCGGAGCTGCGCGACGGCGCGGCGTTCCTGTGGATGAACGGGTACGGCCTGGGTCGGCACGGAGCCCGTAGCCCGGCTGGAGATCCACTTCGTCATTCGCGCCACGGTGGCGGGCACCTACCGGCTCGGCGTCTCCGGTCTGGGCCGCTACCGCCTGCTGGTGGATGGCACCGAGCTCTTCGACACGACCCTGGCCCTGCCGGAGGACACGGACATCGCCCTGTCCCTGATGACTCCGCCGCAGGAGCTGGCCCCCGTGGGGCTCGCCGAGGGTCAGTCGGTCACCGTGGTGCTCGAGTACGAGGTGCCGTCCTCGCTGCTCGGGCGGTTCCTGACGTTCCTGCAGGTCAACCTCGAGCCGCCACACAGCACCGACGAGGTGGAGATCGCGGCCGCGGCCGCCCTCGCGGCCTCGAGCGACGTGGCCGTGGTCGTGGTCGGCACTACGCCCGAGGTCGAGAGCGAGGGCTTCGACCGGGCCTCGCTGGCGCTGCCGGGCCGGCAGGACGAACTGGTCCGCCGGGTCGCGGCGGCTGACCCGCGGACCGTGGTCGTGGTCGACTCCGGGGCCCCCGTCCTGCTGCCCTGGGCCGACGACGCGGCGGCGGGATGCTTCTGTCCTGGTTCCCCGGCCAGGAGTTCGGCAACGCGCTCGCCGACGTGCTGATGGGGGAGACCGAACCCGGCGGGCGGCTGCCCATGACCTGGCCCGCCAACGAGGAAGGCTTGCCTTCCCCCCGCCCGGCCGACGGCGTGCTGACCTACGCCGAGGGCCTGTTCATCGGGTACCGCGGGTACGACCGTGACGGTCGGGCGCCCCTGTTCCCCTTCGGCCACGGCACCGGCTACACCACCTGGTCGTACGAATCGATCACCGTGGACTGCGACCTCCCCGTGGCCGTGGGGCCCGGCGCCGTCTCGGTCTGCGTCGGCGTGCGGAACACCGGCTCGCGCCGTGGCCGGGAAGTCGTCCAGGTCTACGCCTCCCGGCCCGGTTCGGCGGTCGAGCGCCCGGCCAAATGGCTGGCCGGCTTCGCCGCCGTGGACGCCGACCCGGGCGAGACCGTCACGGTCGGCATCCTGATCCCCGAACGCGCCCTCCAGCACTGGGCCGGCGGGGCCTGGGCCACGGAGCCCGGCCCGTTCACGCTGTCCGCGGGCCCCTCGTCCGCGTCCCTCCCGCTAACCGCCCGGCTCGAGCGCGCGTAGAAAGGCCCGCGACGATACCCATGACCGAGATCCCCACCGAACCTCCCGTGGCGGGCGACGAGACCGCCACCCTCCTCGGCTCCCTCGAGCGCCAGCGCGCGATCTTCGCCTGGAAAACCGGGGACTCGACGCGGCCGGCCTGCGGGCCACCGTCGGCGCCTCGTCGATGACCCTCGGCGGGCTACTCAAGCACCTGGCCGTCGTCGAGGAGGAGTACTTCTCCCGCAGGCTGCACGGGTGGGAGTTCGGGCCCCCGTGGGACACCGTGGACTGGGACGCCGACCAGGACTGGGACTGGCATTCGGCCGCCGAGGACACCCCCGAGCAGCTTTACGCGCTCTGGCAGGACGCCGTGACCCGCTCCCGGGCCGCGGTCTCCGATGCGCTGACCGACGGCGACCTGGAACAGCTCGCCAAGCGCCGCTGGCCGGACGGCCGGGCACCCAGCCTGCGCCGCATCCTGATCGACATGATCGAGGAGTACGCGCGGCACGTGGGCCACGCGGACCTGATCAGGGAGTCGGTGGACGGGCTGGTCGGGGAGGATCCGCCGCGCTGACGGCGCCCGCGGTGTCCTTCCCGCGGCCCGACCACCGGTACGCCGCCTTCCAGCCGAGCAGGGTCTCGGCGGCCCGGCAGTCGATGAGGGCGGCGCACGGATCGGCCAGGTAGCGGGCCGGGGCGGTGACCGGTACCGCGGGCGCGAGCCGCGCGGCGAGTTCCAGGCTGGGCCCGGTCCCGGCGATGTCGGCGGCGCACAGCAGCGCCCGGTGGTGCCCGCTGAGCGGCACGCTCAGCGCGAGGTCCACCGCCGCGGCGACGTCGCGCGCGTCCACGAACGCGCCGTACTCCCAGAACGGGTCCCATTCCGCGCTCGGCTGGTCGCGCCACAGGGCCTCGACCCTGGAGTACCGGGTCTCGTTCCAGACCGCCACCGGCCGCGGGCAGACCGTGGCGATCCCGGTCCGCGCGGTGAAACCCTTGCACAGGTCCTCGGCCAGGACCTTGGACAGGCCGTACGGGCGCATCGCCCGGCGGGGGTGGTCGTCGTCGACGGGGAAGTAGTCGGGTAGCCGCTCACCCTCGGCGATCCCGAGCACCTGCGTGCTGGAGAAGCAGATCACCCGGCTCACCCCGGCGGCCTCGGCCGCCAGCAGCACGTGCCAGGTGCCCAGGACGTTCACCGCCATGATCTGCTCGGGGCGGCCCGCGTTGTCGTGGGCCAGCGCCGCCAGGTGCACGATCGCCTCGCAGCCCAGGGCCGCGCGCGAGACGGCGGCCAGGTCCAGCACGTCCGCTCCGTCGGCGAGGTCGAAGCCGGTCACCTCGTACCCGGACCGCCGCAGGTGCCCCGCGACCGGGACGCCGACCTTGCCGCGATCCCCGGTAACCAGTACGCGCATCCCGCCATCATCCCGTCGGCCCGATGCGGCGGGTACGGCGGGTTGGGCCCCCGTCTATCGAGGGCTGGGGGCCCCAACCTCCGTTTCCTAGGGCCACTGGCCATGACATCTCACAGTAACGTCGGCCTCAGCCGTTACCGGCTGCGTAACAACCGAGAAACGCGGCTGAAACTCCGCCATGGGACA
>CAWIDQ010000099.1:0-5390 GCA_963834695.1 uncultured Actinomycetota bacterium
ATCACCAGCCCGGTCACCCGCGGCTGGCCAGCGCGGGCCGGATCTCGTTCGGCTGGGAGGTGCGGATCGTGGACTCCGCGGGGCGGGACGTGCCCGCGGACACCCCGGGCGAGCTGCTCATCCGCGGCGAGTGCCTGTTCTCCGGGTACTGGCGCGATCCGGTCGCCACCGCGGCCGCGTTCGCCGAGGGTGGCTGGTACCGGACCGGGGATATCGCCCGGCTGACCCCGGACGGTTACCTCTACATCCTGGACCGGGCCAAGGACATGATCATCAGCGGCGGCGAGAACATCTACCCGGCCGAGGTCGAGGCGGTGCTGGCCCGGCACCCGGCCGTGGCCGAGGCCGCGGTGGTGGGCGTGCCGGACCCCACCTGGGGCGAGGCCGTGCACGCGGTGATCTCGCCCGCGCCGGGCTCATCCGCCACGCCGGGGAGATCATCGCCTGGTGCCGGCATGAGCTGGCCCACTTCAAGTGCCCCAAGACCGCGGAGTTCGCCGACGCGCTGCCGCGCACCACCACCGGCAAGGTGCTCAAGCGGGAACTGCGGGCCCGGCTCGCCTGGCCGGAGGTACGTCCATGACCACCGGGACGCCCCCGGGAGAGCGGGGACCCGCCGTGACCGCCGGGCCGCCCCCCGGAGAGCGGGGACCGGCGCTCGGGCTGTCCATCGCCTCGCACAGCGGGCTCCCCCCGGCCAGCATCGGCGCGCTGGCCGCGGCCGCCGAGGACGCCGGGTTCACCGCAGTGGCCGTGGCCGAGGGGCACGGCGACGCGCTCGCGCTGTGCCATCCGGTGGCCGCCGCCACCCGCCGGGTCCCGGTCGGGACCGCGGTCGCGAACGCGGCGCTGCGACCGCCCGTGCTGACCGCCAAGACCGCCGCGCAGCTCGACCGGCGTCGGGCGGCCGGTTCACCCTCGGTCTCGGCGTCGGGAACCCGGTGATGAACGGCAGGTTCGGGATCGAGCCGTTCGCGCCGCTGGCGGATGATCGAGGAGTACGTGGCGGTGGTGCGGGCGGTGCTGGCCGGTCACGCCGGCCACGCCGGCCAGGTGTTCGGACCGGCATGGTGCCGCTTGACAGCCCGCCGGTCCGGCCGGACCTGCCGGTCTACCTGGGCGCGATGGGGCCGAGGATGCTCGCGCTCGCCGGGGCGTATCGCCGACGGCGTGATCCTCAACCTGATGTCACCGGCTCAGGCGGGCCGGGCCGCGGCATGGTGCGCGACGCGGCCGCGGCGGCCGGGCGGGACCCGGCCTCGGTTGAGGTCGTGGGCGTGGTGCACTGCTGCCTGTCCGACGACGCTGACGCGGCGCAAGCCGCGGCCCGCGACGTGGTTCCCCGTTACGTTTTGCATCCCGCGGTGTCCAGTTGTTCGGTACGCAGGACCCGGCCGGCGAGCTGCCCGCCGTGCGCCAGCTGCTGCTGGCCGGGGACCGGGTCGGCGCCGCGGCCCGGGTGCCGCAGCCGGTGGCCGACGCGTTCGTGGCGCAGGGGGACGCCGCCGCGTGCCGGACCCGGCTGGCGGAGTACCGGTCCGCGGGCGTGGACCTGCCGGTCCTGTTCCCGATGCCGGTCGGCGGCGACTGGGGCTACGACGCGGCCATCGCTGCCCTCGGACCGGGCAAGGAGGCACTGCCATCAGCGAAGACCTCGTGAAGCCGAACCGCCGGGAGGCCCGTTACCGCGCGCGACTGGCCCGCTGCACGGCGGCGGCGATCGTTCGCCCGTTCGCCTGCACCATGGTCCCCGCGACCAGGACCGTCGGCGTCCCGGTTACCCCGGCCTCGGTGGCGCGCGCGGTCACGTACCGGGCCAGTCCAGGTAGGGCGCCTCGGACAGGCAGTCGGTGAACGGCGCGTCGGCCAGCCCGGCGGACCGGCCCAGGCTGGCCAGCTCGGCATCGCTGAGCCCCGGGCCGCCCTCGGGCGGCTGGTGGGTGAACAGCGCGAGCGCGAAGTCCAGGAACCGGCCCTGGTCGGCGGCGCAGCCCGACGCCGCGGCCGCGCGGGTCGAGTAGTTCGTGGTCGAGGCCTGGTCCAGGAAGTTCATCGGGTGGTAGGCGATGCTGACCAGCCCGTCGGAGACCAGGCCCGCCAGCGCCTGCTCCGACGAGAGCTCGAACTGCCGGCAGTACGGGCACAGGAAGTCGATGAACGCATCGACGCGCACCGGGCCGTCGCCCACAACGATCCCGTCACCTTCTGGCGTGGCGCCGGCCGGGACCCGGTCCGGCGCGTCCGGATACGTCACGACTCCTCCGATCCGGCCACCGGCCAGGCTTCCCGGCGGTAGCCCATGTCCCAGAACATCCACTCGTAGCGGCTGGTGGCGCGGAAATGCCGGTGGACCAGGGCGCGCTCGGCCGGCGCGAGGCCGGGTCCCAGCGTGTCGGCCACGGCCAGCACCTCGCGGACGACGCCGCCGAACTCCTCGCCGCCGTAGGTGTCGATCCACTGCTGGTAGCGCGGGTTGGGCGAGCCACGGCGCAGCAGTTCCTTGCCGACCTCCCAGTAGATCCAGTAGCACGGCAGCACCGCGCCAACGCCCTCGGCGTAGGACCCGCCGCGGACGGTCGCCAGCAGGTAGCTGGTGTAGGCCAGGGTGGTCGGCGCAGGCTCGGCGCCAGCGGCCGACGCCGGGTCGATGCCCAGGTCGGCCAGGAGCGTGTCGTGCAGCTTCCGCTCCTCGGCGATCACGGCGGCGGCGTGACCGGCGAACATCTCGATCCCCGCAGGATCCGGGGCGCGGCTGGCTACGGCCGCGAGCGCCTGCGCGTAGCCCAGCAGGTACAGCGCGTCCTGGACCACGTAGAACGCGAAGGCGTCCTGCGGCAGGCTGCCGTCGGTCAGCCCGGTGAGGAAGGGGTGGGCCAGGATGGCGCCGTAGATGTCAGCGGAACCCTGCCATAGCTCGTCGGTGAAGCGATCGCTCATCTGCCTGCTCTCCGCCGTGGCCCGCGCCGGGGTAGCTCGGGGTTCTATTGCCGGTTCGGCGTTCCTAGAGTCTCACCAACGACACGGGTGACTTCCACGGCCCGGGCTGGGTGGCTCAGCAGGATTACCTGAAGCTGTTCGACGTGATCGTTGACGCCTCGGTCACCGGCGTGCGGAAGCCCGACCCGCGCGCGTTCCTGGCCGCCGCCGAAGCGCTCCGGCGACCGCCCGGCCAGGCCGTGTTCCTGGACGACATGCCGTGGAACGTGGCCGCCGCGGCCGAGGTGGGCATGCTCGCCGTCCAGGTCCCGCAGGACCGGCCGGGCCCGGCCGTCGGCGCCGCCCGGGACCTGCTCGGCCTGAAGTCGCGTACGCCCTGAGAGGGACCGTGGCACCCGGAAGGGCGAGGCGGGAGACGGGGCCGGCCGGGCGGGGGCGGCGCGGGAGGGACGGGCAGGGGCTTTCAGCGGGCGTTCGGTGTTCTCTTCAGCCACGCTGAGCAGACGCGGACCGGCTGTTACCCGGGTTTCAGCGTCGCGCCCGGCTGCGGCCCGGCCGGACCCGGCTCGTCTTCACATCGATGACAACTTGTGACAATATTCGCCCCAAGTCGCCATGGGACCATCCTTATGCTCGCGTCAGCCCGCCGACCCGCCAGGATCTATGGCCGCCGCGGGGGTCCCGCGGCGTGAGGTTGGCCACGACGGAAGGTGGCAGTGATGACCCGGCCGAAGATGCTGGCGGCGTGCGCCGTCGCCGCAGCCGCCGCCCTGGGGCTGGCGGCCTGCTCCTCAAGCAGTTCCGGCAGCGGATCGGTCAACTCGACGAGCGGCGCGTTCGGCTCGGTGCCCGCGGCCAGCGGCACGCCGACCGCCGGCACGATCACCTGGGCGGAACCGCCGGGCTCGGCCCCGACCTGGATCTTCCCGATCGTCCCGGGCGCCGACTTCACCGTCTACACCACCAGCTCCTTCTCGTGGGAGTCGTGGCGCCCGCTGTACTGGACCCAGAACGGGGTAACCCCGACGATCAACCAGGCTCTGAGCCTGGCGTATACGCCGACGTACTCCAACGGGGACAAGACCGTCACGGTCAAGATGAAGACCAACTACAAGTGGTCCAACGGCCAGGCGGTGACCTCGAAGGACGCGCTGTTCTACCTGGACGAACTGCGGCTGCCGTCAAGGAGAGCGGCGCCAACTGGGGCCCCTACTCCCCCGGGGTCGGGATACCGGACCAGGTGGTCAGCGCCAGCGCGCCGAACTCGACCACGCTGGTGGTGAACCTGAACAAGCCGGTCAACCCCACGTGGTTCACCGAGAACGAAATCGCACAGATCCAGCCCATGCCGACCTACGCCTGGGCCAAGGCCTCGGCCAGCGGCCCGATCCTGGACTTCACCAACCCGGCGAACGCGAAGAAGATCTACGACTTCCTGGCCGCGGCGTCGGGCTCCACCGGCACGTACGCTACGAACCCGCTCTGGCAGGTCGTGGACGGCCCGTACCGGCTGACCGCGTTCAACAACACCACCGGCGCCTACACGATGGTCCCGAACCCCGGTTACGGCGGCCCGAAGTCGAAGGTCGTCCCGACCCTGCAGGCGGTGCCGTACACCTCGGACACCGCTGAGTTCAACGCGGTGCTGTCCAAGAGCATTGACATCGGTTACATGCCGCAGACCGACGTGCCGCAGCTGGACCGGGTCAAGGCGGCAGGGTACCACGTGTTCGGCTACCCCGACTGGGGCTTCGACTACGTGAACTACAACTTCGCCGACAAGACCGGCGACTTCGACGACATCATCGACCGAGCTCTACGTCCGGCAGGCACTCGCGCACCTGGAGGACGAGGAGGGCTACGTCAAGGCGTTCTTCCACGGCCAGCGGCCTGGCGTACGGCCGGTGCCCGCGGTGCCGGTCTCCCCGTACAGCCCGGCCAACGCCGTGAAAGACCCGTACCCGTTCGACATCACCACGGCGGCCAACCTGCTCAAGTCCCACGGCTGGACCGTGGTGCCCCGGCGGGGTCAGCACCTGCGCCAAGCCGGGCACCGGGGCGGGCGAGTGCGGCGCCGGGATCCCGGCCAGCACCAAGCTCTCGTTCAACGTGCTGTACGTCAACGACCCCGCGATCACCGGCGAGATGCTCACCAACTGGGCGTCGGACGCGAAGAAGGTGGGCATCGCCATGACGCTGCAGGCCAGCACGTTCAACCACGTCGTCGACTGGCCGACGACCCCGGATCGCCGAAGACCATCGACCAGTGGCGATGTTCGACTACGGCGGTTTCGCCAGTCCGACCTACCCGACCACGTTCGGCATCTTCGACGCCGGCGGCTCGGACAACGGCGGCTTCTACAACGACGCGCAGGCGAACAAGCTGATGACGACGAGGTAGATCGCCAGCAGCAACCCGGGCGCGGTCAAGAACGAGGCGTCCTACCTCACCG
>CAWIDQ010000100.1:0-33226 GCA_963834695.1 uncultured Actinomycetota bacterium
CACGTACTCGGCCCCGCCGGGCGGTACCCGGTGCAAGCCGATCATCACGTGCCAGGTCCCCGGCTCCAGATCACCCGGCAGGTAGCCGGGCGTCGCGGCGCCCGGGCTGATCACGAACGACCGGCGGGCCCCGCCCGACCAGCCGCGGAACCCGCGGGGCGCGATGCAGCCCAGGTCAAGCGCGGCCCGGGACCGCTCGTACTCCAGCTCGGCCCGCAGCCCGCACGCACCATCGGGGACCTCGACCGGCAGGTAGTGCCAGGGGGAGGCGAAACGATCCTCCAGGGTCCACCGGCCGCTGTGCCGCGTGATGACCATGCAGGTCAGTCCTCTGGCTGCTTCCGCGGGCGGCCGGGGCGGCGCACGGGGGAGACCTTGGCCGGGAGCCGCCCGGCGTCGGCGAGCGCCCGGCGCAGCATGAACTCGATCTGCGCGTTGGTGCTGCGCAGTTCGTCGGCCGCCCAGCGGGCCAGCGCGTCATGCACCGCCGGGTCTAGCCGGAGGAGGATCGTCTTCCGCTCGGTTGCCACGCGTCGGCCCGGGCGAGTTACGAGTAGAGGGTGCCAGTGTTGACGACCGGCTGGGTTGAGTGGTCACTGCACAGGACCACGAGCATGTTGCTGACCATGGCGGCCTTGCGTTCGGCGTCTAGTTCCACGAGCCCGTCGGCATCCAGCCGGGCCAGCGCCGACTCGACCATGCCGACCGCCCCGTCCACGATCTTCTGGCGGGCGGCGACCATCGCGCCCGCTTGCTGGCGGCGCAGCATGGCGTGCGCGATTTCCGTGGCGTAGGACAGCCGGGTCAGCCGGGCCTCGATGATCCGTACCCCCGCCGACGTCACCCGCTGGATGATCTGATCGGCGAGCTTCGTGTTGATCTCCCCGGCCGAGCCCCGCAGGGACAGACCGCCCTCGTGGTCGTCGTAGGGATAGTCGCTGGCTATCTGCCGGATGGCGGCTTCGGCCTGGACCGCGACGAACTCGGTGAGGTTGTCCACGCCGAACACGGCCTTGGCGGTGTCCTCGACCCGCCACACGACCACGGCGGCGATCTCGATGGGGTTGCCGTCGGCGTCGTTGACCTTCGCCAGCGGGGTTTCGTGGTTACGGATCTTGGTGGACACCTTGCGCCGTTTGGCGTAGGGGTTGACCCACAGTAGGCCCTCGGTGCGGATCGTCCCGGTGTAGCGGCCGAACAACTGGACCACGCGGGCTTCCCCGGGAGCCACCGGCGTCAGCCCGGCGGCGATGAATATCGTCACCGCCAGCAGCACCGCGCCGACCGCGATCAGTGCCGTTTCAGACCCAGAGACGCCGGACGAAAAGAGCCCGATCCCCACGACCCCGACGGCCAGGGCGACGCTGAGCGCCAGGCGGCCCGGCAGCGTCCAGGCGGGGCGCTCACGGATCTCCGGGTCGGACGGGCGCGGCGCCGTGGCGCTGGTACCGATGGCATTAACACTCACCGACCGACCTCCCTCGCTGCGGACTGCATTATATTGATATCACGTTTTCCGCAGCGCTTCGTTGGCGGCGCGCCGGGTGCTGCGCGCGGCTGGCTCAGCCCGGCCCGGACGGCCAGCCGAACGCGGCCAGGTCGGGCTCGACCCAGCCCGCCCGGGCCCGCGGCGAGGCGAGCGCCGCCGCGGTGTAGTGCCGGGTGAGCAGGCGCTTGTCCAGCAGCGCCGGGTAGCGCTCGGCGAACGCGTCGAAGTCGGTGATCGACGGGTCAGCGACCATGTGCCGCGCGACGATCTCGGTCCACGCGCGGGTGACCGTTGCGTGGTACTTCCGCGGCGCGTGCGCCGTGAGGTGCCGGATCCAGGCGCCGACCTTGTCGGCCGCGCGCGCCGGCCCGTACCGGCGGACGGCGATGAAGGCCAGGTGGACGTGCTGGCGATGCCCGAACGCCTGGCCGGCCGCGCGGCCGCCGGGCACCCCGCCGTCGGCCGGGATGATCTCTCCCAGGATCTCGGCGAGCTCGGCCGCTGGGGTGCGGGTCATCGGGAAACCTCCGTCGGGGCGGTCAGGGCACGGGTCACGGCCCGGAATCCGGCCAGATCGGCGTCGCTGATCGCGGCCAGGGCCGTGCGCTCCAGGTCTTCCGCGGCGGCGCGGGCCGCGTCGGCCACGCGCCGGCCGTCGGCGGTCAGCGATACCCGGAACGAGCGCCGGTCGCCCGGATCAAGCTCCCGGGTCACGTAGTCCTTGCGAACTAGCCGGTCCAGAACACTCGTCAGCGTGGTCGGCCTGGTCGCCGTGTCCGAGCCGAGTTCCCCGATGCTCCGGGTCCGGCCGTCGGCCAGGTTCGCGAGGACGTTGATCTCGGAGGCGGTCAGGTTCAGGCCGGCCAGCCTGACCGCGAGGGCGTGCAACGTGGCGTGGGTAGCCCGCTGCAGCGCCAGGATCATGGAGCCAGGCTCGTCATCATCTGCCACGAAAACAGATTATACGAGATCGTATTGTTTGGCGATGCCCCCGCCTCCTGATCCGGCTCGCCACCCCGCCCCGGCTGGCCGCCTACGCTTCAGCTGTGATCGAGATCATGAGGTTCCGCCTGCCGCCCGGCGCCGACGAGGCCGCGTTCCTGGCGGCCGACCGCCAGGTTCAGGATGAGTTCGCCTCCTACCAGCCCGGCCTGCTCCGCCGGACGACCGCCCGCGGACAGGACGATGGCTGGATCGTCATCGACCTGTGGCGCTCTGCCGCCGACGCCGACGCGTGCGACGCCCGGTGGGAACTCGACCCGGTGACCCAGGGGTTCATGGCGCTGCTGGACCGGTCCTCGGTTACCACCGAGCGCTACCAGGAGCTGGACTAGCGCCCGGTGCGGGCCACGGCACGATCCCGGCGCAGGCCCCTGGCGTTACCATCCACGAGTGGACGCGATGCTCGGAAGCTGCAACGAGAAAGAGCTCAGGAAGCGGAAGAGCTACAAGTGGCGGACCTACCCGGACGATGTGCTGCCCGCCTTCGTGGCCGAGATGGACTTCGACCTGGCCGCGCCGATCGTCGAGGCAGCGACGGCCGCCCTCGCCCTGGGCGACTGCGGCTACGGGCATAAGGGCGAGCTCGGCGAGGCGTTTGCGGCCTTCGCCGCCGAGCGGCTGCGCTGGTCGCCGGATCCGGCCCGGATCTACGCGATCCCCGACGTCATGACCGGGATTTCCGAGGTGATCCAGGCCGTCACCCCGCCAGGATCCGGGATAGTGATCAACCCCCCGGTCTACCAGCCGTTCTTCTACCGGATCAGGCTCGCCGGGCGGCGCGTCGTCGAGGCGCCGCTGCGCCGGGACGGCGACGGCCGGTACGACCTGGATCCCGAGGCGCTCGACCGGGCCCTGCGGGACACCGACGTCCGCGCCTACCTGCTCTGCAGCCCGCACAACCCGACCGGCCGGGTCTGGTCGCGGCAGCAGTTGCTCACCGCGGCTGATATCTGCCAGAGCCACGGTGCGTTCCTGCTGGTCGACGAGATCCACGCGCCGCTGGTGCTGGCCGGCGCGGAGCAGGTGCCGTTCCTGTCCCTGGACCATGAGATTTCCGAACGCGCCGTCTCGTTCACGTCGGGCTCCAAAGCCTGGAACATCCCGGGGCTCAAGTGCGGCGCCGCGATCGCCGGATCGCCGCGGCTGTCCGCCGTGCTCGAGGAACGCTGGGAGGCCCTGATCCCCGGCCAGGTCGGCGTGCTCGGGTCGGTCGCGGCGTTCGCGCAGGCGCTGCCCTGGCTGGACGCGCTGCTCGCGCAGCTTGACGAGAACCGCGCGCTGCTGAGCCGGCTGCTCGGCGAGCACCTGCCGCGGGTGCGGTACGTGCCGCCGGAGGCGAGCTTCCTGGCCTGGCTGGACTGCCGCGCGCTCGGCCTCGGCTACGATCCCGCGGCCGCGTTCCTGAGCCGGGGGCGGGTCGCGCTGAGCGGGGGCCCCGGCTTCGGCAGCCAGGGACGCGGGTTCGCCCGGCTGAACATGGGCACCTCGCCGGAGCTGATGGAGGAGGCGGTCCGGCGGATGGCCGCCGCGGCCGCCTAGTCGCTCCGGGCCCGCCGAGGCCCGATGACCAGCCCGGGTCTCCATCGCACGATGGAGCCCGGAGGTATGGTCCCCCCGAGCGAGGCCCCGGGATACACGATCGAGTCCCGCCCGATGACCGTGCCGGGCGAGGTCACGGTGTTGCACCCGATCTGGACGCCGTCGCCGAGCAGGGCGCCGAGCTTGCGCAAGCCAGTGTCCACGCTCGTGCCGTCCGGACGTCGCACCGCGACGGTGCCCGGCACGATCTTGAAGTTCGCCAGCTTGGCCCCGGCGCCCAGGTTCACATCGTGGCCCAGGACCGAGTTCCCCACGTAGGCGAAATGCGGCGCCTTGGCCCCGTCGAGCAGGATTGCCGCCTTGCACTCGCTGGCGTGGCCGATCACGCAACCGGTCCCGGTGAGCACATTGCCGCGCAGGTAGGCCCCGTGCCGCACCTCGGTGCCCGGCCCGACGAGGACCGGCCCGCGGATGTAGGCGCCCGCCTCCACCCGCGCGCCCTCAGCGATCTCTACGTCGCCCTCGATGTGCGCGCCATCCTCGACCTCGCCGCGGATGCCGGGGCGCAGCACCGACCGCAGGTACTCAGGAAGATGCTCCAGCGCCTCCCACGCGCCGGCGCATCCCGAGAACAGCTCGCGGTGCGGGCAGGAGCCCAGCTCGAAAAGGTGCTCGGGCGCAAACACGTCGTTCATCGCGGCTCCCTAGCGATCTGAAGGCCCCGCGTAGGCCAGCCCGGCAGGAAAGCTACCCGCCCGCGGACCGCCCGGAGCGCATCTCGCGGCAATCCCCTTCCGGGCCCATCGGCGCTAGATTCGGGCCCATCAGGACCAGCGCTGCTGCCGGGGAGGTCAACATGGCCAGGCCCGACACCGAGATCGTGTTCGACCCCGCGACCTACGTCGGCGGGGTTCCCTTCGACGCCCTGGCCCGGCTCCGCCGCGATGGCCCGGTCGTCTGGGCCGACGAGATCCCGGTTCTCGGCTGGCCCGCGGGCCTGGGCTTCTGGCTCGTGCTCCGCCACGCCGACGTCGAGTGGGTCATGCGGCAGCCGCGGCTGTTCTCCTCCTGGCTCGGCGCTACGCAGATCCGCGACCCGGCCACCCCGGCGGCACTGCGCTACGTCCGCAACATGATGCTCAACATGGACCCGCCGGAGCACTCCCGGCTGCGGCAGCTGCTGGCCCGATCGTTCACGCCGCGCGCGGTGGCGCGGCTCGAGGAGCGCATCCGCGGGCACGCGCGCGCCCTGTGCGACCGGGCCTTCGCCGGCCGCCGCGGCGAATGCGACTTCGCCAAGGACGTCGCGGCCGACCTGCCGCTGCTGACCCTGGCCGACGTCCTGGGCATGCCGGAGCAGGACCGCTGGCTGCTGTTCGACTGGTCGAACCGGGTCATCGGCTACCAGGATCCCGACTACGCGTCCTCGGCCGACTTCGACCCGTCGGGCGGGACGCCGATGGCCGCCGAGGCGGTCGCGCTGCGCCCGGCCCCGGGCCCGGACGGCCGCATGCCCGACCCCCGCACCCGCGATGGCATGCCCGACCTGTACGCGTACGCCCACCTGCTGGCCGACGCCAGGCGGCGTCACCCGGGGGACGACGTGATGTCGATCCTGCTGGCGCAGGCCGACGAGCACGGCGGCCGGGTGTCGGTGGAGGAGTTCGAGAACATGTTCTGGCTGTTCGCGGTGGCCGGCAACGAGACGTTGCGCAACGGGCTGCCGGGCGGTTGCATCGCGCTCCTCGAGCACCCGCGGGCGCAGGACGAGCTACGCGCCGGCCCCGCCTGATGCCGGGAGCGGTCGAGGAGATGCTGCGCTGGTGGACCCCGGTGATGACGTTCCGCCGGACCGCGACCGCCGACTGCGGGCTCGGCGGTCAGCGGATCCGCGCGGGGGACAAGGTGGTGGTCTCTTTCGCCTCGGCCAACCGTGACGAGGCGGTCTTCGGCGATCCCGACCGGTTCGACATCCGGCGGCAGCCCAACCCGCACCTGGTCTTCGGGCACGGGCCGCACTTCTGCCTCGGCTCGCACCTGGCCCGGACCCAGATGCGCGCGCTGTTCGAGGAGGTGCTCGCCCGCACGTCGGCGCTGGCCTTCGCGGGCGAGCCGTCCTACCTGCGCTCGAATTTCCAGCGCGGCGTCAAGCGGTTGCCGATCGCCTGGGCCGCGTAGCACGTCGTCAGGCGACCCAGGCCGGGACCAGCTTGTCCCCGTCGGGCACGGCGCACCCGGGCGCGACCCTGGTGCCGTCCAGGGTGTAGGCGCGGGTGCCGGCCGGCGCGACGGCGATGGCGGCGAAGCCCGCCGCGGGGTCCGCGCTCACCCGGCGCGGCGCGTCGGCCGGCAGGATGAGGGTGTCGCCCGGGCCGACGGTGAGTGCCTGCCCGTCAAGCTCGACGGTCGCGCCGCCATCCAGCACGGTCCACACCTGCTCGGTGTCGATGGCGTGCCGCGGCCCGGCCTGGCCGGGCCGCATGTCCACGCGCCAGACGGCCTGCCCGGCACCGCCCTGAGTCGGCGACGCGAGCGTGGTCATGACCGCGTTAGGGGTCTCGGTGCGGCGGGTCTCGGCGCGGCGGATGACAGGCATCGCGGAACCTCCTAAGATGGACAACATGGTTGTCGAATGTGCGATAATCAGGACAGTAAACCTGGTTGTCGTTTATGTCAACTGGGGCCGGGGCTATGCCTGCTGAGGCCGTGCCGGCCAGCGCCGTACCCGCTGAGGTTGTGCCTGCTGAGGCCGCGCCGGCCGAGGCCGGGACGCCCGGCTTTGAGCTGCCGCTGCGGCTGCTCCTGGGCTTCCGCGTGCTCATCGACGAGCTGCACGCCGAGCTCGCCCGCCAGGGACACCCCGACCTGCGGCCGATGCACGGATTCGTGTTCCAGGCGATCGGTCCGCGCGGCACCACCGCGGCCGAGCTGGGCCGACGGCTGGGCATCTCCAAGCAGGCCGCGGGCAAGACCATCGACGCGCTGGAACAGCTCGGATACGCCGAGCGCGGACCGGACCCGGCCGACGCGCGGCGCAAGGTCGTGCGGCTGACCGGTCGCGCCGTCGATGCGCTGCAGCGGTCGGCGCAGATCTTCGACGACCTGCGGGACCGCTGGGCCGAGGTCATCGGGGCGGAGCGGCTGCGCGCGATCGAGGCGGACCTGCGCAAGGTCACTCCGCCGGACGCCTTCCGGCTCGACATCCCCGGCTGGTTCACGCGGTCGCTGACCGACGGGCAGTGATCGATACCGGAATGGCCGGCGCCGCCGCCGGGTTCTCACCGGCATGACAACGACTCAGCAGGCGGGCGGGGCCAGCCCGGTCGACTTCGCGACCTTCGGCGACTACGGGGACTTCCGGCGCAAGCAGACGGCCAGCGCGGCGTCCCAGCCGGGGGAGTTCGTGCGGCCCGCCTACCCGTTCCGGGGCCGGATCACCGCGGACGGCTCCAGCGGGTACCCAGCCGTCCCCGGCCGGTACCACCTGTACATCTCGTGGGCCTGCCCGTGGGCGCACCGGTCCGCGATCGTGCGCCAGCTGCTCGGGCTCGAGGACGTGATCTCGCTGTCCGCGGTGGATCCGATCCGGGACGGCCGGGGCTGGGCGTTCCGCGAGGGCCCCGGGCACTCGCTCGACCCGGTCAACGGGTTCGCGCTGCTGCGCGAGGCCTACGACGCGACCGAGCCCGGCTACGACGGGCATATCTCCGTTCCGGTGCTGTGGGACCGCGAGACCGGGCGCATCGTCAGCAACAACTTCCCCGACATCACCATCGACCTGGACACGCAGTTCGGTGCCTACGCCAACGGTGACTACGACCTGTACCCGGAGCGGTTGCGGCCGGAGATCGACGCGATCAACGCGGTCGTCTACGAGAACGTGAACAACGGCGTCTACCGGTCCGGCATGGCCACCACCCAGGGGGCCTACCACGACGCGGTGACCAGGCTCTTCGCGACCCTGGACGACCTGGAGGGGCGCCTGGCGGACCAGCGTTACCTCTGTGGTGAGACCATCACCGAGGCCGACGTGCGGCTGTGGGTGACCCTGGCCCGGTTCGACTCGGTCTACCACTACCACTTCAAGGCGAATCTGCGGCGGCTGACCGACTACCCGAACCTGTGGGCCTACGCGCGCGACCTGTACGCGCTGCCCGCGTTCTCCGGCACCACCAACTTCGACCACATCAAGCGGCACTACTTCATCACGCACCCGCACATCAATCCGACCCGGATCGTGCCCGACGGCCCGTTGCTGGACTGGGGCGCGCCGCACGGCCGGGACGGGTCCTGATCCTCCCCCTTTCTGCCCTGGTCACGAGTCCCATGACGTGGGAAGGTTGGGGCAGGCTGCCCATGGCCTGGTGAGTGGAGGGGACCGATGGGCAGGGATGTCCCGGCCATCAGCGTGAGCCAGCAGGACCGCCGCTCCTACCGGGAGAAGGTGCGCTGCTGCCTGGACGTGTTCGCCCGGATGCTGGGGGAGTCCCGGTTCGACACCGAGCCGCGGCAGGTCGGGCTGGAGATCGAGCTGAACCTGGTCGACGAGGCCGGCCTGCCCTCGATGAAGAACGCGGAGGTGCTCGGCGCGATCGCCGACCCGAGCTGGGCGAGCGAGCTGGGCCAGTTCAACCTGGAGATCAACGTGCCGCCGTGGCCGCTGGTCGGCGACGCCCTAGCCGGGCTCGAGAAGGGGGTGCGGGCCAGCCTCGATCACGCCGAGCGCCGGGCCCGCCAGGCCGGAAGCCACCTGGTGATGATCGGCATCCTGCCCACGCTGGGCGAGCGCGACGTCGGCGCGGCCGCCATGTCGCCGAACCCGCGGTACCGGCTGCTGAACGAGCAGATCTTCGCGGCCCGCGGCGAGGAAATGCGGATCTCGATCGAGGGCCCCGAGCGGCTGCTCACCCATATCGACACGATCATGCCGGAGGCCGCCTGCACCAGCGTCCAGTGCCACCTGCAGGTGAGCCCGGAGTCGTTCGGCAACTACTGGAACGCCGCCCAGGCGGTCGCGGGCGCGCAGGTGGCGGTCGGCGCCAACTCCCCGTTCCTGTTCGGCCGGGAGCTGTGGCGGGAAACCCGGCTCACGCTGTTCGAGCAGGCGACCGACACCCGGCCGGACGAGCTCAAGGAGCAGGGCGTCCGGCCGCGGGTGTGGTTCGGCGAGCGCTGGATCACGTCGGTGTTCGACCTGTTCGAGGAGAACCTGAGGTACTTCCCCGCGCTGCTGCCGCTCGTCGACGACGAGGATCCGGTCGCGGTGCTCGATAACGGGCAGGCGCCTCAGCTTTCCGAGCTCACGCTGCACAACGGCACGATCTACCGGTGGAACCGGCCCGTGTACGCGGTGATGGACGGCCTGGCGCACCTGCGGGTGGAGAACCGGGTCCTGCCGGCCGGCCCCACGGTCGCCGACATCATGGCCAACGCCGCCTTCTACTGCGGGATGGTCCGCGCGCTGGCCGAGGCCGAGCGGCCGGTGTGGACGCAGATGTCGTTCGCGGCCGCCGCCGACAACCTGACCCAGGGCGCGCGGCACGGCATCGACGCCAGGCTCTACTGGCCCGGGCTCGGCGAGGTTCCCGTGACCGAGCTGGTGCTGCGCCGCCTGCTGCCGATGGCGTTCGACGGGCTCGAGGGCTGGGGCGTGGACCCGTGCGACGCCAAGCGCCTGCTCGGCATCATCGAGCAGCGCTGCCTGTCCAGCCGGACCGGGGCCACCTGGCAGTCGGACGCCGTCCGCGCGCTCACCGACCGGCGGCACGTCGACCGGCAGGAGGCGCTGCGCCTGATGACACTGGGCTACATCGAGCGCATGCAGACCAACGAGCCCGTGCACACCTGGCCGAAGATGTGAGCTCGCCGCGGGGTGCGGCGCCGGTCAGCTGTCCAGGCCCAGGGTGAACGTGGGCTTGGGCGAGGTTTCCGGCAGCCGGTGCTCGTCGGCCAGGCGGCGGATGGCCGTGCCGGTGGCCAGGAACTCGGTGGCGTGCTCGCCCCAGACGTGGTTGGAGACGGCGACGCTGACCCCGACGATGCCCGACGACTGCGCCTGGATGGCCTCGGCCTGCATCCGGGCCAGGGCCAGCTCCCGCGCCTCGTAGACGCCCTGGGTGAACTGGAGCATCTCCTGGTTCTGGCCGGCCTGCCGCATGGCCTGCATGACCGACTGGTGCGCGATGTGGTACACGCACGTGCCGAGCACGAACGCGACCGGCACGGCACCTGCCGCCAGCAGCCGGAAGAAGTCCTGCGCGGACAGGTCCGAGGCGAACGCGCCGCCGCCCGGGGCACGATGGGCGCCCGCGCCGGTCAGGTGGCGGACCGCGGTCCCGGTGGCGACGAACTCGAGCACGTTCTGGCCCCAGGCGTACATCTGCATCCGGAGCTGGACGCCGACGACCCCGTCGGCCCCCAGGTGATCGGCCTCGGCCTGCATCCGGGCCATGGCCAGCTCCCGGGCGCTGTACATGGCCTGGGTCAGGACCTGGAGTTCCTGGTTCTGCGACCAGCGCCCGACCTGCAACCCCACGTGGTAGATCGACGACCCGACCACGAAGCCGAGCGGCTCGAACCCGGCCTCGCCGAGCAGCACGTACTCGGACACCGACAGGTCGGAGGTGAACACCCCGGCCGGATTGGCGCCCGCGGTCTGGGCCAGCCTGCTGTCGGCCGCCTGCGGTTCCCACGTGGCCGTGTCGGCCGCCGGCGGCTTCCGAATATCGGCATTTCGCCTCCAAAGTCCGGGCTTCCTGGGCAGGAAGCAGCCTAATCCGCCGGCCGGCCGGACGGGCGGCGCCCCGCCCCTAGCATTGACTGCCATGAGCCGCGTCGCCCACCCCGCCGGCCCGCGTCATGCCGACGTGCTGCCGCCCGATCACCCGCCGCCGCCGCCGCCGGACGTCAACGCGCTGGACCCGGCCATCTGGCCGCGCACCGCGCGCCGGGCCGGCGGAGCCCTGGTGCTCGGCGGCGTGGACGTGCGCGCCCTCGCCGCGCAGCACGGCACCCCGCTGTTCGCGTGCGACGAGGAGGACTTCCGCGGCCGGTGCCGGGACTTCCGCGAGGCGTTCGGGGACGGCGCCGGGGTGTTCTACGCGGCTAAGGCGTTCTGCTGCCGGGCGGTGCTGCGCTGGGTCAGCGAGGAGGGCCTGGGCGTGGACGTGTGCACCGGCGGCGAGCTCGAGGTCGCGCTGCAGGCCGGTGTCCGGCCGGAGATGATCACGCTGCACGGCAGCAACAAGCTGCCCGACGAGCTCGGCCGCGCGGTGACGGCGGGCGTCGGGCGCATCGTGGCCGACTCCTTCGACGAGATCGAGCGCCTGCAACGGATCGCCGCGCAGCACCCCGGGACGCGGCCGCGGGTCCTGGTGCGGGTCACCACCGGCGTGGAGGCCGCCGCGCACGAGTTCGTGGCCACCGCCCACGACGACCAGAAGTTCGGCTTCTCGCTGGCGTCGGGCGCCGCCGACGAGGCGGTCCGGCAGGTCCTGGCCAGCGGGGCGCTCGACTTCGCCGGCCTGCACTCGCACATCGGGTCGCAGATCTACGACACGGCAGGCTTCGACGTGGCCGCGCACCGGGTGCTCGAGCTCGCGGTCCGGATCCGCGAGTCGCACGGGATCGAGATCGGCGAGCTGAACCTGGGCGGCGGGTTCGGCATCGCCTACATGCCGGGCGACGACCCCGCGGACATCAAGGTCGTGGCGCAGAATCTCCGCGAGATCCTGAACGCGCAGTGCCGGGCGGCGGGCCTGGCCCGGCCGTGGCTGGCCGTGGAGCCGGGCCGGGCCATCGCCGGGCCCGGGACGATCACGCTCTACCAGGTCGGCACGGTCAAGAACGTGGACGGGCTGCGGACCTACGTCAGCGTGGACGGCGGGATGAGCGACAACATCCGCACCGCGCTGTACGACGCCGAGTACACCTGCGTGCTCGCATCGCGGGAATCCGCCGCGCCGCCCACGCTGAGCCGGCTGGTCGGCAGGCACTGCGAGAGCGGGGACATCGTGGTCCGGGACGCGTACCTGCCGGGCGACGTGACCCCGGGCGACCTGATCGCCGTGGCCGCCACCGGCGCCTACTGCCGGTCGATGGCCAGCAACTACAACCACGTGCCGCGCCCGGGCGTGGTAGCCGTCCACGACGGCACGGCCAAGATCGTGCTGCGCCGGGAAACCACCGACGACCTGCTCCGGCTGGACGCCGGGTGAACGACCTGGTCCGGACGGACGCCAGGTGAATCCCGGCAACCTGGTCCGGATGGACGCCGAATGAACAGCGACAACCTGGTCCGGATGGACGCCAGGTGAAACGAGCCTCGATCACGCTGGCCGACGGCCGTGAGCTGATCTACTTCGGCGAGTCCGCGGACTGGGCCGCCGGTTTCCCGGATCGCCTGCCGATCGGCCCGGTCGAGGCCTCGTCGCAGGTGCGCTACGACCCGCTGCTCGGCGAGTGGGTCATCATCGCCAGGCACCGGCAGGACCGCACCTACCTGCCGCCGGCCGGTCAATGCCCGCTCGACCCCTCGCGGCCCGGCCGGCTGACCGAGATCCCCGCGCCCGACTACGAGGTCGTGGTGTTCGAGAACCGATTCCCCTCGCTGGTCACCGCGCCGGCCGGGCCCGGCCACGCCGAGGCGGCCGGCGACGCGCTGCTGCCCGCCCGCCCGGGCGATGGCCGCTGCGAGGTGGTCTGCTTCAGCCCGGACCACGACGCGTCGTTCGCCGACCTGACCCACGACCAGGTGGCCCTCGTGCTGGCCGCCTGGACCGACCGCAGCGCCGCGCTGGCCGGGCTGCCCGGGGTCGAGCAGGTCTACTGCTTCGAGAACCGCGGCCAGGAGATCGGGGTGACGCTGACCCACCCACACGGCCAGATCTACGCCTATCCGTTCGTCACCCCGCGCACCTCGCGCATGCTCGCGACGAGCGCGGCCTACCGGCGGGAGACCGGCCGGAACCTGTTCGACGAGGTGCTCGCGGCGGAACTGGCCGACGGGTCGCGGATCGTGATCGCCGGCGAGCACTGGGTCGCTTTCGTGCCGCACGCCGCGCGCTGGCCCTACGAGGTCCACCTCTATCCCCGCCGCCGACGGGCCGGCCTGCAGGCCCTGACCGCGGCCGAGCAGGACGACTTCTGCGACATCTACCTGGACCTGCTGCGCCGGTTCGACCGGCTCTTCGACACCCCGGCGCCGTACATCTCCGGCTGGCACCAGGCGCCAGTGCGCGAGGGCACGCAGGAGTTCGCGCTGCACCTGGAGTTGTTCACGATCCGCCGCGCGCCGGGCAAGCTGAAGTACCTGGCCGGCCCGAGTCGGGGATGGGCGCCTTCACCAACGACATAGCGCCCGAGGCCGCGGCGGCCACCCTACGAGAGAAGGCATAAGGCATGAGGCTGCTCGTCACCGGGGGCGCCGGGTACATCGGAAGCGTGGTCGCGGCCCAGCTCGTCGACGCCGGCCACGATGTCGTGGTCCTCGACGACCTGTCCACCGGCCACGCGGACGCGGTACCCCCGGACACCGATTTCCGCCGGGGCACGATCCGCGAAGACGCCGGGCCGGTGCTGGCCACCGGGATCGACGCGGTCCTGCACTTCGCGGCGAAGTCGCTGGTGGCCGAGTCCGTTGCGTACCCGGCGCGGTACTGGGAACACAACCTCGGCGGCACGCTCGCGCTGCTCGAGGCCATGCGCACGGCGGGAACCCGCCGGATCGTGTTCTCCTCGACCGCGTCGGTCTACGGCGAGCCGGAGCGGATCCCGATCACCGAGACCGACCCGGTCCGGCCGACCAGCCCGTACGGCGCGTCCAAGCTCGCCGTGGACACGGCCCTGGCCGAGTACGCCCGGATGCACCGGATCGGCGCGGTCAGCCTGCGCTACTTCAACGTCGCCGGCGCGCACGCGGACGCCGCGGGCACCTGGCGGGGTGAGCGCCACCACCCCGAGACGCACCTGATCCCCACGATCCTCGCCATCGCGGGCCAGGGCGGCGAGGTCCAGCTGTTCGGCGACGACTACCCGACGCCGGACGGGACCTGCGTCAGGGACTACATCCACGTGTCGGACCTGGCCCGGGCCCACCTGCTGGCCCTGGACGCCGCCATCCCGGGCTCGCACGCGGTCTACAACCTGGGCAGCGGGACCGGCTACTCCAACCTCGAGGTGCTCGGCGCGTGCCGGGAGGTCACCGCCCGGGACATCAGCGCGAAGGTGGCGCCCCGGCGAGCGGGCGACCCGGCGGTACTGGTCGCCTCGTCCGAGGCGATCGCCGCGGACCTCGGCTGGCATCCGGAACGTGACCTGCGCTCCATGGTCGCGGACGCCTGGACGTTCGCGCGGCCGGGGCAGGAAGATAACGGGGTGATGGCGGGATGACAGCGGGGTGACCGGAGCCGCCGCGGACCGGGCCGCCGGCTGGTTTGCCGAGTGCTACGGCGCCGAGCCCGAGGGCGTCTGGCACGCTCCCGGGCGGGTGAACCTGATCGGGGAGCACACCGACTACAACGAGGGCTTCGTGCTCCCGTTCGCGCTCGGTCAGGGGGTCCGCGCGGCCGTGTCCCGGCGCGATGACGAGCTGCTGGAGCTGTGCTCGCACCAGGTGCCGGCCTCGCCGGTCACGGTACCGCTGAGCAAGCTCGACCCGGGAACGGTCGTCGGCTGGGCGGCGTACCCGGCGGGCGCGGCCTGGGCGATCCTCGGGGCCGGTTATCCCGTGGGCGGGACCAGCATCGCGATCGACGCGGATCTCGAGCGCGGCGCCGCGCTATCGTCCTCCGCCGCCCTGGAATGCGCAACGGCGCTGGCGCTCACCGAGTTGCCCGGGCTGAGCGTGCCGCGGCCCGAGCTCGCCGCGCTGGCCTGCCGCGCGGAGAACGAGTTCGTCGGGGTCCCGACGGGGATCATGGACCAGTCCGCGTCCCTGCTCTGCCGGGCCGGTCACGCCCTGCTGCTCGACTGCCGCAGCGGGCAGGCCAGCGACGTCCCGCTCCACCTCGAGGCGGCCGGGCTCGTGCTGCTGGTCATCGACACCCGGGTCCGGCACGCCCTCGCCGACGGGCGGTACGCGGCCCGGCGCCGCGCGTGCGAGGACGCCGCCCGGGTGCTCGGCGTGCGCTCCTTGCGGGACGTAACGGACGACCCGGGCGCGGTCGAGCAGATCGCGGATCCGCTGCTGCGGCGCCGGGCCAGGCACGTGGTCACCGAGAACGCCCGCGTCCTGGAGACGTCCAGGCTGCTGCGCGCGGGTGAGACCGGCCGCTGCGGCCCGCTGCTGACCGCCTCCCACGTCTCGCTCCGGGACGACTTCGAGGTTTCCTGGCCGCAGGCTGACGTGGCGGTCGAGGCGGCGGTGACGAGCGGCGCGCTCGGCGCGCGGATGACCGGTGGCGGGTTCGGCGGGTCGGTGATCGCGCTGGCCGAGGCCGGGCAGGCCGAGGACGTCCGGACCGCCGCCAGCGCCGCGTTCGCCACCCGCGGCTGGCCGCCGCCGCGGTTTCTCGACGCACAGCCCTCGGACGGCGCCCGGCGACTGCGCTGACGCGGCCGCGCCGCGCCCGGCCCGAGCCGTCCGGCCGCTGGATAGCCTTGTCGGAGCGCACCAGGCGGCAGGAGGACGGTCATGGCAGAACTGCGGGTGGCGCTGCTGGGCTGCGGCGCGGTGGGCTCCCAGGTGTTCCGGCTGCTCGGCGATCAGGCGGCCGACCTGGCCGCGCGGGTCGGCGCGCCGCTGCAGGTCGCGGGCGTGGCGGTCCGCGATCCGGCCGGCCGGGCCCGCGCCGCGGGGGTCGGTGACGAGCTGATCACGACCGATGCCATGGGCCTGGTGACCCGTCCCGACGTCGACATCGTGGTCGAGATGATCGGCGGCATCGAGCCGGCCCGCTCGCTGCTGCTGGCCGCGATGCAGGCCGGCAAGTCGGTGGTGACCGCGAACAAGGCTCTGCTGGGCGCCGACGGCGCGGCGATGCACGCCGCGGCCCGCGAGCACGGCGCGGACCTGCTTCTACGAGGCGGCGGTGGCCGGGGCGATCCCGCTGCTGCGGTCGCTGCGCGAGTCGCTGGCGGGGGACGCGGTGCGCCGCGTGCTCGGCATCGTCAACGGGACCACGAACTACATACTCGACAAGATGGACTCCTCGGGCGCGGAGTTCGGCGAGGCGCTGACGGAGGCGCAGGCGCTCGGCTACGCAGAGGCAGACCCGACCGCCGACGTGGCCGGCTTCGACGCCGCGGCCAAGGCGGCGATCCTGGCCAGCCTGGCCTTCCACACCAGGGTCATCGCCGATGACGTCTACCGGCAGGGGATCACGGCGGTGACGGCCGCCGACATCGCCAGCGCCCGGGCGCTCGGCTGCGTGGTCAAGCTGCTCGCGATCTGCGAGCGGTGTGACGGCGGGATCTCGGCCCGGGTGCATCCGGCGATGATCCCCCGCGAGCACCCGCTCGCCTCCGTGCGGGAGGCGTACAACGCGGTGTTCGTCGAGGCCGAGTCGGCCGGGCGGCTGATGTTCTACGGCGCGGGCGCGGGCGGCGGGCCCACCGCCAGCGCCGTGCTTGGTGATCTCGTGGTGGTCGCGCGCAACCGCGTCGCCGGGATCCGCGGCCCGGACGCGCCCAGCTACGCGGAGCTTCCGGTGCTGCCCATGGCCGACGCGCTGACCCGGTATCACGTCGCGCTGGACGTGGCCGACCGGCCGGGCGTGCTCGCTCCGGTCGCCGAGGCGTTCGCCCGGCACGACGTGTCGATCAAGGCAGTGCGCCAGGAAGGCCGCGGCGCCGAGGCCTACCTGGTGATCGTCACGCACACGGCCCGCGAGTCCGCGCTCGCCGCGACCGTGGCCGACCTGTCCGCGATGGAGGCGGTGCGGGCGGTCGACAGCGTGATGCGCGTGGAAGGCGAGGAAGGGGAATGAGCCGAAGGGCTGCGGTGCCCCCGGTGAAGGGGGGCGGGGAGGTAGGCGCGACGGTCGCCCGCGACCCCGCGATGAGGAAAGCCGGTACCTCTGGCCGTCCCGCTGGCGAGCGGAAGGCCCAGTGGCGCGGCGTTATCGCCGAATACCGCGACCTGCTGCCGGTAACCGCGGCCACGCCGGTGGTCACGCTCGGCGAGGGCGGCACGCCGCTGGTCTCGGCGGGCACGCTGTCGAAGATGACCGGGTGCGAGGTCTACCTCAAGGTCGAGGCGAGCAACCCGACCGGGTCGTTCAAGGATCGCGGCATGACGGTGGCGGTCAGCGCGGCGCTCGGCCGCGGCGCCACGGCGGTGATCTGCGCCTCGACCGGCAACACCAGCGCGAGCGCCGCAGCCTACGCGGCCAAGGCGGGCCTGACCTGCGCCGTGCTCGTGCCGCGCGGCAACATCGCGCTCGGCAAGCTGGCCCAGGCCCTGGTGCACGGCGCTCGGCTGCTGCAGGTGGACGGGAACTTCGACGACTGCCTGGAACTCGTGCGCAAGCTCGCGGTGGACTACCCGGTCGCGCTGGTCAACTCGGTGAACCCGGACCGGCTCGAGGGCCAGAAGACCGCGGCGTTCGAGGTCGTGGATGCGCTGGGCGACGCGCCGGACGCCCACTGCCTGCCGGTCGGCAACGCCGGGAACATCTCCGCCTACTGGAAGGGCTACACCGAGTACGTCACGCTGCGGCGGGCCACGCACGCGCCCCGGATGCTCGGCTTCCAGGCCAGCGGGGCCGCGCCGATCGTCGCCGGCCGGCCGGTGGCGGCGCCCGCCACGATCGCCACCGCGATCCGGATCGGCAACCCGGCCTCCTGGGGCCTCGCCGAGACCGCCCGCGACGAGTCCGGCGGCCTGATCGACTCGGTGACCGACCGGCAGATCCTGGCCGCCTACCGGCTGCTGGCCCGCAAGGAGGGCGTATTCGCCGAGCTCGCCTCCGCGGCCGGGGTCGCCGGCCTGCTTCAGGCCTGCGAGAACGGTCAGGTGGCGGCCGGGTCCCGAGTGGTCTGCACGATCACGGGACACGGCCTGAAGGAGCCGGACTGGGCGGTGTCGGCGGCGCCCAAGCCGGTGACCATCCGGGCCGACGCGCCTGCCGCCGCGGCCGAGCTCGGCCTGGTCTGAGGCCGGCACCATGAGCTGGCCAGCCCGGCCGGTCGCCGTCCGCGTCCCCGCGACCAGCGCGAACCTGGGGCCCGGCTACGACGCCGTGGGCCTGGCGCTGGGGCTGTACGACACGGTCGAGGCCCGGATCATTCCCGGCGGGGTAGCGATCGAGGTCTCCGGCGCCGGCGAGGCTACCGCGGCGGCCGGGGAAGATCATCTGGTCATCCGGGCCATGCGGGCCGCGTTCGGCGTGCTGGGCGGCCAGCCGCCCGGGATCGGCCTGCGCTGCGTCAACGCGATCCCGCAAGGGTACGGGCTCGGCTCCTCGGCGGGCGCGATCGTAGCGGGCCTGCTGGCCGCGCGGGCCCTGGCGGCCGATGCCGCCCGCGCCTGCGCCCAGCGGACCGGCCCCGGCCCGGGACTGACCGACGCCGAGTTGCTGCAGCTCGCGAGCGCGCTGGAGGGGCATCCGGACAACGTGGCGGCGTGCCTGGCCGGCGGCCTCACGGTCGCGTGGACGTCGGACCGCCGAGCCCAGGCGGCCCGGCTGGCGCCGGTAGCCGGGCTGACCCCGGTGTTGTGCGTTCCGGAGATTCCGCTGTCCACGGCGCACGCGCGCGGGCTCCTTCCGGCGGCGGTGCCGCACGCGGACGCGGTGGCGAACTCGGCCCGGGCGGCGCTGCTGATCGCCGGGCTGACCATCGACCCGGCCCTGCTCATGGCCGGCACCGAGGATTACCTGCATCAGCCCTACCGCGCCGCGGCGGCGCCGGCCACCGCCGACCTGGTCGGCCGGCTCCGGGCGGCCGGGATCCCGGCCGTCGTGTCCGGCGCGGGCCCGTCGGTGCTCGCGCTCAGCGTGGCCGGCATGCATCCGGGCCCGGAGGCCGTGCGGCCGATCGCGGATGGCACGGGCATCGCGTGGCAGGTCCGCGTCCTGGACGTGAACCGGGACGGCGCCACCGTCGAGGCCGTCCCCACCGAGCCCCGGCCTACCGGATGATGAGCACGTGGTCGCGCCGCGGGACCAGTTCCCCGATCACCGGCGCCCCGGGCAGCTCCCCGGCCACGAGCAGCCCGCCCGAGGTTTGCGCATCCGCGAGCAGGAGCAGGTCGTCCTCGCCCACCGCGCCGGGGTCGGTGTGCGGGAGCACCCAGTCGAGGTTCCGGCGGCTTCCGCCCGGCAGGTACCCGGCGCGGGCCGCGGCCCGGGTTCCCTCGATGAGCGGCACCGCCGCGTGATCCACGACCGCGGAGACCCCGCTGGCCCGGGCCAGCTTGAACAAGTGGCCGAGCAGGCCGAATCCGGTCACGTCGGTGACACAGTCGATCCCGGTGGCCAGGGCCTGCCGGCTGAGCGTCAGCGTTCAGGGCGGTCATCACGTCGATCGCCGCCGGGCTGATCTCGCCCGTGGCCTTGTGCCAGGCGTTGAGCACGCCGGTGCCGATCGGCTTGGTCAGGCTGAGCGGCTGCCCCGGCCGCCCGGTGTCGATCCGCAGCAGCCGGGCCGGGTCCGCGGCGCCGGTCACCGCCATGCCGTACTTCGGCTCGGGATCGTCGATGCTGTGCCCGCCCGCGCACGTGACATCCTGCCGCGCGCCCGGTGTCCAGGCCGCCGCGTAGTACCTCGGCGGCCAGTTCGGCCGGGAGCTTGTCCCGCGGCCAGCCGAGCAGGTTCAGGGCGACGAGCGGCTCGCCGCCCATCGCGTAGATGTCGGACAGGGCGTTGGTGGCGGCGATGCGCCCGAACGTATACGCGTCGTCCACGACCGGAGTGAAGAAGTCGGCCGTGACCACTATGGCCAGGGCCGGGCCGACCCGCACCACGGCGCCGTCGTCGCCGTGCTCGATCCCCACGATCAGGTCGGTGCCCGGGCCGTCCGGCACGAGCCCGGCGATGGTTTCCTCCAGCTCGCCGGGCGGGATCTTGCAGGCGCAGCCGCCGCCGCGCGCGTACTGGGTCAGCCGGACGCCATCCAGGCCGGTCACGCGCTCAACTGTAGTGCCCGCTGCGGGTACGCCTGGATGGCCGCGGGCCGCAGCGGCCGTTAGGGTCGCGGTTGTGGACCCGCGCCGGCACGTGCCCCGCACCGACGTCGTGCTCGCCGATCCGCGCCTGGTCGCCGCGCGGGAGGTGCTCGGCCCGGCGCTGGTCAAGCGGGCGGTGGCCGGCCCAGGAGCTGGCCCGTTCCGGGGCCATCGGCCCGGAGGGCGTCGCCGATGCCGCGGTGGCGGCGCTGCCGCCGACGGCCGCCACGCTGACCCCGGTGATCAACGCGACCGGGGTGATGCTGCACACCAATCTCGGCCGGGCGCCGCTGTCGGCGGCTGCGCGAGGCCGCATGGGCGCCGCGGCAGGCTACACCGACCTGGAATTCGACCTGGCCGACAGGTCAGCGCGGCCGCCGC
Source organism: uncultured Actinomycetota bacterium (assembly GCA_963834695.1). Lineage (GTDB taxonomy): Bacteria > Actinomycetota > Actinomycetes > Streptosporangiales > Streptosporangiaceae > JASHPR01. Next base: position 20,518 of record CAWIDQ010000100.1, read on the forward strand.
GGCCGGGGGACGCTGGACGCGCTGGCGCGCGCGGTTCCGGCGGCCGAGGCCGTGCACGTGGTCAACAACAACGCCGCCGCGCTGGTCCTGGCGGCCACGGCGCTGGCCGCCGGGCGCGAGATCGTCGTCAGCCGCGGCGAGCTGATCGAGATCGGCGACGGCTTCCGGCTGCCTGACCTGCTGGCAGTCGACCGGCGCCCGGATCCGCGAGGTGGGCACGACCAACCGGACCGCGCTGGCCGACTACCAGCGGGCCGTCGGCGCGGACACCGGCGTTCATCCTGAAGGTGCACCCGTCCAACTACCGGATCGAGGGCTTCACGGCGTCGGTCAGCATCGCCGAGCTCGCCGGCCTCGGCGTGCTGGTGGTCGGCGACATCGGATCGGGCCTGCTGGCGCCGAGCCCGGTGCTCCCCGACGAGCCCGACGCAGACTCCTGGCTGCGGGCCGGCGCCGGGCTGGTCACGGCCAGCGGGGACAAGCTGCTCGGCGGCCCGCAGGCCGGCCTGCTGCTCGGCGCGCGCGAGACGGTCACCCGCCTGGCCCGCCATCCGCTGGCCCGGGCGCTGCGGGTGGACAAGCTGACCCTGGCCGCGCTGGAGGCGACCCTGGCCGGCCCGGCCTCACCGGTCACCCAGGCTTTGACGGCCACCCGGCAGCTCGCTCATGGAGCGTGCCGAGGCCCTGGTGGCGCGGTTGGCCAGCGCGGGTGTCGACTGCCGGGCGGTCCCGGCCGCCGCGACGGTCGGGCGGCGGCGGCGGCCCTGGCGTGAGCCTGCCCAGCGCCGCGCTGTCCCTTGCCGAGCAGCTGGCCCCGGACCTGCGGTCGGGCGACGGCGGTCCGCGCCGGAGAGGCGCCCGCGGTGGTCGGCCGGGTCGAGCGCGGCCGACTCCTGCTTGACCTGCGCGCGGTCGCGCCCGCCGACGACGAGCGGCTGGCCGCGGCCGTGCTCGCCGTGGTGCCAGCAGGCCTCCGCCGGCGGCCTGCCGCCCCTCCAACCGCCGCCCCGGCGTCCGCCGACGGCGGATCCCTCCCCGACCGGGAATAGGCGCGTGCACGTCATCGCGACCGCCGGCCACGTGGATCACGGGAAGTCGATGCTCGTGCGCGCGCTCACCGGGATGGAGCCGGACCGCTGGGAAGCGGAGCAAAGCCGCGGCATGACCATTGACCTCGGCTTCGCCTGGATGACGCTGCCGTCCGGCGGTCAGGTCGCGTTCGTCGACGTGCCCGGCCACGAGCGGTTCGTCACCAACATGCTGGCCGGGGCGGGCCCGGCGCCGGCCGTGATGTTCGTGGTGGCCGCCGATGAAGGCTGGAAACCTCAGTCCGCTGAGCATCTCGCGGCCATCGACGCGCTGGGTGTCCGCGACGGGATCCTGGTGATTACCCAGGCCGACCTGGCCGACCCGGGACCAGCCCTACGGCAGGCCGCGCGCCAGATCGCCGGCACCAGCCTCGGCCAGGGAGCCGGACCCGAAGCCGTCGCGGTCAGCGCGCTCACCGGCCAGGGCCTCCCCGGCCTGGTCGCCGCGCTCGACCGGCTCGCGGCGCGGCTCCCCGAGCCTGACCCGCGCGCCGGCCTCCGGCTGTGGCTGGACCGGGTGTTCGCCATCAAGGGCAGCGGGACCGTGGTCACCGGGACCCTGCAGGCCGGACCGTACGCGCCGGGGACGAGCTGACGGCGACCCCGGCCATGCGCGCGCTGCGGGTCAGGACCGTACAGTCGCTCGGCGCCCCGGCGGCCCAGGTCAGCGGCGTGGCCCGGGTAGCGCTGAACCTGCGCGGCGTCAGCACCCGGGAGCTGGGCCGCGGCATGGCCCTCATCCAGCCCGGCCGCTGGACGGTCACCAGCGTGATCGACGTCCGCCTGGCACCTGCCCCACCGCAACGCGGGGCATCTGCGGGCACCACCCGGCTGCCGCTGCGGCTTACGCTGCACATCGGCGCGGCCCGCGTGGTGGCCCGGGTCCGGATGCTGGGCAGCCGGTTCGCGCGGCTGAGCCTGGATCACCCGCTGCCGCTGCACATCGGCGACCGGGTGCTGCTCCGCGACCCGGGCGCGGCGCCCGACCGCTCCTACGGCCGGCCGGTCTTCGGCGCGACCGTGGTCGACGTCTCACCGCCGCGGCTGAGCGGCAACGGTGCCGCCGCGGCCGCCGAGCGGGAGCTGGCGTCCTGGCCGGACGTGCCCACCACCCCGGACCTGCTGCGCCGGCACCGGCTCCTGCGGGCCAGCGAGGCCACGGCCATGGGCCTGCGCGACCTGCCGCCGCCGGTCAGCGGGGAATGGCTGGCCGACCCGGCGCACTGGCGGCGGCTGCGCGAGCTCCTGACCGCGGCGGTCACCGCGCACGCGGTCCGCGACCCGCTGGCACCCGGCCTGCCCGTCGATGCGGCCCGGGCCGAACTGGGCCTGCCCGACCGCGGCCTGGTCGAGGCCCTCGCCGCCTGGCACCCGGATGACGGTGCCGGCGAGATGATCCACGCTAGCGGCGGATACCTGCGCAGCGGCCGTCCCAGCCGCGTCGCCGGACCGGCAGATGACGCTGACCGCGCTCTCGCATCGGGGCCGCATTCCCGCGCCGGATGCACCGCGGCACAGGCCGACCCGACGAGCTTGCCGCCGCAGGTGGCCGACGCGGTCCGGGCGCTGCTGGCCGACCTGGCCGGCGACCCGTTCAGCGCGCCCGACGCAGACCGGATGCGCGAGCTGGGGCTCGACACGCGGGGCGCTGCGGCGGCCGAGCGGGCCGGCCTCCTGCGCCGCCTGCCCGGCAACGTGCTGCTGGCGCCCGACGCGCGCGAGCGCGCCGCGCGGATCCTGGCCGGCCTGCCCCAGCCGTTCACGGCGGCAGAAGCGAGACAGGCGCTGGGCACGTCGCGGCGGGTGGCGATCCCGCTGCTGGAGTGGCTGGACCGGGAGAGAGTCACCCGCCGGCTGGCCGACGATCGCCGGACCATGCGTGAGCCGCCGGGCCCGCCGGGACCGGACGGAGGGCGGTGAGCACGCTGGACGAAGCGTCGGGCCGGGGAGTCCTGACCCAGTCGGCCGTCAGGCGTAGCAGGTGAGCGGCTGGCCGCCGTTGTAGGTCACCATGTCCGCGAGCGCGGCCACGACGTCAATGCGCGTTCCCGGCGCGGCTCCGCCGAGCTCGACGTAGGCGCGGTGCAGGTTGCCCACGATCCGCTCCGGGTCGAGCAGGTCCGCGTACGGCCCGAGGTCAAGCTCACGCGCCGCGTCCAGCGGGGACAGCCCGGCCGCCCGGGCCGCGACCGCGGCGTCCAGCACGAAGCGCAGGTAGCCGAGGACCTCGTCGATCAGTTCCGGCCCGGCCACGCCGCCATGCCCGGGGACGATCGTCGCCGCATCCAGCTGCTTCAGCTCCTCCAGCACGCCGATCGCCCCGGCCACCGATCCCATCAGCAGGAACGGGGTACCGCCCCGGAACAGCAGGTCGCCGGAGAACAACAGGGATCGGTCGGGTATCCAGACGATCGAGTCGTTGGTGGTGTGCGCCGGGGCTCCGGTGTGCCGCACCTCGCACGCGAGATCGTCGACGTAGACCCGGATCGCGGTCTCGTAGGTGAGGAACGGGGGAGCCAGCTCGATGCCGCCCCAGTCGATCTCGGTCCAGAACGGCACCGCCCCGGGCGGGCCGAAGGCCAGCATCTCCTGACGGCACTTCTCGTGCGCCACGATCGTGGCCCCGCCGAACAGATAATTCCCGAACGTGTGGTCGCCGTGGTGGTGGGTGTTGATCAGGGTGCGCACCGGCTGACCGGTCACCGACGCGATCGCGTCCAGGTAGGCGCGGGTGCGGCGCTCGGTCGAGCACGCGTCCACGCTCACCACGCCTCGCCGGCCGACCAGGAAGCCGGTGTTGTTGATCCACCAGGAGCCGTCCGGCTGGATGTAGGCGTAGATGCCGTCCGCGACCTCTTCCAGCCGCGCGTCGGCGATGCTGACGCCGGGCGGCGGCACGGCGCTGGTCATGGTCGCTCCCCTTGGTAGTCGGTGCCAGGCAGGCTACTCGCGATCGCGGCCGGCTCGCGGGAATGTCGCGCCGCCTGGGACGGCGGGAGCAACCGGCTAAGCCTGCGGTCTCCGGGCGCCACCTGCACCGGCTGTTTCACGACCAGGGCGCCTCGGTGGCCCGCTGGGTACGGGAGAGCCGCCTCGACCACTGCCGCCGTGATCTGGAGGACCCGGCCCTGGCCGAGCGCGGCGTCCTGGCCATCGCCCGGCGCTGGGGCTTCGCCGACGCGCCCCACTCCAGCAAGATCTTCAAGGCCGCCTACGGGGTTCCGCCCGCTCAGTACCGGTGCGCGGCGGGCACACCAGGTAGCCGACCGGCAGCAGCGACCAGCCGAACCGCTCGCTGGCCAGCCTCCACAGCCCGCGCGGGGCGACCAGCGTCGTGACGACCGCGAGACCGCCGACGATGACCAGGTACCAGGCGCCGTAGGCGGACAGCGTCTCCTGCAGCGCGAACAGCACCAGCGCGCCCACGATGGGACCCTCGATGCTGGCCATGCCGCCGATCAGCACCATGAAGAGCATGTCCACGCTGTACTGGATGCTGAAGGCCGACGTCGGCTCCACGTACAGCGTCTGCAGCGCGATCAGCGCGCCCACGGCGCCCGCGCCGCCGGCCGCGACAAGGTAGGCCAGCAGCCTGATCCGCCCGACCCGGACGCCAGAGGCGGCCGCGCCGACCGGATCGCTGCCGACGGCCCGGGCGTCCAGCCCGAACGTCCGCCGCACCAGCAGGTAGACCACGGCCACGCTGGCCACGGCGACGACCAGCGTCGCCCAGTACGTCAGCGCCTCGCGCAGCACGTCGCTGTAGCCAGCTAGGCCGGGCACGGCCACCCCGGTGGTCCCGCCCACCGACGGCGACAGCGTGGCGATGATCTGGAACGTGCTGGCCACTACCAGAGTGGCCACGGCAAAGTACCCGCCGGTCAGCCGCAGCACCAGCGCCGACACCGGCAGCGCGACTACCGCGGCCGCCGCGGCCGCCGCGACGATGCCGCCGAACGGGTTGATCCCGTGCTCCGCGACCAGGTAGAGCGCGTAGGCGCCGACGCCGATGTAGGCCTGCTGGCCGAAGGACGTGAGCCCGCTGAACCCGGCCAGCAGGTTCCACAGGCTCGCCATCGCGATGAACGTGAGCAGGGTGATCAGCGGCTGCTCGGCCGGGCCGCCGATAACGTAGGGCACCGCCGCGCCGACGGCCACCGCCACGACGCAGATCCCGGTGCAGGCCGACGCGGTCCGGCTCCACCGGCTGACCGTTACCGGCGTCACCGAAGGCTCCGCGTCGCGGAAGCCGATCGCCGCGTCGCGCCTCATCCGAGTGCACTGCCGATCCCGGCGCCCCTGACCTCGCCGGCCGCCTGGTGGCTGGTGAACAGCCCGTCCGGCCGGACGGTGAGCACGGCCAGGAACACCAGGTTGACGGCGAGCACCGCGTACGCCTGGTTGATCTCGCCGACGACCACCTGGGTGACGCCCATGATCACGCCGCCGGCGAGGGTGCCCCACAGCGACCCGATCCCGCCGATCACGACCGCCTCGAACGCGAAGATCAGGATGTTCGTGCCGGCCAGCGGGTCGAAGGTGCCGATGGTACCGATGAACACGCCGGCCAGGGCGGCCGTGCTGATCGCGATGCCCGCCACGGACGCGAACACCGGCCGCACCTTGATGCCCACCAGCCGGGCGGTGTCCAGGTCGTCGGAGGTGGCGCGGACCTTGCGGCCCCACGACGTGCGGGACAGCGCCAGCTGCAGCCCGGCCAGGACCACGCACGCGGTCAGGAACGTGGTCAGGAACAGCCAGGACACCGTGATGCTGCCGAGGTGGAAGCTGCCCAGCGCCAGCGCGCCGCCGTTCAGCCCGCGCGGATCGGACGTCGCGGCCACCTGCAGCAGGTTCTCGATCATCACCGAGAGCCCGAACGTGACGAGCACCGGCGCGAGCACCCCGTGCCGCAGCGCGCGCCCGAACAGCAGCACCTCCAAGGCCATGCCGACGGCGAACGCGGCCGGCAGCAGCAGCGGCAGCGTGTACCACACGGGCACGCCTGCCGCCGAAGACAGGACCAGCCCGAGGTAGGCCCCGCACACGGCCAGGTCGCCGTGCGCGAGGTTCACGATGCGCATGACGCCGAAGGTCAGCGAGAGCCCGCACGCGATGAGCGCGTACAGCCCGCCGAGCAGCAGGCCCTGGATGAGGGCGTTGACCCAGGTCACGAGCTGCTCTCGCCGAAGTAGGCGGCGACGACCTCGTCCCGGCTCACGCTGGCCACCGGGGCGGCCAGGGCGACTCGCCCCTCGAGCAGGCACACCAGGTCGTCGCACGCGTCCATGGCGCGCCGCAGGTCCTGCTCCACGACTACCAGCGTGGCCCCGGCCGACCGCAGGCCGGCCAGCGTTTCGTAAAGCTCCTCGACCACCAGCGGCGCCAGGCCGAGCGAGATCTCATCGAGCAGCAGCAGGGACGGCGCGGCGGCCAGCGCCCGCGCGATCGCCACCGCCTGCTGCTCGCCGCCGGACAGGGTGGACGCGCGCTGCCTGCGCCGCCACGCGATCATGGGAACGCGGCGTAGATCCGTTCCAGCGGCCACGCGTCGGAGGCCGCCGCGGCCGCACCCACCTGGATATTCTCCTCAACGGTCAGGCTGGGAAGCGGCCCGTCGGCGATGACCTGCCCGGCCGCCAGGCACACCAGCCGGCTCACCACCGCGGTGAGGACCCTGAGCACGTGCTCCACCCAGATGATGGCCGTGCCAGGCCGAGTTCACCGCGCGGATCGTCCCGATCAGCGCGTCGGTTTCCGGGTCGCTCAGCCCCCCGGCGATCTCGTCGAGCAGCAGCACCCGCGGCCGCATGGCCAGCGCCCGGGCCAGTTCGAGACGCTTGCGGTCCAAAAGCCGCAACGAGCCGGCCCGGGCGTTGGCATGGTCCGTCATGCCGGTCAGGACGAGGGCCTCGTACGCGGTGCCGTACGCGTGCCGTCCGCGCAGCCCGGCCGCGCGCATGGCGCCGACCAGCGCGTTCTCGAACACGGTCAGGTCCCCGAGCGGCCGGGGCACCTGGAACGTGTGGCCGAGCCCCATCCTGGCCCGCAGCGGCGGCGGCAGCCGGGTCACGTCCCGGCCCTGCAGCAGCACCCGGCCGGCATCGCAGCGCCCGGTGCCGGACAACAGGTCGAGCAGGGTGGTCTTGCCCGCGCCGTTCGGGCCGACCACGCCGACGGCCTCGCCCGGCGCGACCGCGAGCGGGACCGAGCGGAGCACGGACAGCGAGCCGTAGCTTTTCGCGACGTCGGTGACCTCCAGCGCCGGCGGGCTCCGGGAGTCTGTCCGTTCGCTCACGCTTACAGCAGCTCGAGCGAGCCCGCCGCGGGCACGGCGGGCAGCAGCGAGTTGTTGATGACGACCAGCTGATAACTGCCGGACACCAGGCGCCGCTGCGCGAGCAGCTCGGGAACCTGGGACACGTGCGGCACCGGGCCGGAGGCGAAGTCGTAGGCCCCGGTGATCGCCTCGCCCTTGAGCGCGGCGAGCGCGTGGGCCACGGCGTTCGCGTCCTTCGGGTCGCCGGAGGCCTTGAGCGCGGCCACCGCGATCTCGAAGACCGCGTAGTTGAAGCCCATGGGCTGGGTCCACTCGTTCCCCGTGGCCGTCTTGTAGTTGGCGGCGAAGGCCGACGCCGTGGTCCCGTCGAGCGAGGACTTATACGGGAATTGGGGTGTCCACCACAGCGGCGACATCACGTTCTGCACCAGCGGGCCGAGCGCGTCTGCGGCGCTCGGGAACAGCAGCGCCTTCGAGATCGACGCGATCTTCGGGGTGAAGCCGTTCTGGTGTGCCTGCCGCCAGAACGTGATGAAGTCCGGCGGAATGGGCACGGCGTGCAGGATCTCCACGTTGGCGCTCTTGAACTTCGAGATGATCGGCGTGAAGTCCGAGAGCCCGTCGGTGTACGCGCCCGACGGGACGGCCTTCCAGCCGAGGCTGTTTATCTTCGCCGTCATGTACTTCTGGAATCCGGCGCCATCCACGCCGTCCGGCCACAGGCCGCCCACCACGTGATTGGTGGACGCCGTCTGCCAGACCGATGCGAACAAGTCGGTCTCCTCCTGGGTACCGAGGAAGTACATGTTCGAGTATTTGAACGTGTTCGCGGTGCCGTTGCTCTTGTAATACCACTGCTCCCAGGGGCATATGGTCAGCACGCACGGCACACCCGAGGCCTCGGCCTGGGAGGAGACCGGGATGACGGTCTCCGGCGTCGCGGTGGCGATAAGGACGTCTACCGAGTCCTGCTGCACCATCTGGGCCGCGACGGCCGCCGCCCGGGCCGAGGACGACTGGCTGTCCCCGGAGATGATGTCGACGGAGTACTTCTTGCCGCCGATCGTCAGTCCCTTGGACAGCGCCGAACGCACCTGGCCGATCACATATCCGTTGGACTGGGTGAACACCGAAAGCTGGCCGGTTTCCGGGCTGATGAATCCAATTTTATCGTGCCGCCTGACCCAGAACCCGAAGCCGAGTTCTTCAAACCGCTGGAGCAGCCGGCCACGCCCGCTAGCCCGCCGCCGAGCGCGAGGCCCGTGGCGCCGAGAAACCGCGCCTGCTCAGCTGGCTGCGCTTGCTCGTATCTGCCGAATCAGTCATTGTTCGCTCCGCACGTGAGGTCTAAGCCCCCTGATCGCGCCATTGTCAGCCGGGCCGGCCTCGGCGGTCTTGCACTACCGGGCACATCCCTTGACCATCCGCGCATACGCCCGCAAGCTAGGCGGGTGATTCTCAACTGATCATGAGGTGTTGTCGTTATGTGACCAAACGAGCGGGCGTGCAGCGGATCGTCGTTGCTAGACAGGCGTCGCGCCCGGAGGCTCTCGTGGGACGCTGATCTGGGCATCCCGGTGATTCCTCGTGACGGCGCCTAAGGAGGTAGGCAGTTATGCCCGATGTCGCTCGGACACTCGACCTGCCGCCTGGTCAGCGTTTCGACTACTGGAAGCACGTGCTGTCCGACACGTTCGTCCCGCTCGAGGTGTCCAGCCCCGGCGGCGACGCCGACTTCCGCGGGCGGGTCCGCGGCAGCGAGCTTGGCAGCCTGCGGCTCATCGAGGTCCAGGCCGAGCCGCACACGGCCCGCCGGACGGCCCGCCTGGTCAAGGCGGCGCCGGCCGGGTGCTACAAGATCGGCGTTCAGCTGGGCGGCACCGCGCTGCTGATCCAGGACGGCCGGGAGGCGCTGCTCACCCCGGGGGACTTCGCCGTCTACGACACCGACCGCCCCTACTCGCTCGCGCTGAGCGACCACCGGATGCTGGTGCTCATCTTTCCCCGGGACATGCTCGGCCTGTCGCAGCACCAGGTGGCCGGGCTGACCGCGACCCGGCTGCCCGGCGAGGCCGGCGGCACGGCGTCCCTCATCGCCCCGTTCCTGGTCAAGGTGGCCGACCTGCTGGACGAGATGGACACCAGCGGCCTGGGCGTCGGCCTGCGGCTGGCGGGCAACGTGGTCGACCTGCTCAGGACGGTCCTCGCCGAGCGGCTGGATTGCGTGCCCGCCGATCCCGACATCGCGCACCGGGCGCTGATGCTGCAGATCACCGCGTTCATCGAGGAGCACCTGGGCGAGGCGGACCTGGCGCCGGCCCAGATCGCGGCCGCCCACCACATCTCGCTCCGCCAGCTGCACAAGCTCTTCCACGCGAGCGGCACGACCGTGGCCGGCTGGATCAGGCAGCGCCGCCTCGAGCACTGCGGCCGCGACCTGCGCGATCCGCGCTGCGCCACGCGGGCGGTGGCGGCGATCGGAGCCCGGTGGGGCTATCCGGACCCGGCGCACTTCAGCCGCTTGTTCAAGGCGACCTACGGGATGGGCCCGCGCGACTACCGGGCGAGCTGCGGGCTGGCCGCGCCGGCCGCCGGGATCGCACTGCCGGGGCTACCGGGCGCGGGCGGGCCACCGCCGGGCCTCGTTATCCTCCCGGACGGGCCGTGGTGCCAGCCGCCCGCGCCCCGTCACCTCCCGTTGTGACCATCAAGGTCTTGTACCCCGGCCGTCAAGCGGCGTGCGCTGGCGTGCAAGACGGGCGGCGGGCAGCGGGCGAGCATGGGCGTTGTGGTCCCTTCACCGCGTTTGCAGGACAAGGCCGCCATCATCACCGGCGGCGAAGGCAGCATCGGCATGGCGACGGCCCGCGCGCTCGTGGCCGAGGGGGCCAGGGTCTGCCTGGTCGGCCTGGTCGCCGATGAGCTGCGCGCCGGCGCTGCCTCGCTCGGCGACGCCGCCAGCTGGACGGTCGCGGACGTTACCGATTCGACGGCGGTCAAGGCGGCCGTCGCGGGAGCGGCGGAGGCGTTCGGCCGGCTTGACGTGGTGGTGAGCAACGCGGGGATCAGCGGCGTGGTCGCCCCGGTGGCCGACTACCCGGAAGAAGTGTTCGACCAGGTCCTCGCCGTCCACGTGCGCGGCTCGTTCCTGGTGTGCAAGTACGCGCTGCCCTACCTGGAACCGGGGGCCAGCATCGTGATCACCTCCAGCGTGGTGAGCCTCACCTCGGACGCGGGGATCTGCGCCTACGCCACCGCCAAGCACGCGCTGGTCGGGCTGATGCGGACGCTGGCGAAGGAGACCGCGCCGCGCGGCATCCGGGTCAACACGATCCACCCTGGCCCGGTCGACAACGAGTTCCAGCACCGCATCGAGATCGCCGCCACCGGAGCGGACCGCGACCGCGCCGCCTCGATCTTCGACGAGCTCATCCCGCTGGCCCGGCACGCCGCGCCCGAGGAGGTCGCCCGCGTGATGTTGTTCCTGGCCAGCGACGAGAGCTCGTTCATCACCGGTGCCACTCTGGCCGTTGACGGCGGGATGTCGATCTAGATGACCGGGAAGGGCATGATGACCGGCTCGACGTACACTACCTCCACCGCGCTCCTCGAGGCGATGCGCGAAGCGGGCGCCCGGTTCGCGTTCGCGAACCTGGGCAGCGACCACACCGGCATCATGGAGGCCTACGCGTACGCGAAGGCCTCGGGAACGCTGGACTCGCTGCCCGAGCTGATCCTCTGCCCGCACGAGAGCGTGGCGCTCAGCGCCGCCCACGGCTGCGCGCAGGTGAGCGGCGAGCCGCAGGCGGTCCTGGTGCACACCGACTGCGGCACCCAGAACCTCGGCGGGGCCATCCACAACGCGTCCCGGGGGCGGGTGCCGGTACTGATCTTCGCCGGCCTGTCGCCCGTGACCCAGGACGGCGAGCTGGCCGGCACCCGCAGCGAGCACATTCACTGGCTGCAGGACACCGCGGACCAGCGCGGCCTGCTCCGCGGCTACGCCAAGTACGACCATGAGATCCGCACCGGGCGCAACGTGAAGCAGCTGGTGCACCGGGCGATGCAGATCGCCAGGAGCGAGCCGGCCGGGCCGGTGTACCTGACCGCCGCGCGCGAGGTCCTGGAGGAGCAGCTGCCGCCGCAGCCGGCGCCGGGTGAGGGGTGGGACCCGGTCACGCCCGCCGCGCTGGCCGACGAGGTCGTGGACGAGATCGCGGCCGCGCTGGAAGGCGCCCGCGCCCCGCTGGTCGTTGCCTCTTACCTGGGCCGCGACCGCGCAGCCGTGGCCGAGCTGGTCCGGCTGTGCGAGCTGGCGTCCGTCGGCGTGGTCGAGTCGGTTCCGGCGGCCGTCAACTTCCCCGACGACAACCCGCTGCACCTGGGCTACCAGTGGAATCGCCCGGAGCAGAACCCGGTGCTGGCCGGGGCGGACGTGATCCTCGTGCTGGGCAGCGACGTGCCGTGGATTCCGAGCCACAACCGCCCGGACGGCTCGGCCCGCATCTACGTCGTGGACGCCGACCCGCTCAAGGAGCGGATGCCGTTGTGGCACGTGCCGGCCCGGCGCTACGCGGGGGCGGGCCTCGCGACCGCCCTGCGCCAGCTGGGCGACCGGCTGACCCGGCGCGATCGCCTGGACCGGGCGGCCGTCCAGGCGCGCGCGGCCCGGGTCCGCGCCACGCACGACGCGCAGCGCGAGCGGTGGGCCGCGGCCGAGCGCCCGGCGCCCGACGGCGCGATCACGCCGGCGTACCTGGTGGCCTGCGTCCGGGATGCGCTCGGCCCGGACGCCCTGGTGCTCAACGAGGCCATCAGCAACTACCACGTGGTCAGCGAGCACCTGCGGGCCAGCCGCCCGGGCTCGCTTCTGAACAGCGGCGGCGGGTCCCTGGGCTGGGCCGGAGGGGCAGCGGTCGGCGCCAAGCTGGCCGCGCCGGACCGCACGGTGGTGAGCCTGGTGGGTGACGGGTCCTACCTGTTCGGCGTGCCCTCGTCCGCGCAGTGGATGGCCCGGCGCTACCAGGCGCCGTCGCTGACCGTCATCTTCGACAATCAGGGCTGGAAGACGCCCTCGCTGTCCACGATGGCGGTGCACCCGGCCGGGAACGTGGCCGGCGGCGGCTTTTCCGCCAGCTTCCAGCCCGGGGCCGACCTGCCGGGCGTGGCCGCCGCGGCCGGCGGCGCGTACGCGCGCACCGTGACCGCGGCCGACCTGCTGCCCGTGGCCCTCCGCCGGGCGCTCGATCACGTCAGGCACGGCCAGCCGGCCGTGATCAGCGCCCGGCTGGCGCCGGTGTGAGAGCGCCTCCCAATTTTCCATGATCGTGGAGAGTTTTAT
>CAWIDQ010000101.1:0-19611 GCA_963834695.1 uncultured Actinomycetota bacterium
CGCCCGAGGCGGCGACGGATAGGACGGCGAGCGCCCGACTAGTAGCCTTGTCCCTGTTGATGACCGGATCCAAGCCGCGGGCCGCCTGGCTGCCCCGGGTCAGGCAGCTGGCCCGGGCCATCCAGGACAGCGACGAGGCGGCCGTGCAGGACGCCATGGTCCGGCTGAGTCGCTCCCGGCGGTACCTGGCCCCGCTGGCCCTGGCTGTCGGCGGCGTCATCATGCTCTTCCTAGGGGTGAAGCTGCTGTTCACCAACTGGCGGCTCACCCTGATCCAGCTGCTTCCGGCGTTGTGGATCTGGGCCGCCATGTTCGACCTGAAGGCCCATGTGCTGTACGGCCGGTCCCACCGCTTGCTGACCGGGCCGGTCATCATCCTGCTGGTGCTCGCCGTGGCCGCCGTCACGGCGGCGGGTTTCTTCCTGAACGCCGTGTTCGGCTTCGCGGTCGCCGGGTCGGCCCCGCCAGCGATCCGGCAGGCGTTTCACGAGGCCCGGACGCACGTCACGGTCATCCTGGCGTGGGGCGCGGCCATCGGTGTCTGCCTCGGCCTGGCGGCCATCGTCGTCCCCCGCTGGGGACTGTGGTGGTTCGCGATCTCGCTGAGCATCGTCATCGGCGTGATGATGATCTGCTACGTCGCGGTGCCCGCGCGGCTCGTCGGCGTGAAGTCAGCCCGGTCCAGGCGGGACAAGCTGGCCGCCGCGGCGGTCGGCGGGGCTCTCGGGGCGCTGGTCTGTACCCCGGGCTACGTCCTCGGCCGGGTCGGGACCCTCATGCTCGGCTCGAGCGTGCTGCTGGTCCCGGGCATCATCCTGCTGGCCCTCGGGCTGACCTGGGAGGCCGGTACCACCAGCGTGGTCAAGACGGTCAAGATGAGCGCCAAGTTCATCGCCGGGCGCCCGCCCGCCGTCGCCTCGCCGACCCTCACCCCGGAGCCGCAGGAGGGGGCAGGCGGACCCCACGGCTGAGCGTCAGCGTGCTGACGACGCTGCGGCCGCGCCCGGCTCAGTAGCGCTCGCCAGCGCCGCGCCGATGCGGCGCAGCTGGGCGGTCGCGCCGCCGAGCTCGAACTCGGCCCGCTTGGCCGCGACGAAGTAGCGATGCAGCGGGTGGTCGGTATCGATGCCCACGCCGCCGTGGACGTGCACGGCGGTGTGGGCGACCCGGTGACCCGCGTCGGCGGCCCAGAACTTGGCCGTGGCGACCTCGGTGGTGGCGGGCAGGCCGGCGGTCAGCCGCCAGGCGGCCTGCCACATGGTGAGCCGGACCGCCTCGACGTCGATGTAGGCGTCGGCGAGCCGCTGCGCCACGGCCTGGAAGCTGCCGATCGGCCGCCCGAATTGCACCCGGGTCTTGGCGTGCTCGGAAGTCAGCTCGAGCGCCCGCGCGAGCACCCCCGCCTGCAGCGCGCACAGCCCGACCGTGCCGCGCGACACCAGCCAGCCGGTGATCTCGGCCCCGGCCGCCGGGCTGCCGAGCACCCGGTCGTCACCGAGTTCGACGCGGGTGAGCGCGAGACGCGCGGCCGCGTCGCCGTCGACCAGGTGCTGCGGCGCGGTCACCACGCCAGGGTCGCCGGGCTCGACCAGGAACACAGCCATGCCTTCGGGGGTCGCGGCGGGGACCAGGAACAGGTCCGCCCGCGGGCCCGCGGGCACCGCGGTCTTCGTGCCGGTCAGCCGCCACCACCCGGCCACCCGCACCGCCTGGGCCGCCGGGGCCCGGGGGTTGTCGCCGTCCTCCTCGGCCAGCGCGGCCGTGAGGATGACTTCGCCGCGGCCCGCGGGCGCCGCCCAGCGCTGCTGCTGGTCCGGCGTGCCGAACCGGGCCAGCGCGCCGGCGCCGAGCACGATCGAGGCCAGGAACGGCACCGGCGCCACGGCGCGCCCGACCTCCTCCAGCACGGAGCACTGCTCCAGCAGGCCGAGCCCGGCTCCGCCCAGCGGTTCCGGCAGCGACGCGGCCAGGATCCCGGCGCCGGCCAGGTCGGCCCAGAGCTTGGGATCGAACCGGTCCCCGGCCGCCTCTACCTCGCGCAGCCGCTCCGGCGTGGCGTGGTCGGCGAGGATGCGTCGGCTCAGCGCGGCGAGTTCCTGCTGGCTCTCGCTCAGGGTGAAATCCATCGGCTCCTCAGTCCTCCTCAGCGGCGGATGGGCAGCCCGAGCCCGGCCGCGGCCACGATGTCGCGCTGCACCTCGTTCGTGCCGCCGCCGAAGGTCAGGATCAGGGCCGCCCGGTGCATACGCTCGATCCGCCCGGACAGGATCGCCCCCGGCGATCCCTCGCGGACGTGCGCGTTCGCGCCGAGCACCTCCATCAGCAGCCGGTAGGCCTCGGTGGCGAGTTCGGTCCCGAACACCTTGGTCGCCGAGGCCGCGGCTGGGCCGAGCCCGTGACGGCCCTGGGCCCCGCCGGAACCGCCCGCGCTGCCCTGGACCCCGCCCCCGCTGCCCGCGCTGTTCCCGGCCCCGCCTGCGCTGCCCTGGACCCCGCCCCCGCTGCCCGCGCTGCCCTGAGCCCGACCCCCGCCGTCCGCCTCGGCCGCGATCCGCCAGTTGACCAGCTTGAGGAACTCGGCCTTGGCGTGCACGCGGGCCAGGCTGAGCTGCACCCACTCCTGGTCGATGACCCGCTGCCCGCTCGCCAGCTTGGTGGCGGCGGCCCAGTCGCAGACCT
Source organism: uncultured Actinomycetota bacterium (assembly GCA_963834695.1). GTDB lineage: Bacteria > Actinomycetota > Actinomycetes > Streptosporangiales > Streptosporangiaceae > JASHPR01. The sequence goes on from CAWIDQ010000101.1 coordinate 2,680, forward strand.
CGCGCAGCGCGGAGCGAACCGGCGCCGATGAGGTGAGCGCGACCCGCTCGTGGTTGAGCTGGTTAGTGATCAGCGGCCAGCCCTGGTTCTCCTTGCCGACCAGCGCGGAGACAGGCACGCGCACGTCGGAGTAGTAGGTGGCGCTGGTGGTCGGCCCGGCCATCGTGTGCACCGGCGTCCAGGAGAACCCGGGGGCGTCGGTCGGCACGATGAGGATGGACAGGCCTCGGTGCCGGGGCGCCTCCGGGTCGGTCCGGCAGGCCAGCCACACGTAGTCCGCGTACTGGATCAGGCTGGTCCACATCTTCTGGCCGTTGATCACGTAGCTGTCCCCGTCGCGTACCGCCCGGGTACGCAGCGCGGCGAGGTCGGTCCCGGCCTCGGGCTCGGAGTAGCCGATGGAGAAGTGGATCTCGCCGGCCGCGATCCGGGGCAGGTAGCGCTCCTTCTGCTCGGCGGTGCCGAACCGCATGATCGTCGGGCCCACGGTGTTGATGGTCAGGAATGGCACCGGTACCCCGGCGGTCGCCGCCTCATCGGTGAAGATGAGCTGGTCGAGCGTGGAGCCGTCGCGCCCGCCACACTCGGCGGGCCAGCCCAGGGCCAGCCAGCCGTCCCGGCCGAGCTGCCGGACGATGGCGCGGTAGGCCTGCCCGTCGCCGTAGTCCCCGCCGGTGTTGGCCAGGCCGCGGCGGAGCTCGGGCGTCATCAGGCCGGCGAAATACTCCCGCAGCTGCTGGCGGAGCCGTTCCTGCTCGGGCGTGTAGGCCAGGTGCATCCGCCCTCCACGGTTAGCCTCAACAGGCGGTATAAATAGAACGTGTTCTAGGCAGTGTAACGAAGGAGCGGGCGATGGCCGAGGCGTACCTGGTCGATGCCGTCCGGACTCCGGTCGGCCGCCGGGGCGGCGGGCTGGCCGGCGCGCACCCGGCCGACCTGGGCGCGCACGTCATCCGGGCGCTGCTGGCCCGCGCGGACCTGGATCCGCTGGCCGTCGACGACGTCGTGTTCGGCTGCGTGGACACGATCGGGCCGCAGGCTGGTGACATCGCGCGGACCGCGTGGCTGGCGGCGGGCCTGCCCGAGGCCGTTCCGGGGGTCACCGTGGACCGCCAGTGCGGCTCATCCCAGCAGGCGGTGCACTTCGCCGCGCAGGCGGTGATGAGTGAGACCGCGGACGTGGTGATCGCGGGCGGGGTCCAGAACATGAGCCAGATCCCGATCGCGGCCGCGATGCTGGCCGGGCAGTCGTTCGGTTTCGACGACCCGTTCGGCGGGTCGGCCGGCTGGCGGGAGCGGTACGGCAACGAGGAGATCTCCCAGTTCCGCGCCGCCGACATGATCGCGGCCAAGTGGGGGATCAGCCGCGAGGAGATGGAAAGCTACGCGCTGGCCAGCCACCAGCGGGCGGCACGTGCCATCGACGCGGGAGCGTTCGACGCCGAGATCGTGCCCTACGGCGAGGTCACGGCCGACGAGTGCCCGCGCCGGGACACCACCGCGGCGAAGATGGCCGCGCTCAAGCCGCTGCGCGACGGCGGGGTGATCACCGCCGCGCTGTCCAGCCAGATCGCGGACGCGTCCGCGGCGCTGCTGGTCGCCTCGGACCGGGCGGTGCGCGAGCACGGGCTGCGGCCGCGAGCCCGGATCCGTCACCTGTCCGCCCGGGGCGACGACCCGGTCCTGATGCTCACCGCGCCGATCGCGGCGACCGCGCATGCGCTGGGGCGCACCGGGATGACCCTGGACCAGATCGACCTGGTGGAGATCAACGAGGCGTTCGCCAGCGTGGTCCTGGCCTGGCAGCAGGAGACCGGGGCCAACCCGGACCGGGTCAACACCTGCGGCGGTGCGATCGCGCTCGGCCATCCGCTCGGCGCGACCGGCGCCCGGCTGCTGACTACCCTGCTGCACGCGCTGGACCGCACCGGAGGCCGGTACGGCCTGGTGACCATGTGCGAGGGCGGCGGCCAGGCCAACGTCACCATCATCGAGCGCCCGTAAGCGACCCGATGGCGCTGTCCAGGTGGCCGGGCGGGCCCGGCGGCGGGGGCGGGTCCGGGAGGCGGCGGTCAACTCGCGCTGCCGGGCTGGCCGAGCTGGCCGAGGCGGGCCAGGCACTGCTCGGCCTCGGCCATGATCCGGGCGATCAGCTCCGCGCAGGACGGCAGGTCGTCGATCAGCCCGGCCACCTGCCCGGACGACATCAGGCCGAGGTCGGGCCGGCCGTCCATCATCGCCGCCCGGAGCAGCATCGGGGTGTTCGCGGCCATCAGCACCTGACCCCAGGTCAGCTCGGTGCCGCGCCGCATGGCCCGGCCCTGGCGGATCAGCTCCGGCCAGCTCAGCCCGGACAGTCCGCGGAACGCCGCGGCGTTGCGAGCCGACCGCACCAGGCCGCTCACCCGCCCGGCCTGGTCCAGGCGCTCCACCAGCGGCGTGCGCAGTACCCGGTGCGGGACGCCGTCGACCCGGGTGGTGACCACCGTGCCGGTGACGTCGCTGGCCAGGTAGACCCGCTTGACTGCGTCGGGTACCGGACTGTCGCTGGTCAGCAGGAACCGGGTGCCCATGGCGATCCCGGCCGCGCCGTAGGCCAGCGCCGCGACCAGCCCGCGCCCGTCGAAGAACCCGCCCGCCGCCACGACCGGGATGTCCACCGCGCCGGTGACCTGCGGGATGAGCAGGCTGGTGGGCACCGGGCCGGTGTGCCCCCCGGCTTCCCCGCCTGCCGCGATGACCGCGTCCGCCCCCCAGGCCGCCACCTTCTCCGCGTGCCGCCGGGCGCCGACCGACGGGATCACGATCACGCCCGCGTCTTTCAGCCTCGCGATCAGGTCCCGCCGCGGGGCCAGCGCGAACGAGGCCACGCGCACGCCCTCGGCGATGATCAGCTCGACCCGCTCGGCCGCATCCGGGGCGTCCGACCGGACGTTGACCCCGAACGGCGCCTCGGTGCGTTCCTTGACGTCCTTGATGACGGAACGCAACGCCTCGGGGCTCATCGTCGCGGACGCGATGATGCCCAGGCCGCCGGCCGCCGACGTGGCCGCGGTCAGCCGGGCCCCGGACACGTACCCCATGCCGGTCTGCACGATCGGGTAGCGGATGCCCAGCAGGCCGGTCAGCGGCGTGCGGATCACGCCAGCTCCTTCTCGCGCCGGGCCCCGGGGTCCAGCTGGCCGCGGATCAGGGCCAGCTCCTGCGGGGTCGGCAGCCGGGTAGTCGGCACGTCGTCCGGGATCAGGAGCGGAAAGCCGGTGGCGGCCACGACGTCGGACACCGTGACCCCGGGATGGACCGAGCGCAGCCGCATGGTGCGGTCCGGGGTCAGGAAGTCCAGGACCGCCAGGTTGCTGACCACCACGCGCAGCTCGTGGAAGCGCGCGCCGGCGCGCACGGCCCGGTCGTAACCGGTGCCGCAGACCATGTCGACCGCCTCGACGAACACCCGGCGCGAGTGCCGCGGCACCCAGTAGCTGACCGGATGGTTGACGGTGTTGCCGGGCGCGCCGCGCACGCCGAGCAGCTGCGCAGCGGGCCGGGCCCAGTCGCCGATGCACGAGATGTTCTGGTTCCCGTACCGGTCCAGCTGCGCGGCCCCCATCATCGCGTGCCGTCGCCCGGCGGCCACCACCGTGAACACCGACCGGTACGGCAGCCAGCCCTCGGTCACGCCGTCGGCATCTTGCAGGTAGGCCTCGCCGTCGGACAGCAGCAGGTCGGGCGCGAACGTGTGCTGCGCGAGCCGGGCGCCGAGCCCGGGAATCAGGCCCGTGGGGCTGGCCAGGATCGCGCCGTCGCCGCGCCACGCCTCGGCGCACGCCACCACGCAGACCTCTGCCCGGGTCACGTCGCCGCTCATGCCCGGGCCGCCGCCGCGGCAGCCCGGAAGCGGCCGACGGCCTCCTGGTACGCGGCCTCGTCGCCGGACAGGTACTCGGCGGCGAAGCGCTCCCAGGCCTGCGGGCTCGCGGCCGACGCCGCGTACTCGGCCTGGAACGCCTCGTCCCGGCCGTAGTCCGGGACGCAGCTGGTGAAGTGCGCGCCGCCGCGCGCCTCGACGACGCCGTCGATTGTCGCGCGGCTGACCAGCAGGCTCTGCGGCGGTCCCGCGGCGAGCAGGTCCGCGGTGGGCACGATCCGCTCGCAGGACAGGAAGCTGCGGTCGGCAGCGGCGCAGAACAGGTCGTCGAAGTACGGGTCCGGGCCGAGGTACTGCCCGTTGCCCCGCGGATCGGCCCGGTTGAGATGGATCAGCGCCGCGTCGAGCCGCAACGCCGGCATGGCGATGAGCTCCTCGCCGTCGGCGTACGGGGACCGCACCGTGCGCAGCTCCGGGTTGACCCGCGGCACGTCGGAGCCCAGGCCGGCCCGGATCGGCAGGAACGGCAGCCGGTGCGCGGCCGCCAGCAGGCCCCAGTGCAGCATGCCCTCGTCCAGCTCGGTGAGCTCGACGGTGCCGGCCTGGCGGCCCCGCCGGAAATGCGGCTCGAGCGGGATCGTGTCCAGGGTGACGAAACCGCAGACCACCCGGCGCACCCGGCCCGCGGCCATCAGCAGCCCCACGTCGGGCCCGCCGTAGGAGACGACCGTCAGGTCGGTCAGGCCGGACCTGACGATGGCCCGGACCAGGGCCATCGGCTTGCGCCGGGATCCCCACCCGCCGATCCCGATCGTCATGCCGGAGCGCAGTTCGCCGGCGACGTCGTCGGCGCTCAGCACCTTGCCGGTCACGAGGGCCGGTCCAGGAACGCCTGGCGCGCCTCGTCGGACACCCCGGTGAGGTTGAGCTCGAACGTGAACCCCTGCTCGTACCGGTAGCTGCGTTTGACGTCGACCGGGTCGATGCCGTTCAGCGACTGCTTGGCCAGCCGGATGACCGTGGGATCTTTGGCCGCGATCAGCCCGGCGACGTCCCGCGCGGTATCCCGCAGGTCCGGCGGCGGTACCACGTCCAGCACCGAGCCGAAGGCGAGCAGCTGCTGGGCCGAGACGGTGCGGCAGGTGTAGACCATGGCGCGCATCAGGTGCTGCGGCACCAGCCGGGACAGGTGCGTGGCCGCGCCCAGGGCGCCCCGGTCGACCTCGGGCAGGCCGAACGTCGCGTCGTGCGCGGCGATGACGATGTCCGCGTTGCCGACCAGGCCGACGCCGCCGCCGAGGCAGAACCCGTGCACGGCAGCGATCACCGGCACCGCGCAGTCGTACACCGCGGCGAACGCGGCGAAGCAGCCGCGGTTGGCGTCGAGCAGCGCCTCGTGGCCCGGAGCCTGCTGCATCTCCTTGATGTCCACGCCGGCGCAGAAGCCGCGGCCCTCGGCCGCGAGGATCACCGCGCGGACGGCCGGGTCGGCGCCGGCCGCGGTCACGGCGTCGGCGAGCTCGAACCAGCCCGCCACGGGCAGTGCGTTGACCGGCGGGAATTCGATGATCACCTCGGCGACGCCGTCGCTGCTGCGCAGCTCGATTCCCATGCCGCTTCCCGTTCGACCTAGCGCTTGCTTCGGAAGCCTAACCCCGCCCGGCCGGCATCGGCGAGCCCGGCCAGCAGCCCGGCCATCCACGCGATGCCCGCCAGGCCGCCGCCGCCGAGGACCAGGGAATGATCTTCCAGCATGGACGCTCCCATCTACCGGTACGGCGCATGTTACGCTCCCGGCAAATAGAACGTGTTCTATTAAGGAGCGCGCGGTGGTCGCATCGATCAAGCCGCATCGTGACGAGGTGGGTCTGGCTGACGGCCTCATGCTGATCGACGGGACGTGGACTGCGGCCCGGGACGGGCAGACCTGGATCCATCGCCATCCCGCCACGGGGGAGGAGGTCGCCTCGTTCCCGGTCGCCGCGGCCGAAGACGTGGACCTGGCGGTCCGCGCGGCGCGCCGGGCCTTTGATGACGGGCCGTGGCCGCGCGCCCGGGCCAGCGAGCGGATCCGGGTGCTGCGCCGGGTCGCCGACCTGGTCCGGGAACACGGCGACGAGCTGCTGAAGCTGCAGGCGCTCGATAACAGCGTCCCGCTGAGCTTCGGCAGCGTCTACGCGACGTCGGCCGCCTTCGTAGCCGACGTGTTCGACCACCACGCGGGCTGGGTGGACAAGCTGGCCGGCGAGACGCTGCCGCCGTACCAGGGCGGCGATCACATGGTCTTCACGCTGCGCGAGCCGGTCGGGGTGGTCGGCGCGGTGGTCCCGTGGAACGCGCCGCTGCTGCTGTCCGCGCAGAAGCTGGCCCCGGCCCTGGCGGCCGGGTGCACCGTGGTGCTCAAGCCGTCGGAGTACGCCACGTTCGCCGTGCTGCGGCTGGCCCAGCTGATCGAGGAGGCCGGGCTCCCGCCCGGGGTACTCAACGTGGTCACCGGCCCGGGCGATCCGGCCGGCGACGCGCTGATCCACCATCCGATGGTCAGCAAGCTGTCGTTCACCGGCAGCCGGGCCGTCGGGCGCAAGATCATCGAGGCGTCGGCCGACGGATTCAAGCGGGTCAGCCTGGAGCTGGGCGGCAAGAGCCCGGCGCTGGTGTTCGCCGACGCCGACGTGGGCTCGGCCGCGGCGATCACGATGGGCACGGTCACCCTCGGCCTGTCCGGGCAGGTCTGCCTGGCGCAGACCCGGGCGCTCGTGCAGCGGGACGTGGCCGACGAGTTCCTGTCGATGGCCGAGATGATCGGAGGGATGGTCAGCTACGGCAACCCGTTCGACCCGGCGGTTACCTCGTCGCCGCTGATCAACACCCGGCAGATGGACCGGGTGCTCGGGCTGATCGCCCAGGGCCAGGCCGAGGGCGCCCGGCTGGTGTGCGGCGGCACCCGCGGGGAGGGCGACCTGGCCGCGGGCAACTTCGTCGCGCCGACGCTGTTTACCGACGTGTCCAACGACATGAGCATCGCCCGGGAGGAGATCTTCGGCCCGGTGCTGTCGGTGATCCCGTTCGGCGACGAGGAGGAGGCGGTGCGGATCGCCAACGACACCGAGTACGGTCTCGCGGCCACGGTCTGGACTAACGACATCAAGCGCGCGATGCGGCTGACCAGGGCCATCCGGGCCGGTACGGTCGGCATCAACGGCTACCAGCTGGAGCCGCACGCGGCCTTCGGCGGTTACCGCCAGTCCGGCCTCGGCCGCGAGGGCGGCCGCCCCGCGATCGAGTCTTACACCGAGCTGAAAACCGTCCTCCTCCCCACGACCGACGAGATGATGTAGCTCTCTGACCCGCGCCGACGCAGGGAGGACCTGCCATGCAGCTGAGCACCGAGCGCATTCTCACCACGCACACGGGCAGCCTGCCCAGGCCGGCCGACCTCCGCTCACCGGGCCGGAACGGGATGCCGGGCAGCTGGCCGACGCGGTCCGGTCGGTCGTGGCCTCCCAGGTCGACGCCGGCGTGGACGTGGTCAACGACGGCGAGGCGAGCAAGGTGGGTTACAGCACCTACGTGACCGAGCGGCTGACCGGGTTCGGCGGCGAGGGCGAGCCGCTGCGGCCCAAGGACTACGAGGACTTCCCGGCGTGGGGCGAGCGGATGATGTCGGAGCGGGCCAGGGCCCGGCGGCTGACCAGCCCGGTCTGCATCGGGCCCGTGTCCTACCGCGACGCCTCGCTGGTGCAGGCCGACATCGACAACCTCCGGCAGGCCACCGCCGGGCAGGACGTCACCGAGGTATTCATGTCGGCGGCCTCGCCCGGGGTGATCGCGCTCTTCCTTGCCAACCGGTACTACCCGAGCGACGAGGAGTACATCGGCGCGCTCGCCGACGCGATGAAGACCGAATACGACGCGATCCACGCCGCAGGCCTGGTGCTGCAGCTCGACTGCCCGGACCTCGCCATGGGCTGGAACGTGTCCGGGATCGGCGGCACCCAGGAGGGGTTCCTCGCCGAGGTCGGCCGCAGGGTGGCCGCGATCAACCACGCCACCAGGGACATCCCGCCCGAGGCGATGCGGCTGCACCTGTGCTGGGGCAACTACGAGGGCCCGCACACCCGCGACATCCCGCTGCGCACGATCATCGGCGAGGTGCTCGGGGCACGGCCCGCCGCGATCTCGTTCGAGGGCGCCAATCCCCGCCACGAGCACGAGTGGGCGGTGTTCGAGGACGTCAGCCTGCCCGACGGAAAGGCGATCATCCCCGGGGTGATCGACTCGACGACCAACTATGTGGAGCACCCGGAACTGGTCGCGCAGCGGATCGCGCGCTACGCCGGCCTGGTCGGCCGGGAGAACGTCCTGGCCAGCAGCGACTGCGGATTCGCCACGTTCGCCACCTCGTCCACGGTCGAGCCGCGGGTCGCCTGGGCGAAGCTTGCGGCCATGGCCGAGGGAGCCCGGCTGGCCAGCCAGGCGCTGTGGCCCTGACGGTTTGCCGCGCCCTGCCCCTGCCTGCCCGGCCCAGGGCGGGCTGCCCGCGCTACCCGCCGGGCGGCAGCAGCTTGCTGTGGTCCCAGGAGACGATGCGGGTCGGCTCGACGACGTAGCCGAGGCGCTTGCGCGCGGTGTGCTCGACGTAGTCGTCGGGCAGGCCCTCGTGCCGGTTGACCGTGACCGCGGCGACGAGGTGCCCGATCCGGAGCACCTCGGCCGGGTCATCGGTGATCCTGACGACGCCCTGCACCTGGACGCCGCGCAGGTCGAAGTACTCGTTGCCGGTCTCGACCAGGCAGGTGACCCGCGGGTCACGGGCCAGGTTGCGTGCCTTCTGCGAGGACCGGTAGGTCCAGAACGTGATCCGGCCGTCCAGCATGACGTAGTACATCGTGACCAGGTGCGGCGTCCCGTCCCGGTTGATCGTCGCCAGCTGGAGCTTGCGCGAGCCGGCCAGGAACTCCGCCACCTCCGATGGGGTCATCGCGACCCGGTCGCGCTGCTTCATCGGGCGCTTCCGTCGCGTACCGGGCTCTGATCCTGTTGCCTGGCCCGCGAGAAGCCGATGGTCTCGCCGGCCAGTGCCAGCGTGTCCTCGCAGGCGAAGCCCGCGGCGTCGGCGTCGTCGCGGTCCCACATCGGCGCGAGTGCGCTCGGCACGGACTCCATCGACCACATGCCGTCGGCCGAGCCGTGCTCGTTCGCCAGGAACACGGTCCGGATCCGCGGCGGCTCCATCACCGCGGCGACGCCGCCGTGCACCACGAACACCTCGCCGTTGATCCCGGCCGCCGCCGGGCTGGACAGGTAGACCACCAGCGGCGCGACGTGCTCCGGGGCCAGCGGGTCCACCCCCGTCCGGCGGCGCGCCCATCAGGTCGGCGGTCATGTCGGTCCGCGCGCGCGGGCAGATCGCGTTGGCGCGCACGCCGTAGCGGGCGCAGCTTCGCGCGGTGACCACGGTGAGCGCGGCGATCCCGGCCTTGGCCGCGGCGTAGTTGGGCTGGCCGGCCGAGCCGAGCAGGAACGCCTCCGACGACGTGTTCACGATCCGGGCGTAGACCGGGCCGCCGGCCTGCTTGCTCGCCTCGCGCCAGTACGCGGTGGCGTGCCGGGTGGTCACGAAGTGGCCGCGCAGGTGCACCCGCAGGACCAGGTCCCACTCGTCGGCCGACATCGTGAAGATCATCCGGTCCCGGAGCACCCCGGCGTTGTTCACCAGGATGTCCAGGCCGCCGAAGGAATCCAGGGCGGCGGCCACCAGGTGCTCGCCGACGGACCACTCGCCGACGTCACCCTCGCAGACCACCGCCTGACCGCCGGCCGCGATGATCTCGTCGGCGGTGTCGTGTACCGCCGGGCCGGGCAGGTCGTTGAGCACCAGCCGGGCCCCGGCCCCGGCCAGCGCGATCGCCTCGGCCCGGCCCAGGCCGTGGCCTGCGCCGGTCACGATCGCGGTCCTGCCGTCTCAGGCGCGCCGTCGGCCATCGAGTGCTCCTTCTCAGTAGCCGGGACCGCTCAGGATCCCGCCGTCGGCGACGAACTCGCTGCCGGTCGAGTAGGACGACTCATCGGAGGCGAGGAAGGCCACGAGCCGGGAGATCTCCACCGGCTCGGCGAACCGGGCGATGGGCAGCGACCGGAGGAACGTGCTCGCCGTCGACGTGCTCGAAGGTCCCCGCCTGCTCGATGGTCATCCTGGTCAGCACGCCGCCGGATGGACCGAGTTGACCCGGATGCCGAACCGGCCGAGTTCCTGCGCGGCCACCTTGGTCATGCCGCGCACCGCGAACTTGCTGGCGCTGTAGGCCGACAGCCCGGCCGCCCCGGTGAACCCCTCGATCGAGGAGATGTTGACGATCGACCCGCCGCCCGCGGCCTTCATCGGCTCGATCACCGCCTTCATGCCCAGCCAGCAGCCGACGGCGTTCACCTCGAGGACCCGCCGGAAGTCGTCGAGCGGCATCTCGGCGATGCGCGCGAACTTCAGCACTCCCGCGTTGTTGACCAGGACGTCGAGCCGCCCGAAGGCTTCGGTCGCCGTGGCCACCGCCGCCGCCCAGTCCGCTTCCGAGGTCACGTCATGGTGCACGTACCGGCAGGAATCCGGGCCCAGCCCAGCGGCCACGTACTCGCCCCGGTCGTCGAGCACGTCGCCGAACACCACGCGCGCGCCTTCGGCGACGAAGTGCCGCACGTGCGACTTGCCCATTCCCCGGGCGCCCCCGCTGATCAGGGCCACCTTGCCGTCGAGCCTGCCCATGCCTCTCCTTGGCGTCGTGAAGGCGTCAGCTGGCGATTCCGTCGAAGAGCAGGCGCAAAAGCGCGTCTGCCACCTGCTCGGTGCTGTAGCCGCCGGTCCGGCGCCACTGCGCCGGGATCCACAGGACGTCCCTGAGCAGCCGGTAGGTGAGCTCCGGGTCCAGGTCGGCGCGGAACACCCCGGCCTGGATGCCGAGCTCGAGCTGGGTGATCCAGATCCGCTCGATGTCGCGCAGCGCCTTGCGCAGGTAGGCGAACCTGGGCTGGGCGGCGAAGTAGCTCCAGTCGTTCTGCAGCATCGCGAGCGCCGCCCGGTGCCGGGACAGGGTGCGGCTGGTCGAGCGCACGATCTGCTCCAGCACGGCGCGCGGGCCCCCGGCCGAGGCAACGGCCGCCCGGTAGTCCGCGAGTATCTCGTTCATGAAGCCCGACAGGATCTCGTCGCCAATCGACTCCTTCGAGTCGAAGTGGTGGTACAGGCTGCCGGACAGGATCCCGGCGGCGTCCGCGATCTCGCGCACGGTCGTGGCGCGGTAGCCCTTCTCGGCGAAGAGCTCGCTGGCGAGCGCGAGCATGCGGTCCCGGCGCTGCGACCGGGCGGAACCGTCGGCGGTCGTGGTGCCCGCCGATCCGCCCCGGCTCCTGGCCGCAGGCCCGCCCGGCTCCTGGCCGCAGGCCCGCCCCGGCTCCCGGCCGCGGGCCCGCTCTGGCCCACGGCCCGGGCCTTCCTGGTCGTGCTCACGCCGTCATTATCGCCGTCGCGGGCCAGGCGACCTAACGCTTGCTCGGCCAGGCTGCCGACGCACGCCTTGCGGAACCGAACTGAAACCTGTTCTACTTTAGTACCGTTCACCGCTCGGCGGAGCGCCTAGGAGTGTTGGGGTGCATCGACCATGATCAGTACGCGCGCGGCGCTGCTCTACGGACCCGGCGAGGACTACAAGATCGACACGGTCGAGCTCGACGAGCCGGGGCCCGGCGAGGTGCTGGTCGAGATCCGGGCCTGCGGGCTGTGCCACTCCGACGAGCACGTGCGGACCGGTGACCTGCCGCTGCCGCACTACCCGGTCATCTGCGGGCACGAGGGCGCGGGCGAGGTGACGCAGGTCGGCGACGGCGTGACATCCGTGGCGCCCGGCGACCACGTCGCGCTGGCGTTCATTCCGTCCTGCGGTTCCTGCAAGTCCTGCCGCACAGGAATGGCGTATCTGTGCGACACGGGCATGAAGCTCTTCGACACCGGGATGATCACGGATGGCCGCATCGCTCACCGGATCGGAGGCGAGCCGGTCGCGCGGTTCTCGCAGCTCGGTGCGTTCGCGGAACGACAGCTGCTGGCGGAGACCTCGGTGGTCAAGGTGGACCCGGACATCCCGTGGCCGGCGGTCGCCCTGGTCTCCTGCGGGGTGGCCACCGGGTTCGGCTCGGCCGTCAACCGCGCGGGCGTGCGGCCCGGTGACACGGTGGCGGTCCTCGGCGTCGGCGGGGTCGGCATGGGCGCGGTGCAGGGCGCGCGGGCGGCCGGGGCGCGGCGGATCATCGCCGTCGACCCGTCGGAGTTCAAGCGCGAGCAGGCCCTGCGGTTCGGGGCCACGCACGTCTACTCCTCGCTGGACGAGGCCATCGCCGGGGTCGGCCAGCTGACCTGGGGGGAGATGTGCGACTCGGTCATCTGCACCTTCGGGGTGATGCGCGGGGACCTGCTGGAGCCCGCGCTCACGCTGACCGGCAAGGGCGGCACCTGCGTGGTCACCTCGGTGGCGCCGATCGCCCAGGCCCAGGCCGACGTCAACCTGTTCCTGCTGGCGATGATGAACAAGGAGATCAAGGGCTGCCTGTACGGAGCGGAAAGTCCCCGGGTCCAGATTCCCCGGCTGCTGAGCCTCTACCGCGACGGCATCCTGAAGCTCGATGAGATGATCACCGAGACGTACCGGCTCGATCAGGTCAACCAGGGATACGCCGACATCGAGGCCGGGCGGATCCTGCGCGGGGTCATCACGTTCTGACTGGACCTTTTCATCCTCCTCACGGCCGCCCACGTACTCTGGCCCGAGGTGGACGGATGAAAAGGTTCAAAGCGGCACCCGGTCGGCCGGGTTATCCGGCCCGGCCGAGCTGGCGCACCAGCTTGGCGACGCCCCCGGCGTCGGTTCCCGGCGGCGGGATGACCGCGATAACCGGCGTGTCCAGGCCGCAGGCCTGGTACTCAGCCACTCGCTCCCGGCAGGCTTCGGGGGCGCCGTGCACGATGAGGTCGTCGACGAGGTCGTCGCCGATCTTTTCCAGAGCGCCCTTGCGGTCGCCTGCCGCCCACGCCTCCTGCATCGGCCGCATGACCTCGCCCCGGCCCAGCCAGGCGTGGAACGCGGCGTAGGCGGGCACGGTCATGTACGCGGCGATCATCCGCCTGCCGATGGCGCGGGCCACCCCGGCATCGGGCGTGGGGCAGACGAAGATCCTCGCGACCAGCTCGCGGCCGGGGCCGGCGACGGCCCGCACCTTCGGCACGTCACCGGGAGCCAGCCAGTTCGTGATCGTCGCATCGGCTTCGGCCGCGGCGAGCTTGATCATCTGCGGCCGCAGCGCGGCGAGCGCCAGCGCGGGCGGCGTGGCGGGCGGGGACTCGAGGCGGAACCCGGTCACCCGGAACGTCTGGTACTCCTCGGTGACCTTCTCCCCGGTCAGCGCCTGGCGCAGGAACCGCAGCATGTCGCGCGCCCGCTGGTAGGGCCGGGCCAGCTCGGCCGCGTTCCACTGCTCCACCACGACCGGAGACGAGGTGCCGACGCCCAGCACGAACCGGCCTGGCGCGAGGCCGGCCAGCGTGGCGCCGCTCATGGCCAGCAGGCCGGGCCCGCGAGTGTAGATGGGCACGATCGCGGTGCCGAGCCGCAGCTCGCTGGCCCACTGCGCGGCGAGGACCAGCGGCGTGAACGCGTCGCTGCCGTTGACCTCGGCGGACCAGGCGTCGGTGTAGCCGAGCGCGGGCAGCCCGGCGACGATCTCCCGTTGCTGGGCCAGGGCCATCCCTGGCAGCGGAAGCGTGATTCCCCATCGCGGCGTCGGTTTCACGAGGCATCCTTTTCCGTCGGGCCAGCTGGTCGCTACGGAATGAACTCTTTCATCCTCCCCGCGGGCTGCCCGCACGTCCTGGGCCCGAGGTCGACAGATGAAAAAGGGCTCATTGTTCCATCCCGCTCGCCCCGGCCGTGCAACAGCGGCCCCCTGCGCCGCCTCATCGTGACAGGATGCGGACATGACTGCTCAGCCTCCAGATGAGCCGTTTGGGTCACTGTTCGATGATCCCGAGCTTGAGGCCGTGTTCGCCAGGGCCTCGCCCGCGGACACTCTCGCGGCTGTGCTCACCGAGGCGCGGGCCGTGCTGACCGAGGTCGAAAGCCCGCTCGACGCCGAGCTGTGGGGGTCAGACATCCTGGCCGCGTTCGGTTCCGCTGCTGGGCAGGCGGACGAGATCGTCTCGGCCGCCGAGAAGTCGGCTACCCCCGAGGCGCTGGCGACCCTGCGTGTGCTCGGCGCGGTCGGCTCCGGGTCCCTGCGGGACACGGCTTCCGCCGCCGCCGACCGGCTGGCGGCCACGGGGATCAGCGAGCCGGACTGGGCCGGGTCCATCGGCAAGCCGAGCCCGGGCCGTTGCTGGTCCTACGGCGACTCGGCCGGCCAGCAGGAGGCGGTGACCGCGAGCTTCTGGTACGCCGACCGGGGGCACGTGGTATCGGTGCTGCTCGACCGGACGCAGGGCGGCGGCATCAAGAACGTCTGGGTCGGCGAGGCGGGCGACATGCTCGACCGGACCAGGGACATGTCGGAGCAGGACCCAAAGATGATCTTCGAGGTGATCACCCAGGCTGACGCGCGGGCCCGGCTGAACCGGGCGATCGCCGCGGGGGAGTGCCCGCAGCGACCCGACGAAGTCGGCAACGTCGCGTCGAGACGAGCCATCCTGCAGGCCCGGGTGGCGCTGTTGCAGCCCTGCGCCGGCCCGGTCACCACCGTGCCTCCTGAGATGCGGCGGCTGGCCGCGGGCCGCTCCGCCGACGTTTACGACCTTGGCGGCGGGCGCATCCTGCGCCGCTACCATAACCGCACCGAGGCAGACCAGATCCGCCGCCTGCTGGCCAAGCGCGGTCAGCCCGAGGATGGCCTCAGGGAAGCCCGATGAAGTCGGCCATCTGCTCGACCGCGTACCCGAAGAAAGCATCGGCCGGGTCGGCGCTGCCGACCAGCTGGCCGAAGAGCTCGAAGCTGATCATGCCGAAGAGCTGCGTCCAGGCGATCAGCAGGCGGGCGATCATGGCTTCCGGCGCCCCCGGAGCGATCGCTGTTCAACGAGGTCGTGGCCACGCTGACCCGCCACGGGATCAGCCTGCGAGGCAGCCGGGTGCTGTCCGTGCGGGGCCGCACGAGCGGTGCATGGCGCAGCACACCGGTAAACCCGCTCACCTACGAGGGTCGCCGGTATCTGGTGTCGCCGCGCGGCCAGACGCAGTGGGTACGCAACATGCGCGTGGCAGGCGGCGGCGAGCTGCGGGTGGGGCGGCGCGTGGAGGCGTTCACCGCCACCGAGCTGCCCGATCAGCAGAAGCCCGAGTTGCTGCGCGAGTACCTGAGGCGCTTTAAGTTCGAGGTCGGGATGTTCTTCGACGGGGTGGGCCCGGACGCGCCTGACGCCAAGCTGCTGGAGATTGCCCCCGGCTACCCGGTGTTCGAGATCACCGCTCGCCCGCGGTGACCGGCCCGGTGGCCTACGCCGTCAGGGCCAGCGTGGCGCCGGCGGCGTCGGTCAGCCGGTGGTACCCCGCGCTTCCCGGGAACCTGGCCATCCCGCCGCGCACTCTCGCCCGCGGTCCGTCCGGGCCGACCAGGATCGTGCCGTCCGCCCCGGCTGCGACGAACCCGTCGTCCAGCCGGAGCAGGACCGGCCCGTCCCGGCTCGCGGAAATCGCCGTCCGGCCCTGGCGCAGTCCGTCCAGCACCGCGCCGGGATCGTCGCCGGCGCACTCGACCCAGGTGGTCGGCGATCCCGGCGGGGCGTCGGCGCCGGGCCGGTGCCAGTCGCTCCCGCCGACCGGGATCACCGCAGGATCCAGGCCAGCCACCAGGCCAGCGGCGTCGTCCAGTGCGGGTCAAGCCAGCTCCAGTGCCAGACCTCGGCCAGGGGCGGGTGCCTGGTCATCGGGATGGTCCAGCTCACCGGCCCGCCGATCGGATGGTTCACGGACAGCAGCCCGCCCGCCCGCTCCGTGGCGTCCAGCCAGGAGTCGGCGGGTTCGCGGAAGTCGATCCAGCCGATGTCGCCGAGCGCGCCCGCGTGGCCGGCCTGCACGGTCACTTCCTGGCCGGGCAGCAGGATGATCCCGTGCGCCGCGGCCACGGCCGGCAGCTCCGCATGATGGCTGATCGTGTTGTGGTCGGTGACCGCGATGAAGTCGAGGCCCTGCCCGGCCGCGAACCTGGCCAGCTCCGGTACGGTCATCGCGCCGTCCGAGTGCACGGTGTGCGTGTGCAGGTCACCCGCCAGCCAGCGCGGTCCGCGGCTCGGCAGGCAGCTCGCGGCCGGGCGGCCGGTCGGCCAGCGGGGGCAGCGGGTCGGGCGGCGGGGGCGGTACCAGCTCACCGCGCGTGGTGCTGACCTGCACGGTCAGCACGTACTCGGCCCCGCCGGGCGGTACCCGGTGCAAGCCGATCATCACGTGCCAGGTCCCCGGCTCCAGATCACCCGGCAGGTAGCCGGGCGTCGCGGCGCCCGGGCTGATCACGAACGACCGGCGGGCCCCGCCCGACCAGCCGCGGAACCCGCGGGGCGCGATGCAGCCCAGGTCAAGCGCGGCCCGGGACCGCTCGTACTCCAGCTCGGCCCGCAGCCCGCACGCACCATCGGGGACCTCGACCGGCAGGTAGTGCCGGGGGAGGCGAAACGATCCTCCAGGGTCCACCGGCCGCTGTGCCGCGTGATGACCATGCAGGTCAGTCCTCTGGCTGCTTCCGCGGGCGGCCGGGGCGGCGCACGGGGGAGACCTTGGCCGGGAGCCGCCCGGCGTCGGCGAGCGCCCGGCGCAGCATGAACTCGATCTGCGCGTTGGTGCTGCGCAGTTCGTCGGCCGCCCAGCGGGCCAGCGCGTCATGCACCGCCGGGTCTAGCCGGAGGAGGATCGTCTTCCGTTCGGTTGCCACGCGTCGGCCCGGGCGAGTTACGAGTCAGGTACAGTGTTGACGACCGGCTGGGTTGAGTGGTCACTGCACAGGACCACGAGCATGTTGCTGACCATGGCGGCCTTGCGTTCGGC
>CAWIDQ010000102.1:0-42519 GCA_963834695.1 uncultured Actinomycetota bacterium
CCGCCGAAAACTCTCCACGATCATGAATCAGAGCGTTATCAGGAACCGCTCCGGGTCGCGGTCGGGGCGGGGCCGCGCGGGCGCGGCGGGGTGGCCGACGCCGACCGCGCCCATCGGCTCCCAGCCGGGCGGCAGGCCGAGCGAACCCGCGGCCACCTGCGGGCAGAACAGCGTGCTGGACACCCAGCACGACCCGAGCCCTTCCACCGCGAGCGCCACGAGCAGGTTCTCCACCGACGCGCCCATCGCGACCAGGAACATCGCGCGCTCGGCGGCCGAGCGCCGCTGGTCCGGGTAGGGGTGGGCCGCGTCGGCGACCAGGCACGGCACGATGATCAGCGACGCCCGGCGCAGCGGCTCGCCGCGCCGGACCCGCCGGGCGATCTGCTCCTCGGTGAACCCGTCGCCGCGCAGGTCCGCGGTCCACGCCGCGAGCATGTCGTCCAGCAGCGCGGTCCTGGCCCGTTGCGATTCCACCACCGCGAACCGCCACGGCTCGCTGTGGTGCGGGGCCGGCGCGGTCAGCGCCGCCGCGATCGCGCGGCGGACCGCTCCCGGGTCGACGGGCTCGGCGGTGAACTCGCGGACGGTCCGGCGCTCATAGAGCACGTCGGCGGCGCCCAGGCGGAACATGTCCTCCGCGGCGGGCCGGATCAGCGCGGCGGCCCCCGGGCCGTCGGACCCGGTCACCAGCTCGGCCAGGCCCCGCACGATCGCCACCGGCACCTGCGCGGTCTTGCCTTTGACCAGGTCGGCTGCGGCGGCGATCTCGTCGGCGACGGCCGCGATCGTCACCTCCATGGTGTTGCCGAACGTGTCGGGCTGGCCGCGGTGGTCGCGCAGCGGCGCCAGCCCGGCCGCGCCGATCGCGGTATCGGTCTGCCCGACGCGCCACGGCCGGCCCATGGTGTCGGTGATGACCACCCCGACGCTGACCCCGCGCCGCTCGGCCAGCGCCTTGCGCAGCCGCCGGGCCGAGCCGTCCGGGTCCTCCGGCAGCAGCACCACGGTGCCCGGCGCCGTGTTCGAGCTGTCCACCCCGGCGGCCGCCAGGACCAGGCCGTGCCGGGTCTCGGTGATCCGGGTCGGGCCGCGCCGCGCCACCACCCGCACCGTCTCGCCGTCGATCGCGCGCTCCCGGTCCGCGCGGACCACCCGGCCCTCCGCCTTGCTGATGATCTTGGACGTGACGACCAGGATGTCGCCGTCCCGCAGGCCGGGCGCGGCCTCGCCGATCAGTCCCGCGAGGTCGGCGCCGGGCGAGATCTCCGGCAGCCCCGGGACGCCCGTGACGGTGAGCTCCCCGCCCGCCTCCCCTAGCCCCTTCATCGCAACTCCGTCGCGAGCGACACGGCAGCGCGCGCAATCTCGGCGGACGCCGCCAGGTCGGTCATGAACAGCGGCAGCGCCCGGACCGCGATCCCGGCCAGCCGGGGGTCGTCGGCCGCCGCCTTGTCCTGGTCGTCGACCAGCCAGCCGTCGAGCAGCCCGGCACCGTAGTGCGCGGCGACCGCGGCGGCGGTCGTCTGGACGCCGATCGCGGCCAGGCACGCGTCGGCCATCCCGCGTACCGGCGCCCCGCCGATGATCGGCGAGACCCCGACCACGGTCTTGGCGCGCACCGCGGCGGCGATCCCGGGAACCGCGAGGATGGCCCCGACGCTGACCACCGGGTTCGACGGCGGAAGCAGCACGCAGTCGGCGGCGGCGATCGCGTCGAGCACGCCCGGCGCGGGCGCCGCCGTCTCGGCCCCCGTGAACGTGATCGCGGCTGCGGGGACGGCGGCGTGCATCCGGACCCACCATTCCTGGAAGTGCACGGTCCGGCCGGCCTTGTCCCGTCCTCCCCGCCGCCACCCTCATCGAGCGTCACGTGGGTCTCGACCCGGTCGTCGGTCATCGGCAGCAGGGTGACGCCGGGTCGCCACCGCTCGCACAGCGCCCTGGTGGCCGCGGACAGCTCCGCGCCCGCCCGCAGCATGCTGGTCCGTGCGATGTGCGTGGCGAAGTCACGGTCGCCGAGGCTGAACCAGTCGGGCCCGGCCCCGTAGGCGGCGAGCTCGGGCAAGACGGTGAAGGTCTCGTCGGCCCGCCCCCAGCCTTGCTCCTCGCTGATCCCGCCGCCCAGCGTGTACATGACGGTGTCCAGGTCCGGGCTCACGTGCAGGCCGAACAGGCTGATGTCGTCGCCGGTGTTGCCGATGACCGTGATCTCGGCGCCGGGCGCGGCGGCCTTCAGGCCGCGCAGGAAGCGGGCGCCGCCGACGCCGCCGGCCAGAACGGTGATGCGCATGCCCGAAGTCTCGCAACTGGCCCGGCCGGGCTTCCCGTGAGCCCCCCAGAAACCCGGTCATCCCGACCAACCGGGCGGCCATTATCACGTATCCCCCTTGACGTACCGCAAGACACGCGGGTGTAATTTCAACTGTGTAATTCTCGTGCCCGGGGGAAGCGGCGCGGGCCGACGGGGTTAACGGGAGGGGGCTGGAGGTGCGCTATGGCTGACGTCATCGTCTCGCTGGTGCACGACGGGTTCGGCATCGACGCTGACGATGCCGGAGAGTCGGGCTGGCAGGATCGAGCGCTCTGCTCGCAGACCGATCCGGAGGCGTTCTTCCCGGAGAAGGGAGGCTCGACCCGGGAGGCCAAGAAGGTTTGCCGCAGCTGCGAGGTCCGGGCCGAGTGCCTGGAGTACGCTCTCGAGCACGACGAGCGCTTCGGGATCTGGGGCGGGCTGTCGGAGCGCGAGCGCAGGCGGCTCAAGCGCGAGGCTATGTAGCCCGGCCGACTCGGCGGCGCACGGCCCGTGCCCGCCGCAGGTCCCGGGGAACCGGGGCCAAGCACGGCATCTGGCCGTCCTGATACCCCCCCTTCGCGTATTGTTCACGAGGTACCTTCGCCCTGCCTGACCGGACCGCAACGCCCTCCCGCCGGCCTGCAGGTGGCCTTCTGAACAGCGAGCGGACCTACTTGTCGCCGAACGAGACCTACTCGCAGCACGTCGTAACCGCGGTGATCGTCGCCCATGACGGCGCCGCGAGGCTGCCGCGCGTCATCGAGTCCCTGCTCGATCAGAGCAGGCCGGTGCAGCGCGTCGTCGCCGTCGACACCGGCAGCCGGGACCGCAGCGGCTCGGTACTGGCCGACCTGCTCGGCCGGAGCGTCGTCTTCGGCATGGACCGCGTCACGGGCTACGGCGAGGCGGTTACCCGTGCCCTGCAGCACGGCGCGGCGAACGTGAACGTCCCCGGCTCGGCGGGCGTGCCCGGAGCGGAGCGGGCGGAATGGGTGTGGCTGCTGCACGACGACTGCGAGCCCGCGCCCGACGCCCTGGAGCAACTGCTCCGGGGGGCCGCGGAGACCCGGTCGGCCGCGGTGCTCGGGCCCAAAGTCAAGGACTGGGCCGACCGGCAGGTGATCCTCGAGGCCGGGATCACCATCGATACCGCGGGCCGCCGGATCACCGGCGTCGAGCCGCGCGAGGTGGACCAGGGGCAGCACGACGGGGACCGCGATTGCCTGGCCGTGAGCAGCGCGGGCATGCTGATCCGGCGTGACGTCTGGGACTCGGTGGGCGGCTTCGACACCGGCATGGCGCTGTTCCGGGAAGACGTCGACTTCTGCTGGCGGGTCCACTCCGCGGGCTACCGGGTGCGGGTGATCACCGACGCCGTCGTCTACCACGTGGAAGCGTCCGCCCGGCGGCGGCGGCCGATATCGGTCGCCCGGCGTCCCCGCCAGCTCGACCGGCGCAACGCGATGTTGACCCTGATCGGGAACCTGCCCGCGCTGCCCATGCTCGCGTCAGCGGTCGGCAACCTGACCATCTCCACGCTGCGCGCGCTGTACTTCCTGCTTGCCAAGCGCGTGGCCGCGGGCCTGGACGAGCTGGCCGCCGTTGGCTCCGTGTTCGGCCATCCGTTCCGGCTGCTGGCGCTGCGCCGCCGCCGGGCGCTCGGCCGGCGGGCGGGCTACGCGCGGCTGCGCGCCGACCTGCCGCCGGGGAGGTCGGTGCGCCGGGCCATGGAATTCGCCGCGTCGGCGTTTTCCAGGTCTGGCCCGGCGGACACGGCGGGCTCGCACCACGCCACCGACGATCCCGACGCCGAGGCCGATTTCCTGCTCACCGACACCGGGCTGGCGCAGCGCATCCTGACCAATCCCGGCGTGCTCCTGTTCCTGGGCCTGACCGTGCTGTCCCTGGTGGCCGAGCGCTCGCTGATCGGCTTGGGGCCGCTCGGCGGCGGCGCGCTGGTTCCCGCCTGGGGCGGCGCCGCCGCGTTGTGGCACGAGTACCTGCAGGGCTTCCATCCGGTAGGGATCGGCTCCGGGGACAGCGCGCCCCCGTACCTGGCGGTCGTCGCCGTGCTGGCTACCGTGCTCGGCGGCAAGCCGTGGCTCGCCGTTGACGTGATCCTGCTCGGTTGCGTGCCGCTGGCCGGCGTCACCGCGTTCCTCGCGGTGCGGCGGGTCACGCACTCCACGCCGGTCCGGGTCTGGGCGGCGGCCACCTACGCGCTGCTGCCCGTGGCCACCGGCACGATCGCCGCCGGCCGGATCGGCACGGCCGTGGTCTTCGTGCTGCTTCCGGTGATCGCGCTGCAAGCCGGGCGGGTGCTGACCGAGCCCGCCCGCCGGGCCCGCCGCGCTGCCTGGGCCACCGGGCTCACGGTCGCGGTCGCGGCCGCGTTCGTCCCGCTGGTCTGGATCGTGGCCTTCGCCGCCGCCCTCGCGCTCATCGCCGCTCGTCCCGCCATGTGGCGCAACCTGGCGATCGTCGCGCTGGTGCCGCCGGTGCTGCTCCTGCCGTGGACGCTCCACGCCGCGTCGAATCCCTCCGGGCTGCTGCTCGAGGTAGGCCTGCAGCAGCCCGGCCTGGCCGTCCACGACCTGTCGGCTCGCTCGGTGATGCTGCTGAGCCCGGGCGGCCCCGGCCTCCCCTCGATCTGGGTGACGGCCGGGCTCCTCGTGGCCGCGCTGGCCGCGCTGCTGGTGAGCAAGCGCCGGAGCCTCATGCTGGCGGGCTGGGGCGTGGCGCTGGCCGGCCTGGCGATCGCGCTGGCCGTGAGCCGTGTCATGATCACGCCGGCCGCGGGCGAGCCCGCGGTGTCGGCCTGGCCGGGAGCGGCTCTGCTGATCGCCGCGATGGGCCTGCTGCTCGCGGGCGTGATCGTGGGCGAGGCGCTGTTGCGCCGCGACCGGCTCGGCGCGGGAACGCCGGAAGGCGGCAAGAAGGGCGGCGGGGTCGGCCTGCGCGGCATCGGGGTGGGGGCGCTGGCCGTCGTGGCCTGCTCGACGCCGGTCCTCGCCGCCGTGTCCTGGGTGACCAGCGGCGTTCGCGGGCCGGTGGCCCCCGTGTCAGGCGCGGTCGTGCCCGCGGTGGTAACCGCCGCGCCCGACAGCGGCCTGCAGCTGAGGACGCTGGTGCTGCGCTCGGACGGCAGCCAGGTGAGCTACTCGCTGCAGCGCGGGACCAGCCCGTCGCTCGGCGATCCGGACCTGGCGCCGGTGCCCGCCGCCCAGGCCGCCCTGAACACCGCCGTGGCTACCCTGGTCGCCCCGAACGGCGGCGAGGCGGAAGACCAGAGCCAGCAGCTCGCCCAGTTTGATATCGGCTTCGTGCTGCTGCCGGCCCCGGTCAACCAGAGCCTGGCCCGGCAGCTCAACGGGATCGCGGGCCTGCAGCCGCTCAGCGCGACGCCCGCCTTTGACGTGTGGCGCCTGAGCGCGCTGGCGGCGCGGGTCCGCGTGGTGGAACCCAACGGCACGGTGGTGGCCGTGCCGTCCGGGACGGTCGGCCTCTCGGGGGTGCCGGCGCCGCGGCCGGCGGAACACTGGAGCTGGCCGAGCCGCCGGCGGCTGGGAAGCCACGCTGAACGGGAAGCCGCTGACGCAAGTAACCTCCCCAGCGGGCAGCTGGGCGCAGGCCTTCCGGCTGCCGCCGGGCGGCGGCGTGCTCACCATCAGCCACAACCAGACCGCCCGCGACCTGATCCTGGTTCTGGAGCTTGTCGCGGTGGCGGTGGTGGCCGCGCTGGCCCTGCCCGGGTCCCGGACGTCGGCCGAGGAGAGCGCGCCCGCCGCGGCCGCGGCGCGCGGTGCCGGCCCGGCCGGCGAGACGGCCGAGGGCGACCTGGCGGCCGGACGCCGGGCCCGCGGTCACGGCGGCCGGGCCGCGCGCCCGCCGCGGCGGGACCGGGATACCACGTCAAGCCCGCGCCGCGACCGGCGCGACCGGCGCGGCGGCCGGCGGCCCGGCGGCGGCCCGCGGTCGCGGAGACCTCGCCAGGGAACGACCCGGCGCGTTCCCGGGCGGCGTGGCCCGAGGGTGAGCCGGCGGCCGACGCGCCCGCGCCGCAGGTGGCCTGGCCGGGAGATGATCCGGCGGGCGCGCAGGCGCCATGGCCAGAGGGCGGCGACGCGGCGGACGCCGGGACGGCCTGGCCGGCCGACGACGCCGCGGTCGGCGCCGTGGCGTCGTGGTCAAGAGCGGAGGCGGCCGGCGCGGTGTCGTGGCCGGAAGATGATGCGCCGGGCCGCGGGGGTTCGTGGCCGGACGACTACGCGCCCGGCGGCGGGGCATCGTGGTCCGAGGATGAGCCGGCGGCCTCGGCGGCCGCGTGGCCAGCGGACGATGCGGCGGCCGGGGCGGCGGCAGCGTCATGGCCCGAGGATGAGCCGGCGGCTACGGGAGCGTCGTGGCCGGACGACAGCGAGGCCGGCTCGGCGTGGCCCGCGGAGCCCGCGGCCGGCGCACCGGATCCGGGCGCGCCGTGGCCGTCGGGCGATCAGGGCAGCTGGCCCGCGTCAGAGCCGTCTGACTGGTCGGCCGGAGGCGGCGATACGCTCGACCCGCTGCCGCCCGCGGGCCGCAGCCGCCACCGCCGTCCCGGGCCGCCGCGCGATGACGAGCCGGCGCGATGGCCGGTCCCGGAGCACGATTCCGGAGGGGACGCCTGGTGAGGCGCCTCGTCACGAACAAGTACGTGCTGGCGCTGCTGGTGGTCATGGCCCTGGCCGTGGAGTTCGCCCTAGCCAGCGCCAGCCATTCCGCTGCCGTGGGCGCCAGCTCGCGGACGTCGGCTCCGGCGCGGGCCACCGTGTCCGCCGCGATCCGGGCCTGCCCGGCCCCGGGCTCGACCGGCGCCACGGCATCCGGGCTGGCGCTGGCCGCGGCCTCGTCAGGCACCGGCCAGGCCGAGGTGACGCGCCTGACCGCGGCGGGCGCCGCCACCGCGCCGGCTCCGCTGCACGTTCTCACGCAACCTGGTCGGCTGTCCCTGGTGAACGTGGCGCCCGCGCCCGCTGCGCCCCGGGCGTCGGCTCAGGAGTTCGCGGCCTCCTCCGGCGCGCCGGCGCCGCACCGGGCCGGCGCGGGGCGGCGTGATGATCCAGGCCACCGGCTCCATGGCGCGCGGGCTCGAAGCCGAGCAGACGAGCCCCGGAGGGCTGGCCACCGCGCAGTGCCAGGCTCCCGGCACCGATTTCTGGTTCGTCGGCCCAGGGCAGAAGTCGGTCGCCGACATTCAGCTCTACCTGATGAACACCGACAGCCAGGCCGCTGACGCGACGGTCCAGATCCTTACGGACAGCGGGCCGATACTCGGCAGCACGGACTCCGGGATCGGGGTCCCGCCGCACGGCCTCGTGGTCCAGTCCCTGGGCAAGCTGCTGCACGGGTCGCGGGTGGTCGCGCTGAACGTGACCACTAGCGTCGGCCGGGTCGTCGCCGCGGTCCTGGAGACCTCCACCGGCGGCAAGCCGGGCGCGTGGCTCCCTGCGGCCGCGATCCCGGCTACCAGCCAGATACTGCCAGGCCTGCCCGGAACGCCCGGGGCGCGGGAACTCTACATCGCGGTACCCGGCGCGAGCAACGCCCAGGTCAAGGTGACCGCGGTCACCGCCAGAGGCTCATACCAGCCGACGGGCGGCAGCGGAATCGACCTTCCCGGCGGGTCAGCGGTCGGGATAGCGCTGCCCTCGCTCGCCGGGGTCCCGGCCGCCATCCAGGTCTCCGCCAGCGTGCCGGTAACCGTCTCCATGAGCGTCCCGGGCGGCGCGCCCGGCGCGCCCGGCACGTTCGCCGCCGCGGCCGCGCCGGTGCAGGAGCAGGGCGTGATCGCCGGCAATCCGGGCAGCTCGGGTGGCACCTCCGCGCTGGTGCTTTCGGCCCCCCGGGGCGCCGCCCAGGTGCAGGTGACCGAGCTGACGGCCGCGGGCCCGGCCAGCGTGCCGCCCCGCACGGTGGCCGTGGCCGCAGGGCACACCGTAGTCATCACGCTGGCCCCGCCGCGCGGGGCCGGCCGGCCATCAGCGTTCGCGGTTGTGGTCACCCCGCTCGCCGGCTCGGGCCCGGTCTACGCCGGACGGGTGGTCACCCAGGCCGGCGTGGTGCGGTCCATCCTCGCCGTGCCGAGCTCGCTGACCTGGGTCCCGCTCCCGCCCGTGCGCAACTCGGTGACGACCGCGCTGCCCTGACGCCCTGACCGCGCTGCCCCGGGGGCGACCCCGGACCCCGTAGCGCGGCCCGGGGGAACGGCCCCCCGGCCGCGCCGGAGCCCTCCGCTCAGTCCTCCTCGGGGTAGCCCGGATCGACGGCCTGCGGGTCGACGCCGAGCAGCCGCGCGAACTCCTCGACGACCACGTCAAGCACCAGCTCCCCGAGGTCGTCCTCGTCGTCGGCGCGGGCCATCAGCGGCCGGCGGTACAACACGATGCGAGCCGGGCGGGCGGGATGCCGCGGGTCGCCCGCCGCGGCTGAGCCGGGATCGAGCCGGGCCAGCGGCACCGGGTCCGGCTCGTCGTCCGGCAGGTCGGCGGCCGGGATCTCCTCGACCGCGAACTCGACGCCGGACAGCTCCGCCTCCCAGCGCGGCTCGAGCCGCGCCACGGCCTCGAGCACCAGGTCGTCGAAGCGTTGCGCGCGGCTGCGGTAGAGCGGCAGGTCCTGCGGGGTGAGCGTGCCGCGCAGGCCCCGGCCGTGAGAGTCCCGCCGCTTGATCCGCGCCGCCCGCCGGTCCCCTCCGGGCGGGCCGCTGCCATCGTTCACAGTTACCGAGAGTATCCGGGCCGCCAGGCCGGGGCAGGCTCTCGAGACACGATCGCGAACAGGGCCCCGGGTGATGGCGTTACCGGCCGCGGATCGATACCGTCAGCCCTTGTGAGCGACCTACGCGAGCCCGCCTGCCGCGGGACTCGCTGGCCCGCCGTCGCCGCGGTCGTGAGGGAGGCGGGATGTTGAGTTCTCGTCGCTGCAGCAGGCCCGCGTGCAAGCAGGCCGCGGTGCACACGCTCACCTACGTCTACCGCGACTCCACGGCCGTTCTCGGCCCGCTCGCCGCCTACGTGGAACCGCACTGCTACGACCTGTGCGCCGCTCACGCCGACCGGATGACCGTGCCCATCGGCTGGGAGGTGGTCCGCCTCCCGGACGGTCCCGCCGAGGAGCCCGAGGACGACCTGGAGGCGCTGGCCAACGCGGTCATGGAGGCGACGACGCCGCGCGCGGACGGCGAGCCCGTCGGGCAGGGCGTCGAGGTCGGGCGCCGCGGCCATCTCCGGGTGCTGCGCTCGTCATCGCAGGACAGCGGGCGGCGCTAGGCGGCGCGGCCCCGCTGCCGCGGCGTGCCCGGTAGGCTCGGTGTCCATCTATCGTGGGCCGGATGCGCCGCGACCCGGACCGCCAGGCGCTGCAGGCAACCTCAGTCCGCTGAAGGTAACCACCGGAGGCAATCCCTAGTGGCCGAGTACGCGAAGATCTTCAAGGCATACGACATCCGCGGGACGGTACCCGACGAGCTCGACGAGGGCGTGGCGCAGGCCGTCGGCGCGGCCTTCGCGCGGCTGACCGGCGCGCCGGCCGTCGTGACCGTGCACGACATGCGTACCTCCTCCGGGCCGCTGGCCGAGGCTTTCGGGCTCGGCGCGGTCTCCCAGGGGGCCGACGTGGTGTCCGGCGGGCTGGGCTCGACCGACATGCTCTACTACGCGAGCGGCAGCCTCGGCATCCCGGGCGCGATGATCACGGCCAGCCACAACCCGGCCAAGTACAACGGCATCAAGCTCTGCCGGGCGGGGGCCCGGCCGGTCGGCGCCGATACCGGTCTCGCGGAGCTGCGCGCGATGGCCGAGCGCGGCGTCCGGCCGGCCCGGGTGGCGCCGGGGACGATCGAGCCGCACGACCTGCTGTCCGGGTACGCGGCCCACCTCAAGACGCTGGTGGACCTGTCCGGCATCCGCCCGCTGACGGTGGCCGTGGACGCGGGCAACGGCATGGCCGGCCACACGGTGCCGAAGGTGTTCGAGGGACTGCCGATCACCTTGGTGCCGCTCTACTTCGAGCTGGACGGCACGTTCCCGAACCACGAGGCGAATCCGATCGAGCCGAAGAACCTGGCCGACCTGCAGCGGGCGGTCGTCCGTTCCGGCGCGGACATCGGCCTGGCCTTCGATGGCGACGCCGACCGCTGCTTCGTGGTCGACGAGCGGGGCGAGATCGTCTCGCCCTCGGTGCTGACCGCGCTGATCGCGGTGGCCGAGCTCGCCCGGGAGCCCGGCGCCACCATCATCCACAACCTGATCACCTCGCGGGCCGTCCCGGAGATCGTGTCCGCGCACGGCGGCGTGCCGGTGCGGACGCGGGTCGGGCACTCGTTCATCAAGGCGGAGATGGCCGAGACCGGGGCGATCTTCGGCGGCGAGCATTCCGGGCATTTCTACTTCCGCGACTTCTGGTTCGCCGACTCGGGCATGCTGGCGGCGCTGCACGTGCTCGCCGCGCTCGGATCGCAGGACGGGCCGCTGTCGGCGCTGCTGTCGGCGTACGCCCGGTACCGGTCCTCGGGCGAGATCAACAGCGAGGTCCGCGATCAGCGGGAGACCACGGAGCGGGTCCGTGCCGCGTTCGCGGGCACCGACGGCGTCTGCATCGACGACCTCGACGGGCTGACGGTGGCGCGCGGCGACTGGTGGTTCAACCTGCGCCCGTCGAACACCGAGCCGCTGCTGCGGCTCAACGTCGAGGCGCCGGACGAGCAGACCCTGACCGATGTCCGCGACCAGGTCCTGCGTATCGTGCACGATGATGCGGACTAGGCGGAGCCGTGCCGACCCCTCGACGCCAAGGGAGACTGCAGTGAAGATCGATGACTGGCTGCTCGAGATCCTGGTCTGCCCGAAGTGCCACTCTCCGGTGCGCGTCGACGAGGAGGCCAGCGAGCTGGTCTGCACCGGGGCGGACTGCGGCCTGGCCTACCCGGTGCGCGACGACATCCCGGTCATGCTCGTCGACGAGGCGCGCGACCCGGCCAAAGGCTAGCGCCGCGGCCGCGGGCCGGCCCGGGCGCCCATGACCGCCGGCCAGCGGGCCCCGGGCCCGGGGAGT
This sequence comes from uncultured Actinomycetota bacterium, assembly GCA_963834695.1. GTDB lineage: Bacteria > Actinomycetota > Actinomycetes > Streptosporangiales > Streptosporangiaceae > JASHPR01. The sequence goes on from CAWIDQ010000102.1 coordinate 11,384, forward strand.
GGCCTGCGGACCGTGCTGGCGGCGTTCGCGGCCAATCTCGGCATCGCGGCCACGAAGTTCGCCGCGTTCGTGATCACCGGGTCGGCGTCGATGCTGGCCGAGTCGGTCCACTCGGTGGCCGACTCGGGCAATCAGGCGCTGCTGCTGATCGGCCGCAGCCGGGCGCGGCGCGAGGAGACCGAGGAGCATCAGTTCGGCTTCGGCGCGGAACGCTACTTCTACGGGTTCCTCGTGGCGGTGGTGCTGTTCACGGTCGGTGCCGCGTTCTCCCGTCTACGAGGGCATGCACCGGATGCTCCATCCCGAGCGGCTGGACATCGCCGGTCGTGGCCCTGGTCGTGCTCGGCATCGCGGGCCTCCTGGAGGGGTTCTCGTTCCGGACCGCGATCATGGAGTCGAAGCAGACGCAGGGGACGGCGCTGCCTGGCCCAGTTTCATCCGCCGCGCCAAGGCGCCCGAGCTGCCCGCCGTCCTGCTCGAGGACTTCGCGGCGCTGATCGGGCTGGTGCTGGCCCTGTTCGGCGTGGTGCTGACCTGGATCACCGGCAACGGGCGCTGGGACGGGGCCGGTTCGCTGGGGATCGGCGTCCTGCTCGGGTGCGTGGCGGTGATCCTGGCGATCGAGATGAAGAGCCTGCTGATCGGGGAGTCGGCCACTGCCGACGTGGAGCGGGCCATCGTGGCGGCCCTGGAGGACGGCCCCGAGGTGGACCGGGTCATTCACCTGCGCACCCTGCACGTCGGCCCGGACACGCTGCTGGTGGGCGCGAAGATCGCGGTGAGCCGCGAGCAGAGCGCCGCCGCCCTCGTCGCGGGCATCGACGCGGCCGAGCGCCGGGTCCGGGCCGCGGTGCCGATCGCCGAGCTGATCTACCTGGAACCCGATCTGTACCTGGAAGCGCGCGCCGATCTCGCCGACCCCGCGGTGCGGGCCGCCCGCCGCTCCTCGCCGCGCGCCAGCCGTTCCCTGCGCGCCGCCCGCCGCAACCCTCCCGCCTGAGCCCCCCATCGGTCACGACCACATGCCGGAGAACCCGTCCATCATCGGCCGGCACGCACATCACGCGCTCGGATTCCGCAATCCGGGCATACCGCCCGGAAAACCGACCGGAACGCGTGACATGTGACGATGATCAAGCCATAACGGGCCGACGCGGGGCCGGCGGGGTCAGCGGCGGCCAGGCCGGCGGGCGGGCGGGCGCTGCGGGTGCTGGGACATGCTGAGCAGGCGGAGCGCCCGCTCCTGCTCGAAGTCGAGCGCGCGGGCGGCGGGCGCCTGGATGCGGCCGATCCTGCGGCCCAGCTCGGCTACCTCGGCCCGCACCCCCGGCTCGGTGAGCACGCGGAGGCCGAACGCCAGCGCGGCCGGGCTGATGTCGTAGCGGCGCTCGATCGCCAGCGCGAGCGCGACCGCGTCCAGGTCACGCTCGCCGAACTGCCGGTGCGCGGCCGCGGCTGCGGGCCCGGGCGCTGCCGCGGCCACGGACCCAGGCGGTGGCGCGGCCATGGGAGCGAGTGGCGTGGCGGCCACGGCCGCGGGCGGCGACGCGGCCGGAAGCAGGGGCGGCGCGGGACGGGCCGGACGCCACGGCGAGAGCGGCTCGCGGACCGCCGGCAGCAGGCCCAGGGACTCCCGGTACCGGAGCATCCGGGGCGAGGTGCCGAGGCGCCGCGCGGCTTCCGTGATGCGCATGGCATGAAATCTTACAATTTCTTGTTAGAAACAGCCCATCTGGCGTGCGATCACCGGCGTTCCTCCCGTAGCGTCGGGGTGTCAACCGAGAAGATCCGCGCTGGACCCGAAGGAGTGCCGCATGCCTACCGAGGCCGTCCCGTTCAAGGTCGCCGACCTGTCGCTCGCCGAGTTCGGCCGCAACGAGATCCGGCTGGCCGAGCACGAGATGCCGGGCCTGATGGCCGTGCGGGAGGAGTTCGCCCGCGCCCAGCCGCTGCGCGGCGCCCGGATCACCGGGTCGCTGCACATGACCATCCAGACGGCGGTGCTGATCGAGACGCTGGCCGCGCTCGGCGCGCAGGTCCGCTGGGCCAGCTGCAACATCTTCTCGACCCAGGACCACGCCGCGGCCGCGGTCGCCGTGGGCCCGGACGGCACCCCGGAGGACCCGAAGGGCATCCCGGTGTTCGCCTGGAAGGGCGAGACCCTCCCGGAGTACTGGTGGTGCACCGAGCAGGCGCTGACCTGGCCCGGGGAACCCGGGCCGAACATGCTGCTGGACGACGGCGGGGACGCCACGCTGCTGGTGCACAAGGGCGCCGAGTTCGAGGCGGTCGGCGCGGTACCGGACGCGGCCGACGACGACCCCGAGGAGTGGCAGGTCGTGCTGTCCGTGCTGCGCGCGTCACTGGCCGCCAGCCCGGGCAAGTGGACCGCGGCCGCCGCGCAGATCAAGGGGGTCACCGAGGAGACCACCACCGGCGTGCACCGGCTGTACGAGATGGCGACGGCGGGCACGCTGCGGTTCCCGGCGATCAACGTGAACGACTCGGTGACCAAGTCGAAGTTCGACAACAAGTACGGCTGCCGGCACTCGCTGGTCGACGGCATCAACCGGGCCACCGACGTGCTGATCGGCGGCAAGGTCGCGGTGGTGTGCGGCTACGGCGACGTCGGCAAGGGCTGCACGGAGTCGCTGCGCGGCCAGGGCGCCCGGGTGATCGTGACCGAGATCGACCCGATCTGCGCGCTGCAGGCGGCCATGGACGGCTTCCAGGTCGCCCGCCTGGAGGACGTCGTGGCCAGCGCCGACATCTTCGTCTCCGCGACCGGCAACTACCACATCATCACCGCCGAGCACATGAGCCAGATGAAGCACCAGGCGATCGTCGGCAACATCGGCCACTTCGACAACGAGATCGACATGGCGGGCCTGGCCCGGGTGCCCGGAATCCGCCGGACCAACATCAAGCCGCAGGTGGACGAGTGGACCTTCGCGGACGGGCACGCGGTGATCATCCTGTCCGAGGGGCGGCTGCTGAACCTGGGCAACGCCACCGGCCATCCCAGCTTCGTGATGTCGAACAGCTTCACCAACCAGGTCATCGCGCAGATCGAGCTGTTCACCCGGGGCGAGGAGTACCCGCTGGGCGTGCACGTGCTGCCCAAGCACCTGGACGAGAAGGTGGCGCGGCTGCACCTGGACGCGCTCGGCGTGCGGCTCACCACCCTGACCAAGGAGCAGGCCAACTACATCGGCGTGCCGGTCGAGGGTCCCTACAAGCCGGACCACTACCGGTACTGATCGGCGGAGCATGAGCACGGGGCGGCGCGGCGCCGCGGTCCAGTCCGGCCACGGGGAAGAGCCCGAAAGCGCGCCGGCGGCGCCGCCATCCGAGGTCGCCGATCCGGGCCTGGCCAGCGCGGGCCTGGCCCGGATCGGATGGGCCGAGCGGTCCATGCCCGTACTCGGCCTGATCCGCAACGCCTTCGAGCGGGAGCAGCCGTTCGCCGGCACCGCGGTCGCCGCCTGCCTGCACGTGACCGCGGAGACCGCGGTCCTGGTGAACCTGCTCACCGCGGGCGGCGGGCGGCTGCACCTGGCCGCGTCCAACCCGCTGTCCACCCAGGACGACATCGCGGCGGCCCTGGCCGCCTGCCCCGGGGTCACCGTCCACGCGCGGTCCGGGGTCGACCGGCGCACCTACTACGAGCACATTCACCGGACCCTGGACGCCGCGCCCCGCCTGGTCATCGACGACGGCTGCGACCTGGTGAACACGCTGCACGCCGAGCGCCCCGAACTGCTCGCCGGGGTGCGCGGCGGCTGCGAGTCGACCACGACCGGGGTGGCCAGGCTGCGCCGGATGGCGGCCGAGGGCACGCTCGCGTTCCCGGTGGTGGCGGCGGACGCCTCGCGCACCAGGCGCATGTTCGACAACTTCTACGGCACCGGGCAGTCGGTGATCGACGGGATCCTCCGGGCGACCAACACCCTGCTGGCCGGGCAGGTCGTGGTGGTGGCCGGCTACGGGCCCTGCGGCCGCGGGATCGCCGAGCGCGCCCGGGGGCTCGGCGCCCAGGTGATCGTCACCGAGGTCGACCCGGTCCGGGCGATGGCCGCGCTCATGCAGGGGTTCCGGGTGCTACCGATGGCGCAGGCGGCGCCGCTCGGGCAGGTGTTCATCACCGCGACGGGATCCCGGGACGTGATCGGGTCCGGGCACATGGCGGTGATGCGCGACGGCGCGATCCTGGCCAACGCGGGTCACTTCGACGTCGAGATCGACGTGCGCGCGCTGGCCGAGCTTTCCGCCGCGGTCCACCCGGACGTCCGCCCGCACGCCGACGAGTACCTCCTGCGGGACGGCAGGCGGCTGATCCTGCTGGCCGAGGGCCGGGTGGTCAACCTGGTCGCCGCCGAGGGCAACCCGGCCGCGGTCATGGACCTGTCGTTCGCGGTGCAGGCGCTCGCGCTGGCCTGGCTCGCCGGGCCGGGCCGGGACGGAACGCAGGGCCGGGACGGGCCGGGCGGCCGGGACGGGCCGGGCGGGCGGGGTGGGCCGGGCGGGCGGGGTGGGCCGGGCGGGCGGGACGGGCCGGGCGGGCAGGGTGGGCCGGGCGGGCAGATATTGAGCCTGGAACCAGGCGTGCACGAGGTGCCGGCCGAGATCGACACCCAGATCGCCACGCTCGCGCTCGCCTCGCAAGGCGCCGAGATCGACGACCTGACGCCCGCCCAGAAGGAGTACCTCGAGTCCTGGCGGCACGGGTCGTAACTGGCGGGCGAGCCCGCGCCAGCGCACACTCGAGGTGTGGAGACACCCGCGCTGCGCTGGCTCGCCCCGCCCGAGGGCCCGGCGGTCGCGCTGCTGGACCAGACCCGGCTTCCGGCCGCGGAGGCGGTCGTCACCTGTGCTGATGTCCCGTCCCTGGTGGAGGCCATCCGCCGCCTGGTGGTCCGCGGGGCGCCGATGCTCGGCGTGGCCGGCGCGTTCGGCGTCGCGCTCGCGGCGTACCGCGGGGACGATGTGACGGCGGCCGCCGCGGCCCTCGAGGGCGCCCGGCCGACCGCGGTGAACCTGGGCTGGGGCGTCCGCCGTGCGCTGGCCGCCTACCAGCAGGCCCTGCATGATCACCACCACGATCCGCAACGGGCCGCCGCGGCCGCCGTGGTCGCCGAGGCCCGGTCGATCGCGGGCCAGGACGCGGCGGCCAGCGTTGCGATGGCACGTCACGGCCTGGCCCTGGTCCCGCCCCGGGCGCGGGTACTGACGCACTGCAACACCGGGGCCCTGGTGTCCGGCGGCGAGGGCACCGCGTTCGCGGTGATCCTCGCGGCGCACCGGGCGGGGCGGCTCGCCCAGCTCTGGATCGATGAGACCAGGCCGCTGCTGCAAGGCGCGCGGCTGACCGCGTACGAGGCGCGGCGGGCCGGCCTGCCGCACGCGGTGCTGGCCGATGCGGCGGCCGCGTCGCTGCTGGCCGCCGGCCAGGTCGACATCGTCCTGACCGGCGCCGACCGGATCGCCGCGGACGGCAGCGTGGCGAACAAGGTGGGCACGTACGGCCTGGCGGTGCTGGCCCGCCATCACCGGGTGCCGTTCGTGGTGGTCGCGCCGGTCTCCACCGTCGACCTGGCCACCCCGGACGGGGCCGCGATCGAGGTGGAGCGCCGGCCGCCGGAGGAGGTCACCAGCCTGGCCGGCGTGCCGGTCGCGCCCGCGGGAACCCCCGCGTACAACCCTGCGTTCGATGTGACACCGCCCGGGCTGATCACCGCGATCGTGACCGAGCGGGGGGTTGCGCAGCCCGTCGGTGCAGGTACGCTGCGTGTGCTAGTGGCCGGATCGGGTCGGCCAGACAGTCCCCTAGCCGATGCTTACGTGGAACGATGGGTGCCATGAAAGGTCGCGTGCTGGTCGTCGATGACGACGCCGCCCTCGCCGAGATGCTGGGCATCGTGCTCCGAGGGGAGGGGTTTGAGCCCACGTTCGTCGCCGACGGCGACAGGGCGATGGACATGTTCCGCGATACCCACCCGGATCTCGTGCTGCTCGACCTGATGCTGCCGGGCATGGACGGCATCGACGTCTGCCGGCAGATCCGCGCCGAGTCCGGAGTACCGATCGTGATGCTCACCGCCAAGAGCGACACGGTCGACGTGGTGCTCGGCCTCGAGTCGGGCGCGGACGACTACATCGTGAAGCCGTTCCAGTCCAAGGTGCTGGTCGCGAGGATCCGGGCCCGGCTGCGCCGGACCGAGGACCCGGCCCCGGAGACGCTGCAGATCGGTGACGTCAGCATCGACGTCGCCGGGCACGCGGTGACCCGGGCCGGCGAGCCGCTGAACCTCACGCCGCTGGAGTTCGACCTGCTCGTCGCGCTGGCCCGCAAGCCGCGCCAGGTATTCACCCGCGAGGTGCTGCTCGAGCAGGTGTGGGGATACCGGCACGCGGCGGACACCCGGCTCGTCAACGTCCACGTCCAGCGGCTGCGTGCGAAGATCGAGAAGGATCCGGAACGCCCGGAGATCGTGGTGACGGTCCGTGGCGTCGGGTACAAGGCAGGACCGGGCTGATCCGCGGCACGGCCGGCCGTGCCCGGTGCCCGTTCAGCGGAGGAAGGACATGAAGGGGGCAGCGACCAGCGGCGGCGCCGACGGCGCGACACCTGCGGGTGCGCTGGTAGCAGCCACGGTGCCAGACGCGATCGCCCGGCTGCGCCGGCTGGCCCTGCGCCGCGCGGCCGGGCTGCGTCGGCGGCTCACCGTCGTCCACGGCGTCCTCCGCGCACGCTGGCTCCGGTCGCTGCAGCTGCGCGTGATCACCACCACGCTGATCATCTCGGCGGTCGCGGTCACGCTGCTCGGGTTCTTCCTGATGCAGCAGATCACCTCCGACCAGCTGCAGGCCAAGGAGCTGCAGGCCGGCAACGTGGTCGAGAACGGGCTGGTCACCGCCGAGAGCCAGGCCGGGGTGGACGCCATCCCCAACGGCGGGAGCGCCCAGCTCATGGACACGATCGTCAGCAAGCTGCAGCCCGCGCCCGACGCCGAGAGCCCGTACGCGGTCTCGCTCATGCTCGCGGCCGGCTACCGGGGCCCGCCGATCTACCGGGCCGGCCAGACCGCCGGCATCGGCCAGATCCCGGACCGGCTGGTCAGCAAGGTAGGCCAGTTGCAGAGGAAGGGTAAGTCCACACCGAGCTTCACGTTCACCACCATGAGCTACCCGTCCTCGGCGACGCCGGTGGCGGGGCTGGTCTACGGCGTCCCGGTCGGCAGCTACTACCAGCTGTACTACTTCTTCCCGCTGACTCAGGTGCAGCAGACCCTGGCGCAGGTCCAGCGGACGTTCCTGCTGGCCGGCATCGCGCTGGTGTTCCTGTTCGCGGCCATCGCCGGGCTGGTCACCCGGTGGGTCGTGACCCCGGTCCGGCGCGCGGCGCGGGGCGCCCAGCGGCTGTCCACGGGAAACCTCGGCGAGCGCATGCCGGTACGCGGGGTGGACGAGCTGGCCGCGCTGGCCACGTCGTTCAACGAGATGGCCGCCAGCCTGCAGGAGAAGATGACCGCGCTGCAGGATCTGTCCCAGGTGCAACGCCAGTTCGTGTCCGATGTCTCGCACGAGCTGCGGACCCCGCTGACCACGATCAAGATGGCCGCCGAGGTGCTGTTCGCGAGCCGGGACCAGCTCGACGGGCCGTCGTCCCGGTCGGCGGAGGTGCTGCAGAGCCAGCTGGAGCGGTTCGAGTCACTGCTCACCGACCTGCTGGAGATGAGCAAATACGACGCCAACGTGGAAGTCCTGGATCCCGAGCCCGTCGATATCTGCAATCTCGCCCGGCACGCGGCCGACGTGGCCCAGCAGCTCGCCGAGCGGCGCGGTGCCAAGATCGAGTTCAGGCTCCCGGCTGAGCCGTGCGTGGCCGAGGTGGACCGGCGCCGGGTAGAGCGGATCTTGCGGAACCTGCTCGTCAACGCGGTCGAGCACGGTGAGGGCCAGGACGCGGTGGTCACCGTGGCCGGCGATTCCGTCGCGGTGGCCGTGGCGGTCCGGGATTACGGGATCGGGCTGGCCCCGGGGGAAGAGCGGCTGGTCTTCGACCGCTTCTGGCGAGCGGACCCGGCCCGGGCCCGGACCACGGGGGGCACCGGCCTGGGCCTGGCGATCGCGCTGGAGGACGCCAGGATTCACGGGGGGTGGCTGGAGGCCTGGGGCGAGCCCGGCCGGGGGTCCGTGTTCCGGCTGACGCTGCCCCGGGCGGTCGGCGTGGAGCTGGCCGGGTCGCCGCTGCCCCTGGGCCCCGACGAGGCGGAGCTGGGCGCCGGGCCGCCCGCGGCCCCGGTCGGCGCTGACGGCGCCCGCCCGGCGGGTCCGGTCATCGTCAACGGCGCGGTCATGGCCGGCCCGGTCGCCGTCATCAGCGCGGGCGCGACTCCGGGCTACGCAGCCGCCGCGGCGGGCCCGGCCGGGACCAACGGATCGGGCCCGGCCGGTGTCCCCGGCGGCGCCAGCACGGCGGGGACGCGGGCCGCGGAGCCCCCCGCAGGTACAGAGCCCGGCGGCGCGAGCGCGGGAGGAGCGCGGGAGGCCGAGCCCGGCGGCGCGAGCGCAGGGGGAGTGCGGGGGGCGCCGCCCCCCGCTGGTGCGGCACGCGGGCAGGCCGGCCGATGATCACTTCGCGGGCCGGGCGGCTAGCGTCGGCCGGGCTGGCCTGGTGGGCGCGAGCGGGCACCAGAGGCCGCACCGCCGCCGCGGCGTTCGCCGTGGCCGTCGCGGTCGGCGGCTGCTCCACCGTGCCGACGAGCGGTCCGGTCCAGCAGGTCGGCGCGGGCCAGCTCGGCATCAGCCAGGACTACTCCCAGCCCATCCCGGTGGGGCCAGGCCCGGACTGGACCGCCACGGAGATCGTGTCCGGCTTCCTCGCGGCCAGCGCCAGCTTCGCGAACGACCACCAGGTGGCCCGCGAGTATCTCGACGCTACGGCGCAGCGGAAGTGGCAGCCTGGATGGGCGGTCACCGTGGTGAGCAGGCCTCCGACGACGAGCACCGCCCCCCCTTCCCTCCGGCAGCCGCTGGCCGGGCCGCAGCAGGCCCGGGTCAAGGTCACCGGCCTGCCCGTGGCGACGCTCACCGACACGGGCCAGTACCTGGTCTCCTCCGCGTCGTCCAGCCAGTCCTATTACTACAACCTGACCAAGGTCGACGGCCAGTGGCGGATCGACACCCTGCCCCGCACGCAGCTGCTGCTGACCCAGGCCGACTTCCAGCGCGTCTACCAGCCGCGAGATCTCTACTTCCTCACCCCGTCCGGCAAGACGCTGGTGCCCGATCCGGTGTTCGTGCCGCAGCAGGCCACGAACACGGAACTGGCCACCGGACTGGTGAACGCGTTGCTGACCGACCGCGACAAGGGCTGGCTGTCCGGCGCGGTCCTGAGCGGATTCCCCTCCAATGCCCAGCTCATCGACGACCCGGTGACCATCAACGGCTCGAACGTGATCGTCGACCTGGCCGAGAAGCATGCGGTCAGCGACCGCCGACAGCTCGATCAGATGGCCGCGCAGCTGGCCTGGACCCTCGGCAACGGGCCGACCACAGCGATCCAGTCGGTCGAGCTGGAGATCAACGGGCACCCGGTGCAGATCATGGGGGGCCAGTCCGCGCTGCCGCAGGACTTCGGCGGCTGGGTGCCGACGCAGCCGGATGGGTCCAGCTTCTACTTCATCGGCAGCCACGGCAGCGTCGAGGAACTGTCCGGCGTCGGTCAGCCAGGCTCCGGGCGCGTCGCCGTGGTTCCCGGCGCGGCGGGCACGGCGGGCGTGCCGCCGTTCAGCTCGATCGCCGTCTCGCCCAACCGGCGCTGGCTGGCCGGGATCTCCGCGGGCGGCGGGGCCGTCTACATCGGCAGCCTCAGCCCAGGCGCCCGCCTGCGGGAGTGGCGGCCGACCAGCGGCAGCTGCACGTCGGTGAGCTGGGACGACCAGGGCGACCTCTGGATCGCCGCCGGGGGCGAGGTCTGGGTGCTGCCGGCGGGAAGCACCTCCGCGCCCCTGGTCACCCTGGAAGGCGTGCCTCCCCAGGACGAGGTGACGCAGTTCCGGGTGGCCCCGGACGGCGTGCGGGCGGCCATGATCGTCCGCGGGACGTTCGACAACCAGCCCGGCAGTGAGGTGCAGCTCGCGGCCATCACGCGCAGCGGCGGGTCGTCCTCGGTCGGCCCGCCGGTGACCATCGGCTCGGCCATTCCCGACCCTGAGGCGGTGAGCTGGTTCGGCACCGACGACGTCATCATCCTGAGCGGAAGCTCGTCCGGCGCGCAGCTGCACGAGGTCCCGCTGAACGGCGCGCAGCCTACCGCGATTGCGGTCACGGGCGGCGACCCCGTGTCGCTGACCGCCACCAATTCTGGGGGCCCTACCGCGGAAATCGTCCTCGGCCTGTCGGACGGCAAGATCATGATATCGGCGAATCTGGGTACCTTTGAGCCCGCGCGGGCCCTCGGCGCGGCCCCGGTCTTCCCAGGCTGAGGCACGCCAGATATCCCGATATGTGGTCACGGCCGGGCTGCGGCGCGCCAGGTCGGCCAAGGCAGCCGGCCTTCCCCTCCTGACATTCCGTTCGGGTCGGGCTAGCGTCGTGTCATGGCACCCGCCCGGGTCCGTGGTTGCACCGCGTCGGCCTTCCCGCCAGCGGGAAGGCAGCCGCGGCAAGCCGATGCCAGCCGCAGGCGAAACGGCCCACGTAAGGCGACTTATCGTCGACTGATCACGGTGCGGCTTAGAAGTAAGTCCTGCCCCGCCAGGAGATCCGACGTCTCCTGGGCCGGGAGAAGGGCAGTAGTGGCACAAGTGGCTGCGAGCCCCTCAGCAGGCGGATGTGGGGTCGAAGACCAGGTCGGCCGGGCGGGTGCCGCATGAACCCGGGCAGAAGGGGGTTCCGCAGTGAACATCGTCTTCAAAGGTCGGCACACGGTCGTGTTCGAACGGTTCCGCAGGCACGCCACGGAAAAGCTCGCCAAGCTCGGCAAGCTGGACCCCAGGGCCACCAGGATCGACGTGGAAGTCTCCGCCGAACGTAACCAGCGCCAGTCGCAGCGACGGGAGCGCGTCGAGCTCACCATCTCCTCGCGAGGGCCGGCGATCCGGGCCGAGGCCGCGGCAGAGGACCGGTACGCCGCCCTGGACCTGGCGTTCACGAAGCTGGAGTCGCGGCTGCGCCGGGCGGGTGACCGGCGCAAGTGCCGGCACGGAGGGCACGCCGCCGCCCGGCGGACCGACGCGCCGAATGCGGGGGAAGAGCCGGGGCCCGGGGACCTGCCGGCGGCGGCGCCGCACGACGCCGCGTACGCCGGGGGCAGCGCCGAGGATGATGACGGCGCGGCGGCGGATGACGTCGTCCCGATCGAGATGGAAGGAAACGGGCCGCTCGTGGTGCGGGAGAAGTTCCACGTGGCCAGGCCCATGGCCATCGACCAGGCCCTGTTCGAGATGGAGCTGGTAGGTCATGACTTCTTCCTGTTCCGCGACACCGACGGCCGCCCGAGCGTGGTGTACCGGCGGCGTGGTTACCAGTACGGTGTGATTCGCCTGGTAGAACAGATAGGGAACGACGGGCCTCCGGGCGGGGCCGCGCTGAGCCAGGCGAACGGGCAGGCCGCACGGTCCGCAGAGCTGGCGGCCCGGTAGCGTCGCTTGCGTTGCGGGCGCCGGTCGGCAAGAGTTTGATCACACGAAACCGCGGATCTGAGCAGTTGCGCCTGCGCGGCGATGCTGCCCCCAGCACCACCGCAGGACCGGCCGAGAGGGAGGCGTTATGGGCGGCAGTCCCGGCACCAGCGCGGCACCGCCAGCGTCGCTGCATGCCGAGCCGATCCGCACGATGATCGTCGACGACCACGCGCTGTTCCGCCGCGGCCTGGAGATGGTGCTGGAGGAGGAGCAGGACATCGAGCTGGTCGGCCAGGCCAGCGACGGCGCCGAGGCGGTCGAGAAAGCGGCCGAGTCGCTGCCCGATGTCGTCCTGATGGACATCCGGATGCCGCGCAGCAGCGGCATCGAGGCATGCCGGGCAATGAAGGAGGCCGCGCCGAGCGCGAAGATCGTCATTCTCACGATCAGTGACGAGGAGGAGGATCTCTTCGAGGCGATCCGGGCCGGCGCGAGCGGCTACCTGCTCAAGGACATCCCGCTCGATGAGGTCGCCGACGCGGTCCGCGCCGTGCACGGCGGCCAGTCGCTGATCAACCCGTCCATGGCCGGCAAGCTCCTCACCGAGTTCGCCACGCTGGCCAAGCGTGACGACTCCGAGCGCGTCCAGGAGGTGCCCGCGCCGCGGCTGACCGAGCGCGAGATGCAGGTGCTCAAGCTCATCGCCCGGGGGATGAACAATCGCGACATCGCCAAGGAGCTGTTCATCTCCGAGAACACGGTGAAGAACCACGTCCGCAACATCCTGGAGAAACTGCAGATCCACTCCAGGATGGAGGCGGTCATGATCGCGGTGCGGGAGAAGCTGATCGAGTTCAGCTGACGCCGGCCGGTCAGGTCAGGTCCGATACCGCCTTCCGCAGCCGTGGCTCCAGGCTGGCCGGCTCCACCTGGCCGAGTTCGACGTTGTCGCATCCGACCCAGGCCGCGGCTTCGGCCAGCGCCCGCGCCATCGCCCCGGTGGCGGACGCGGTGTCGAGGGAGAGCTTGCGGGCGACCAGGGTCCGGCCGCTGCGAGCCGGATCGACGCGGCCCACCAGGCGCCCCCGGGCTAGCAGCGGCATCGTGAAGTAGCCGTGCACGCGTTTCGCCCGGGGCACGTAGGCCTCCAGGCTGTGCTCGAAGCCGAACATCCGCAGCGTCCGCTTGCGGTCCCAGATCAGCGAGTCGAACGGCGACAGCAGCGTGACCCGGTGCCGGCCGGGTGCAGGCTCAGAACCGGTCAATACCGACAGAGCGGACGGATCAGCCCAGGCGGGCACCGGCTTCCCGCGAGTGAAGGGGGAAGGGGAGGTGGGCGGGGCGGCAATTTCCACCGGCACCAGACCGGCGGCGACCGCGGCATCCCCGGCCGAGATGGCCTGGCCGTCCCGGCTCTGGCCCGTACCGCCCCACCGCAGCCGCTGGTAGTCGGCCAGGTCGGCGCGGGTCACCACGCCCAGCGCCCGGGCGGCGACCGCGGCCAGGTGGGTGACACACTCGGCGTCAGAGGGCTCCGCGGCCAGCAGTTCCGGAGCCAGGACCCGCTCCGGCAGGTCATACACCCGCCGCCAGCCGACCCGCCGTGCGCAGATCACGCGGCCGGTGTCGAGCAGCCACTCCACGGCTATCTTGGTCTCCGACCAGTCCCACCAGGCCCCCCCGTTCTTGGCCCCGCCCAGCTGGGTGGCGCTGCGCGGGCCCTCGGCCCGGAGCCGGGCCAGGACCTCGTCGCAGGCCTTCTCGGTGGTCTGGTGCCAGCGCATGCCCCTGGCCAGCAAGGCCCGCCGCCGGAACCCGTAGTAGGGCCATTCCTCGATCGGCAGGATGCAGGCCGCGTGTGACCAGTACTCGAACGTGGTGGCCTGGCGCGGGTGCCAGTAGGTCCGTTCCACCCGCTCGCGCGGGACCGGCCCCAGGCGGGCGTAGGCGACGAGCTCGTGTGAGCGGGCCAGCACGCTGATCGTGTCAAGCTGGACCGCGCCGATCCTGCGCAGCATGCCGGCCACCCCGCTCCGTCGTCCCTGGATGCCGATCAGCCCCTGCGCGCGGAGCGTGGCCAGCCGGACATCGTCCGGGGTCAAGGTGAACTGGGGTGCAGGATGGGAAAGGCCGGCCACGAGGCCAGAGCCTAGCCGTGGGGTCAGACATTTCCGCGGGTGGTTTGAACCTCGGGGGTCGCGGGGGTGTCGCCCGGGGGTTGGGTCTAGTACCAGTCGTCGAAAATGTTGGTGGCCAGCGCGAGCAGGCCTCCTACCACGGCCAGGCCTAGGCTGGCGTAGAACAGCCACCAGGTCGGGCCGAAGACCAGCGCGAAGCCGCCGACCACGAAGGCGACCATGATGATCGAGACCGCGACCCAGGAGACGGGACGGCCGTGAAAGGGCTGCGGGTAGACGACGGGAACCCGGGGATCCTGCGGCACGTACCCGGCCCGCGACTCCAGGTCCGCGGGGCCTGGCCCCGCGGCCACGCTGCCGACGGCGCCCGGCTCCACCTGGTCCGACATGCGCGCTCCTCTCGTCCCGGCTACCGGCCCATCGCGCCTGCCCGTCGTGCCTATCATTGTGGCCAGGGCCTCCAGCCGGAGCAACCGGCCCCTAGGGTATCGGGCGGATGGCGACGACTCGGCTTCACCCCGGGTCTCGCCTACCATGGCTGTAGGCACGGTGTCAGGAGCCCGCCGTCATGCCGCTCGCCAGCCCGGTTAAGCGCAGCGGGGCTGCGGCAAGGGAGGCATACCGCGCCACAGACCCAGACGATCCGCGAGGAGCGCGACGCAAGTGCCAGCCATCATCGATAGTGTCCTCAAAGCCGGCGAGGGCAAGATCCTGCGCAAGCTCAAGCGGATAGCCGACCAGGTCAACTCGATCGAGGAGGACTTCGCCGCGCTGAGCGACGCCGAGTTGCGTGCGCTCACCGACGAGTTCCGGCAGCGGCACGCGGACGGCGAGTCCCTGGACGACCTGCTGCCCGAGGTGTTCGCCACCGTCCGCGAGGCCGCGCGCCGGACCCTGGGCCAGCGGCACTTTGACGTGCAGCTGATGGGCGGCGCCGCCTTGCACATGGGCAACATCGCCGAGATGAAGACCGGCGAGGGCAAGACCCTCGTCTCCACGCTGCCCGCCTACCTGAACGCGCTGACCGGCAAGGGCGTGCACGTCGTCACGGTCAACGACTACCTGGCCAAGCGGGACGCCGAGTGGATGGGCCGGGTGCACCGGTTCCTCGGCCTCGAGGTGGGCGTGATCCTGGCCCAGATGGAGCCCGACGAGCGGCGCAAGCAGTACGCGGCCGACATCACCTACGGGACGAACAACGAGTTCGGCTTCGACTACCTCAGGGACAACATGGCCTGGGGGCTGGAGGAGTGCGTCCAGCGCGGCCACAACTACGCGATCGTGGACGAGGTCGACTCCATCCTCATCGACGAGGCGCGCACCCCGCTGATCATCAGCGGGCCTGCCGACCAGAACAGCCGCTGGTACCTGGAATTCGCCAAGATCGCGCCCCGGCTGCGGCGCGGCGAGGACGGCGAGGGCGACTACGAGGTCGACGAGAAGAAGCGGACGGTCGGCATCCTCGAGGCCGGCGTCGAGAAGGTCGAGGACTGGCTCGGCATCGACAACCTCTACGAGTCGGTGAACACGCCGCTGGTCAGCTTCCTGAACAACTCGATCAAGGCGAAGGAGCTGTACAAGAAGGACAAGGACTACGTCGTGATGAACGGCGAGGTCCTGATCGTGGACGAGTTCACCGGCCGCATGCTGCACGGGCGCCGGTACAGCGAGGGCATGCACCAGGCCATCGAGGCCAAGGAAGGCGTGCAGATCAAGGACGAGAACCAGACCCTCGCCACGATCACCCTGCAGAACTACTTCCGGCTCTACGACAAGCTCGCCGGGATGACCGGCACCGCCATGACCGAGGCGAACGAGTTCCACCAGACCTACAAGCTCGGCGTGGTGCCGATCCCCACGAACATGCCGATGATCAGGGCCGACCAGTCCGACGTGGTGTACCAGACCGCGCAGGCCAAGTTCGAGGCGCTGGTCGACGACATCGCCGAGCGGAACGCGGCGGGCCAGCCGGTGCTCGTCGGCACGACCAGCGTCGAGAAGTCGGAGCTCGTATCCAAGATGCTCAAGCGCCAGGGCATCCCGCACGAGGTGCTGAACGCCAAGTACCACGAGCGTGAGGCCACGATCATCGCCCAGGCGGGCCGCAAGGGCGCGGTCACCGTGGCCACGAACATGGCGGGCCGCGGCACCGACATCATGCTCGGCGGCAACCCGGAGTTCATCGCCGACCGCGAACTGCACCAGCGCGGCCTGTCGCCGATGGACACGCCCGAGGACTTCGAGGCCGCCTGGCCGGAGACGGTGGAGAAGGCCAGGCGGGCGGTGGCCGAGGAGCACGAGGAGGTCGTCGCGGCCGGCGGCCTGTACGTCCTCGGCACCGAGCGGCACGAGTCACGGCGGATCGACAACCAGCTGCGCGGCCGGTCCGGCCGGCAGGGCGACCCCGGCGAGTCGCGGTTCTACCTGTCGCTTGAGGACGACCTGATGCGGATGTTCAACGCCGACAAGGTCGCGCACATCATGGAGTGGCTGAAGACCCCGCCGGACGTGCCCATCGAGTCGAAGACCGTCAGCCGCTCGATCAGGTCCGCCCAGACGCAGGTCGAGCAGCAGAACTTCGAGATCCGCAAGGACCTGCTCAAGTACGACGACGTGATGAACCGCCAGCGCCACGTGGTCTACGACGAGCGCCGCCAGGTGCTCGAGGGCGCCGACCTGCAGGATCAGATCCGCGGCATGATCGACGAGGTGATTACGGGCTACGTGGCCGGGGCGACGGCCGAGGGCTTCCCCGAGGAATGGGACCTGGACCAGCTCTGGCGGGCGTTCCGCCAGCTCTACCCGGGCGGGATGACGGTTGACCAGCTGATCGACGAGGCCGGCGGCGACCGGTCTCGCCTGTCCGCCGACTTCATCACCGAGATGATGCAGCAGGACGCGCAGGCCGCCTACGAGCGCCGGGAGGAGGAGCTGACCCCGGAGATGATGCGCGAGCTCGAGCGGCGGGTGGTCCTCTCGGTGCTCGACCGCAAGTGGCGCGAGCACCTGTACGAGATGGACTACCTGCGCGAGGGCATCACCCTGCGCGGATACGGGCAGCGCGATCCGCTGGTGGAGTACCAGCGCGAGGGCTACGACATGTTCAGCTCGATGATGGAGGGCATCAAGGAGGAATCGGTCGGCAGCCTGTTCAACCTCCAGGTGCAGCGGCAGGACAGCCCGATTGTGGAAGAGGTCGTCCCGGGGGCCGCTCTCGCGGGCGGCGCCGTGCCAGGCGGTGCTGTCGCTGGCGGCCCTGTGCCGGGTGCCACGGCTGTTGGCAGCAACGGATCGGCCAAGACGGGCCCGGCCCTGGCTGGCCCGGCGGCGGGCGGCGGCCGCCAGGCCGAACGCGGCCGTTCCGGCCAGCCAGGCTCCTCGTCCCGGCCAGGACGCCACTCCCGGACGGGCTCCCAGGCCCGGTCAGGTGCACAGGCCGGCCAGGGCGGTCAGCCCCGGCCGGGCGTCCAGGCCGCGCCAGGCCCGCAGGCCGCTGCCGATGGCCCGGCGGTTCCGGCCGGCCTGGCGGCCCGCGGGCTGGACCGGCCGCAGCGGCGCGGGCGCCTCCAGTACACCTCGCCCAGCGATGACGGCAGCGGCCAGGCGCAGCAGCGGACTACCTCCTCCAGCGGCAGCGCCGACTACGCCAAGGTGGGCCGGAACGCGCCGTGCCCCTGCGGATCCGGCCGCAAGTACAAGCTGTGCCACGGCGACCCGCGTAACCGCTAGCCCGCCGGTTAGGCCGCTTCGATGGCCGTGCAGATCCAGCGGGCTGCGCCCGCGTCATGCTCCGGACCGGGGCTACGGTATGGCCCTTCCCGTCCGGTACCGGAGGGGCGGGCCGTTGCCTCGCGCTCCAGGCGCACGGCCAGGGCGCGGATTCTCGGCCCGAACCCCACGACGACGGTCATCTCGACTACTCCTGTGGCCGGGCGGGACGTCATGATGCGGCGGACACGCGGCTGCACTTCGGCTGTGAGGCTCGGCCCGAGCTGCCGGATGCGCCGGCGCGCCTGATCGGTGGTCCAGGGCCTGATCTGGCCCTGGGGCCGCGATCCGGCCAGCGTCTCGGCGAGGACCTGGGCGAACCGGCTCGGCCATCTCGCGTCCGCCGCCCCGCGCGCCCCGGCCGACCGGGACGACGGGTCCGGCGTGGCGGGCCGGGATGGCTGGCCCGGCGTGGCGGGCGAGGACGACTTGTCCCGCGCCGCGGACGGGGACGACTGGCCTGGCGTAGTTGGCGGGGACGGCTGGGCCGGTGTCTTAGGCGTCGCCCCCGGCCGGGTTATGGTCCCGCCAGGCCTGGGCCGCGCCGGACGTGCCGGCGGTTCGGGCGCCCGGGCGGACGGTACGAGCCGCCCCGCGGGGCCGGCCTCGCGGAGGCTGTCGTCATAGGGCGGCGCGGAGTCGGGAACCCGGAGCAGCCGGACCGCGGCGGCGTCCGGCAGCGGGCGCCTTCTCGTCGGCCGCCGCCCGAGGCCGGGGACTAACGGGAGCACCGCACCACCAGCGGATCCGGAATCCGCGCCGCGCGGTTCCTCTGAGGTTGGGGGCGGTGGTGGCATGGGGACCTCCGGGAGGAGCGGCTCTGCTGGACCGGGCCCGGCCCACGCGGCCCGCGGCGCCGGCGGCTCGGGCATGTGAGTGTTGTACCCGGAGCCGGTGACATTCCGGGCGCCCGGGGAGCCTCGGGCCAAGCCGGCGGCGTGGAATGCTCAGAGGCACGGGCTGGTTCAACCCCGTGGGCGCGGGCCCGCGCCAGATCCTTCAGACCGAGACGCCTGCCAGGGCAGGCCCTCCCAGGAGAAACCACTGTGTCGCTGCCACCGCTGGTCACCCCGGCCGCCGAGCTGACCGTTGACGAGGTCAAGCGCTATTCGCGCCACCTGATCATCCCTGACATCGGGATGACGGGGCAGAAGCGCCTGAAGAACGCCCGGGTGCTGTGCGTGGGCGCCGGCGGGCTCGGGTCGCCCGCGCTGCTGTACCTGGCCGCTGCCGGGGTGGGCACGCTGGGCATCGTCGACTTCGACGTGGTCGACGAGTCCAACCTGCAGCGGCAGATCATCCACGGCCAGTCGGACGTGGGCCGCTCGAAGGCGGAGTCGGCCCGCGACAGCATCCGGGAGATCAACCCGTACGTCACCGTCGTGCTGCATGAGGAACGCCTGGACTCCGACAACGCGATGGAGATTTTCGCGCAGTACGACCTGATCGTCGACGGCACCGACAACTTCGCCACCCGGTACCTGGTCAACGACGCGTGCGTGCTGCTCGGCAAGCCGTACGTCTGGGGATCGATCTACCGCTTCGACGGGCAGGCCAGCGTGTTCTGGGCCGAGTACGGGCCGTGCTACCGCTGCCTCTACCCGGAGCCGCCGCCGCCAGGCATGGTGCCGTCGTGCGCCGAGGGCGGTGTCCTCGGCGTGCTGTGCGCCTCCATCGGGTCCATCCAGGTCAACGAGGCGATCAAGGTCATCACCGGCATCGGCGAGCCGCTGGTCGGGCGGCTGATGATCTATGACGCGCTGGAGATGAGCTACCGGACGGTCCAGGTCAGGAAGGACCCCGAGTGCCCGGTGTGCGGCAAGAACCCGACGATCACCGAGCTCATCGATTACGAGGCGTTCTGCGGTGCGGTGTCCGAGGATGCCCAGCGCGCGGCGTCCGGGTCGACGATCACCGCGACCGAGCTCAAGGCGATGCTCGACAACGACGACAAGATCTTCCTGGTCGACGTCAGAGAGCCGAACGAGTACGAGATCGTGTCCATACCCGGATCGGTGCTCATCCCCAAGGACCAGTTCCTCAACGGGAACGCCCTGGAGCAGCTCCCGCAGGACCGCAGGATCGTGCTGCACTGCAAGAGCGGCGCTCGCAGCGCCGAGTGCCTGGCCGTGGTCAAGAACGCCGGCTTCGCGGACGCGGTCCACGTGGGCGGGGGCGTGCTGGCCTGGGTCAGCCAGGTAGATCCGTCGCTGCCCACCTACTAGGCCGGCCGCCGCCGCCCTCGCGGCGGCACCGCCGGCGGCCTGCGATCAAGCGCTGGAAGGCACGGCGCGGCACGGACAGGCCGTAGCATTTCCCTGTGGCCATCCAGCCGGCACCTCCGGGTACCGGGGCGCCAGCCACCCGCAGACGCGGTGGCTGGCGCTTCGGCATCACGCTGGTGGCGCTGGTCGTCGGCACCGCGGGCCTGGCCGCAACGGCCGCTGGCGTTTCGGCCCAGCTATTGCCGCGCAAGTTCACCGCGCGCAGCAGCAGCAGATCATCGCCTGGGAGATGGCCCGGCGCTGGCGCGCGATGTCCGCCGGGGCGATCTTCCCGGCTTCCATCACGTACCAGCTGCCCGCTGACGCCCTCGGGAGCAGTTCGCCCTTGCCGCTGCTGGCGTACCCGTCGGGATCGCCCGGCAGACGAATTGCCGGGCGGCGACCGATCCGGCGACGGCCCGGGTGCTGATCGCGGGGTGCACGGCCGTGCTCCGGGCCACCTACGTCGACTCGACCGACAGCCTGCTGGTCACCGTCGGCGTCGCCGTGCTGCCCGGTGACAGCGCGGCCCGGGCGGCGGCCAGCAAGCTGTCCGACGGCCGAGTCCGCAACCCGGCGTGCGCGCGGTTCCGTTCCCGGCCACCCTGGCCCCGTCGTTCGGCGACCGCCAGCGCCAGCTTTCCTGGGCGGTCAACGACGGCCCGTACCTGATCATGTCGACGGCCGGGTACGCCGACGGGCAGGCCGCGGGTCCCGCTGTCGTCGGATCAGCTACGCGGCGCAGGAGATGACCAGCTTCGCCGACGGCGTGGCCGAGGCGGTGAGCGCTGCCGCTGGGCGTGCTGCCGCCGTCGCCCCGGTGCCCCGGAGCGCCCGGATGCTAGGAACGGCTGCGGAGCATCAGGCCGCGCGCCCGGGCCGGGTACCGGCGCGCGGGTGCTGGCGCTGGCCGCGGTGACCGCGCCTGACCATGACCGTCGGCCAGGCCCCGGCCGGCGCGGACAGCGTGCGCGACGCCCAGCAGTGGGTCCTGAACGCGGTGCACGCGCCGGCCGCGTGGCAGGTGACCAAGGGGCAGGGCGTGACCGTCGCGGTCATCGACAGCGGGGTCAACCCCGATGTGTCCGACCTCGACCGGGTCGGTGATCTCAGGCCCCGACCTGACCGGCGTAGGTACCCCGCCCAGTCCAACCCCAACTGGGGCATGCACGGCACCTGGATGGCCTCGCTTATCGCCGGACATGGTGATAACGGCGGCGGCAGCGGCATCATCGGCGTCGCGCCGCAGGCGCATGTGCTGTCGATCCGGGTGATCACCGACCAGCAGGATCCCGGGCTATGCGCGGTACCAGCGCGAGCCACAGGCACGGGTGCAGCGCGAGCTGGCGCAGGCGATCACCTACGCGGTGTCCCACGGCGCCGGCGTGATCAGCATGTCGCTTGGCTACGGCAGGCCGAGCCGTGCGGTGCGGCAGGCGCTCCAGGATGCGCTTCAACCACAACGTCGTGGTCGTGGCCTCGTCAGGCAACTCCGGGAGACTCACGGCGCCCGGGCCCAGGGCCACGCGCCGTACTCGTTCCCCGCCGACTATCCGGGCGTGCTCGGCGTCGCGGCCGTCGGCCAGAACGGCGCGTCGGCCGGGCTTCTCCAGCGACAACCTTTCCGTGCAGGTCGCGGCGCCGGGCGTCCAGGTACCCGCGCAGGGCCGGGATGGCAGGTACTGGCTGGTGAGCGGGACCAGCCCGGCCTGCGCGCTGACCGCGGGCGTGGTCGCCCTGATCAGGTCCAGCGTACCCGGCCCTGTCGCCGGCCACTGGTCCGGCAGGCCCTTACCACCACGACCAGCAACCGCCCGTCCGGCGGCTACGACGACGAGGTCGGGTTCGGCACCGTGGATGCCGCGGCGGCGCTGGCCGCGGCGGCACGCCTGTCCGCGCAGCGCCTGGCCGGGCCGGGAGCGCCGAGGACCGCCACGTCCAGGACCGCCGTGGCTACGGGGGTCAGCGGACAGCCACTTCGGCGGCGGCCCCGCGGCGGTGCCGCCCGCCCCGGTCAGCCCCGCGGGGCCTGCGGCCGCTCGTGCTGTTCTGCATTCTGGGCGTGGTCTGCCTGGCGGTGATCGTTATCGCGGCCAGCCGGCTCGTCACGATGCGGCGGCAGCCGGCCGCTGGCGACCAGCCGTACCGGCTGGGCACGCCGTGGACCACCCCGCCGCCTTACGGCGGACCGCCGGACGGGATCGCGCCGGCGGGTCACCCTCCGGGGCCGCCGCAGTTCCCGCGGTCGGCCGCGCCGCCGCCCGGCCGCCACGTGCTGCCGCATGACCGGCCAGACCCGTCCGAGCCGGGCGAATGAGACCGGACCGGCTCTGGCATGCTTCGGGCGAGTCCGGCGGCCCCGGACCTGGCCGCCCGGAGCTGAGGATTTCGCCAGCCGGGTCCTTGACCTGGCGGAGGCGATCCCGCCGGGCCGGGTGATGTCCTACGGCGACATCGCCGAGTACCTCGGCGAGGGCGGCCCGCGTCAGGTGGGCCGGGTGATGGCGCTGTGGGGCGGCGGCGTGGCGTGGTGGCGGGTCATCCACGCCGACGGCTCGCTGCTGGCCGGGCACGAACGGGCGGCGCTCGCCCGCTACCGGGAGGAGGGCACGCCGCTGCGCCCGGCCGCCGCCGGCAAGCCCGGCCGGGTGGACATGCGCCGGGCCCGCTGGAACGGCGGCCCTGACCGTCCCTCAGGCGCTGATCAGCACGATGCCCGCCGCGACCAGGACAACAGGGACCGTGATCGGGAATGTGCCGACATGACAAGTTAACGACCCTACCCGGGAAGTGCCGCGAAAGTGTCCGCAGGTTCTGCTGGAATGCGGTACTGACATGGACACCAGCGCCCCTGCCTACCACCTGGTCCGGCGGCCCGCGCCCGCGTCAGCGGCACCGCCCGACCTGGACGACGACCAGCGGCGAGTGGTCAGCCACGCCGGCGGCCCGTTGCTGGTGCTGGCCGGCCCGGGCACCGGCAAGACCACGGCCATCGTCGAGGCCGTCGTGCACCGGGTCAGCGACCGGGGCATCGACCCGGCCCGGGTGCTCGTACTCACGTTCAGCCGCAAGGCGGCGGAGGAGTTGCGGGACCGGATCACGATGCGATTCGGCCGGACCACCAGGCAGCCGCTCGCGCTCACCTTCCACAGCTACGCGTACGCCCTGGTACGCAGGGAGTTCGTACTGGACGGCGACGAGCCGCCGATGCTGCTCTCCGGCCCGGAGCAGCTCCTCGAGGTCAGGCGGCTGCTGCGGGGCGAGGCCGAGGACGGCGGCCGGAACTGGCCGGAGCGGCTCGGCCCGGCGCTCGGCACCAGGGGCTTCGCGGCCGAGTTGCGGGATTTCCTGCTCCGCGCGTCCGAGCGTGGCCTGGACGGGCGCAGGCTGGCCCGGCTGGGCCGGCAGCGCCAGCGTGATGACTGGGTGGCGGCCGGCGGTTTCCTGGAGCGGTACGCGGCCCGCTTCGACCTGGCCCCAGTGCCTGCCTACGACTACGCGGAGATCATCCGGATCGCCGCGGGGCTGCTGGGCCGCGCCGCGACCAGGGACCGGGAGCGCCAGGCCTACGACGCCGTACTGGTCGACGAGTACCAGGACACCGACCCGGCGCAGGAGGACCTGCTGCACGCGCTGGCCGGGGACGGGCGGGAACTGATCGTGGTCGGCGACCCGGACCAGTCGATCTACGCGTTCCGCGGCGCCGACACCCGCGCGGTCAGCCGGTTCACCGGAAGGTTCCGGGCTCCGGACGGGAGCCCGGCCAGGGTGATCGCGCTGCGGACCTGCCGCCGCAGCGGCGAGTTCCTGCTGGCCGCGTCGCGCCGGGTCGCCGCCCGGCTGCCCGCCGCCCAGGCTGAGGAGAACCCGCATAGTGACCGCTCCCATCGCGCCCTGATCCCGCTGTCCGGCGCTGACCCGGGCACGGCCAGGGTCGTCATCGCGGCCAGCGCGACCCAGGAAGCCTCGGTGATCGCTGACATGCTGCGCCGCGCGCACCTGATCGACGGGCTCAGCTGGTCGTCCATGGCGGTCCTGGTCCGTTCCGCGACTCGCCAGGTGCCGGTGCTGCAGCGGGGCCTCGCCGCGGCCGGGGTCCCGGTGACGATCGTCGGGGACGCGCTGCCGCTGACCGCCGAGCCGGGCACCCGGCCGCTGCTGAGCCTGCTGGACTGCGCGTTGCGCCCCGGGGCACTCGATGAGCAGGCCGCGGCCGACCTGCTGACCGGGCCGCTGGGCGGTACCGACGCGCTCGGCCTGCGGCGGCTGCGCCGCGCGCTGCGGGCGGCAGCCCAGGCAGCCGGGGAGCCGGCGTCCTGCGGAGCCGCTCGCGGCGGCGCTGCGCGATCCGCGCGAGCTGATCCTGATCGGCGGCCCCGAGCCCGCGGGCCGGGCCGCGCCCGGATCGGCGGGCCGTAGCGCGTCCGCGCCTGGGCTCGCCGGCGCCGTCGCCGCGGCGCGGCGGGTGGCGGCGCTGCTGGCGCTCGCCGCACAGACCGCCAAGAAGGGCCTCGGGGAGAAGGGCCGGGGGAGCGGGGAGGCAGGTCAAGGGAATGCGGAGGCAGGCCAGGGGAACAGGGAGGCAGGCCAGGGGAACAGGAAGACGGCTCAGGAGGATGGGGAGGCAGGTCAAGGGAATGCGGAGGCAGGCCGGGGCGATGGCGGGGCGAGGCGGGGGGATGGCGAGGCGGGCGGGGGGACCGCGCACGACGTGCTCTGGGCGGTGTGGAACGCCTCCGGCCTGGCCGCCTCCTGGCAGCAGGCCAGCGCCGCGGGCGGCAGCCGTGGCGCGGCCGCCGACGCCGACCTGGACGCGGTGGTGGCGCTGTTCGACGAGGCGGCCCGGTTCACCGCGAGGTTCCCGCAAGGGTCGCCACGGCTATTCCTGGACAGCCTGGCCGGGCAGGAGATCGCCGGCGACACGCTGGCCGAGCGCGCCGCGCGCGGCGCCGGGGTTGCCGTCCTCACCGCGCACCGGTCCAAGGGGCTCGAGTGGGACCTGGTCGTGGTGGCCGGGGTCCAGGAAGGCACCTGGCCCGATGTTCGGACCCGCGGGTCGCTGCTGTCCATGGACGAGCTCGTGGAAGCGGCCACGCAGGCGGTACCCGACGGCGGGATGAGCCCGGCGGGCCAGCCGCCGCAGGCCACCGACGCCACCGCGGCCGCGCTGGCCTCTAAGCTGCTGGACGAGGAGCGCAGGCTCTTTTACGTCGCGGTGACCAGGGCGCGGCGCGCCCTGGCGGTCACGGCGATCGGCGGGGACGACACCGAGGAACGGCCGTCGAGGTTCCTCGCCGAGCTGGCCGGCGATGACATCGAGCCGGAGAAGGTGACCGGGCCGGGACAGCGCTGGCTGTCGCTGGCCGCGCTCACCGCCGAGCTGCGCCGCGCCGCCGCCGACCGCGCGCTGGCCATGCCGATGCGCCGGGCGGCAGCGGCCCAGCTGGCCCGGCTGGCCGCGACCGGCGTCCGCGGGGCCAGCCCGCGGCAGTGGTACGCGCTCACCGAGCTGTCCAGCCCGGACCCGGTCATCGACGGGACCGTCCGGCTGTCGCCGTCCCAGGCGGAGAACTTCACCAAGTGCGGGCTGCGCTGGCTGCTCGAATCGGCCTCGGGAGTCAGCACCCCCGGCGTGCTGCGGCATTTCGGGATCGTGATCCACGCCGCCGCCGCGCTGGCCGCCGACGGCGCGGACGATGCCGACATCACCAAGCGGATCGACGAGATGTGGCATCATCTCGATTTCGGCAGCACCTGGTACGCCGCCAAGCAGCGGGACCAGGCCGAGCGGATGGTCCGCAGGTTCCTCGACTGGCACCGCGCCAACCCGCGCGAGCTGGTGGCGGTCGAGAAGGAGCTGCGGGTCAGGATCGGGCAAGTGGAGATCACCGGCCGGGTGGACCGGCTGGAGCGCGACGACGACGGCAGGGCGATCGTGGTCGACCTCAAGACCGGATCCAGCAAGCCCGCCGACGACGAGCTGGACCGGAACCCACAGCTCGG
Organism: uncultured Actinomycetota bacterium; assembly: GCA_963834695.1. Classification (GTDB taxonomy): domain Bacteria; phylum Actinomycetota; class Actinomycetes; order Streptosporangiales; family Streptosporangiaceae; genus JASHPR01. The sequence continues at coordinate 37,187 of CAWIDQ010000102.1, forward strand.
CGTCTACCAGCTGGCCGTGCTGCTGGGCGCGTTCGAGGAGCTTGGCCTGACCGAGCCGGGCGGCGCCGAGCTGGTACAGGTCGGCAAGGCGGGCCTGACGGCGCGGGCCCGGGTGCAGCGGCAGCGCTCGCTGGCCAGCGACCCGGAACCCGGCTGGGCCAGCGATCTGGTGCAGACCGTGGCCACCGGGATGTCGGGTTCGGTGTTCCAGGCCACGGCGAATCCCGGCTGCCGGGTCTGTCCCGTGGCCGCCTGCTGCCCGGTACACGAGCGCGGCGGGCAGGTGGCCCCGTGACCACGACCCGGTACAGCCCGGCTCACCTGGCCCGGCTGCTCGGCGTGGCCGAGCCCACGGCGGAGCAAGCCGCCGTGATCGGCGCGCCGCCCGCCCCGATGGCCGTGATCGCCGGTGCGGGCTCGGGCAAGAGCGAGACGATGGCGGCCCGGCTGGTCTGGCTGGTCGCCAACGGGATGGTCAGGCCGGACCGGGTGCTGGGGCTCACCTTCACCCGCAAGGCCGCCGCCGAGCTCGCGGACCGGGTGCGCAGCAGGCTCGACGGCCTGCGACGGGCCGGGCTCGAGCTACCGGGTACGGACCGCGCGAGTCCCGATGACCGGCTGCAGGCCGACCCGGTCATCGCGACCTACCACTCCTACGCAGGCCGGCTCGTGGCCGACCATGCGCTGCGCGAGGCCATGGAGCCGTCACTGCGGCTGATCACGCCCGCGGTCTCGTGGCAGCTGGCCGCGCGGGTGGTGGCCGCCTACGACGGCCCGATGGACGCGATCGCCTGGACCCCCTCCGCGGTCACCGCGGCCGTCCTCGACCTCTCCGGCGAGCTGGCCGAGCACCTGCGCAGCCCGGCTGACGTGATCGAGGTGGGGGAGTGGCTGGCCCGGGGCCTGAGGGGGGCCGTCCCCCCGGGGCAGCACGGCAGGGGGGCCCGGGCCATCGGGGTACGGGGTGTCCGCGGGGAGCACAGTGCCCCCCCGGGGCAGCAGGCCAGGATCCCGGCCCAGGTCCAGAAGATCTTGCTGTGCCAGCGGGTCCGCGAGCAGCTGCTCCCGATGGTGGCCGCTTACGCCGCGGCGAAGGCCGCCCGTGAGGTCATCGACTTCGGCGACCAGATGGCCGTGGCCGCCCGCATCGCCGACCGGCATCCCGAGGTCGGCACGGCCGAGCGGGCCCGGTACCAGGTAGTGCTGCTGGACGAGTACCAGGACACCAGCCATGCTCAGCTGGTGCTGCTCCGGGCCCTGTTCGGCGGCGGTCATCCGGTGACCGCGGTCGGCGATCCGTGTCAGTCCATCTACGGCTGGCGCGGTGCGAGCGCGGGCAACCTGCGGCGGTTCGCCGCGGACTTCCCGGCCCGCGGCGGGGCGCGGGCTCCGATCGCGCTGCTGACCACCAGTTTCCGCAATACCGGCCGGGTCCTGGACGCCGCCGCCGCCATCCAGGAGGACCTGCGCGCCGCGGCCGCGGAGGTCCCGCGCCTGGTGGCTCCGCCGGCGAGGGCTGCACGCGGCACGGTGGTCTGCGCGCTGCTGCAGACCGCCGCCGAGGAGGCCGAGTGGATCGCGGACCGGGCCGCGGAGCTGCTCAGCCTCCCGGCCGGAGTCGCGCCCGACGGCGCGCGCTGGCCGGACGGCCGCCCGGCCCCGGTCCGCCCGTCCGACATCGCGGTGCTCTGCCGCAAGCGCGCCCAGTTTCCGGCGCTGCGCGCCGCGCTCGAGGTCAGGGGCATCCCGGTCGAGGTGGTCGGGCTCGGCGGCTTGCTGACCGTGCCCGAGGTCCAGGACGTCGTCGCCACGCTGCGGGTGATGCACGATCCGACCGCCGCCGATGCCCTGGCCAGGCTGCTGACCTCGCCGCGGTGGCGGATCGGCCCACGTGACCTGGTCGCGCTGGGCCGCCGTTCCCGTGGCTCGCCCGCGCGGCCGACCGATCGGCGGGCCAGCCGGGGCGCAGCCGGACGTGCGGAGGCCGATGTCATGCAGCAGGCGGTCACCGACCTGACCGCGGATTCCGGCAGCCTGGTCGAGGCCCTCGATGACCTCGGCGATCCGGCTGCCTACTCGGCGGTCGGCTACCTGCGGCTCGCGGCGCTGGCCGCCGAGCTGCGGGCGCTGCGCGGGCACGCGGGCCGCCCGCTGCCCGAGCTGGTCGGCGAGGTGGAGCGCACGCTCGGGCTGGACATCGAGGTCGCGGCGCGGCCCGGCGTCGACCCGGCGGGCTCGCACGCCGACCTGGACGCGTTCGCCGACGCGGCGGCGGCGTTCGCCGGCGACCAAGACGAGCCGACGCTCGGCGCGTTCCTCGCCTACCTCACCGCGGCCGAGGCCGAGGAGTTCGGCCTGGAGGCGGGACGGGTCGGCGACACCGACTCGGTCAAGCTGGCCACCGTGCACGCGGCCAAGGGCCTGCAGTGGGCCGCCGTGTTCGTGCCCGGCCTGTCCGGCGGGCCGCATGGGCATGTCTTCCCGGCCCGGCCGAAGCTGGTCACGCGGTGGACCGAGAATCCGCGGCTGCTGCCGTTCGGGCTGCGCGGCGACGCTGCCGACCTGCCGGCCCTGGTCGGCCTGGACGCCGAGTCGCTGACCTACTTCACCGAGGCGTGCGCGGATCGGGAGCTGGCCGAGGAGCGCCGGCTCGCGTACGTGGCCGCGACGCGGGCGGCGTTCTGGCTCGGCTGCACCGGCTACTGGTGGGGGAGCGGCGTGTCCCGGCTCGGCCCGTCGGTGTTCCTGGACGAGGTGCGAGCCGCGTGCGAGGGCGGGGCGGGGACGGTCGCGGCCTGGGCGCAGCCGCCCGCCGAGGACGCGGAGAACCCGGCCCTGGCCGAGCCGGCCACGGCGCCGTGGCCCGCGGCCACGTCGGGCTCGCGTTACGAGGCGGTACGCGAGGCCGGTGACCTGGTGGCCGAGGCCACGGCGGCCGGCCTGGCGGCCGGGCCGGATCCCGGCGAGCTGAGCCCGCCCGACCGGGAACTGGTCGCCGCCTGGCAGCGGGACGCCGACCTGCTGCTAGCCGAGCGGGCGCAGCGCCGCGGCGACGACGGGGTCACCGTCGGGCTGCCCTGGCGGCTCCCCGTGTCATCCCTGGTGACCATGGCCGCCGACCCCGCCTTCCTGGCCCAGCAGGTGCGGCGGCCGATGCCGCGGCCGCCGGCCCCGCAGGCCCGGCGCGGCACCGAGTTCCACCGCTGGGTGGAGCAGCGGTTCGGGCCGCAGCCGCTGATCGACCCCGGCGACCTGCTCGGCGCGGCCGACGCCGACGCCGAGCCGGACGACGATCGGGACCTCGCCGGGCTCAGGGAGCGCTTCGAGGCCGGCGAGTGGTCAGGCCGGTGGCCGTGCGAGGTCGAGGTGCCGTTCGAGACGCTGATCGGCGACCGGCTGGTCCGGGGACGGATCGACGCCGTGTTCGCCGACGCGCCGGGCGGCGGGTTCGACGTGGTGGACTGGAAGACCGGCCGCCTGCCGGCCTCCCCGGACGAGGAGCGGGCCGTCGCCGTCCAGCTGGCCGCGTACCGGCTGGCCTGGGCTGCACTGGCCGGGGTGCCGGTGGAGGAGGTCCGCGCGGCGTTCTACTACGTGCGCGACGACGCCACCGTGCGTCCCGCCGACCTGCTCGACGAGGCGGGCCTCGCGGCGCTGATCGAGAGCATCCCGGCCGGCTAGCCCGCCCGTGCCCCAGCGCGCGCCCTAACCGGTTCCAGGCCGTTCTTTCAGGATCCTCGCAGGCTGCGTCCGGCGTAGGACGTGGACGTTCACCGCTAGCCTGGGCGCGCCGCTGGATAGGATGCGCAGCGTTGACCGACTGGAGGCGCGGTGACCGGACCACGGGTGTCGATGACTGACGGGCTGGCCGAGCGCGTGGTGCGCCGCGCGATCGCTGCCCTGGCCAATTCCTACGGCTCGGCGCCCGCGCGAGCCTCGGCCGCCAAGGAACTGCTGGTCCACGCGCTGGAGGGTTCCTCTAACCCGGCCGACGAGGCGGACGGCTACGCCGCCGCGGCGGCGATGGCGGCCCTGGCGCACGGGATCGAGGCCGAGGCGGGACGGGGCCTGGACTGGCTGTCGGTCGCGGCGCTCGAGGAATGGGACTTCCACCACCCAGAAAGCCCCATCTGACGGCACGCTGCCGGGTATCCCGGGCGGCCCGGCCGCCCTGCGGCCGCGGCTCAGCCGCTGAGGCGGCGCTCCACGGCCTCGACCTTGGCCTCGAGCGCCCCGGTCACGCCGGGGCGGACATCGGCCTTGAGCGAGAGGCTGACCCGCGGCGCCTTACCCGCGACCGCGTCCACTGCCCGCCGGACGACGTCCATGACCTCGTCCCAGTCCCCCTCGATCGTGGTGAACATGGCGTCGGTCCGGTTGGGCAGGCCGCTCTCGCGGACCACCCGTACCGCGTCGACGACATAATCCGCGACATCCTCGCCGACTCCGAGCGGCGTAACCGAGAACGCGACCAGCACTGGCTCTCCTTCGTGAGCGTTGCGAGCGGCTTACCGGATGCCAGGTGCGATGGCTGACTCGAAGCGGCCGAGCACCTGGCGATCGCCCGACGCCTCGACCGGCGTAAGCGGCGGCCGATGCCACAGCCAGCACTCGAGGTCGCCGGCGCCGCCGGCCACCTCGGCGGCAGCCTGGCTCCCGGGGTCTCGGTCGGCCGCGTGGACGTCGGGCTCGTCGTAGGAGATCCCGTCGTCGGGGTCGGTACCGGTGAACCGCCCGAACGCGACCAGCCAGGAGTCGCCGGTGTCGGTGGTCCGCAGCCGGAGCGGCGGCGCGCCGTCGTCGGGCGTGAAGGTCCCCCACGCGGGCAGCCCGCCGTACATGACGTGCAGCGCCTCGTCGACTCCGTCCGCGGACAGCGACGGCTCCAGCGCGGGTGCGCAGTGCCTCGCGGTCAGCTCGGCGTCGACCCGGTGGATCAGCGCCTCGTGCGCCTGGCGCCGGCGGATGAAGGCGACCGTGTGGTCATCTGACCAGGTCCAGGCCGCGGTGTCCGGCGGTGTCGCGGCGAGGATCTCGGCCAGGTCGCGGCTTGCGCGCTCGTAGAACGCCAGCAACCCGGCCCGGTCCGCCCGGGCGGGGCGGTTTGAACGCCTCGGCCTGCCGGCCGGTCACCTGCTCGCGCACGACCGTGCCCCAGAACCACTGCACCTCCCCGAGGTGCCACAGCAGGTCATCGGCGTTCCAGTCCGGGCAGCAGGGCACGCGGGCGTCCGGCGGCACTTCACGGAGAACGTCCGCGAACCGCGCCGAATCCTGGGCCAGGTGCCCGATGTAGTCCAGGTCCGAGTTCACGCGATGCACGCTACTCCGCC
>CAWIDQ010000103.1:0-72628 GCA_963834695.1 uncultured Actinomycetota bacterium
CCGGCGAATACCGCATAGAACTCTCCACGATCATGGAACTACCCGGCGCCGACCAGCGGCAGCAGGTCGGCGATCGCGTCCAGGATCACCGGCGCCTTGGCCTGCTCGAGTTCCTCCCGGCTTCCCGAGCCGGTCAGCACGCCGGCCACCAGCCCGGCTCCGGCCCGCAGCCCGGACTCGACGTCGCTGGCCGTGTCCCCGGCGACAGCAAGCTCGCTGACCGCTCCCCCGCCCAGCCGCAGCAGCGCGGTGAGCGGCAGGTCAGGCCACGGCCGGCCGCGGCCAGCGTCGGCGGGCGAGAGCGCGAGGTCGATGAGCGGCCGCCAGCCCAGCGCGTCGAGCAGGGCGTCCCTGGTGGCCGGGGAGAACCCGGTGGCCAGGCAGACCTTGATCCCGGCGTCTCGCAACGCGGTAAAGGTCTGCTCCGCGCCCGGCAGCGCGGCCACGGCGCCGGCCCGCACGGACGCTGCGTAGTGCTCCTCGAAGGCGCCGTTCGCCTGCTGCGCGGCCTCCTCGGCGCCGAGGATGTGCCGGAACACCTCGATCTTGGACTGGCCCATGGTCTGCTGCACGTAGACCAGGGCGTCGGCGTACCCCGGCGTACCCGGGGGTATCCCGAACTGCGCGACCGCGGCGGAGAACGCGGCGATCACGCTGCCGTCGTCCGCCACCGTGGTGCCCGCCATGTCCAGGCAGGCGACGGTGATCTGCGTGGAACCTTGCGTCGATGTCACGGGAACGTCTCCTCGGCGATAGCAGGTGCGCAGGTCATGCCCCGGCCGCCCGGCCCGGTGACCAGGATGACGCCCGGCGCGGCTTGTGATCTGTGGTAGAGCTCGGGACCGGTGACCTGGCTGTAGACGCCGGCCCAGCGCCGCTCGGTGCGGGGCAGCGGCGAGCCGAGCAGCATCTCGGCCCGGCCCCGCAGGTGGTCGTAGGCGTCCTCGTGCACGTCGAACGCGAACGGCTCGTCGTACTCATGCGTGTCGCCGATGGTCAGGCTGCCGTCCAGCCGCTGCGCCAGCAGCAGCTGGGCCCGCGCCGCGGCGGCGGCCGGGGCCTGCGGCGGCAGCCGGTCGCGGCCGGGCAGGTCGAAGGCCGGGTAGTAGCGCAGCGAGTCACCGTCCGCCACCGAGGTGGTGAGCCGCCCCGCGAACGGCGCGGTCTGCATCATCTGCAGCCGGACCCGGCGCACCGGCGGCCGCTGGTAGCCGGCCAGGTGCGGGCCGGCCGACGCCGGTGTGCGCCGCGCCGGTGCAGAGCACGACCAGGTCCCCCCGGTGCCACTCGCCGGTGTGGTCGCGCACCACGTGCGGCGCGATCTCGACCGCCTCGCGGCCGGGCTGCCAGCGGTAGCCGCCGGGCCCGCCCGCGCGGGCCAGCAGGTACTCGCGGATGGCGGGCAGGGCGAGGCGCGGCTCGACCGCGGCGTCCCGGCGGCAGCGCAGCGCCCCGGCGAACTCGCCGCGCAGCGCCGGGTTGACCTCGCGGGCCGCCGCCGCGTCGAGGAGCTCGTAGCCGCGGACCGCGGCGTCGGGCCGCGCGGCCGCCTCCTTCAGCAGCTGCAGCTCGGCCTGGTCGGCGGCCAGCGTCAGCGACCCGTTCGGCCGGAAGCCGATCCCCGGCACCTCGGCGGCCAGTTCCTCCCAGCCGGCCCGGGCCCGCAGGGCCAGGCTCAGCTCGGGCCCGCCGTCGCGGCCGCTGACCCAGATCAGCCCGAAGTTGCGGACGCTCGCGCCGCGCGACCCGGGCTCGCGCTCGAGGTGCAGCACGTCAAGCCCGCGCCGCCGGGCCGCCAGCGCGTGCATCGTGCCGAGTACCCCGCCGCCGACGATCACCACACGTTCCACGGCCTGGCGCCCTCCCGCTCCGGCTAGTCAGCTCAGTCCATCGTGCCGCGATGACATCACGGTGAACAGCCCGCCGCGCAGCGCGCGCCGCGTCCGGGCCGGCATGGCGCGAAGCACGCCAAGCGCCTACGCTGTGCTCGCGCGCGTACGGCGCAACGCGCGCCCGGCGGCGAACCGCGGACACAACGGAGGGGTCGTGGCTCACGTACTGGGCATTGACATCGGCGGCACCGGGATCAAGGCAGCGCCGGTTGACCTGGACACCGGGACGCTGGTCGCCGAGCGGGTCAAGATCGATACGCCGCGTCCCGCGGTGCCGGCCGCCGTCGCCGGCGTGGTGCGCGAGCTGGTGATGGGCTTCGCCTGGACCGGGCCGGCGGGCATCACGTTTCCCGGCGTGGTGACCGACGGGGTGACCAGGACCGCCGCCAACGTCGACAAGTCCTGGATCGACCTGGACGCGCGCGAGCTGCTGGGCAAGTCCACCGGCCTGACGGTCAACCTGATCAACGACGCCGACGCGGCCGGGCTGGCCGAGATGAAGTTCGGCGCGGGCGCGGGCCAGAAGGGGACGGTGCTGATGCTGACCCTGGGCACCGGGATCGGCAGCGCCCTGTTCTACGACGGCATCCTGGTGCCGAACACCGAGTTCGGCCACATCGAGATCCGCGGCCGGGAGGCGGAGAAGCGCGCCTCCGAGGCGGTCCGGGAGGAGCACGAACTCAGCTGGGGCAAGTGGGCCGGGCGGGTCGACGAGTACCTGGAGCACATGGAGATGCTGCTGTCGCCCCGGCTGTTCGTCATCGGCGGCGGCGTCAGCCGGAAGTCGGACAAGTTCCTGCCGCTGCTGACCGGCCTGCGCGCCCCCGTGGTGCCCGCGGCGATGCACAACGACGCAGGGATCATCGGCGCCGCCATGGCGGCGGCCTCCTGAGTCACCGCTGAGTTACGGCCGGGCCTCGGGCCCCGGAGAGGGCTCCTTCGCGCCCGCCGGGCCGGGCCCCGGGGAGGGCTCCTTGCCGTCCGCCGGCCCGGGAGCGGCCGCCGGCCGCTGGGCAGAGAAAGCGGCATGGCCTGCGGCGGCGAGGTCGCGAGCCGGCGTTCGCGGAGCAGGATGACCGCCTCGATGCCGCCGGCGACCAGGCCGGCGGCCAGCGGCCAGAACGCGAGCGCGCCCAGGCCGCCGAGCATGAGCGGCTCCCGCAGCAGCACGCCGGGCGGGCCGGCCGCGAGGCTGTGGCTGTAGGCGGCCGCTCCCGACTGCTGGCCGATCCACTTCGCGAGCAGCGCCGCCACCGCCCCGCCGACCAGCACCCCGGCGATCGCGACCGCGCCGTGCCGCCGGACCGCCAGCACGTACCCCAGCACCCCGGAAAGGACGCCGCCGACCACGGTCAGCAGCGTGAACCAGCCGTCCGCCGCGATGTACGCGCTGGTCTCCGGATTGACCGCGTACGGCGAGCCGGGGCTGAGCACGACGACCAGCGCGCGCGGCGCGACCGCCGACCACAAGAACCCGGCCGCCACGCCGAGCAGCGCCGTGCCCGCGATCACCGCCGCGAAAACGGCCACGCCCGCGAGCAGGCGCCGGCCAGCGCCGGGCGGCCCGCCGCCGGGCGGGCGGTCCGGGGCGGGCGGGAGCGGGGGCTGACTGAGCTCGGTCATTTCTGCGCAGCAGGGTACGGGACCGGCGTCCCGGCCGGGCGGCCAGGTCCGGGCGTGCGCGGCGCGCCCCCCCGACAATTCGTTTGTGATCTTGTCCGGATATGAGAGACTTCTGAGTACGGGAACGGGGGCGTGATCCGACACGTTGGCTCAGCGTCGGCCCCTACGGGGAACCTTGCTAACTTTGGGCAGGGGCACTGCCGCCGGCCGGAAATCCAGGCTCCTGACGAGGGGAACGAGGAAGTAACGGCATGATCGAGGTACGCGATCTCACCAAGCGCTTCGGCGACAAGGTGGCCGTCGACCATCTGAGCTTCACGGTCGAACCGGGCCGGGTCACCGGGTTCCTGGGGCCCAACGGCGCGGGCAAGTCCACCACGATGCGGCTCATCCTCGGTCTCGACCACCCCAACAGCGGGACCGCCACGATCAACGGCAAGCTCTACCGCGACCTGCCCAGCCCGCTGCGCACGGTCGGCGCGCTGCTCGAGGCCAAGTCGGTGCACCCCGGCCGGAGCGCGCGCAACCACCTGCTGTTCCTGGCCCAGACCCAGGGACTCCCGCGCTCGCCGGGCCGACGAGGTGCTCGGAGCTGGTCGGCCTGCAGGGAGGTGGCCGACAAGCGGGCGGGCAGGCTTCTCGCTCGGCATGAGCCAGCGGCTCGGCATCGCCGCGGCGCTGCTCGGCGACCCGCAGGTGCTGCTGCTGGACGAGCCGGTGAACGGGCTGGACCCCGAGGGCGTGCTGTGGATCAGGAACCTGATGAAGCAGCTGGCCGCCGAAGGGCGGACGATCCTGGTGTCCAGCCACCTGATGAACGAGATGGCGGTCACCGCCGACTACCTGATCGTGATCGGCCGGGGCAAGCTGATCGTCGAGTCGAGCACCGAGGACGTGATCGCCCGCAGCACCGACAAGTCGGTCCGGGTGCGCACGCCGGACGCGGCCCGGCTGACCGAGCTGATCACCGCGGCGGGCGGCACCGCGGCGCCGGGCGAGAACGGGGGCGGCCCGGCCGCGCCCGGCAACGGGGCCGAGCTGCTCACGGTCACCGGCCTGCCGGCCGCGCGGATCGGCGAGCTCGCCGCGTCCGCGTCGATCGTGCTGCACGAGCTGACCCCGATGGCCTCGCTGGAAGAGGCCTTCATGGAACTCACGTCCGGCAGCGTGGAGTTCGGCCGGCGCGACCAGCCCGGCCAGGTGGGCCAGGCCGGCCCTGCTGGCCAGGCCGGCCAGCAGGATCCGGTGAACGCGACTCAGGGAGGCGCACGATGACGGCCGCAACGCCCACGGCGCCTGCACAGGTCCCCGCCGCCCCCGCGGCCGAATACCGGCAGAAGTGGGGCGGCCTGCTGGCCTCGGAGTGGACCAAGATCCGGTCGGTGCGCTCCACGGTCTGGACGCTGATCCTGTTCGTGGTGATCTCCCTCGGCCTCGGCGCGCTGTTCACGTGGCTGACCGTGGCCAACTGGAACGGGCCGCACGCCGCAGCCCGGGACGCCAGGGTCGTCCTCGACCCGGTCGGCTTCATCCTGGGCGCGGGCCTGGGGCTGGGCCAGCTCACGCTGTGCGTGCTGGGCGTGCTGGTGATCAGCACCGAGTACTCCACCGGGGTGATCCGGGCCTCGCTGCTCGCCGTGCCGCGCCGGCTGAAGATGCTGACCGCCAAGTCGCTGGTGTTCGCGGCGCTGCTGATCGTGGTGGCGGAGATCGTGGTGTTCGGGTCGTTCTTCCTGGGCGCGGCCATTCTGCATAGCCACGTGCCCGTGTCGCTGAGCGACCACAACGTCACCCGTGCGGTGGTCGGGTCGGGGCTGTACCTCACCGTGCTCGGCCTGTTCTCGCTGGCGATCGGCGCGATCATCCGGCACACCGCCGGAGCCATCAGCACCGCGATCGGCGTGGTGTTCGTGCTGCCGATCCTGTCCGGATTGCTGCCGGGCAGCTGGGGCGCGCACATCAACGGCTACCTGCCGGTGCAAGCCGGTGAGCTGATCGGCCAGCAAGCACCGCCGGCGGGCGGCAACGTGCTGTCCGCGTGGCAGGGCTTCGGCGTGTTCTGCCTGTGGACCGTGGTGCTGCTGGTCATCGCGGGCTACCTGCTGCAGCGCCGCGACGCCTGACGGCGGTCTGAGGGCTAGGTGGTCTGGGCCGCCGGGGCGTCCGGGGCCGCGGCCAGCGCGGCGTGTACGTCGAGCACCCGCTGGTAGGCGCGGCCGACGTCGGCGCGGTCGGATTCCTCGTCGACCGACGCCGCGCTGAGCCGGTCGATCATCGCGGCCTGGTCGAGCAGGACCTGGCGGTCGTCCGGCGCGGCCGCCCGTTCCATGATCTTCGCGAGCGCGTCCAGCTGCCGGATCATCACCGCGGGCATGCCCCGGCCGGCCTGGCGCATTTTCTCGAACGCGCGCCGGACCAGGCGCTGGTAGGTGGTCTGCGTCGCGATCAGCCGCACGGTGCCCGCGGCATCGCGGTAGACGCGCGTCGGCTGCCACCGGCCGGTGACCTTGCACAGGCTGTCTCCGATCCAGTCGATGCAGGTCAGCGCCGTGAAGGTGTCGTTGACCGCGGGCGACAGCGCCCGGATGCAGATTTCCACCAGCTGGTCGACGCCGAACGAGACGTCCTGGGCCAGGGTTCGGTACGGACCGGTGACGTGGGCCCGGGCCAGCTCGCGGGCCACCTGGTCCGCAGCACTGGCCGGCCACACGGTCGCGTACGGGTGGCCCTGGACCAGGAAGTGGCCGGGGCGGTAGCGGACGTGGATCACCGCATCCTTCTCCGTGGCGATCCGGACCAGCGTCCGGTGCTCGATGTACTGCAGGTAGCCGCTGCGCGGCGCGGCGACGTCGCCGCCGGGCCCGTCCATCTCCGCGATCAGCAGCGTGGCGTACCGGGCGTCGGCGCCCACGGTCGGGTCGCCGGCCTGCACCTCGATCGCCCCGGCCAGGTCGCGGGCGATCCCGGCGATGACCTGGGGCAGCTGGATCTGGACCGCGATGTGATGCAGGAAGTAGATGAGCACCGCCAGGTCGACGACCATCAGCGCCAGCATCACCGTGATGCTGATATGCGGGACAAAGTTCCCGTGCGCGCCCTGGCCGATCGAGCCGAGCGCCAGCACCGAGTAGACGAACGTGGCCACGAACGTCCCGAGCGTGACCTGCGTGCCGCGGTCGCGGATGAAGTTGCGCAGCATCCGCGGGCCGAACTGGGTGGAGGTCAGGGTCAGCGCGACGATCACGATCGAGAACACCACGCCCACGACCGTGATGATCGCCGCGGCGATCGCGGTCAGGATCTGCCGCGCGGCGTCCGCGGAACCGCTGATCGCCCATCCTGGCAGCGGGAACACCCCGTTATAGGCGGCCCGGTCCAGGGCGTAGGTGCCGGCGAACAGCAGCACCGCGGCGACGACCTCGATCGCGGGGACCAGCCACAGGTTGGTGCGCAGCTCCTCGCGGCGCCACTCCGAGCCGAGCCAGAGCCGGCGGATCACCGGGGGATCCCATGGCGGTACCGGACGGAGAGCATGCAGGCCTTCCCGCGATCAGACGGACGCCGACCAGGCTTCCCGGCACACCTGACCGCATTTTACCTGCACCGTCCCCGGCGGGCAGCGAGCGAGCCAAAGGCCGCGGTCCGTCAGCGAGCCAAAGGGGTGCGCCGCCGTCTGGACTGACGAGCAAGGCGCGAGGAACAAGCGCCTGAGCGAGGAGGGAACACGGCGGGTCAAAGCGCCCCGGAGGCGAGCGAACAAGAGAATTCAGCCGACGCAGGCGGGCCGAGCAGCTGCTTGAGGTCGGCCAGCAGCGACGGCGACGGCCGGACCCGCAGCTTGTCGTCCAGCCGCACCACCTTGGTCCGGGAGCCGGTGAGCAGCCGCAGGTGCACCTCTGTCGGGCCCGGGATGGGTCCGCAGTACCTCCCGGAGCCGGTCGACGACCGGCGGCACGCACCGTGCCCTCCATGCATCGACACCACGAAAGGGCCCTGGCCGTCCGCGGGCATCTCGGGGGCGCTCACCTCCATCGCGACCAGCTTCGGCACGTCCTCGCGCCGGTCCAGCCGTCCCTTCACGACCACGATCGCGTCGTCGATGACCAGCGACATGCAGGCCTGGTAGGTGGCGGGGAAGAACAGCACCTCGATCGCGCCCTCGAGGTCCTCCAGGGTGGCCGCCGCCCACGGAGCTGCCCTGCTTGGTCACCTTGCGCTGGACGCCGGACAGGATCCCGCCGACGGTGACCACCTGGCGCGTCACCGCGCTCACCGCGCTCGCCGGGACCGCGCCCGGCCTCCTGGTCGGCGGACCCGAGCAGCTGGGCCACCGAGCAGTCGGTCGCCGCGGCCAGCACGTGCTCCAGCCCGAGCAGCGGGTGATCGGAGACGTACAGGCCGAGCATCTCGCGCTCGAAGCCGAGCAGCGTCGGCTTCTCCCACTCGCCGTCCGGCACCGGCACGTCGAACGTCGCCGCGACCTCCGTGTCCTCGCCGAACAGGGAGTCCTGGCCGATCGCCTCGTTGCGCTTCACGTCGATCACCGCGTCGATCGGCCTGCTCGTGGATCAGCACCAGGCCCTTGCGCGGGTGCCCGAACGAGTCGAACGCGCCCGCCTTGATCAGCGACTCGATCACGCGCTTGTTGCACACGTTGACGGGCACCTTGCGCAGGAAGTCGGAGAAGCTGGTGAACGTGCCCTTGGACGTCCGCGCGGCGACGATCGACTCCACCACCGCGGCGCCGACGTTGCGCACCGCCGCCATGCCGAACCTGATGTCGTCACCGACCGAGGTGAAGATCGCCGCCGGACTCGTTGACGTCCGGCGGCAGCACCGTGATGCCCATCCGGCGGCACTCGTTCAGGTAGAGCGCGGACTTGTCCTTGTCGCCCGCCACCGAGGTGAGCAGGCCGGCCATGTACTCGGCCGGGAAGTTGGCCTTGAGGTAGGCGGTCCAGTAGGAGATCAGGCCGTAGCCGGCCGCGTGCGACTTGTTGAACGCGTAGTCGGCGAACGGCAGGATGATGTCCCAGATCGTCTTGATGGCGCCGTCGGAGTAGCCGTTGGCCTTCATGCCGTCCGCGAACGGCTCGTACTCCTTGTCCAGGATCTCCTTCTTCTTCTTGCCCATGGCCTTGCGCAGCAGGTCGGCCTTGCCGGGCGAGTAGCCGGCCAGCTTCTGCGCGGCGAACATGATCTGCTCCTGGTAGACGATCAGGCCGTAGGTCTCGGCCAGGATGTCCGCCAGCGGCTCGGCGAGCTCGGGGTGGATGGGCGTGACCGGCCTGCGGCCGTTCTTGCGGTCGGCGTAGACGCGGGGCGTCTGCCCATCGGGCCCGGCCGGTACAGCGCGATCACCGCCGACGATGTCGTCGAACTTGTCCGGCCGCATGCGGCGCAGCAGCTCGCGCATCGGGCCGCCGTCGAGCTGGAACACCCCCAGCGTGTCGCCGCGGGCCAGCAGCTCGTAGGTGGGCTTGTCGTCCAGGCGGCAGGGAGTCCAGGTCGATGTCGATGCCCCGGTTGGCCTTGATGTCGCGGATCGCGTCGTCGATGATCGTCAGGTTGCGCAGCCCCAGGAAGTCCATCTTCAGCAGGCCGATGTCCTCGCACGACGGGTAGTCGAGCCGGTGATGATCGCGCCGTCGGCCTCGCGCTTCCACAGCGGGATGTCCTCGGTCAGCGGCTCGCTGCTCATGATCACCGCGCAGGCGTGCACGCCGGCGTTGCGGATCAGCCCCTCCAGGCCGCGCGCGGTGTAGATGACTGCGACCTCGGGCTCGGTGTCGATCAGCGCGCGGATCTCGGCGGCCTCGTTGTAGCGCTGGTGGTCCGGGTCGAAGATGCCGGACAGCGGAATGTCCTTGGCCATGATCGGCGGCGGCAACGCCTTGGTGATCCGGTCGGCGAGCGCGTACCGGGAAGCCGAGGATCCGGGCCGAGTCCTTGAGCGCCGCCTTGGTCTTGATGGTGCCGTAGGTGATGATCTGGGCGACCCGGTCGTCGCCGTACTTCTCGGTGACGTAGCGGATCACGTCGCCGCGCCGGCGGTCGTCGAAGTCGATGTCGATGTCGGGCATCGAGGTGCGCTCGGGATTGAGGAACCGCTCGAACAGCAGGCCGTGCGGGATCGGGTCGATGTCGGTGATGCCGAGCGCGTAGGCACGATCGAGCCGGCCGCCGAGCCGCGGCCCGGGCCGACCCGGATCCCGTTGCGCTTCGCCCAGATGATCAGGTCGGCGACGATCAGGAAGTAGGAGCAGAACCCCATGGTCTCGATGACGTCGATCTCGTACTCGGCCGGCCGCGCGGCGCAGCCGTCGTAGCCCGTCCGGGAACCGGCGGTCCAGCCCGGCGTCCACCTCGTGGCGCAACCAGCACGCCTGGTCTCGCCCTCGGGCACCGGGAACATCGGCATCCGGTCGCGTGGTCGAACCTCGACGTACTGCACCCGCTCGGCGATCAGCAGCGTGGAGTCGCAGCCGCCGGCCATCCTCGTCGTCCCAGATCGCGCGCATCTCGCTGCGGGCGACTTCAGGTAGTAGCCGTCGCCGTCGAACTTGAACCGGTTCGGATCCGACAGCGTCTTGCCGGTCTGCACGCACAGCAGCGCCTCGTGGTTGTGCGCGGCGTCGCGGGTGACGTAGTGCAGTCGTTGGTGGCCAGCGGCGGAAGTCGAGAGCTCGCGGCCGATCCGCAGCAGCCCGTCGCGGACCCGCCGCTCGATGCTCAGGCCGTGGTCCATCAGCTCGAGGAAGTAGTTGTCCGGCCCGAAGATCTCCCGCCACTTGGCGGCCGCCTCCAGCGCCTCGCGGTGCTGGCCGAGCCGCAGCCGGGTCTGCACCTCGCCGGCCGGGCAGCCGGTGGTGGCGATGATGCCCTCCGCGTGCTCGGCGATCAGCTCGGCGTCCATCCGCGACCACTTGCGAAGCTGGCCCTCGAAGGAGGCCAGCGAGGACAGCTTGAACAGGTTGCGCAGCCCCGATGGCGTTCTCGGCCACCATCGTCAGGTGCGTGTAGGAGCCCGCCCCGGACACGTCGTCGGCCTTCTGCGCCGGGGTCGCCCCAGCGGATGCGGCTGGGTGTCGACCGCGGTGCCGGGCGCGACGTAGGCCTCGACGCCGATGATCGGCTTGATGCCGGCCGCCCGGCGCCTTGTAGAACTCGCTGGCGCCGAACATGTTGCCGTGGTCGGTCATGCCGATCGCGGACATCCCCAGCCGCTCGCCTCGGCGAGCATCGGCGTCATCTTCGCGGCACCGTCCAGCATCGAGTACTCGGTGTGGTTGTGCAGGTGCACGAAGGACCGGTTCCCTCCGGTCGCCCGCCGAGGCTGCCGCCACGAACATCGCCTCCTTCGGGCATGCGTCACGACGCCCATGCCGGGCATTGAAGGGCCGGGGGAAGTGACCGCCGTGCCGCGCCCGGGAACTGCCCGGTGAGGCCGCCGTGGCGCGCGCGCCGGTCCGGCTCATCGAGCCTATCGGAACCCGCCGACACCGCAGGCCCGACACTCCGGGGCCCCGGTGGCCGGCCCGCTGCCCTCGCGGTATAACGCCATAACGGGCAGTCACAGGAAGGAGTGGTCCGGCGTCATGACCGTGTCGCGGCTACGAGATATCCCTGGCATCGGCGTGGATGTCGTCGGCGACGCGGCCGACGCCGCCGCCGACCCGGACATCCTGCGCCTGGAGAACCTGGACACCGACCTGCGGCCGCCGCGGGTGGCCCTGGAGGTGACCCGCGCGGCCGTCGACGACGATGCGGCCAACAGCTACCTGCCGTTCGGCGGGCACCGGTCGCTGCGCGAGGCGGCCGCGGCCCACGTCGGACGGCTGGCCGGGCGAGAGTACGACCCGGGCACCGAGTGCGTCGGCGTGGCGGGCGGCCTCAACGGCATACTCAACGCGCTGCTGGCCACGGTCGAGCCCGGCCAGGAGGTGGTGCTCACCGACCCCGTCTACGCGGGGCTGGTCAACCGGGTCCGGCTGGCCGGCGGCATCCCGCGCTTCGTCCCGGCTACGCCGGCGAAGGGGGGCGAGGGCTGGGCCGTCGACCCGGAACAGCTGGCCGCGGCGGTCGGCCCGGACACGGGCGCGGTGCTGATGATGGGGCCGTCCATGCCCACCGGCCTGGTCCTGGACGACCGTCACTGGTCCGCGCTCGCCACGGCGCTCGGCCGTCACCCGGCCTGGCTGGTCTACGACGCGGCCATGGAGCGGATCCGGTTCGACGGGCGGCCGCCGAGCCATCCGGCGGCGCACCCCGGCCTGGCCGGGCGCACGATCACGGTCGGCTCCGCGTCGAAGGAACTACGGCTCATCGGCTGGCGGGTCGGCTGGGTGGTGGCCCCCGCGGCGGTACTCGCCGACATCCGGCTGGTCGGCCTGACCAACGTGGTATGCCAGGTGGGGATCGCCCAGGCCGCGGTCGCCGTCGCGCTGGCCGACCCGGACGCCGACGCCGACGTGGCCGCGGCGACGCAGGCCTGGCGGCGGCGCTGCCAGGTCATCCTGGACCAGCTGTCCGGTTACCCGGTGGTCCGGCCGGACGGCGGATGGTCGCTGCTCATCGACACCAGGCCGCTCGGGCTCACTCCGGCCGCGCTGTCCCAACGGCTCTTCGATCACGGCAAGGTGGCCGCCACGCCGATGGGCGGGTGGGGACCCAGCGGCGCCGATTACCTGCGGCTCGTGTTCGCCAACGAGCCGGAGGAACGCCTCGCCGACCTCGGCGACCGGTTCCGCCGCTCGCTCGGCTAAGCCCGGCGCTCCCCGCCTCCGCTAAGTCCCGCGTCCCCGGACGATGCGCAGCCGACGGAAGTTATGCCCGCGAAACACGCTCGCCCCTGCGTGCGGGGTCCGCACGGCGCTGGCTCTGGCCGTTCCCGGCCGGAACCGAGTCAAACAGGGCCTGATGCACCCCTGGAACCAGCATTATTAATGGCTCCGATACCATCTTGAGCAGGAGATTTACCGTGATAGCGCCCCAGAGAACCGGGGCGTATTCGCATGCGTCGCCATGCCATTGCCATATCAACAATGGCAACCTCAACCGATATTAATGCCCTGCAGGCATCTGCTTATCGCAGTAAATGTGCTCAGCGACTACGTTATGATTAGACAGCGGGCAAACGCGCAGCGGTTTAGCATGCCTAGCGCAGAACGGAGATCACGGTGGCCGGTCACCTGCAGGCCGCGGTCGCGCCGCGAGCCGCCGGGGCCAGCGTCACGGCGCCAGTGGAGTACGCGGTGGCCGTGGACCGCTACCTGGCCGAGGCGTCGCTGGGCGCGGCCTCGCGCCGCGTGTACCGCATCTCCCTGACCAGCTGGGCGTGGGCGCTGGTCGGCGGGCCTGCGCCACAGGGTGCGGAGCGCCGGGGCGCGGTCCCGCCGGTCGTGCCGCTGGCCCTGCTCGACCAGCCGGATGCCGGGGCGCGGCTCGCGGCCGCGCTCGCCGACCGCGAGCTCATCTCCGACGTGCGTACCGTCAACCGAGAGCTGTCCGCCCTGCGCAGCGCGGTGGGCTGGTGGCAGGAGCAGGGCTGGATCAGCCGGGATGCCACGGCGGGGCTGCGGCACCGGCCGGGCCTGACGGCGCCCGTGGCCCCGCTCACTCGCGGGCAGGTGGCCGACCTGTTCCAGGCCACCGCGGCCCTGCGCGAGCACGCCTTCTGGCGGGTCATCTACGACTCCGCCGCGCACTCCGGCGACGTCCTGGCCCTGGATGCGGGCCGACTCGACCTGCGCGGCGGCCACGCTATTGCCGGGCCGCTGGCCGGGACCGCGGACGGGATCCGCTGGCGCGACAGCACCAGCCAGCTGCTCGGCTGGCTGCTCGCAGGCCGCACCTACGGCCCGGTGTTCCTCACCGACCGGCGGGCCCCGGCCGGGACCGCGCCTGCGGACGTCTGCCCGGTCACCGGCCGGGCCCGCATGTCCTACCGGCGGGCGGCGGAACTGTTCACCGCCGCCACCCGCCCGCTTGACCCGGCGGGCCGGGGCTGGACGCTGGGCCAGCTGCGCCAGGTCGGCCGGGAAACCCGGGCCGGAGCCGGCTGACCTCCCGGCCGGGCGGGCGGCGAATCAGGCCCGCGGGTCCGCGGGAGCGCGGGTGTCGACCGTGCCCGCGCTGCGCCAGTACTCGCCGTGGTCGCGGGACAGGAATCCCTCGTCCACCAGGTACCTGCGCATCGCGGCGTGGTCGTCGTAGAGCTCGGCCAGGAAGGAGCTCACCGCGCGCTCCGGGTATCGCACGCCGGGCTCGAACCCCTGCGCCACGGTGTCCAGCAGCAGCCTGCGCCGGGCCAGCCGGGCCGGGATCGTGGCGATGCGGCCGTCGCGGACGAACACGCGCAGCCGGTCCTGGCCGAGCAGCAAGCCGATCACCCGGTCCGCGTCAAGATCAGCCATGGGACCAGTCTGGCACCGTCACGACTCCGCGCGGAGCACCTCAAGCGCGTGCGCCAGATCGGCCGGGTACTCGCTGGTGAACTCGACCCTGCGGCCGTCGGCGGGATGAGCGAACCCCAGCCGCACCGCGTGCAGCCACTGCCTGGTCAGGCCCAGGTGCGCGGCCAGCACCGGGTCGGCGCCGTAGAGGCGGTCACCAACGCAGGGATGCCTGATCGCGGCCATGTGCACCCGGATCTGGTGGGTGCGCCCGGTCTCCAGGATGATCTCCGCGAGGCTCGCGGCCCGGAACGCCTCCAGCGTGTCGTAGTGCGTGACCGAGGGCCGGCCGCCGGCCACCACCGCGAACCTGCCGTCGCCGGACGGGTGCCGGCCGATCGGCGCGTCCACCGTGCCGCGCAACGGGTCCGGATGGCCCTGCACCAGCGCGTGATAGACCTTGTCCACCTCGCGGTCCCGGAACGCGCGCTTCAGCGCGCTGTACGCCCGCTCGCTCTTGGCCAGCACCATCAGGCCCGAGGTGGTGGCGTCCAGCCGGTGCACGATCCCCTGGCGCTCGGCCGCCCCGCTGGTGGCGATGGAATGACCGGCGGCCAGCAGGCCCTGCAGCACGGTCGGGCCGGCCAGCCGGGCGTCGGGTGCGCGGCGACTCCCGGCGGCTTGTCCACGACGACGATGTCGGCGTCCTCGTACACCACCGTCAGGCCGGGCACCGGCTCGGGCGGCGGCTGCACCGCCGTCGGCGGCGGCGGGAGCGTCACGTCCAGCCACTCCCCCGCGGGTACCCGGTCCGACTTGGCCGCCGGCCGCCCGCCCACGAGCACCGAGCCGTTGCTGATCAGCTCGGCGGCCCGGGTCCGGGACAGGCCGAACAGGCGGGCCAGCGCGGAGTCCAGGCGCTCGCCGTCCAGTCCGTCGGGAACGGGCACCCGGCGCTGGCCGGGCGTGGTCATCGGCCGCCGCCGCCCGAGGGGCGCTCGGGCCAGGGCCGGTCGGGCTGGGCCGACGGGCCGCCAGGCGCCGGCGGGGCGGGCCTGGCCGCGCCGTCCAGCCGGTGCCCGCGCGCGGCGAGCAGCACCATGAGCACGCCGCCGCAGACGATCGCCGAGTCGGCCAGGTTGAACACCGGCCAGTGCGGTACCTCGATCCAGTCCACGACCCAGCCGCGGAACGGTCCCGGGGAGCGGAAGATCCGGTCCGTGAGGTTGCCCATGGCGCCGCCGAGCAGCAGGCCGAGAGCCACCGCCCAGGCCAGGCTGTGGATCCGGCGCGCCGAGCGGACGATGAAGACGATGACCCCGACGGCGATCGCGGTGAAGATGATGGTCTCCGACGGGCCTCCGATGCTGAACGCCGCCCCGGGATTGCGCGACTCGGTCAGTATCAGGAGGTTACCGATGAGGTGCAGCGGCGGCCGGTCGGACAGCGTGGCCACCACGATCGCCTTCGAGGCGATATCCAGGGCGAGCACGGCCACGGCGACGCCGAGCAGCACGCCGACCCGGCGCGGCGCGCCGGGTCGGTCTGGGCGGTCAGGCCCGCCGGGCGCGGGGCTGGTCAGCGGCGCTCCTCGCGCTGCTTACAGGCCACGCACAAGACCGCCCGGGGAAAGGCCTGCAGCCGCGCCTTGCCGATGGGCTCTCCGCACGATTCGCAGGTGCCGTACGTGCCCTCGTCGATCCTGGCCAGGGCCCGCTCGGTCTGCGCCAGGAGCTCGCGCGCGTTATGGGTGAGGGCAAGCTCATGCTCCCGCTCGTACGTCTTCGCCCCCACGTCCGCCTGGTCATCCCCGGCGTCGCCGACCGCATCACCGAGCCGGGAGGCGATATCCGACTCGGACCGCTCGATATCCGCGCGCAGCTCCGCGGCTTCCGCGGCAAGCTCGTCACGCACCTTGGCGAGCTCGGCTTCAGTCCAGCGCCGCTCCCCCGGCCGCACCGGAAGCGCGGCAGCGCCTGAGTGCGCTGCAGCGGTCAACGCCGGCCTCCCTCGGTTCAATTTAGTAATGATCTTCATAGTGACCAGTCACGAGAGGATAAGTGGTTACCGGGGGCTACTGCAAACATGGCTCCCGGCGGGCCGTGGCGGGCAGGCCCGCGCGCGGCGCGCGTGGCAGGCGGGAACGCCGGCGGGGCCTGCCACGGGCTGCGCGAACCGGGCGAGCCGGCGAGCATCAGCTATCCTGGCCTTCTGCACGGCGCTGATGGGGACAGCTGCCGCTGCGGCGGCCAGGAGCGACCGGGGATGGTGCGAGCCCGGGGATACGCGCAGCGGACCAGATCACCCCGGAGCCGCCGGAAGAACAGTCCCCGGGCGCGACCCGCGGTATCCCGAGCCGGGCCCGCGGGGCGACCCCGGCCGCGGCCCCGGCGCCGTCAGGCCGCCCGGCCGGGGCTTAGTAGAGCCGGCCGCAGAACGAAACCGAGAGGGTCGCGGAACCGGGCCGGCAGGCCGCCGATCGCGGCCAAGGAGGGTGGTACCGCGGGGCCGCCGCCGGCGAGCCTCGTCCCTCCGGCGAAGCCACGCCGGCCGACCCGGCCCCGGGCCCGGCCGGCGCGACAACCCGCGAGAGGCCGCCCGCCATGCCGCGCCCAGATGACCAGCCCGCCTCGAAGCCATCGGCCGAGCCGCCGCCCGCCGCGGAGCTGCCCTTCCCCGAACTGCCCGCGGTCGTCGACCTGCCGGCGATCGAGCGCGAGGTACTGGCCCGCTGGCGGGACCGGCGGGTCTTCGACCGGTCCCTGGTCCAGACTTCGGCCGGGCGGCCGTGGACGTTTTACGAGGGCCCGCCCACGGCGAACGGCGCGCCGGGCGTGCACCACGTAGAAGCGCGGGTGCTCAAGGATCTCTACCCCCGGTTCAAGACCATGCAGGGCTTTCACGTACCGCGCCAGGGTGGCTGGGACTGCCACGGCCTGGCGGTGGAGGTCGCCGTGGAGCAGGAACTCGGCGTGTCGGGAAAGAAGGAGATCGAGGCCTACGGCATCGCGCAGTTCAACGCGAGGTGCCGCGAGTCGGTCCTGCGCCACGTGGACGCGTTCGGGGAGCTTACCGAGCGGATGGGCTACTGGGTCGACCTGGAGCACGCTTACCGCACCATGGATCCGGACTACATCGAGTCGGTCTGGTGGTCTCTGAAGGTCATCTTCGAGAAGGGGCTGCTGATCCGGGACTACCGGATCAGCCCCTACTGCCCGCGGTGCGAGACCCCGCTGTCCGATCACGAGATGGGCCAGCCGGACGTCTACCGGACGGTGTCCGACCCGTCGGTCACGGTACGGTTCCCGCTGCTCACCATCCCGGACCGGGCGGATCCGCAGCTTAACGGCGCTGACCTGCTGGTGTGGACGACTACGCCGTGGACGCTCGTGTCCAACACCGCGGTCGCCGCCCACCCCGGCGAAACCTACGTCGTGGCCCGCAACCCTGCCGACAGCGACCGCGTGGTCGTGGCCGAGTCTTTGGCCGGGCGGGTGCTGGGCGAGGGCTGGGAGGTGGTCGCCCGGTTCCTGGGCGCCGACCTGGCCGGGGCCACCTACCGGCCCCCGTTCCGGCTGGTGCACATCCCCGGCGCGCGCCAGGTGGTGACCGGGTTGTTCGTGACCACAGAGGACGGGACGGGACTGGTGCACCTGGCCCCCGCCTTCGGGCCGGAGGACCTGGAGATCGCGCGGGCGCACGGCCTGCCGGTGGTCAACCCGATCCGCGGCGACGGCCGCTTCGAGGACACCGTGCCGCTGGTGGGCGGGACGTACTACAAGGACGCCGACCCCACGCTGCTGAGCGACCTTGAGGACCGGGGCCTGCTGTTCCGGTCCCAGCTGTACGAGCACAGTTACCCGCACTGCTGGCGCTGCCACACGCCGCTGATCTACTACGCCCAGCCGTCCTGGTTCATCCGCACCACCGTGGTCAAGGACCAGATGCTGGCGGAGAACGAGAAGACCAACTGGCATCCGGAGACGATCAAGCACGGCCGGTACGGCGAGTGGCTGCGCAACAACGTGGACTGGGCGCTGTCCCGGACCAGGTACTGGGGTACCCCGCTGCCGTTGTGGGAGTGCCCGCAGCAGCACGTGACTTGCGTGGGGTCGCTGGCCGAGCTGTCCGAGCTGGCCGGCCGCGACCTCGCCGGGCTCGACCCGCACCGGCCGTACGTGGACGAGGTGACGATCGCCTGCCGCCAGTGCGGCAGCCAGGCGCACCGGGTACCCGAGGTGATCGACGCCTGGTACGACTCGGGGTCGATGCCGTTTGCGCGGCTCGGGGCGCCGCTGCGTAACGAGGCGACGTTCGAGCGGACGTTCCCGGCGCAGTTCATCTGCGAGGGGATCGACCAGACCCGCGGCTGGTTCTACTCGCTCATGGCGATCGCCGTGCTGGTGTTCGGCAGGTCCTCCTACGAGAACGTGGTCTGCCTCGGCCTGGTGGTCGACGAGCGCGGCCGGAAGATGAGCAAGCACCTGGGCAACATCCTGGAGCCGATACCGCTCATGGACGCCCACGGCGCCGACGCGCTGCGCTGGTTCTTCGCGGCGTCCGGCTCGCCGTGGGCCACTCGCCGGGTGGAACACGCCACGCTCGAGGAGATCGTGCGCAAGATCTTGCTCACCTACTGGAACACGGTGTCGTTCCTCGTGCTGTACGCCAACGCCGCGGCGGCCACCGCGCCGGGCGGGTCCCGGGGACCCGAGGCGCCGCCCGCCGCCGAGCGGCCGGTTCTCGACCGGTGGCTGCTGAGCGAGCTGAACCTGCTGGTCCGCGACGTCACGACCGCCCTGGAAGCATTCGATTCCGCCACCGCGGGCCGCAGGATCGCCGCATTCATCGACGATGCGTCGAACTGGTATGTCCGCCGGTCCCGGCGCCGGTTCTGGGAAGGCCCGGGCACGGCCGACGGCGCGGCGGCCTTCGCCACGCTGCATGAGTGCCTGGAGACGCTGACCAGGCTGATGGCCCCGGTGACCCCGTTCCTGGCCGACTACATCTGGGGCGTGCTACGAGCCGAGGGCTCCCCCGACTCGGTGCACCTGGCGTCCTGGCCGGCCGCGGACGCCGGACTGATCGACCACCGCCTCTCCGGGCAGATGGCGCTGGTCAGGCGCCTGGTGGAACTGGGCCGCTCGGCGCGCGCCAGCGCGGCCGTGCGGGTCCGCCAGCCGCTCCCGCGCGCGCTCATCGGCGCGGCGGGCTTCGCCGACCTGCCGGCCGCGCTGCGGGACCAGATCGCCGACGAGCTCAACGTCCGCGAGCTGGACACGCTCGCCGCCGTGCCCGAGGGCCTGGTGGACTACACGGTGAAGCCCAACTACCGCGCCCTCGGCAAGCGGTTCGGCCAGGGAACCAGGGCGGTGGCCGCGGCGATCGAGGCGGCTGACCCGGCCGGGCTGGCCGCCGAGCTGAGTTCCGGGGGCAAGGCCCTGGTCGTCGCGGACGGGGCGGGAGTGAGCCTCGGGCCCGAGGACCTGATCGTGACCCAGGTTCCCCGCTCCGGCTGGGCGGTGGCGACCGGCGGCGGCGAGACGGTCGCGCTGGAAACCGTCATCACGCCGGAGCTGCGCCGTGAGGGGCTCGCGCGCGAGGTCGTCCGGCTGGTACAGGACGCGCGGAAGGGCGACGGCCTGAACGTCAGCGACCGGATCTCGCTGCGCTGGAGCACTGGGGATCCCGAGCTCGCCGCCGCCCTGACCGAGCACGGGGCGATGATCAGCCGCGAGGTGCTGGCGGTCGACTACGGGCCCGGGACGCCCGACCGCGCAGGCCCGGGCGCACGCGAGCACGACGACCCTGACCTGGGGCTGGTGTTCTGGCTGCGCCGGGTACCGCCCGGCGAGTAGCGCCCGCCGCCCGGGGCTAGTCGCCGTCTAGTTCCTGCTCGGGGCGGCAGGCCTTGCAGGGAACGCAGCCGGCCTCCTCGGCCGCCCGCAGCGTCATGGACTCTAGGTCCTCGGAGCCCATGAAGCGGATCAGGATGCACCCGCTGCGGTGATATCTGCCGATGCCCTGGACGATGATGACCTCGGTGTTCGGGCTGCGCCGGCCTGGTCCCCCGCCCGGCGTGGGCTCAGCCGCGGCCTCGGTGGCGGCGGCCGCGGCGGGGGTCGCCGCGGCCGCGGTGGTGGCCGGAGCGGCCGGGGCCGGGGAACTGGGGGCCGGGGAACTGGGGGCCGGGGAACTGGGGGCCGGGGAACTGGGGGCCTGGGTGACTGGCGGCCGGGGTACTGGCGGCCGGGGTACTGGCGGCCGGGGTGGTCGCGGCCGGGGCGCGGGCGGCGGGGGTGGTCGCGGCCGGGGTGGTCGCGGCCGGGGTGCGGGCGGCGGGGGTGGTCGCGGCCGGGGTGCTGGCCGCTGGCGGCCGGTCCTCAGGCCGGGCCGTGTCCGCCGCCGGGGAAGCCTCAGCCGCCGCCACCGCCTCATGGGGCTCGTGGGCCTGCTCCGTATCGGGGGCATCGGCGGGCGCGCCGGAGCGCAGGGCGGCGGCCGCCGCGGCCACGGCCGCCCTCGTTGCCTCGTTCGCGCGGTGGGCTTCGCCGGAGCCCGCCATCGCCTCGTCACTAGCGTGCTCGGCTGGCTGATCCGGGGCGGCAGCGCCGCCCGCGGCCGACACGGCGCGCTGCCAGAAGCCGGTCCACGATGAGCCCGGCTGGGCGGCAGGTTCGGCCCGCCGTTCCGGCTGAGGCCGGGCGGGTTCCGGCTGCTTGGCGTCGGGCTTGTCCGCCGGCTCTCGCCGCTCCAGGCGCTCGGAGTCGGGCCTGCCCGCCCGCTCCCGCCGCTCCGGGTGCTCGGTATCCGGCCGCTCCTCCCGCTCCAGCCGCTCGCGGCGGAGCGTGAGCTCCGGCCAGGACAAGGGCGAGGGCTCCGGGGGCGGCGAGGGCTCCGGCCGACGCTCGGTGGGCGAGTCCTGTCGTGGTAGTGGCGGACGCGGCAGGGGCTCGGGGGGCGGCGGGGTCTCTGCGTGCTGCGGATAGGCCGACGGCATCGCCAGGTCGTCGAGATCACCGGGACCCATGGCCGGGCCGCTGGCCCCGGGCCTGGCCGCGGCCGGCGCCTCGGGCCAGGCGCTGGCCGGTTCCGCGACCGTAGCGGCGGCCGGCCCTGGCTCCGCGGCGGCTGGCGCCGCGCCCTCGCCAGCGGGCGCCACGGACCGGCTGGTGCGCGCCGCGGACTGGCCGGCGGGCATCGCCGCCTGATGAGCCGGGACCGCGGCCGTACCCGCCGACTCCGCCACCACGGCGGCGGGTGCTGCGGCTTGGCTGGCCGCCGCCCCCGCCGGAGCATCACCGAAGACCTCGCCCCGCCAGATCACCACGCCGACGGTGAGCATCACCGCGGCCAGGGCGGCCACGCCTATGGCCAGGTAGACCAGCAGCAGGCTATCGGTGAGCACGCCTCCCGCGAGCAGCCCCATGGCCACGAGCACGACCGTGAGCACGGCACCGAACCGGATCACGAGCGGACTCCACGGGCGGTGCTAGCCCTGCTCCCAGGGCCAGCGTCACGGACGGTGCAGGCGTCTCGGGCGCTGCTGGCAGGGGCAGGGCTGAGCACGCCAGACCGGACGGGTTGGCTAGCGGCGCTCGTGCGGCGCGGTGTCGGCCGGGTGGAATCCGCCGTGGCTCACCGGCTCAGGCGCGGCGTACGAACCGGTCACGGACGACTGGCCGCCGCCGTTACGGACGTCCATGCGCCCCACGCCGGCCGACACGGCCGACTGCGGTCCGCCGGGTACGGCAGGAAACACGCCGCTGTCGGCTGCGCCCGCCTCCAGGTCGCGTAGCTGGCCTTCCAGGTAGGCCTTGAGCCTGCTGCGGTACTCGCGCTCAAAGGCGCGCAGGTCATCAACCCGCCGCTCAAGCTCCTCGCGCGACTGGACGAGCGAGCCCATGGCCTGGCGGTGCCGCTCCTGGGCGTCGCGTTCCAGGCTCTCCGCGCGAGCCCGGGCGTCGCTGGTGATCTGCTCGGACTGGCGCCTGGCCTTGGTCAGGATGTCGTCGGCCTCGCGGCGGGCGCGCCCAAGCGTCTCGTCGGCCTCGCGCCGCGCGTCGGCGATCGCCTGGTCGGCGGTCTGCTGAGCCAGGGCCAGCACCCGCGCCGCCGTGTCCATGTTGTCGGCGGCGGGCCTGGCCGGCATCATCACCGGCTCGGGCGGCGCAATCGGCTCCGGCTCGTGTCGCGGCGGCTCGGCCGCCATGAGGTCGGCGGGGGCCTCGGCATGCGGAGCATTGAGTGCGGGCACCTTGCCCCCGCGCAGCACCTCAGCCAGCTTGCCCCGGAGCTCTTCGTTGTCCTGGATCAGCCGGTCGAGTTCCGCTTCGACCTCGTCGAGGAAGGCATCCACTTCCTCTTCGTCGTAGCCGGGCCTGAGCCTGGTCGTGCTGAACTGCTTGTTCCTCACGTCCGCGGGCGTCAGTGGCATGTCGTCGTCTCCTTGGCGCGTCGAGCTACATCCCCTGGTGGACGCTACCCGATCAGATCAGCTGCACGGCCTGCAACAGCAGAATTAGCACCAGGAACAGCACCATGAAGCTGAGGTCCAAGGCCACAGTACCGAGACGGAGGGAGGGAATGTAGCGCCTTAGGAATCTCAGTGGCGGATCCGTGGCGGTGAACACCACCTCGGCTACCACCAGGACGATCCCCGTCGGGTGCCATGACCGCGAGAACGCCTGGATCCAGCTGATGATCATCCTGATGATGAGCAGCAGCAGGTAGAACCAGATCAGGTACGTAAGCACGGCCCTGAGGATGTTCACGGCAGGCCTGTCCCGCCCGCAAACCGACGTCCGAAGGGCCCATCTCCGTCGGCAGATACGTAGTTCGTGACTATCTGTCTAGCTCTGATTGAAAAATCCTCTTTCCGCGATGCGGGCCTTGTCCTCCGCGGCCACCTCGACGTTCGCGGGCGACAGCAAGAACACCTTGTTCGTCACCCGGTCGATGCTTCCGCGTAGGCCGAAGATCAGGCCGGCCGAGAAGTCGACCAGACGCCTGGCGTCACTGTCGACCATCTCGGTCAGATTGATGATCACCGGAGTGCCCTCGCGGAAGTGCTCTCCGATCGTACGGGCCTCATTGTACGTGCGCGGGTGCAATGTGGTGATCCGAGCCAGATCGGTGGTCTGTATTCGGGTCACGGGCTCCCGCTCGCCGAACTTCCCGGCCTGCTCCAGGCCGCCGTCGGCGGGCCTGACCACGTCGCGGGAATCACCCTGGTCGATGAACTCGGCGCCGTACTCCTCATACTCGTCGGCACCGTACTCGTCCTGGTAGTGCTCGTCGTAGCGGTTGTCGTCCTCTACCAGGCCGAGATAGACCGCCATCTTGCGCATCGCGCTGGCCATCGTCTGTCCTCCGTCGTGCCCGTCATTGCAGCCCCGCCTGCGCCGCGTGCCACGCGTCGGACATTACCTGACGAACGCGCGCCGACCGCCGAGCAACGCCGTACCGACGCGCACGTGTGTCGCGCCAGCCTCGATCGCCTGCTCAAGGTCGTCGCTCATGCCCGCCGAGATCATTACCGCACCCGGGTGGGCCGAGCGCACCGCATCGGCCACCAGCCTGAGTTTCCCGAACGCGAAGTCCGCGGGCACGCCGAGCGGCGCCACGGCCATCACGCCGCCCAGCACCAGGCCGTCCTGTTCCGCCACCGCGTCGGCGACCGCGGCCACCTCCGGCCCGCTGGCGCCGCCCCGGGCCGGGTCGTCGTCAAGGCTCACCTGGACCAGGCAGATCACGGTGCGGCCCTCGGCCCTGGCCCGCGTGCCGAGCGCCCGGACCAGGCGCAGCCGGTCCACCGAGTGGATCACCTGGGCGTAACAGACCACGCTGGCGGCCTTGTTGGTCTGCAGCTGCCCGACAAAGTGCCAGGTCACTGGGAGGCCGAGGGCGGCGCACGCGGCGGCTTTCGGCGCGGCCTCCTGGTCGCGGTTCTCCCCGATGTCGGACACGCCGAGCTCGCCCAGCAACTGGATGTCGGAGACCGGATAGGTCTTGGTCACCGCGATCAGCGTGACTTCGCTGCTGGCCCGGCCCGCCGCCGCGCAGGCCGCCGCGATCCGGGCGCGCACCGCAGCCAGCCGCGTCGCGATCTCGTCCCTGCGGTCTTCCGCGTCCCGGGGCTCCGCCGCCGGCGGGTCGGTCGTCACTGAACCTTTTCGTCCGTCATCTCAGGCCCGGAGTAGGTGGACAGCCGTGGGAGGAGGAAAAGGTTCACCCGCCCATCATGACGCGAGCCAGACGAAGCCAGCGAACCGGCCGGTCCGGCCGTCCCGGCGGTACGAGTACAGCGCGGGAGTCTCCGCGGTGCAGCGCGGATCGCGGGTGACCGCCCGCACGCCCGCCCGGGCGAGCTGTGCCTCGATCCCCGCCCCGACGTCGATCCCGGGAGTGCCCGCCCTGGTCACGCAGCCCGCCTCGGGTACCTGCCCCGCGACCCGGGCCCGCATCGCCCCCGGGACCTCATAACACCCGCCGCAGATGTGCGGGCCGATCACCGCGCGCACCCGGGCCGGGTCCGCGCCCGCGGCCGACATCGCCGTCACCAGTTCGGTCACCACTCCGGCCGCCATTCCCTCGCGGCCCGCGTGCGCGGCGCCGACGATCCGGGCCCGCGGATCGGCGAGCAGCACCGGGGCACAGTCCGCGGCCAGCACCCCGAGCCCGAGCCCGGCCACGTCGGTGTACAGCGCGTCGGCCTCGGGAGCGGCCGGGCCAGCGGGCTGAGCGGGGCCGGCGGGGTCACCAGCCCCGGGCGCGGCGTACCGGACGGCGGTCCCGTGCACCTGGTGCATCCAGGCCAGCCGCTGGCGCCGAGGCCGCACGCCTGCGCGGCCAGGCGCCGGTTGGCGGAAACGGCGGCCGGGTCGTCGCCGACGGACCGGGCCATGTTCAGCGTGTCATAGGGTGGCGCGCTCACGCCGCCGCTGCGGTCGGTGAACATGACCAGTACCCCCGGAGCCACCTCGACGGGCCGACCCGGCCCGTCGCCGCTGGTCACTTGAGGAAATCTGGCACGTCGAGGTCGTCGTCCTCTTCGAAGACTACGGACGGGCGCCGGGTGCTGGAGACGTCAGGTACCCAGCTGCCGCCGCCACCGGAGGCCGCGCGGGTGGCGGCCAGCGGCGATGACGTTCCCATGGTGCCGGCCCAGGACGCGGCCTCGGCGGCCGCCCCGCCGGTCCCGGCCGCTTCGGCTGCGTCCCCGGCCGGGGCTGCGGCGGGCGCGGCCCCGTCGGCTGCCCCGGCGCCGGACGGTTTCGCAACGGGCGCGGACGCGGCGGGCGTTTTCGCGTCGGGAGTTCCTGGGGGGGCGGGCTTCGCGGCCCCCGACCCGGGGGTGGGAGCGGGCCCGGCGGCGGCCGCCGCGGCGGGCCGTGCCTTCTCCGCGGGCGGTGCCGCGGGGCCAGGTCCGACGTCCCGGCCGGAGCCGGGCTCCGGTGCCGCGGGAGCGGCACCATCGCCGGGCGCGGGCGGCCGCCAGCCGTCCGTGGGCCGGAACACGTCGGAGCTATCGGCCGGCGGCCGGCCGTACCCGGCCGCTGCGTTGCCGCTGGCCGCGTTCCGGGCTGGCGCGTTCCGGACCGCCGTGCCCAGCGGCCTGGGCCGGACGGCGTCGCCCTCATCGAACCCGGCCGCGATGACCGTGACGCGGACCTCGTCGCCGAGCGCGTCGTCGATCACCGCGCCGAAGATGATGTTGGCGTCGAGCGCGGCCGAGCTCGAGACCAGCTGCGCGGCCTCGTGGATCTCGAACAGGCCGAGATCGGACCCGCCCTGGATGGACAGCAGCACGCCGTGAGCCCCGTCGATGCTCGCCTCCAGCAGCGGGCTGGAGATCGCCTTTTCCGCGGCGGCGACCGCGCGGTCGTCGCCGCGAGCTGAGCCGATGCCCATGAGCGCGGAACCCGCGCCCGACATGACCGACTTCACGTCGGCGAAGTCCAGGTTGATCAGGCCCGGGGTGGTGATCAGGTCGGTGATGCCCTGGACACCGGACAGCAGCACCTGGTCCGCGGCCTTGAACGCGTCCAGGACGCTGACCTGCCGGTCGGAGATGGACAGCAGCCGGTCGTTCGGTATCACGATCAGCGTGTCCACCTCGCTGCGGAGCGTCTCGATGCCCGAGTCTGCCTGGGCCGCCCGGCGCTTGCCCTCGAATCCGAACGGCCGGGTGACCACGCCGATCGTGAGCGCGCCCAGCGAGCGCGCCACGTTCGCCACGACCGGGGCTCCCCCGGTGCCGGTGCCGCCGCCCTCGCCGGCGGTCACGAAGACCATGTCGGCGCCCTTGAGCACCTCCTCGATCTCCTCGCGGTGGTCCTCCGCCGCTTTTCCGCCGATCTCGGGATTCGCGCCCGCGCCGAGGCCGCGGGTGAGCTCCCGGCCGACGTCGAGCTTGACGTCGGCGTCGCTCATGAGAAGGGCCTGCGCGTCGGTGTTGATCGCGATGAACTCGACGCCCTTGAGTCCCTCTTCGATCATCCGGTTAACGGCATTGACGCCGCCCCCGCCGATACCGACGACCTTGATGACCGCTAGATAGTTCTGCGGTGCTGCCACGAGGAGGGGACCTTTCCGCTCGTTTGCTGTGTCACGTTCCCGCTGGCCACCCCGGCCGCCGGGCCGCGAAACTCCGTGTTAACAGGCTCCCGAAATTCGCCCCCAATAAAGTTGGCCGGGCGCGTTCCGTGGATTCCAGCTAGTCAACTCTCACCCTCAAGTTGAGATTTAGAGTTATGTCAAGCTGCCGATTAATACGGACAGTAGGGTTGTCCGGCGGGGATGGTCAACTAACCGCGCCGCAGCGAGTCCGGCGTGTTTTCGCAGACTTTGCGCTGGCCGGGTCGGCGCCCGGCCGGGACCGGCGGCGGGCCCCGTCATCCCCCGGTGACCGCGGTGTACGGGTCGCTGAGGTTGTAGGACGACGCCTTGGTGCGCATCAGGAGCAAGAGCTCGGCCGCCTTCGCCGCCGCCCGGTCGGTGCCGCCCCAGAGCACCGTGACGCCCTGGCGCAGGTCCAGCGTGACCGCGTCCGGCGACGGCGCGGACACCGCGCGCACCTGTCGGCGGATCCGTGGCGGAAGCTCGTGCAGCACGGTCACCGCCGCCTGAACCGCCCGATTGCCGCGTAGCGAGCCCGGGTCCGCGGCCGTGTCGAACAGGACCATCCCGGGCCGCCGGCTGGTCACGTGGCTGACCACTACGCCAAACTTGTCGACCAGCGCGAAGCCGCCGCCGGACGGCACCGCGAACACCGGCGTCCGGTCCTGGATCGCGATCACCACCGTGTCCGGCCAGTCCCTGCTGACCTGCGCGGACTGAACCTGGGTGATCTGCTCAACCCGGCGGGCCACCGCCGCGGTATCGACCCGGATGAGCGGGGTGCCCGGCGTGATGCCCGCCGCCCGGAGCACCTCGGCCCGGGGCACCGCGCCGGCCCCGGTGACGGCCACCGAGCGGACCACCAGCAGGCTGGAGCCGAGCAGGGCCCAGATGGCCACGGCCACGATGGCCACCGCGGCCAGCGTGACGAGCACGACCCTGCGCCGCCGTCGGGGCCGCGGCCGCGCGGGGCCGCGCGGCCCGCTGCCCCCCACCTCACCGGGCGCCCGGCCGTGGGGCTCGGTGCCGGCGTGCTCCGGGCTGCGTGGCCCCGGGCCACGGGACGCCACAGGTCCCGAGCCGCCGCTGACGTCGCGTTGTGGCATCATCCGGCCCCGCCGCGCTCGCGCAGCGCGGCGAGGATCGCCGGGCCCAGCAGCGTGACATCGCCCGCGCCCATGGTCAGCACGAGGTCTCCCGGCTTGGCCAGGCCCGCGATGGCATCCGGCACCGCGGCGGCGGCGGGCAGGAAGCGGGCCCGGCCGCCCGGCACCGCGGCGGCGACGGTCTGCCCGGTGATGCCGGGCTCGGGCTCCTCCCGGGCCGCGTAGACGTCGAGGACCAGGGCCTCGTCGGCCAGCCCGAGCGCCGCGCCGAACTCCGCCGCGAAGAATCGGGTCCGGCTGTACAGGTGCGGCTGGAACACGGCGATGACCTGGCCGCCGGCGGCCACGTCCCGGGCCGCGGCGAGGTCGGCCTTCAGCTCCGTCGGGTGATGCGCGTAGGTGTCGAGCACGCGCACGCCGTCCGCCTCGCCCTTGGGCTCCATGCGCCGCTGCGCACCGCGGTAGGCCTCGAGCCCCCGGACCACGGACTCGGCGGGCACGCCGAGCTCCACGGCGGCCGCCAGGGCAGCCGTGGCGTTGAGCGCGTTGTGCCGGCCGGGAACGCCGATCGTCAGCGTGAGCGGGCCGCAGTCGGGCGCGAACACGGTCAGCCGGGTGGCCATGCCGAGGCCGGTCACCTGGGTCAGCCGGTAGTCGGCGCCCGCCGACTCGCCGTAGCTGCGTACCCGCAGCGGGAGGTCGGCCGCTGCGACCGCGAGCGCGGCGGTGCCGGCGTTGTCGCGGCCCGCGATGAGCAGCCCGCCCGGGCGGATCTTGCCGGCGAACGCCGCGAACGTCGCCTCGATGTGGGCCAGGTTCTCGTAGTTGTCCAGGTGCTCGGCCTCGATGCAGGTGATCACGGCTGCGCTCGGCGACAGCATCAGGAACGACCCGTCGCTTTCGTCCGCCTCGACGACGAACGCCTCGCCGGTGCCCTCGGCGGCGCCGGTTCCGGTCTCGGCGAGGATCCCGCCGATCACGTAGGACGGGTCCGCGCCGCCGTGGCGTAGCACGGTGGTCAGCATCGAGGTCGTAGTGGTCTTGCCGTGCGTACCGGTGACCGCTATGCCCTGCCGGCCGAGCATGAGCGAGGCCAGCGCGGCCGCTCGCGGTATCACCGTGATTCCGAGCTGCCGGGCCGCCACGACCTCAGGGTTGTGCTCCCCGATGGCCGACGGCGTGGTCACGACCGTGTCCGCACCCCGGATGTTCGCCGGGTCGTGACCCACCCGGACGGTCGCGCCGAGCGCGGCGAGCTCGTCGAGCTGCGCCGAGGGGGCCCGGTCGCTGCCGGACACCACCACCCCGCGGCCCAGCATGAGGCGCGCGATGCCGGACATCCCGGCGCCGCCGATGCCGACGAAATGCACCCGGCCCAGCTGCTCGACCGGCACCGCAGCCACCGGCGCCACCAGGCCCATGTCAGGCTCCTCCCCGCTGTCCGCTCACCGCCGCGCCGCCCGCCGCCGCCCCGGGCGCCCTGGCCCCGGGCGCCCCGGCCCGGCCCGCCCTGACCTCGCGCGTGCCGGTGCGCGCCGCGCACGACGTTGATGACCTCGTCCGCGAGCCGGCGGTCGGCGTCCCGGCGGCCCGCTCCGGCCGCCGCGCGCGACATGGCCGCGACCAGCTCCGGGTCGAGGAGCACCGGCAGCAGCGTGTCCGTTATCCATTCCGGGCTCAGCTGAGCATCGTCGACGATGATCCCGCCGCCGACGTCCGCGATCGGCGCCGCGTTCAGCCGCTGCTCGCCGTTGCCGTGCGGCAGCGGGACGTACGCGGCGGGCAGCCCCACCGCGGTGAGCTCGGCGCAGGTCATCGCGCCGGCCCGGCACAGCGCGAAGTCGGCGGCCGCGTACGCGAGATCCATCCGGTCCAGGTAGGGCAGCGCCACGTACGGCGTCTGCCCCCCCGGCGGCGGCACGTCGATGTCGGAGCGCGGCCCGATGATGTGCAGCACCTGGACGCCCGCGGAGCGGATCCAGCCCGCCGCGGCCACCACCGCCCGGTTCAGCGACCTGGCGCCCTGCGAGCCGCCGGTCACCAGCAGCACCGGGAGGTCGGGCCGGAGGCCGAAATGCGCGCGCGCCTTGTCGCCGAGCGCGAGCCGGTCCAGCCCGGCTATCTCGCGGCGGATCGGTATCCCGATGTAGGTGGCGTGCGCCAGCTTGGTGCCCGGCTGCCCGGTAAACACGTGGCGGGTCAGCCGCGCGCCGATCCGGTTGGCCAGGCCCGGCCGCACGTTGGCCTCGTGCACGACGATCGGGATGCCGCGCCGCCGCGCGGCCAGGTACGCGGGCGTGGCCACGTAGCCGCCGAACCCGACGACCACGTCGGCCCGGACCCGGTCCAGTACCTCGGCGGCGGCGCCAATCGCCGAGCCGAGCCGGCCGGGCACCGACAGCAGCTGCGAGTTCACCGAGCGGGGCAGCGGAACGGCAGGAATGAGCTCGAGGTCATAGCCGCGCAGCGGCACCAGCCTGGTCTCCAGCCCGCGCTCGGTACCCAGGCAGGTGATCGGGACCCGCGGGTTGACCCGCCGGAGCGCGTCGGCGAGGGCCAGCGCCGGCTCGATATGGCCGGCCGTGCCGCCACCCGCGAGGACGACACTCATGGGCGGCCTCGCCTCCTCCCTGCCCTGTGGTCGCGTGGCCCCGGCGGCAGCGCCGGTGGTCAGCCGCGCTGCCCGCCCAGACCAAGCCAGCTTAGGACGCGCGGCACCGGCCCGGGGCCAGCAGCAGCGAGTGCCTGCTGGGCGCCGGGCTCCCGTTTCGCGAACGACATCAGCATGCCCAGCGCGACCAGGGTCACGAGGAGGGACGACAGGCCGGCCGACACGAGCGGCAGCGGCACGCCGGTAATCGGCAGCACGTCGACGACCGCGCCGATATTGACCAGGGCCTGCACCACGATCCAGCCGGTCACGGCCGCCGCGGCCAGGCGCATGAAGGTGTCGGGCACGCGCCGCGCTATCCGGATCCCCGCGTAGGCGAGCCCGCCGTAGAGGAAGGTCACGCACAGCGTGCCGACCAGCCCGAGCTCCTCGCCGATGACCGCGAAGATGAAGTCGGTGGTGGACTCCGGCACCCAGCCCCACTTCATCCGGCCGGCTCCGAGCCCCACGCCGAACCAGCCGCCCGAGCCCACCGCGTACTTCCCCTCGGTCGACTGCCAGCCGACCGTCAGGGGGTTGGCCTGCGGGTGCAGGAAACCGGTGATCCGCTGCAGCCGGTAGGAGGCCACGATGACCAGGATCGCCATCGCGAAGCCCATCAGCCCGAGCATGCCGGCGAACAGCCGGAACGGCGAGCCGATCACCCAGAGCAGCGCGAGGAAGATCACCAGCAGGATGAACGTGGTGCCAAGGTCGTCGCCGAGCATCACCAGCATGCTGAGGATCGCGGCCCCCGGCAGCAGCGGAATCAGCAGGTGCCGCCACTCGCCGAGCTGGCCCGCCTTCTCCTTGCGGGCGAGCAGGTCGGCACCCCAGAGCACGAAGGCCAGCTTGGCGAACTCGGACGGCTGGACCTGGAAGCCCAGGAGGTTGATCCAGCGCTCGCCGCCGTTGACCGTATGGCCGATGGTGAGCACCAGCAGCAGGCCGAGCACGGACACCCCGACCAACGGGTAGGCCGCAGCCCGGAACAGCACCGGGGACGACTTCGCGGCGATCCACATCAGCGGCAGCCCGATCGCGACGCCGAGCAGCTGCTTCTGGAAGCCCGCGTAGGGCGACCCGCCCTGGGCGATGGACTGCGCGGAGGAAGTCGACAGCACCATGACCAGGCCCAGCGCGAGCAGCAGCATGGTGAGGCCGAGCACGAGGTAGTACGACGTGAGCGGGCGGTCGAGCAGCCGCAGGCCCGCGGCGACCCGGCCCGCGGCCCGCGCCGGGCGGCTTTGCGCGGACAGATCCGGGGTGACGGCCGGCGCGCTCACCGTGCCCCCGCCAGCCGGCCGACCGCCGCCGCGAACGCGTCGCCGCGCGCCGGGTAGTTGCGGAACATGTCGAACGACTGCGCGGCGGGTGACAGCAGCACGGTGTCGCCGGGCACGGCCAGCCGCGCGGCCGAGGTCACCACGAGGTCCATGGCTCCAGTGTCGGTGCGGGCGGTCTCCACGACCGGGACATCCGGCGCGTGTCGCGCCAATGACCGGCGGATCACCTCCCGGTCGGCGCCGAGCAGCACCACGCCGCGCAGCCGCGCCGCGACCGCGTCGACCAGCTGGTCGACGTCGGCCCCGGAACTCCGGAGCAGGCCGCCCGCGATCCACACCACGGACGGGTAGGCGGCCAGGGCCGCGGCCGCGGCGTGCGGGTTGGTCGCCTTGGAATCATCGACGTAGTCCACCCCGCCGACCCGGGCGACCAGGCTCATCCGGTGCGATTCGGGCCGGAAGGCGGCCAGCCCGGCGGCGATCGCCGCGGCCGGCGCGCCGTACGCCCGGGCCAGCGCCGCCGCGGCCAGCGCGTCGGCCACGTTGTGCGGGCCCGCGGGGCGGACGTCGGCGACACCGGCCAGGACGATCCCGGCCGGGTCGCCGAAGGCCCGGTCCACCAGGGCATCGCCCGCCACCCCGAGCTCGCCGGGACCGGGCGCGCCGAGCCGGTAGGCCACCACCCGGGCGGTGCCCGGCGCGGCAGCGGCCAGTTCCCGTGAGCGCGCGTCGTCCGCGTTGCACACCGCCACCGTGCCCGGCGCGTAGATCCGGCTCTTGGCCTGCGCGTAGGACTCGATGTCGCCGTGCCAGTCGAGGTGGTGCGCGGCGACGTTCAGCACCACCGCGGCCAGCGGGCGCACCGACCGGCTCCAGTACAGCTGGAAGCTCGACAGCTCGACCGCCATGACCGGGTACGGCTCCGGCTCGGTGACCGCCTCGATGACCGGCAGGCCGACGTTGCCCGCGGCGATGCTGCGGTACCCGGCCGCGCCGAGCATGGCCGCAAGCATCAGCACGGTCGTGGTCTTGCCGTTGGTCCCGGTCACCCCGAGCCACTCCTGCCGGGCCGGCCGCAGCCGCCAGGCCAGCTCCACGTCGCCGATCACCGGGACCCCGGCCGCGGCCGCGGCGGCGACCAGCGGGCTGCCGGGCCGGAATCCGGGCGCGGTGATCACCAGGTCGGTGCCGGGCGGGAGCGCTGGGTGCTCGGTGAACGTGACCGGGATCCCGAGCCCGGCCAGCTCCCCGGCCGCTTGGCGGTTGGCCTCGTCCTCGCGGCCGTCGACGGCCGTGACCAGCGCGCCGCGGGCGGCGAGCAGGCGGGCCACCGGCGGGCCGGTGATCCCGAGCCCGTTGACGAGGACCCGCATTCCGGCCAGGCGGCCCGCGAGGCCGGCCAGCCGCGCGTCCGCTTCCTCCGGCGTGCGCACGGCGCTACACCGGGAGCCAGGCCACGTAGAAGATGCCGAGGCCGGCCGCGATGAACAGCCCGCAGATCAGCCAGAACCTGATCACGATCGTGGTCTCGGCCCAGCCGAGCAGCTCGAAGTGATGCTGCAGCGGGGCCATCTTGAACACCCGGCGCCCGGTCAGCTTGTACGACCCTACCTGGATGATCACCGAGAAGATGATGATCACGAACAGGCCGCCCAGGATCACCAGGAGCAGCTGGGTCTTCGTGCACACGGCCAGCCCGGCGAGCACGCCGCCCAGTGCGAGCGACCCGGTGTCGCCCATGAAGATCCTGGCCGGCGGGGCGTTCCACCACAGGAAGCCGAAGCAGGCGCCGAGCACCGTCCCGGCCACCACCGCGAGGTCGAGCGGGTCCCGGATCGCGTAGCACTGCGAGGCCAGGAAGGCCGTGCAGTCGTTTTTCTCCTGCCAGATCCCGATCAGCACGTACGCGGCGAGCACGAGGATCGCGGCGCCGGTAGCCAGCCCGTCGAGCCCGTCGGTCAGGTTCACCGCGTTCGACCACCCGGCGATCATGAGGACGATCCACAGCACGAACGGCAGCACCCCGATGGCGGGGCCGATGTCGCGCAGGAACGAGATGTGCGCGTCCGCCGGGGTGAGGTCGAACCCGTCCGGGTGGCGCAGCACCTCCACCGCGAACACCGCGCCCACGACCGCCTGGCCGGCCAGCTTGGCCCCGCTGCGCAGGCCGAGGCTCGTCTGCTTGTAGATCTTGATGAAGTCGTCGATGAAGCCGACCGCGCCCAGGCCGGTCATCAGCGCCAGCACCAGCAGGCCCGAGTAGGTCATCGGGTCCTTGGTCAGCTCGTGCCCGCAGATGTACCCGATCAGCGTGGCGACCACGATGACCGCGCCGCCCATGGTCGGGGTGCCGCGCTTGGTCAGGTGCGAGGACGGGCCCTCCTCCCTGATCTCCTGGCCGTACCCGCGCTTGGTGAAGATCCTGATCGCAAGCGGCGTGCCGAACAGCGCCAGCACCATCGCGACGCCGGCCGAGACGAGGATGGTCTTCACGGTGCCGCTCCTGGAGTCCGGTCCAGCTCCCCCGTCAGGGCCAGCGCCACGCGCTGCAGGTTCGCGGCCCGCGAGGCCTTGACCAGCACCACGTCGCCGGGCCGGGCCAGCCGCTCGACCTCGGTCACCGCGGCGGCCGCGTCGGGTACCTGCAGCAGCTCGCCCCGCCAGGACGAATCCGCCTTCGCCCCCGCCAGCATCGGCGCGGCCTCCTCTCCGACCACGATCAGCCCGGCCAGGCCCGCCCGTGCCGCCTGCCGGCCCGCCTGTTCGTGCAGTTCCCTGGCCTGGGCGCCCAGCTCGGTCATGTGGCCGAGCACTGCGAACGCGCGCCGCCCGCGGGCCATCGCGGCCAGGGCCGCCAGCGCCGCGCCGAGCGCCTCCGGGTTCGCGTTGTAGGCGTCGTTGACGACCGTAACGCCGTCGGGCCGGGTGGTCACCTCCATCCTCCACCGGCTCCGGGCCGTGGCCGCGGACAGCCCCTCGGCCACGGCGTCGAGGCCCAGGCCGAGCTGGCCGGCCAGGGCCGCGGCGGCCAGCGCGTTGCTGACGTTGTGCTCGCCGTGCAGCCGCAGCCGGACCGGGGCCGAGCCTGCCTCGGTGCGCAGCGTGAAGCCGGGCCGGCCAGCCTCGTCAAGGACCACGCCCGCCGCGCGGACGTCCGCGGACGGCGACCGGCCGAAGGTCACCACGCGGGCCGCCGTGGTCCCGGCCATGGCCAGGACCCGCGGATCGTCGGCGTTGAGCACGGCCAGCCCGTCGGCGGGCAGCGCCGCGGGCAGCTCGGCCTTGGCCCGTGCGACCTCATCGAGGCCGCCGAACTCGCCAGCGTGCGCGTGCCCCACGGACAGCACGACGCCCAGCCGCGGTGGCGAGATCCGGCACAGTGCGGCGATGTGCCCGGGCCCGCGCGCGGACATCTCGGCAATCAGGTACCTGGTCTGCCCGGTGACCCGCAGCACGGTGAGCGGATGGCCGATCTCGTTGTTGTAGGAGTTCCGCGGCGACACCGTCGGGCCCAGCGTCTCGATCAGCTGGGCCGCCAGGTCCTTGGTGGTGGTCTTCCCCGCGGACCCGGTGATCGCGGCGATGGTCAGGTCCGGCCGCAGCCGCACGACGGCCGCGGCCAGCGCGGCCAGCGCGGCGGGCACGTCGGGGACGATCAGCGCGGGCACGCCCGTCGGCCGGGTGGCGAGCACCGCCGTGGCCCCGGCCGCGACCGCCCGGGCCGCGAAGTCGTGCCCGTCGGCCCTGGTGCCGGGCAGCGCGGCGAACAGGCTCCCCGGGCCGGCCTGCCGGGAGTCGATCACGACCGGCCCGGTCACGGTCTCGTTATGGTCGGTGATGAGGTCGGCGCGGGCGCCGGTGATCTCGGCTATCTGGGCCACGGACAGCGGGATCACAGATCCCCCAGGTCGCTCGCATCGGCCGGCGCGCCCGGCGGCGGCGCTGCGCTGGCCGCCGCGAGACGGCCGGCCAGGGCGCTCGCCGCCACCTCGCGGTCGTCGAACGGGATCACCGATGTGCCCGTGTACTGGCCCCGCTCGTGCCCCTTGCCCGCGATGAGCACTATGTCCCCCTTGGCGGCCCGGCTGATGGCGAGCCCGATCGCGGCGGCGCGGTCCGGCTCGACGATCACGTGCGCGCGGCCGGCGGCGGGTACGCCGACCGCGCCGGCGACCATCTCCGCCAGGATGCCGAGCGGATCCTCCGAGCGCGGGTTGTCGCTGGTGAAAATCGCGATATCGGCGAGCCCGGCCGCCGCGGCGCCCATCATCGGGCGCTTGGCCCGGTCCCGGTCGCCGCCGCAGCCCAGCACGATGGTGAGGCTGCCCGCCGTGACCGGCCGCAGGGCGTCCAGCACGGCCCGCACCGCGCCGGGCTTGTGCGAGTAGTCGACGAGCACGGTGAAGTCCTGGCCCGCGTCGACCCGTTCCAGGCGGCCGGGCACGCCCGGGCACGCGGCGACGCCGCGGACCGCGGTGGCGATCCCGACGCCCGACTCGACCAGCGCCACGATGGCGGCGAGCGCGTTGGCGACGTTGAACGGCCCGGGCAGGGCGACCGACGCGTCGGCCTCCACGCCGCCGGGGCCGATGACCCGGAACGCGCTGCCGTCGGCGCCGCCGCGCACGTCGGCCACGCGCCAGTCCGCGGCGGGGTTCCCGGCCGCGGAGAAGGTGGTGAGCGGGATCCGGGGGGCGGCGATGAGGACCCGCCCGTGCTCGTCGTCGATGTTGACCACCCCGGCCCGGGCGTAGGCCGGCGTGAACAGCGCCGCCTTCGCGGCGAAGTAGTCGTCGATCGTGTGGTGGAAGTCCAGGTGATCTTGGGACAGGTTGGTGAACACGGCCACGTCGTAGGAGGTGCCGGCGACGCGGCCCAGCGCCAGCGCGTGACTGGAGACCTCCATCGCGGCGGCCGTGACCCCCTGCTCGGCCATGACCGCCAGCAGCGCCTGCAGGTCGGTGGCTTCCGGCGTGGTCAGCTCGCTGTCGGCGGTGACGTCCCCGATGCGGGTCTGCACGCCGCCGACCAGGCCGGTCAGGTGGCCCGCCGCCCGCAGCCCGGACTCCAGCAGGTAGGTCGTGGTGGTCTTGCCGCTGGTTCCGGTGACCCCGATCAGCGGCAGCCTGCCCGACGGGTGGCCGTAGATCCAGGAAGCGACCTCGCCCAGCCTGGACCGCGGGTCGCCGACGACGAAGACCGGCAGGCCGGACCGGACGCCAGGTCCTGCCCGGCCGGGTCGGTGAGCACCGCCACGGCGCCGGCGCGCGGCCGCCTCCGCGCAGAACCGGGCGCCGTGATGGCTGCCGCCCGGCAGCGCGGCGTACAGGTCACCGGGGCGCACCAGGCGTGAGTCGTGGGTGATGCCGGTCACGCCGCGGCCCGCTGGCGATGGTCAGCGCGCCGGGCCGTCCGGCCGGCCGTCTTGACGCCGAGCAGCGCCGCGAGTCCCGTGAGCGGGCGCGCGGGACACGGCGAGGGCGAAGATCCGCTGGCACGGGCTGAGGGTACCTCTGTTCGCGGCGGCATGAGCGGCGCGGCGGCCTGTCACGGCGCGGGGAGCATGAGGCGCGGACGCCGGGCGCCGTCTGGCGGGATCTTCATCGTCTGCAGCGCGAACTTCATCACGTGGTAGAAGACCGGCCCGGCGACGGCGATGCCGAAGTAGTTGCCCTTCTCGGGTCCTGCAGGTTCACCGCGACCACCAGCTGCGGGTCACTGGCCGGGGCGATGCCGATGTAACTCGAACCGTACTGGCACAGGCAGCCGCCGCGCCGGGGCCGGCACCTGCGCGGTGCCGGTCTTGGCCGCGATCGAGTACCCGTTGATGATCCCCCACGGCTCGCCGCCCTTGTCGTTCACCAGCGGCACCTGCTGCAGCATCGTCATCAGCTCGCTGGCCGTCTTGGCTGGAGCACCCGGCGGCTGCGCGGCGCGGGCCCGGGCGTGTACGTCCCGGCGTCGCTGACCGTGCCCGGCCACGATCGAGGGCTGCACCCGGACCCCGCCGTTGGCGATGGTGGCGTAGACGCTGGCCATCTGCACCGCGTTCACGGCGACGCCCTGGCCGAACGACAGGGTGTAGCGCTCGTCGCCCCACCACTGGGACACCGGGGGCAGGATGCCCGGGCTCTCGCCGGGCAGGTTCAGCCCGGTGGGCTCGCCGATCCCGAAGGACCGCAGCAGTCGTACTGGACCTGCGGGCTGACGTGCTGGACCACCTGCACCATGCCGTCGTTGCTCGAGTTGGCCAGGATGCCCGCGATCGTGTACTTCACGGTGGGGTGGTACTCGGCGTCGTGGAAGGAGAACCCGTCGACCACGATCTGGTCGGGGACGGTGTAGGTGCTCATCGGCGTCTGGCCGCCGTGCTCGAGCGCGGCGGCGACGGTGAGGACCTTGGCGGTGCTCCCGGGCTGGAACACGTTCGCGACCGGGATGTCGGTGGTCGCGGCCACGCTCTACGGGTCCGCCGGGTTGAACGTCGGGTACTGGGCGAGCGCGAGGATGTGGCCGGTCTGTGGGCTGCATCACCACGATGGAGCAGTTCCTGGCGTGGGTCACCCTGACCTCGGTGGCGCACTCCTGCTCGGCGTCCCACTGGATGTCGGACTTGATGGTGAGCCGGAGGCTGCCCGCGGGGACCGGGGGCTTGACGATCTGCTCGGTCAGCGGGATGGGCTGCTCGGTCGGGTCTGCTCGACCTCCTCGCTGCCGTCCCGCCCGGCCAGCAGCGAGTTGTACTCCTGCTCGAGCCCGGCCACGCCGCTCAGGTCGCCCGCCCCGTCGGTGTTGGTGAAGCCGAGCACGTTGGCGGCGAGATCGCCGTTCGGGTAGATCCTCGAGTACGTGGGCGTCTCGGCGATGCCCGGCAGCTCCAGGGCGGTGATCCGGGCGCCGGTGGCCGCGGGGACGTTCCGCTTGAGCACGACGTACTGCGGCGAGGACGGATTGTCGAGCAGCGCCAGGACCGCCGACTGCGTCATGCCGAGCGGCCCGGCCACCGCGGCGGCGATCCGCGGCCGCTGGGCCTGCGGTATCTCGACCGGGTCGGCGTAGACCAGGTCGGTCTGCACGGTCATCGCGAGGACCGTGCCGTCGCTGCTGGTGATGGTGCCGCGCAGGACCGGGATCGAGATCGGCTGGGGCGGCAGCATCTGGTGCTGCGCCGAGGGCCCGGTACTCCGACCAGTGCAGGCC
The DNA here is from genome assembly GCA_963834695.1 of uncultured Actinomycetota bacterium. Taxonomy (GTDB): domain Bacteria; phylum Actinomycetota; class Actinomycetes; order Streptosporangiales; family Streptosporangiaceae; genus JASHPR01. Next base: position 38,773 of record CAWIDQ010000103.1, read on the forward strand.
CTGCAGCTGCACCAGCCGGGCCGCGATAACGGTCAGCGCCATCCCGATGCAGACCAGCGACATGCTCAGGCGGCGGCTCGGCCCCGCCCGGCGCAAGCCGGGCCGGGCCGGTACGGGACGGGTCGGGCGGGGGCGGCGCACCGCGCGGCGCGCGGCGCCCCGGGACGGACGGACGGCCGGGACCGCCGGCCGCGCGCCGGCGGGCGGTCTGCGCTGGTCACCGCGGCGGTTGCCGCCGTCGGGGCGCCGCCCGCCGCCGTCACCGGGCCGTCTGTCCGGCAGGCCGGGGGTGCGGAACGGCGGGCCCGGCCCCGCCCCGGCCGGTCCCGGCTGCGGCCGGAGCGGTCCTCAGGCGTCACGGGGTGTACCCGGGGGGTAGCACGGACACCCCGGGCGCGGTGGCGGGCATGGCGTAACTGCGGCCGGTCCGCAGGTCGAGGAAGTTGAGGACGGGCTGCATCCGCAGGCCCAGCCGCAGCGCCCGCTGTTCGATCGAGGCCGGCGACTCCTCGGTGGCCACCTGCTGCTGCAGTTCTTCGACCCGCTGCGATGCCTGGGCGTTGCCCTGCTGCAGGGCGCTGATCCGGAACGATCCCGCGGCCAGCGTGGTGTTGATCACCAGCAGGCAGATCAGCCCGCCGCCGAGCAGACCGAGTACCAGCAAGATGAACGGGGTGCGCGACACCGGCCGCGGTACCGAGCCAGCGCCGGCTCGGGGCGGTACCGACGGCCGGCAAGGTCGCGGGACTGGGGACGGCGCGGACCGCAGGAACGGCCGAACGGCCGGCGGTGGCGCGGACCGCTAGGCCGGTCGCGGTGCGGGCCGCGGGGCCGGTGGCGGTGCGGGCCGCTGGACGCGCGGTCTGGGCCGGGCCGACGCCTGGCGCGCTCTGCCGCCGGGGGCGGCCCGGGCGCGGCCGCGGAGCGGCCGGAGCGGCCGGAGCGGCCGGGCCCGGATTGCGGTGCGGGCTCGTTCTGACCGTGGTGTTCACTGGCGTTCCTCGCTCCTGTATCCAGGCGGTACCGCGCCCCTTCGGCTCGCTCATGCTGCGGCCCGCACTCGTTCGGCGGCCCGCAGCCGGGCCGACGCGGCGCGCGGGTTGGCCGCCGCTTCCGCGGCCGTGGGCCGCTCGGCCCCCCGGGTGAGGAGCCGGAACCGCGGCCGGCCGGACGCGAGCGGAACCGGCAGGCCGGGCGGGGTCGTGTCGGCGGCAGCGGCGGCGAGTGCCTGCTTGACCAGGCGGTCCTCGAGCGAGTGGTAGGCGAGCACCACGATCCGGCCGCCGACCGCCACGGCGTCCAGGGCTGCGGGAAGGGCCTGGCGCAGCGCCTCAAGCTCGCCGTTGACCTCGATCCGCAGGGCCTGGAAAGTGCGCTTCGCGGGGTGGCCTCCGGTGCGCCGGGCCGGAGCGGGGATGGACTCGCGGACGATCTCGGACAGCCGCACGGTCGAGGTGAGCGGGGACTTCGCCCGCTCCCTGACCACCGCGTCCGCGATGCGCCGCGCGTAGCGCTCCTCGCCGTACTCGCGCAGTACCTGCGCCAGCCGGGCCGCGGGATAGGTGTTGACGACGTCCGCCGCGGTCAGCGGCCCCGTCTGGTCCATCCGCATATCGAGCGGGGCGTCGTAGGAGTAAGCGAAGCCCCGGCCGGGATCGTCGAGCTGCGGGGAGGAGACCCCCAGGTCGAACAGGACGCCCTGGACGCTCGGCTGGCCGAGCGCGGCCAGGATCTCGCCGATCGCGTCGTACCGGGCGTGCACCAGCGTGACCCGCCCGCCGTACGGCGCGAGCACCTGACGGGAAGCCTCGATCGCGGCGTCGTCGGCGTCCACGCCGATCAGGGTCAGCCCGGGATGCTGGCTCAGTAGCGCGCTGGCGTGCCCGGCCCGGCCGAGCGTGGCGTCGAGCAGGACCGACCCCTCGGCCTGCAGCGCGGGCGCGAACAGGGCCAGCACCCGGTCGGTCATGACCGGCAGGTGTCCTGATCCTGTCGTGGCCACCGGGCCCCCTTCTCACGTGAACATCGGCACTTCGACAGCGGCAGAACCGACGGCGTCCGCTGCGGTGCTTGCCCGGCCAGGTCCCCATCCGCGCGATGCGCCGATGGCCCATGCCGCCTGGCGCCGGGGAAGTGACGTCGCCGGCCTGGCCGTCCAGCGCGGGTGGAGACCTCGCCGGGCACCCGTGACCGGGCGCCTGCCTCCTTCAGGCTCCGGGCGTCACCTCCTCCTCCGGTCCCTGGGAGAACACGTCCTCCTCCTCGGCCAGGTAGGACTCCCACGCTGCGGAGTCCCAGATCTCCAAGCGGGTGTTGTTGCCGATCACCACGCAGTCACGTTGCAGCGCCGCGTACTCGCGCAGCGCGGGCGGAATCGTGATCCGGCCCTGCCGGTCCGGGATCGCGTCCTCGGCGCTGGCGAAGAACACCCGGTTGTAGCCGCGCTCCGGCTTGGCGTCCCCCGGCTCGGGGCGTCGTCCCGCGGCGATCTGGTCGAACTCTGCCCGCGGGAACACGTACAGACAGCGTTCCTCGCCCTTGGTCAGGACGATCCCCCTGGTCAGCTCCTCGCGGTACTTGGCGGGCAGGATCAGGCGTCCCTTCTCGTCGAGGCGCGGCGTGTGAGTGCCGAGAAACACCAGCGCTCACCTCCCCGGTCCCCCACCCGACCCGCCTTAGGGGCCCTTTCAGCCCCACGGTCCTCCACTGTACTCCACAATTCCCCACCGTCAACGGCGAGCAAGCCCAGACCGGGGCGGTATCGTCCCCGGAATCCGAGGTCACGGCGGTGGAGTGAAGTGGAGCAAGGGCCACGAGTCGCGTGCGCACGGTCGCACGACGTACTGTCTGAACGCACGGCCATGACAACAGCTCGCGGTTCCGCCCGGCGGGGGCAGCCCGAGAATCGCGCCGAGCGTGACGCGAGGAGGACAGGTGGTCATCGACACGGGGAACCAGGCAGACCGCAAGCTGGACGAGCTCGTGCCGATCGCCCACCGGGTCGGCGCGGCTGTGGAGACCGTGATCTCCGGCAAGCCCGACGCCATCAAGCTCGCGATGACCGTCCTGCTCGCCGAGGGTCACGTGCTCATCGAGGATGTGCCCGGAGTCGGCAAGACGCTCCTGGCCAAGGCCCTGGCCCGGTCCATCGACTGCTCGGTCCGGCGGGTTCAGTTCACGCCCGACCTGCTCCCCGGAGACCTGACCGGGGTCAGCGCCTTCAACCAGGAACTGCGGGAGTTCGAGTTCAAGCCGGGGCCGATCTTCGCCAACATCGTCCTCGGCGACGAGATCAACCGGGCTTCCCCGAAGACCCAGTCCGCGCTGCTGGAGTGCATGGAGGAGCGCCAGGTCACGGTGGACGGCGCCACCTACCCGCTGGAATTGCCGTTCATGGTGATCGCGACGCAGAACCCGATCGAGATGGAGGGCACGTATCCGCTGCCGGAAGCGCAGCGGGACCGCTTTACCGCCCGCATCTCGATGGGGTATCCCGACCGGGAAGCCGAGCTCGCGATGCTGGACTCGCACGGATCGTCGTCGCCGCTGGACCAGCTCGAACCGGTCGCCCACGGCAGCGACATCCGCGCCCTGATCACTGCGGTACGCGGCGTGCACGTGGCCCAGGCGATCAGGCAGTACATCATCGGCGTGGTCAGCGCCACGCGGACCTCCCCGAGCTCAGGCTCGGGGGATCGCCGCGGGCCACGCTGCACCTGCTGCGCGCCAGCCGCGCCTACGCGGCCCTGGACGACCGGGATTTCGTGATCCCCGATGACGTGCAGGCGCTCGCCGGTCCGGTGCTGGCGCACCGGCTGCTGCCCACGCCTGAGGCCCTCGTGGGCAGTGAGCATCCCGAGCACGTCCTGGGCCGGATCGTCGACAGACTGCCGCTCCCGCCAGCCAGATAGGCGCCCGCGGGCCGTAGATTATTTGAAGACGGCACCGCGGAAGGAGGGCCGACATGCGGTCGTGGCTTTCGATCTTCACGACGCGCGGCACCTCGTTCCTGGCCGCGGGAGCCGCCGCGGCCCTGGCCGGGCTGTTCCTCGGCGAGCGTGACCTGGTCAGCGTCGGGGTCTTCCTGCTCGTGCTGCCCTTGTTCTCGGCCCTGGCCGCCAGCCGGGCCCGCTACCGGCTCAGCTGCGTCCGCAGCATCAGCCCGCCCAGGGTCGCGGCCGGGCAGAGCGCCCTGGTCCGGGTGCATCTGGAGAATGTCTCGCGGCTGCCGACCGGGCTGCTGCTGGCCGAGGACGCGGTCCCTTACGCGCTGGGCACGCGACCCAGGTACGTCCTGAACGGGATCGAGCGCGGCGGGTCCCGCGAGCTGGCCTACCCGCTGCGCTCAGACCTCCGGGGCAAGTTCGTGATCGGCCCGTTGGAGATCCGGATCGCGGACGCGTTCGGCCTGGTCGAGCTGGGCCGGTCATTCTCCTCCCGCACCACCTTCCTGGTCACCCCCCGGGTCGTCCCGCTCCCGCGCGCCGTGGTCACCGGGAGCTGGCTGGGCGACGGGGACCGCCGGGCCCGCTCGGCGGCCGCCGCGGGAGAGGACGACGTGGTGCCGCGGGCTTACCGGGACGGCGACGAGCTGCGCCGGGTGCACTGGCGCTCGACCGCGCGGTACGGCGAGCTCATGGTGCGCCGGGAGGAGCAGCAGTGGCGTAACCGGATGCTGCTGCTGCTCGACACCCGGCGCGGCGCTCACGCGGGCAGCGGGGCGGCCTCTTCGTTCGAGTTCGCCGTCAGCGCCGCCGCGTCCATCGGCGTGCACCTCGCGCACGAGGGCCTGGAAGGCCAGCTGATCACGGACACGGGAGGACTCAGTGCTCCCGGCATCTTCGAGGACGTGCTGCTCGACTCGCTCGCCGTGATCAAGCCGTCCCGCTGGCACCGAGCTCAGCCCGGGCCTGGCTGCGCTGCGCGGCGCCAGCGGGCTGATCATCGCGGTGACCGGGCGGCTGTCCGCGGGCGCGGCCCGGCAGCTCGCGGCGAGCCGCCGCGACGCCGGCCCCGCGATCGCCCTGCTGCTGGCCGTGTCCACCTGGAGCGGTGCCGGACCGGATCAGCGGGGTCCGGCCAGGCGCCCCGGCCGCCAGCGCCGCAGACCCGGACCGCCGAGGCCGGCGGGCCCGGCCTGGCCGAGACCGACCAGGCCGCGGCGATCCTGCGGGCCGCGGGCTGGCGGGTGGCCTGCCTCGACGTGAACACGCCGCTGGCCGTGGCGTGGCAGCTGCTGGGCCTGTCCCCGGCCGTGCCGCTGCGGGGAGCAGCGATATGAATATCCGGCTCACCGTGACCGCGGCCGTGGCCGTGATCCTGGCGTCGGTATCGGTGTACCCGCTGATCCAGACCGCGGGATGGTTCTGGGCCGGGGCGGGCGCCGTCGTCGTCGCCGCCGCCGCGGGGATCGTGACCAGGCTGCCGACCCTGCGTGCGGCTGTGGTGGGCTCGGTGCTCGCGCTGATCGCCGTGGCCCCGCTGCTCGCCAGCCCGTACTGGGGGCTGAAGGTGGTCGGCGCGGCCATCGTCGCGATCACCGCGGCAAGCCGCCCGCGGCTGCGCATCCTGGAGGCGCTCGCCTGCGTGATCATCTACCTGGCCGCGCTGCTGATCTACCTGAACGCCCTGTTCGCCTCCCGGCTGTCGGCTGCGGGCATCGTGCCGACCAAGGCCTCGCTCTCCTACCTGTCGTCCCTGGTCAACCAGGGCATGGGCGAGCGGATCTACCAGCCCCCGGTGCCCAGCAGCCCGGGGGTCATCCTGCTGGCCGCGGCGGGCATCGGCCTGATGGCGGTCCTCACCGACTTGCTCGCGGTCCGGTTGCGCAGCCCGGCGATCGCGGGCCTGCCGCTGCTCGCGCTGTACTGCGTCCGGATTACCACCGCCGCGCGGCAGGGCGGCGTCGGCGCCACCGTGGTGTTCTGCCTGGCCATGATCGGCTACCTGGCGCTGCTCGCGGCCGACGGGCGGGAGCGGCTGCGCATCTGGGGCAGGCTGGTGACCGTCTGGCAGGGCCCGGCCGAGCCGGAGACGCCGGACGCGCCCGACACCAGGGCGCTGGCCGCGTCGGGGCGCCGCATCGGCCTGGCCGCGGCCTGCATCGCGCTCGCCTTCCCGCTGCTGGTTCCGGGGATCAGCGTGCACGACCTGTTCCAGACCGAGCCCACCGTGGCCGGGCCCGGGCGGACCGCTGATCGCGCCGCCCAACCCGCTGGTCCAGATGCGGAACCAGCTGCTGACCAGTTCGCCGCAGACCGTCCTGACCTACACCACGACCGCGCCGGACCCGAGCGAGCAGTACCTGCAGGTTTACGTGCTGAACTACAACCCCGGCAAACAGAACTGGGAACTGGTGTCACCCGGCGGGAGCGTCCCGGCGAGCGCCAACCCGCTCCGGCCGGCTCAGGGAGTCACGGCTAGCACGCCGCGGACCAGGACCACCACCAAGATCACGCTCAGTCAGCGAACCACGGGATACGACGCCAAGCTGGGCTTCCTCCCGCTCCCCTACGCCCCGGAGACGGTGCAGGCTCCGGGGAGCTGGGTGGAGGACGACGCGACCCTGATGGTGTATTCCACCCAGCCCCAGATGTCCGGCCTGTCGTACACGGTGACGAGCGAGGAAGCCGACCCGGACAGCGCCGTGGAGAACGACCGTGCGGCCTACCCGGCGAACATCAGCGGCGGCTACCTGAGCTTCCCGGCCGGGCCGAACCACGGCGAGCTGAAAAGGCTCGCGGAGCAGATCACCGCCCACGCCAGCACCAAGTACGGGAAGGCGCTGGCCCTGCAGCGCTACTTCCTGTCCGGGAAGTTCAGCTACAACACCAGCGTGAACCTGCCGGACGGCATCCCCGGCCTGGTCGACTTCCTGTTCTCCGCCAAGAGCGGCTACTGCCAGCAGTTCGCGTTCGCCATGGCCGGGCTCGCCCGCCTGGTCGGCATCCCGTCCCGGATCGCCGTCGGCTACACGGCAGGCGGCAGCGAGGGCAAGGGAACCAAGGGAACCTGGAAGGTCACCACCGCCGACGCGCACGCCTGGCCGGAACTCTACTTCTCCGGCCTCGGCTGGATCCGCTTCGAGCCGACCCCCGGCGGCGCCGACGGCCAGGGGACGGCGACCGTGCCGCAGTACGCGGGCGGCCCGCCCGCGACCGGCGTCGTGCCGACCACCGGACCGACCGGCCAGATCCCCGGCTCCAAGGCCGGGCCCGGGATCGGCCGCCAGAACGCCGCCCACCTGCACGGGCTGGGGGCGAGCGGCGGTGGCAGCGCATCGCCGGCCGCCTCGGACGGCGGCATCGCCCTCTGGGTCCTGCTCATCATCGCGATCGTCATCGCCGCCGCGGCGCTCGCTCCGCCGATCGCCAGGTCGCTGATCCGCCGCCGCAGGCTGCAGGCATCAGGGGACGCCAAGCTGGCGCACGCGGTGTGGCGCGAGGTCCGCGACGACCTGGCCGATTACGGCCTGGCTGGCCGGCCCAGCGAGTCCCCTCGCGGGGTGGCCGCCCGGGTGGCGGCCGAGGTGCCGCTGGATCCGCCGGGCCTGGCCGCCCTGGCCCGGATGGTCAGCGCCGAGGAGCGCGCGCGCTACGCGGCGGCGCCGCTCCCCTCGGCGGCGCTGCGCACGGACTGCGCCGTATTCCGGCGGGCGCTGGTGCTTCAGGCGAGCCGGGCGGAACGCTGGCGCGCGAGGCTGCTGCCGGCATCGGTGCTCACCCGGATCCGGCCCGCGCTGCAGCACGCGCTGGACGTGTTCGGCTGGATGGACGCCGCCGGGCTGCGGCTCCGCGGCCGGGAGCCTCGCCGCCAGGAGCTATCCGGCCCCGGACCCGGCGACGGCGTCCAGCCGCAGGAATAGCCGGGACCCTACGGCCGGCCCGGGATCAGCGGTCCCGCTCCTGCCGCCGACGCCAGCGCTCCTCAAGCCGCTCCATCATCCCCGTGCCTGCCGCGCGGCTCGCCCGCCGGTGGTCCCTGGGCTTGGCGGCGCCCCGCGCGGTGGCGGCGCCGGTCATGTGCCGGTAACTGGTCAGCGCCCACATGCTGCAGGCGAGCATGACCACGAAGCCAGCCACGCCGATCCAGATGTACTTGGTCACCACTCCGGCCACCAGCATCCCGACGCCGAGCAGGAACCCCAACGCGGCCTCGACGACCCGGCGCTTGTAGTGCACGCGCGGATCGCTCGCGCGGACGGCGTTGGCGAACCGCGGATAATCGGCGTAGAGCGCCTGCTCAATCTGCTCGAGCTGACGCTGCTCGTGCTCCGAGAGCGGCACGGTGCCTCCCATGTAAAACTTGCGCGCGGGGACGCGGCTCGGTGAGCCTCTCCTCACGGCCTGGCTTCCCACCAGAATACGAGCGCCAGCGCGTCCTGCGGAAGGGTACGCCGGTCTCGGGACCGAACCCAGCTCTCGCCGGTCGTCCGGCCGGCCTCCCGGTGGCGGCATATCGTCCGAAAACCCTCTGTGCCGGAATCACGGCCTGGTCCCGTCGCCGTCCACCAGGGCCGCCGGCCGCACCGCGTCGGCGCCGAACCGCCCGGCGATCCGGTCCACCGCCCGCTCGGCCTCGCGCCAGGAGACCGGCCGCTCCCCGAACGCCAGCTGCGCCATGACCGCCGAGGCCGGGACCAGGCCGTTCGCTCGCACGCCGACCAGCCGCAGCTGCGCCCCGGCGTCCAGCCCGGCCGCCGCGTACAGCTCGCACGCCGTCCGGTAGATCTGCTGGGCCACGTCGGTCGGCTCGGGCAGCGTCCGCGACCGGGTGATCGTCTTGAAGCTGGCCAGCCGCAGCTTCACCACGATCGTCCGGGCCGAGCAGCCCGCGGCGCGCAGGCCGCGCGCGGTCCGGCCGGACAGCCGGAGCAGCTCGCGCCGGATTACCTCGGGGTCGCCGATATCGGCGGGGAAGGTCTCCTCGGCGCCGATGCTCTTCTCCCGGGCGCCGGGCACGACCCGGCGCTCGTCGCGCCCGGAGGCCAGGGCCGACAGGTGAGCGGCGGCCGCGCGGCCGAGTTCCCGTTCCAGGCTGGCGACCGGCGTCTGCGCGATATCCGCGACCGTGCGCAGCCCGAGCCGCGCCAGGACCTGGCCGGTCTGCTGCCCTACCCCCCAGAGCGCCGCGACGGGCAGCGGGTGCAGGAAGTCCAGGACGCCGTCGGCCGGGATCACCAGCAGCCCATCCGGCTTGCAGTGCACGGACGCCAGCTTGGCGATGAACTTGGTCGTCGCGATTCCCACCGAGCAGGTGATGTCCTGCTGCTCCCGGACTTGCGCCCGGATCAGCTGCCCGATCTCCGCGGGCCGCCTCCCCAGCCGGCGCAGCGCGCCGGAGACGTCGAGGAAGGCCTCGTCCAGCGCCAGCGGTTCCACCTGCGGGGTTATGGCCCGGAAGACCGCCATGACCTCCCGGGACACCGCACCGTACAGGCCGTGGCGGGGCGGGATGACGACAGCCTGCGGGCACAGCCGCGCCGCTCGCGCCATCGGCATCGCCGAGCGCACTCCGAACCCGCGCGCCTCGTAGGTCGCCGACAGCACCACGCCGCGCCCGCTGCCGCCGCCCACGATGACGGGCCTGCCCGCCAGCTCGGGCCGGTCCCTGATCTCCACGCTGGCGTAGAACGCGTCCATGTCGACGTGCAGGATGTGGCAGCCCGTGTCGTCCGGTGCCAGTCCGCCAGAGTCGCCCCCGGCACGCTCGTGCGCCACTGGCGCCTCCTCATGCCGCTCCGGGAGCCAATGTAGTGGCGGCCACCGACATCCGGCGGGCCGGCCATCACTGGTCGGGCGCCGACTCCGGCTCCGGTTCCGATTCCAGTTCCGGCTTGAGCTCGAGCAGGCGGGCCAGCAGGCCGTTGACGAAGGCCGGCGAGCCGTCCGTGGACAGGTCGCGGGCGAGCAGCACCGCCTCGCTGATCACGACCGCGTCCGGCACGCCGGAGCCCCAGAGCAGCTCGTAGGTCCCGATCCGCAGGATGTTCCGGTCCACCGCGGGCATCCGGTCCAGCGTCCAGCCCTGGGAGTACCCGGCCAGCAGCTCGTCGATGCGCTCCCGGTGCGCCTGCACGCCCTGGACCAGCTCTGCGGCGTAGCCGGAGACCGGCGGGGGCCCGCGGGCTGGCTCCCCGCGGCGGACCGCTCGGCCAGCAGGTCGAGCACGGGCTCGCCCCTGATCTCGGCCTCGTACAGGATGTCGAGGGCCCGCTTCCGGGCCTTAGTGCGTGCGGGCATGGCCGTCCGGGACGCCTGGCGCTTCGGGCCGGGCGTCACGCCCGGCCGAGGTACTGGCCGGTGCGCGTGTCCACCCTGATCTTCTCGCCGGTCGTGATGAACAGCGGGACCTGGATCTGCGCGCCGGTCTCCAGCGTGGCCGGCTTGGTGCCGCCGGTCGACCGGTCCCCCTGCAGGCCGGGGTCGGTCTGGCTGACGGTCAGCTCGACGGCCGCGGGCAGCTCCACGTACAGCGGGACGCCCTCGTTGAAGGCCACCACGGCGTTCTGCTCCTCGAGCAGGTAGTTGGCCCCGTCGCCGACGGTGGCCGCGGGAATGTGCGGCTGGTCATAGGTCTCGGTATCCATGAAGACGAAGTCGTCGCCCTCGCGGTAAAGGTACTGCATCTCCCGCCGGTCCACGCTGGCCTGTTCGACGCGCACCCCGGCGTTGAAGGTCCGGTCGACGACCTTGCCCGACAACACGTTCTTCAGCTTGGTGCGCACGAACGCGCCGCCCTTGCCGGGCTTGACGTGCTGGAAGTCCACGACGTTCCAGAGCTGGCCGTCGATGTTGAGCGTCATGCCATTCTTGAGGTCGTTCGTGGTGGCCACTGCGTCGTGTCTCCTGCGTGCGGGCGGGAACGACTCGCCGGCTACAGAACGAGAAGTTCCCTGGTGGTCGTGGTGAGCATCTGGCGTGATCCCGCGGCGTGATCGCGCACCACCAGGGTGTCCTCGATCCTGACGCCGCCCCTGCCGGGCAGGTAGATCCCGGGTTCGACGGTGACGGGAACCCGGTCAACGAGTGTACCGGTCCTGGCGTAGCCGATGGTCGGGGCCTCGTGGACCTCCAGCCCGACGCCGTGGCCCAGCCCGTGCCGGAAGTCGTCACCGTGACCCGCGGCCTCGATCAGGTCCCGGGCGGCCGCGTCCACGTCGCTGACGTCCGCGCCGACCGTGGCGGCCTCGACCCCGGCCCGCTGCGCCGTGGCCACGAGCTCGTAGGTGTCACGCTGCCACGCGGCGGGCTCGCCGAGCGCCACGGTCCGGGTCATGTCCGCGTGATACCCGCCGTAAGCGGCGCCGCAGTCGATCGTGATCAGGTCGCCGGCGGCGAACGGCCGGCCGCCCGGCGCGTGGTGCGGGATCGCGCCGTTCGGCCCGCTGGCCACGATGGAGTCGAAGGCCAGCGCCTCGGCGCCGCAGTCGATCATCGCCCGCTCCAGCAGGATCGCGAACTCACGCTCGGTCCGGCCGGGCGCGATGCCGGGCAGCACGGCCGCGAAGGCCTCGTCGGTGATCGCGCACGCCCGGGCGAGCAGGGCGATCTCGGCCTCGTCCTTGACCGTCCGCAGCTCCTCGATGATCCGCCCGGAGGGCACCAGCGCCGGCCCGTCGTCGAGCGAGTCCAGCTCCTGGTACAGCTCCACGGTCATGTCCTGGGCCTCGAACGCCGCCAGGCGCACGCCGCGAGCGGCAGCCAGGCGGGCCAGCGCCGGCTCGATGAAGCGCTCGCTGACCAGCTCCAGGTCGGCGCAGTCGCGCCGCGCGCCCTCCTCGTACCGGGAGTCGGTGGCCAGCACGCCCGGCCCGTCGGCGGGCAGCAGCAGCGCGGCGTTGGAGCTGACCAGGCCGGTGAGATAGCGGACGTTGGGCCGACTGGTGATCAGGGCCGCGTCCGCGCCCAGCGCGGCGATCTTGGGTTGCGCGCGGGCCCGGCGGTCGGCGTGTATCTGCGGCATGAACCCGACTGTACGGCTCTGACCTGGATGGCCCAGGGGCCGGGGCCGATCGCGGGCGGGCGTCAGGCGGCGAGGTCGCGGATCTGCTCGATCAGTCGCACCCGTTCGGCGTGCGTACTGGCCAGCGGCGTCACGTTGAGCGTGGTCGACGCCGGACTCGCGGAACGCGGCCACCCGCTCGGCCACGTGCGAACGCGGGCCGATCAGCGAGGTTCCCTCCAGCAGCGAGGCGGGCACCAGCGCCGCGGCCTCGTCCTTCCGGCCGTCCAGGTAGGCGTCCTGGATCGCGGCGGCCTCCGCCTCATACCCGTACCTGGCCACCAGGTCGTTGTAGAAGTTGCGGCCCTTCGCGCCCATCCCGCCGATGTACAGCGCCAGCATCGGCCGGCCGCAGCTCCAGCAGCCCGGTGACGTTCTCGCCGATCGCCAGCGATGCCGTGGCGGCACCACGTCCAGCGGCCCGAGCGAGGGGTCGCGCTTCGCCCGGCCCGCGGCCAGCGCCGCGCCCCACACCGACGCGGCCTTCTCCGGGAAGTACAAGATCGGCTGCCATCCCTCGGCCAGCTCGGCGGCCAGCTCCACGTTCTTCGGCCCGAGCGCCGCCACGACGATCGGGATCCGGTCCCGGACCGGGTGGTTGATCAGCTTGAGCGGCTTGCCCAGCCCGGTCCCCTGGTCCGGCGGCAGCGGGATCGTGTAGTAGCGGCCCGAGTACTCCAGCCGCTCCCGCCGCCAGACCTTGCGGCAGATCTCGATGATCTCCCGGGTGCGGCCGACCGGCGCGTCGTACGGCACGCCGTGCCAGCCCTCGATCACCTGCGGGCCCGAGGCCCCGATGCCGAGCACGAACCTGCCGCCGGAGACGTAGTCGAGGCCGGCCGCCGTCATCGCGGTCAGCGTCGGGGTCCGCGAGTAGAGCTGCAGGATGCCCGACGCGAGCTGCAGCCGCTCGGTCTTCGCGGCCACGTAGCCGAGCTGGCTGACCGCGTCGAAGCTGTACGCCTCGGGCACGAACACGATGTCCAGGCCGGCCTTCTCGTAGTCGGCCAGCTCGGTGACGGTCTCGGCGAAGCCGCCCGCGTAGTTCAGTGACATCCCGATGCGCATGAGTGCAGGTCCTTTCGCCGAGCTGGCGGCCGGAGTCCCGCCGGCTCGCCGGGTGCCGCCATCGGATATCCGCGGCACGCGGTTGTCAAGGCTGGCCGGCCGCGAGCCGTGCTCCGCGAGCAGGGCCGCGATCGCGCGCAGCGCGAGCTCGTAGGACGGCACGCCGAACCCGGCGACGGTGCCGTCGGCCACTCCGGCTACCACGGAGGTGTGCCGGAACGCCTCCCGGGCAGCCGGGTTGGACAGGTGCACTTCGACCAGCGGGGCCGTCTGCATCGCCAGCGCGTCCCGCAGCGCGTAGGAGTAGTGGGTGAACGCGGCCGGGTTGAGCACCATCGGAATCCGCGGCGTCGGCCGCCTCGTGCACCCAGCCGACCAGCTCGGCCTCGTCGTCGGTCTGCCGGACCTCGACGCGCAGGCCGAGCTCGCGCCCGGCCGCCGCGCACGCCTCGGCCAGGTCGGCGCAGGGTCGCGGTGCCGTAGCACGTCGGGCTCGCGGGAGCCCGAGCCTGGCCAGGTTCGGCCCGTTCAGCACCAGCACCTCCGCATCACCCGGTCACCGCGCCTTCCCGGCCGCCCTGGCGGACGCCGCGCCCACGGCTCGCTCACCTCCGCGAACGCCTGCTCCAGCAGCTCCTCGGGCGGGTCGTCGAGGATGCCGGGGCTGGGCCAGGCCGTCCAGCACGACCAGCCGCAGCCGCGCCGCCCGCGACTTCTTGTCCACCGCCATCGCCTCCCGCAGCTGCGGCCAGGCGCCGGCCCGGTACCGGACCGGCAGCCCGACCGCGGACAGGATCGCCGCGTGCCTGCCGCGCGGTCGGCTCGGGTCGAGCCGGCCGGCCAGCCTGGCCACCGCGGCCGCGTACACCATGCCGATCGAGACCGCCTCGCCGTGCCGGATCCGGTAGCCCTCGGCGCGCTCGATGGCATGACCGAGGGTGTGCCCGTAGTTGAGCATCTCCCGCGGCCCGGCCTCCCGCAGGTCCGCGGCGACCACCGCGGCCTTCATCCGGACCGCGCGCTCGATCAGCTCGCGCTCGTGCGGGCCGCCCGGCTTGGCCGCCCCGCCCGGGTCGGCCTCGATCAGCTCGAGGATCACCGGGTCCGCGATGAACCCGGCCTTGATCACCTCGGCCAGGCCGCTGACGTACTCGGCGGCGGGCAGCGTGGCCAGCGCATCCAGGTCGGCCATCACCGCTGCGGGCGGATGGAACGCGCCGACCAGGTTCTTGCCCTCGGGGATGTTGACGGCGGTCTTGCCGCCGATGGCGGCGTCCACCACGGCGAGCAGGCGTGGTCGGCACCAGTACCACCCGGACCCCGCGCAGCCAGGTGGCGGCGGTGAACCCGGCCAGATCGGTCGCGGCGCCGCCGCCGATCCCGACGATCGCGTCCGAGCGGGAGATCCGGCTGCGCGGCCAGCCGAGACCACAGGCCCGCGGCCACGCCGATGTCCTTGGCCGCCTCGCCGTCCGGGATCTGCTCGGCGTGCACCAGCGTACCCGGCGCCGCCGCAGCGCGCGCAAGCGGGCGCCGGCGAGCTCGCCGAGGCCGGCCGGGTAGATCAGCATCGACCGCGCGGGCCGGCTGCCGACCAGGGCCGGCAGCTCGGCGAGCGCGCCGGTGGCCCACGACCACGTCGTACGGCGCTCGCCGCGACGCCGATCCTGGTCACGCTCACCGGGCCTGGCCCGGGTTCCATCGGCGTTGCAGCTCTCCGGCGGTCCGGCCACGGGCGACCTGCGCCGCGACGTCCGCCGCGATCTCCTCGGGGGTCCGGTCGTCGGTGCTGACGGTGATCGCAGGCCAGCTTCTGCGTAGACCGGCAGCCGCTGCTCCAGCAGGGCTCGCAGCTGCGCCCGCGGGTTGCCGAGCAGCAGCGGCCTGGGCTGGTCCAGCCCGACCCGCTTGGCCGCCTCGGCGAAGCCGGTCTCCAGGTAGACGACCGGCCGCCCGGCCAGCAGCGGCTGGGTGCCGGATCCAGGACGGCGCCGCCGCCGAGGCCGAGGACCCCGCCCCGGAGTCGCGCCGGCGCCGAGACCGCGCAGGCCACGGCGTCCCGCTCGAGCGCGCGGAACGCCGCCTCGCCGTCGTCGATGAAGATGTCGCCGACCGGCTTGCCCGCGACGGCCTCCACGCGGTCGTCGGTGTCAGCGAACCCGACCCCGAGCAGGGCGGCGAGCAGCGGCCCGACCGTGGACTTTCCCGCGCCGGGCGGCCCGATCAGGATCGCCGCAGGGCCGCCGGGCTCCCGGGCCCGGTCACGTGATCACCAGCGCAGTCCAGGTAGCCGCGCAGGTTACGGCGCGTCTCGGCGACGCTGTCACCGCCGAACTTCTCCAGCGCCGCGTCCGCCAGCACCAGCGCGGCCATGGCCTCGGCCACCACCCCGGCCGCCGGGACGGCGGTGACGTCGCTGCGCTGGTTGATGGCCTTGGCGGGCTCGCCGGTGCGCACGTCGACGGTCGCCAGGGCCCGGGGCACGGTGGAGATCGGCTTCATCGCGGCCCGCACCCGGATCAGCTCGCCGGTGCTCATCCCGCCCTCGATCCCTCCTGCCCGGTTGGTCCGCCTGCGGATCCCGCCGCGGGCGGCGTCGATCTCGTCGTGCGCCTCCGAGCCGCGCCGCCGCGCGGTGGTGAAGCCGTCGCCGATCTCGACGCCCTTGATCGCCTGGATGCTCATGATCGCGCCGGCCAGCCGGCCGTCGAGCCGCCGGTCCCAGTGCACGTGGCTGCCCAGGCCGGGCGGCAGCCCGTAGACGACGACCTCGACCACGCCGCCCAGGGTGTCGCCGTCCTTGCGGGCCGCGTCGATCTCCTCCTGCATCGCCGCGCTCGCCGCCGGGTCCAGGCAGCGCACCGGGTCGTCGTCCATCCGCGGGCCGTCCTGCGGGCCCGGCAGCACGCCGTCCGGCACCGACACCGGGCCGATCGACACCACGTGACTGACGATCTCGACGCCGAGCGCCTGGCTGCAGGAACCTCCGGGCGACCTCGCCGAGGGCCACCCGGGCCGCAGTCTCGCGCGCGCTGGCCCGCTCCAGCACTGGCCGGGCGTCGTCGTGACCGTACTTCTGCATGCCCGCCAGGTCGGCGTGGCCGGGGCGGGGCCTGGTCAGCGGGGCGTCCTGGCCTGCCCGGCCAGGTCGGCCGCGGCCGACCGGGTCGGGCGACATCACCGATTTCCCACTTGGGCCACTCGGTGTTGGCCACCCTGATCGCGACCGGGCGCCGAGCGTCACGCCGTGCCGCACGCCGCCGGTGATCTCGGCCTCGTCCTGCTCGAACTTCATCCGCGCGCCGCGGCCGTACCCGGCCCGCCGCCTGGCCAGCGCGACCGCGATGTCCGCGGTGGTGATCTCGACGCCCGCCGGCACGCCCTCGCAGATCGCCACGAGCGCGCGGCCGTGCGACTCACCCGCGGTCAGCCAGCGCAGCATGCTGCCGATCCTGCCATGGCTCACGACCCGGAGTGACCGGCCGGGTGGCCGCCGGCGGAGCTGGCCGGCGGGGTGACGGCGATCGTGATGCCACGGCGCAGCCGTCCGCCCAGCTGCTCCATCAGCGTCCTCCCCATCTGGCGGGCCGCCTCCTCGCCGGCCGCCACGGCGCCGCCGACCGTCAGCGTCAGCTCGATCTGCAGGTCGCCAGCGCCGGCCGGGCGCCGGCGCGGCCGTCCGCGGCCGGGCCGGGGCCGCCGCCGGTAACGCGGAGCCCCGCGATCGCGGGCTGCCCGGCCGCGGCGGCCCGCACCACGGCCAGGACGTCCGGATCCTGGTACGGCAGCGGGACCGGCCTGCCGTCGGCGAGCGCGGCCAGGCGCGCGCCGTCGACCGCGAGCGGGACCGGGCCGGCGACGTCCACGATGACCGCACACGAGCCGTCGACGGCCGCGCGCCACACCTGGCTGGCCAGCGCGGGCACGGGACGTGCCTGCGCATCCCACCTGGTCACCGCGTCGACGCAGGTGAACACGGGAATCGCCGGCCTGCCGTCGCGCCCGATCAGTGCGGGCAGCGACATCTCGCTGCCGCGGTCACCGCCGCTGGCCCGGCCCGGCCCGGCGCCTGGATTGTGGTGCGCGCTCCGCGGTTCGGTTGCCTCCGGCTCGCTCGGAGCGGCCACGATCGGCACGAGCAGCCGGGAGGACGCCAGCGCGCTCAGCGCGGCGTGCTCGCTGCCCAGGCCAGCACCGAATGCGGCCAGGGCGGCGGCCACCCGTGGGTCGGCGGAGCCGTCGTCGTCGCGGAAACGGGACGGGCCCCCCTCGATCATGGACACCCGCCCAACTTTAGGCGGCCCGGGGCACGGCACTGGCCGACCGGGCCACCCGCCAGCATCGGCGCAGGTAGCCTTGCTGCAGGGGACCAGCGGTCAGCGGAGGCAGTTGAGGACGCATTTCGCAATGTGAGACTCTCATGGAACTGCATCAACGTCCGAACCACAGGGGAACGCGTGCAGCAGGCTGACCAGGCGTCTCTGGCTGTCCAGTCGGGAACGCTCATGCAGAAGGCGATCCCGCCACGGCTCGTCGAGCCGTACCTGACGGGCCGCCGCGCGGTCATCGCTGGTTTCGTGTACCGGGTGCAGGACAGCTCCTTCACCACCCCGGCCGAATACTACGAGGCGCTGGACCTGGGCTACGACGGCTCGGGTTTCTCCCCCGACCTTGCGGAGGTGTACGTCTTGCGCTGGAATGCGGTGGGCCCAGAGTCGTACCACGTCCCCTACTCAGCTGAGCGGGGCGGCGACTGGTCCGGCAAGCCGCCGTTCACCGGAACCGGCTATACCTCGTCCCGCGCGCACGTGGTCGCGGAGTTCTACCTCGATCCGGTCCCGGTCCCGGTCGGGGCCGAGATCTACCGGATCAATCCGGCCGGGTCCGAGTTCATCGCCCGGTTCGACGGTCAGGTATGGCTGCGCCCGGTGGGGGCGATCTGAGCATGCGCTACCGGCTGATGGCGACGTACCGCGGTGTCCCGTATGAAGCGGGCATCGGACCCACCGACGAGGATGTGGTGCTGTTCGCCGCCTGTCCGCCCCCAGAGGAACTCGGCTTCGAGCCCGCCACCGGCCACTGGCGCAAGCACCTGCACTTCCGGGACGTGCAGGCGCTGTGGGAATCCCGGCCGATGGGCACGTTCCGGGGCGGCCGCTGCATCGTGCTCGACGACCTCGGCGACCGGCTGCACATCGCCTACCTGGGCCATGACGCCTACCGGGCGGAGCAACTCGGGTACTGGGAGGTCGACCGCGGCGTATTCGAGCTGATCACGCCGCGGGACGAGGTCAGTGAGATCGTCGAGGAGCGCCTTGACTATCCGGGCCGGCCGACCGCCCGCGAGCCGCTCGCCGAGACCCCCGCCGCGGCCGCCCCCCCGGCCGCCGAGTTCGCGGTGGCCGCCGCCGCGGCGAACAACCACGCCGCTCCGGCCGCGTCGGAGCCTGGCGCCGCCGCCGAGTCGTACCTCACCGGGCCGCACGTGGTCCGGCCTCAGGCCAACGAGATCCATCTCACCGGGCCGCACGCCGCCCGCCCCCAGGTCGCCGAGATCCATCTCACCGGCCCGCACGCGGCCCGGGTCAGCGTCACCGGGCCGCACGCGGTAACCCCGCCGACCGCCGAGCCCAGTCTGACCGGGCCCCATGCCGTCCGCCCCCCTGCCGTGCCGCCCGCCGACGCGCTCCCGCCCGCCGAGCCCAGTCTGACCGGCCCCCATGCCGTCCGCCCCCCTGCCGTGCCGCCCGCCGACGCGCTCCCGCCCGCCGAGCCCAGTCTGACCGGGCCCCATGCCGTCCGCCCCCCTGCCGTGCCGCCCGCCGACGCGCTGCCCGCTGCCGTGCCTGCGGCCGCCATGCCGCCCGCCGCCCCGGCCCGGGCCGCCGGGTCGCACGCGGCCAGGCCGGACGTCACCGGGCCCGGCCCCCGGCCCGATCTCGCGGCGATCCCGCCAGAGGCCGAGCCCGCGCTGCCCCTGGAGGCGGCGGCGCGCCGCGCGGCCTCGGCCCGTGGCGCCCAGCCCGCCGAGCCTCCTGGACCGGGGCCCGAGCCGGGATCCCCGCGCCGGCGGCGCTCGGCGCTCCGCCGCGACGCGACCCAGCGGATCTTCTCTGAGCTGGCCGGCCTCGCGGCGATACCGCCGTCCGCCTACGCGGTGGGCGAGGAGATCGACGGCGCGATGTGCCTGATCCAGACGCCGGACGGGTTCGAGGTCTTCAACGCCGCCGCCGGGGCCCGGCACGAGGTGCGCATCTTCGACGACGAGGAGTCCGCCTACTTCTACCTTTTCGGCGTCCTGGCCGCGGAGGCAGTACGGACCGGCCGCCTGGCTCCGCAGGGTTGAGGCATGCCGGAAGCGGCTACGGTGACCGGCCCGCCACGCCCCGTCGCGATCGACCGGCCGGCAATCCCGTTTACCTCAGAACTGCCTGTGGTGTTGGTGAATTTCGCCCGCATGCGCATCCGATAAGGCTATGGTGCAATTGCCGGCGGGGCTGAAGGTCCCCCGCTCCCCAAGCAGCCCCGCCGGCATTAAATATCTCCCGGGTCCCCGCTCCGGCCGCCAGGCCAAGGAAGCAAGATAGTCGGCATGACCAAGCCGACCTCGACCCCGGTCACCGGACTTCAGTTCCAGATAGCCGCGGGTGACTACTCCGCAACAATCACCGGACTCGGCGCGGGCCTGCGCGAATTCCGGTACCGTGATCGCCCTGTTATCGCAGAATACGAGGCTGATGAGCTCCCGCCCGGCGCTGCAGGCCAGCTGCTCATCCCGTGGCCGAACCGCATCGACGGCGGCCGGTACACGGTCGGCGGTACCAGCTACCAGCTGGACCTGAGCGAGCCCGCGCACGGCAACGCCATCCACGGCCTGACCCGGTGGGCGGGCTGGCAGGAGGCGGACCACGCGGCGGAGATGGTGCGGCTGAGGCACACTCTGTACGGGCGGCCCGGGTACCCGTTCTGCCTGGATCTGACCGCCGAGTGCCGGCTGAGCGCGGCCGACGGGCTCCAGGTCAGCGTGACGGCGAGCAACGTGGGCAGCCGTCCGGCCCCGTACGGCACCGGCTCGCACCCGTACCTGACCGCCGGCGCCCCCGTGGTCGACGAATGCGAGCTCCTGCTGCCTGCTGCCCGCTGGCTCCCCGCTGATGACCGCGGCATCCCGCACGGCCAGCCGGAGGACGTCGCCGGCACCCCGTATGACTTCCGCGAGCCCCGCCTGGTGGGCGGCACCAGGATCGATCACGCGTTCACCGGCCTGGCCGCCGGCCCGGACGGCCGCACCTGGGCCCAGCTCAGCAGCGCGGACGCTCGGGTCGCGTTCTGGGCTGGCCAGGGCTACCGGTGGCTGCAGGTCTTCACCGGCGATCCCCTGCCCCCGGCCCGCCGGAGGCGGGCGATCGCCATCGAGCCGATGACCTGCCCGCCGAACGCGTTCGTCACCGGGACCGACCTGCTGATCCTGCAGCCGGGTGACAGCATCACGCACACGTGGGGCATCCGCGTCGGTCAGTCCTGATCTGCCGGGCCGGGCGGCGGCCCGGGCGGCCCGGCCGCCGCGGCCTCGCGCGGCCGCACCAGCCCGGCCAGCCGGTCAAGATCGGAAGGCGTGTCCAGGTCGTCCGGGCGCCCGGTGTCGCCGCACTCCACCAGAGTGACCAGGCTGGGGTGCGCACGCAGGAACGGCCGTGCCCCGGTGTCGCCGATGGCCAGGGCGATCACGTCGGCCCAGTGCTCGCGGGCGAGCAGGACCGGGTTGCGGGGCGTCCCCTCATAGGCGGCCACGGCCACGCTCGCGCCCGCCGCGTGGGCGGCGATCAGCCGCCGCACCGCCTCGGGCTCGATCAGCGGCTGGTCCACGAGCGCGATCACGGCCGCCACGGCGTGGTCCGGGACCGCGGCCAGCCCGGCGGCCAGCGACGAGCCCATGCCGCTGCGCCAGCGCGGGTTGGGCACGGCCAGGACGCCGGGCAGGTCCACGGCCGCCGCGCCGGTGACCACCACGATGGGCGCCGCGCCGCCGTCGCGCAGCAGGGCCACGCCGCGCTGGGCCAGTGTCTGCCCGCCGATCTCGACCAGCGCCTTCGGCTGCCCGAGCCTGCGGCCCTCGCCCGCGGCGAGCAGGACCCCGGCGACGGATCCGGCGGGCGAGGCTGAAGTAGCGGGCGGCACGCCTGTCAGGCTACGGCGCCGGCCACGGGCCAGCCAGGCTTGGGTACGCGTTCACCGGACGGACGCGCAACGGTCAACGAGAGGCCAGACGACGCCGGTATGACTGGTCGGTCAGCCCCACCTACCCCCGGAGGCGAGGCCATGCTCCCGACCACACGGCAGGCCGCGAAGATCCTCGCGGCCGCAGCCGTCATCCCCGCGAGCCTGCTCATCGCCGGAACGGCGATGGCGGCGACCGCTGCCCCGGCCGCGGCCCACCCGGCGGCGCGCTTCGCGGTGCGGCCGATCCTGTTCGGCAGCAAGCTCCATCACACGTTCGTGCTGGCCGGCTCCACCAAGCGCCGCTCGGAGCCGCTGACCCAGCCCGACGACATCACCCACATGGGACACGACCTTTTCACCGCCTTCCAGAACGGCATCGGCCCGCAGGGCCAGGCCAGCCCCGACGGCAATACCGACAGCACGATCGTCGAGTTCACCACCGCCGGCCAGGTCATCCGGCAATGGGACGTCAAGGGCAAATGCGACGGCCTGACCGCCGATCCCGCCCGCCACTTCGTCATCGCCACGGTCAACGAGGACGCCAACTCCAGCATCTACACGATCACGCCGCGGGCCGCGCGCGGCACACAGATCCGGCACTACCGGTACAACGTCCACCCGCTGCCTCACAACGGCGGTACCGACGCGATCTCGATTTACCACGGCCTGGTGCTGATCAGCGCGTCCGCGCCGGGCACGGTCGGGGCCGCCGCCCCGCAGCCGACCTACCCGGCCGTGTATTCAGTGACCTTCGACCCCGCCACCCGCGTCGCCACCGTCACGCCGGTGTTCTTCGACGAGGCGCCGGCCAGGGTGGCCAACACCGACAGCGCGGACCACGGGAAGGTGGTGCGCCTGGCCCTGACCGATCCCGACTCCAACGAGGTCGTCCCGCGCTTGGGCCTCAGGTTCGCCGGCGACTTCATGCTGACCAGCCAGGGCGATAAGGAGCAGATCTTCACCGGCCTGCGCGGGCTCGGCCGCCGGCTGCTCGTGCTGCGGCTGTCCCAGTCGGTGGACGACACCGCCTGGGCCACCAGCCGGTTCGGGCACCTGTTCGCCGCCGACCACGACGGCGACACTATCGACATGATCAGCGGGCCGTTCTCGGTCGGCTCGGTCTTCGTCGCGGTCACGCCCTGCGACGCCAACAACGCGCCAGCGACGTGTCCCGCGCCCGGGTTCCCGCCGAACTACCTAGGCTCGCTGAACCCGTGGACCGGCCATATCAGCCGGACGCCGATGACCGGGCCCAGCCCGGAGCCGCAGGGCATGATCTTCATCGCCAACCGCCGCTGACCGGCCGCCCCGGGGTGACCGCTCAGCCGTGATGGATCCGGCCCGTGGTCGCGGTGAGCGGTCGCCCGGAGCCACCCCAGCGCAGCTGGATCAGCTCCGCGGCGATCGCGACCGCGGTCTCCTCGGGGGTCCGCGCGCCCAGGTCGAGCCCGATCGGCGAGCGCAGCCGGGCTAGCTCGTCCTCGGACAGGCCGACCTCGCGGAGCCGGGCCAGCCGGTCGTCGTGCGTCCGCCTGCTGCCCATCGCCCCGATGTAGGCGGCGGGCGTGCGCAGCGCCACCTCGAGGAGCGGCACGTCGAACTTGGGGTCGTGGGTGAGGACGCAGATGACCGTCCGCGAGTCCACGTTCTGCCCGGCGAGGTACCGGTGCGGCCAGTCGGTCACCACCTCATCCGCGTCGGGGAAACGGGCCCGGGTCGAGAACACCGGCCGCGCGTCGCAGACGGTTACCCGGTAGCCGAGGAACTTGCCGGCCCTGGCCACCGCGGCTGCGAAGTCGATCGCGCCGAAGACCAGCATCCGCGGCGGCGGCGCGAAGGACTGGACGAAGACCGACAGTTCGTCCCGCCTGCGCTCGCCGTCGGGGCCGTACCGGCGGGTCCCGGTCAGGCCCTGGGCGAGCATCCCGCGGGCGTCATCGTCCACCGCCTGGTCCAGCCGGTCTCCCGAACCGAGCGTGCCCGACGACGGGCGGTGCGCCGGTTCCGCTCCGGCCGCGCCGCCGTCCGGAGCGGCCTCGGCGGCCACTCCCCAGATCACCCGGCGGGCGCCGACGCGGCCCGGCCCGGCGATCACGGTGGCCACCGCGACCGGTTCCTCGGCCCGGACCGCCGCCGCGATCTCGCCCAGTTCCGGAAAAGACTCCTGGCTGACCGGCTCGACGAAGATGTCGATGATGCCGCCGCAGGTCAGGCCCACCGCGAAGGCGTCATCGTCAGATATGCCGTAGGTCTGCAGCACCGCCTGGCCGCTCTCGCGAACCTCGCTGGCCAGCTCGTAAACGGCTCCCTCGACGCAGCCGCCGGACACGCTGCCCACGGCCTCGCCGTCGGCAGAGACCGCCATCGCCGCGCCCGGCTCCCGCGGCGCGCTGCTGAACGTGCGCACCACGGTGGCCAGGCCGAAGGTCTCCCCGGTGTCCCACCACTTCGCTATCGGGTCCAGGATGTCTCGCACGCTGTCACCTCTGGTCTCGCTATACCCTCTCAGGTTACGTTCCCGGCGCGCCGGGTAGCGATTCCGTCCGCGTGGCCCTGGCCCGCCTCTTGCACGCGCGCCCGGCCCGTCTCCTGCCCGCGCGCCCGGCCCGCCTGCCGCGCGCGGCCGAGGTTGACGGGGTTGTTAGGTTAGCCTAAGCTAATCCAGCCCGCGGGGAGGGCTGTCTACAGGGACGGAGGCTATGGCGATTCCAAGCCATCCGCTGATGGCCCGGATCGGCGGGTTCGCGGCAGCGGCGCTGATCGCGCCCGGGCTGGCCGCTCTGCTCGCGGCGTGCGCATCCCCGGCTGCGGCGTCCCGGCCGGTGACCGCGACCACTCCTGTTACGGAGGTGCACGTGACCTGTAGCCAGGTTAGCGCGGTCCTCTCAGACGGGCCTGACCCGACGGCCGATCCGGTCGGCTACGCGGAGGCCCAGATCCTCCCGCTTGGCCAGATCCGCACGCCCGACCCGCAGCTCCGGGCGGCGATCAGCGAGCTGGCCCGCGCCTACCGGGCGCTCTTCGACAGCAACGGGACGTCGGGCGCGGCCAAAATGGCGGTCGCGGCCACGAGCAAGCGGATCGATTCGTTCTGCCCGGGCGCGACCTCATGAGGCGCCGGGCAGGCTGGGCGGCCGCCGCCGGGCTGGCCGTGTGCTGCGGGCTGCTGGCGGCCTGCGGCGGATCTGACGCCCAGGCGATCACCCTCTACAACGGCCAGCACGTGCAGACCGCCCAGAACCTGGTCTCGGCGTTCGAGAAGGCCACCGGCATCACGGTCAACATCCGCAGCGACGACGAAGACACGCTCGCCGACCAGATCGTGACCGAGGGCTCGCACTCCCCCGCGGACGTGTTCTACACCGAGAACTCGCCGCCGCTGGAGAGCCTGCAGGCCAAGGGCTTGCTCGCCAAGGTGGATCCCGCCACGCTCAGCCACACCCCGGCCCGGTTCAGCTCGCCGCAGGGCGACTGGGTGGGCGTCTCGGCGCGGGTGAGCGTGCTCATCTACAACCCCGGGCTGATCTCGGCCAGCCAGCTGCCCACCAAGGTCAGCCAGCTCGCTGACCCGCAGTACCGGGGCAAGCTGGCCCTCGCCCCGCAGGAGACCGACTTCCAGCCGATCGTCACCTCGTACCTGCGCGCCCACGGCCAGCCCGCGACCCTGCGCTGGCTCAAGGCGATCGAGGCGAACGCCAGCGGCCACATCTACCCGGACAACGAGACGATCGCCGACGAGGTAAACCGGGGGGCCGTGGCATTCGGGATCGTCAACCAGTACTACTGGTACCGGATGCAGGCCGAGATCGGCGCCAGCAACACGCGAGCGAAGATCACCCACTTCGCCCCCGGCGACCCCGGCTACGTCATCGACGTGTCGGGGGCCGCGGTACTGAAGTCGTCCGCGCACCAGGCCGCCGCGCAGAAATTCCTCGCGTTCCTCGTCAGCAAGCAGGGCCAGGAGATCATCGCCGACCCGAGCAAGTCGATCAGCTACGAGTACCCGATCGCGTCCGGCGTGACCACGCAGGCACCGGAGACGCCCTTCGCCCAGCTCCGGCCGTACCCGATCACGATCGCCGAGCTCGGCGACGGGTCGACGGCCATCGCCCTGATGCGCCAGGCCGGCTTGCTGTGACCGGCCAGGAGACGCGATGACGGCGCCGCAGACGCTGCGGAGACCCGGCGCGGTTCACCCGCCGGGCCGCTCGTCCGCCGACCGCCCGGCCGTGCGGGCCCGGCGGCCCCGCCTGCCCATGGCGCTGACCGCGGCCGGCTTCGCCGTGGCGGCCGTGCTCGCGCTGCCGCTGGTCTTCCTGCTCATCGAAGCGCGCGGAGCAGGCGCGGCCACGGTCACTCACCTGATCTTCCGCAGGATTACCGCGGACCTGTTGTGGAACACGGTCCGGCTCACGGTCGTGGTGACCGCGCTGTGCGCGGTCATCGGCACCGCCGCGGCCTGGTGCATCGAGCGGACCAACCTGCCGGGCCGGCGGATCTGGGCGGTGCTCGTGGTGGTGCCGCTGGCCATCCCCGACTTCGTGGTCAGCTTCGGCTGGGCGTCGCTGTGGACCTGGGTACAGGGTTTCCGCGGCGCGGTGGTGGTAATGACGCTGGCCGTCTACCCGCTGGTCTACCTGCCGGTGGCGGCCAGCCTGCGCACCGCCGACCCGGGCCAGGAGGAGGTGGCGCGCAGCCTGGGCGTGGGCCGGGTGCGCACGTTCCTGCGGGTCACCCTCGGCCAGGCGCGGGGGGCGATCCTCGGCGGCTGCCTGCTGGTGGCGCTGGTCCTGCTGGCCGAGTACGGCGCGTTCGAGATCCTCGGCTACCAGACCTTCACCACCGAGATCTTCACCGAGTTCTCGGTGTCGTTCAGCGTGCCGGCCGCCTGCGCGCTGTCGCTAGTGCTGGTGGCGCTCAGCCTGCTGGTACTGGCCGGCGAGGGAATGCTCCGCGGCCGGGGGCGGGTCAGCCGGTCCGGCCCGCTCGCGGCGCGGCAGATGCCGCCGCACCGGCTGGGGAAGGCGACGCTGCCGGTACTGGCCGGCTTCGGGCTGCTGACCGCGGCGGCGCTGGGCGTGCCCGTCGGCTCCAGCCTCTACTGGATGGCCGCGCGGAGCAGCCACTCGATCCTCGGCGTGTCCCTGGCCAGCGCCGCGCTGCACACCGCGCTCTACGCAGCGGCCGCCGGGGCCGTGGACACGGTGGCTGCCCTGCCGATCGCGCTGCTGGCGGTCAGGTACTCGGGCCGGCTGCGGTATTTCCTGGAGCGCAGCACCTACCTGGTGCTCGCGATGCCCGGGGTGGTCATCGCGTTCGCCCTGGCCTATTTTTCCGAGCGCTACGGCAGCGGTCTGCTCTACCAGAGCGCGCCGCTCCTGGTCATCTGCTACTCGATCATGTTCTTCCCGCTGGCCCTGGTCGGGGTGAAGGCGTCCCTGGCGCGGGCCCCGGTGAGCCTGGACGAGATGGCCAGGTCCCTGGGCCAGCGCAGGCTGGCCGTGCTCTGGCGGGTGACCCTGCGGCTGGCCGGGCCCGGCCTGGCCGCGGCGTTCTGCCTGGTCTTCCTGTCCGTGGTGACTGAGCTCACCGCCACCCTGCTGCTGATCCCCACCGGCGTGCAGACGCTGGCCACCCAGTTCTGGTCCTACGAGCAGAACCTGGCCTACGGCCAGGCCGCCCCGTTCGCCCTGGTGATGATCGCCGTCGCCGCGGTGCCGAGCTACGTGCTCGGCCGGTTCTTTGACCGCACCGCGCACCCGCAGGGATGAGCCGCCCCGCGGAGGCGGGCCGGCCTTCATAGGATGACCGCATGACCCAGCTCGTGGTGACCGGCCTGCACAAGGCGTTCGGCGACCATCCGGTCCTCACCGGGGTGGACCTAGAGGTTCCCGCGGGCTCGCTGACCGCCATCCTCGGCCCGTCGGGCAGCGGCAAGACCACCCTGCTGCGGGTGCTGGCCGGGTTCGAGCGCGCCGACGCGGGCACGGTCACGATCGGCGGCGCGGTGGTCGACGGCCCGGATGTGCACCTGGCGCCCGAGAAGCGGCGGATCGGCTACGTGCCGCAGGAAGGCAGCCTGTTCCCTCACCTCACGGTGGCGGCCAACATCGGATTCGGGCTGCCGACCCGGCAGCGGCGCGGGCCGGCCACGGCCGAACTCCTCGACAAGGTGGGCCTGGCCGGACTGGGCCAGCGCTACCCGCACCAGCTCTCCGGCGGCCAGCAGCAGCGGGTAGCGCTGGCCCGGGCGCTGGCTATCCGGCCGAAGATCGTCCTGCTCGACGAGCCGTTCGCCTCGCTGGACGCGCACCTGCGCGCCAGCGTCCGGGCGGACGTGCAGGCGCTGCTCGCCGAAACCGGCATCACCGGGGTCCTGGTCACCCACGACCAGGACGAGGCGCTGTCCACCGCGGACCGGGTCGCGGTGCTGCGCGACGGCCGGATCGCGCAGTGCGACGCCCCCCAGGACCTGTACGACCGGCCGGCCGACGCCGACATCGCCCGGTTCATCGGCGACGCGAACCTCCTCGAGGGCGTGCTCGGCACCGGCACGGTCGACACCATCCTGGGGCGGCTGCCGGTCGAGCCCGGCTGCCTGGACTCTCCCGGGGCGGCCCGGCCCGGCCCGGTCACCGTGCTCGTCCGTCCGGAGCAGGTAGAACTGCACCCTGGCGGCTCCACGCCGGGCCGGGCGGCCGGCTTCCCGGGCACTCCCGCCGGCGGGGACGGCGGGAACCGCGAGCTGGCCGGGCGCGTCGTCGCCTACGGCTACCACGGCCACGATGCCGTGATCCACGTGCGACCCGACCACGATGCCGGGGCGCCGGTCATCGTGGTCCGCATCGTCGGCGGCAGCCAGCTGCCGCCCGGCTCCCCGGTCACGCTCCGGGCCCGCGGTCCCGTACTCGCCTGGCCGGACTCCGCAGCCTCATAAATGTGCCGAAAGGCGGGCTAGAGCCCGCCTTTCGGCACTTTCGTGGGCCCGGCGCCGCGCCAGCCAGGTAAAAGGATCCGGCATTCACGGACATTCCGGCCAGCAGGCGTCTGTCAGCCTGGCCAGCGCGCCCGTCAACCCGGTCAGCGCGCGCGCCCGTCAACCCGGTCAGCGCGCGCCCGTCAACCGGTCCAGGGCGGCCTGGATCCGCTTCTCCGACACGGGTGCCGGCGTGCCCAGTACCTGGGCGAACAGGCTGACCCGCAGTTCCTCGATCATCCAGCGCACCGCCCGGACGTCCGCGCCGGAGCGCCGGGCAGGCCGGAAGCTCCGCGACGGCCCGCTGGTAGGCGTCGGTAACCCGGTGCACGATCGTCATCCGCTCGGCGTCGCGGCCGGGACCGGAGGCCAGCGTGTCCAGCCTGCGGCTGATCGCCCGCAGGTAGCGCACCAGGTCGGGCAGCCTCGGCAGCCCGGTGCCGCTGACGAACCCCGGGTAGATCAGCGCGGCGAACTGGGCCCGCGCGTCGGCGAACGCCGCGGCCAGCGGCGAGCTGGGGGTCGCCCGCAGCCTCGCCTCGGCCTCGTGGGCCGCCTCGAGGACCTGCCCGGCGGCGTCCACCGCCCGCGCCGTGGCCAGCGGCAGGGCAGAGCGCGCCTGCGCCACCAGGCGGGCGAAGCCGTCCGCGTCCCAGGCCAGCCCGCCGGCGTCCGCGATCACCTGGTCGGCCGCGCAGGCGACGCAGTCGTCGAGCAGCGCGCCGATGCTGGGATACGGGTTCCGGCTCATGGCCAGCTTCCGCTCGACCGGCAGCCGGTCGGCGATGGAGCGCACGCCGGACGGTACCTGCCGCAGGAGCAGCCGGCGGGTACCCGCCGCCATCGCCGCGTCGGCCTCGGCCTGCGTCGGGAACAGCCGGACGTCCACCGCGTCCCCGGCGTCCGCCAGCGCCGGGTAGGCGATGATCGGGGGGGTTTGGGGGGGTCGCCCCCCGGGCTGGCACCGTCCTGGCCGCGGGTGAAGACCCGCGGCAGCGTGCCGATCGTCCAGTCCTTCAGCCCGGTGCGGGTAATGTCGCCGGCCGCCTCGGTGAGCTTGGCCTGCAGCCGGGGCCGCAGCCGCTCGCGCAGCTCGCCCAGGTCCTTCCCGTGGGCCAGCTCCCGGTCCCCGTCCATCACGCGGTAGGTGATCTTCAAGTGGCCGGGCAGCCGGGACTCATCGAACGCGTCTCGCGGGACCGGCACCCCGGCCAGGCGGCCGAGTTCCCGGGCGAGCGCGTCCAGCAGGCTGCCGTGCGGCTCGCCCAGCCGGGCGGTCACGGCGCGGGCGGTGTCCGGCGCGGGCACGAACAGCCGACGCAGCTCCTTCGGCAGCGACCGGATCAGCTCAGTGACCAGCTCCTCGCGCAGCCCCGGCACCTGCCAGCCGAGTTCCTCGCCGTTCACCTGGCCGAGCACGGCCAGCGGGATGTCCGCGGTCACCCCGTCGTCCGGCTCGCCCGGCGTGAATTCATACGACAGCGGGAGCCCGCCGCCCCACGAGCTGGGGTAGTCAGCCGGGTCGATATCCTCTGCGGCCGGGCCGACCAGGTCGGCCTGGGTGAACGTGAGCAGGTCCGGGTCGTGCGCGCGGGCCTTCCACCAGGTGTCGAAGTGCCGCGCGGAGGTCACGTCGGCGGGTATCCGCCGGTCGTAGAAGTCGAACACGGCCGCGTCGTCGGCCACGATGCCGCGCCGCCGGGCCCGGTCCTCCAGTCCCCTGGCCTGGTCGAGCAGCCGCTGGTTGCGGTGGAAGAACTCGTGGCGGGTCGGCCAGTCACCCTCCACCAGGGCACCGGTGATGAACAGGTCCCGCGCCGCTGCCGGGTCCACCCGGGCGTAGTTGACCTTCCGCTCGGTCACGATCGGCAGCCCGTACAGGCTCACCTTCTCGAACGCGACGGCAGCGCCCCGGCGGGCGTCCCAGTGCGGCTCGCTGTAGCTGCGCTTGACCAGGTGCGCGGCCAGCGGCTCGGCCCACTCGGGCTCGATCCTGGCCACGGTCCTGGCCCACAGCCGGGACGTCTCCACCAGCTCCGCCGCCACCACCCACTGCGGTGGCTTGCGGGCCAGCACGGAGTCGGGGAAGATCGCGAAGCGGGCCCCGCGCGCCCCGGCGAACTCGGCCGGCCCGCGCCGCTTCCGTTGTGGATTCTGCGCGGTGCCCGCCTGCTCGGCGTCCTTCATCCCGATGTGCGAGAGCAGGCCGGCCAGCAGTGACATGTGCACGCGGTCCGCGAGGCCGTCCTCCTCCGCGCGGGGGCCAGCGGAGATGCCCACGTCCCGGGCGGCCTGCCGCAGCTGTGCCTGCACGTCCTGCCACTCCCGCACCCGCAGGTAGTGCAGGAACTCGCGGCGGCACATGCGGCGGAACGCCGACGACGACAGCTCGCGCTGCTTGGCGTCCAGGTAGTCCCACAGGCTGAGGAACGCGAGGAAATCGGATCCCGGCCGGGCGAAGCGCGCGTGACTGGCGTCCGCGGCCTCGCGGGCGTCCGCCGGGCGTTGCCGGGGATCCTGGATGGACAGCGCCGCCGTGATGATCAGCACCTCGCGGACGCAACCGTGGTGGGCGGCCTCCAGGATCATCCGGCCGAGGCGGGGGTCGGTCGGCAACCGGGCCAGCTTCCGGCCCACGCCGGTCAGCCGCGTCGCGCCGTGGCGGGGGGTTCCGGGCCACGGGGGCCCGGGGGTGTCCCCCCGGGCAGCACCGTCCCGGGCGGCGGTGTGCCCCCCCGGGTCGGTACCGCCCGGCGCGACCGCGCCCAGCTCTTCCAGCAGCCGCACGCCGTCGATGATGTTGCGGGAGTCCGGCGGGTCCATGAACGGGAAGTCCGCGACCTCGCCGAGCCCGAGCGCGGCCGTCTGCAGGATGACCGAGGCGAGGTTGGTGCGCAGGATCTCCGGGTCGGTGAACTCCGGCCGCGACGCGAAGTCCTCCTCGCTGTACAGCCGGATGCAGATGCCGTCGGACGTGCGGCCGCAGCGGCCCTTGCGCTGGTCGGCGGAGGCCCGGGAGATGGGCTCGATGGGCAGCCGCTGCACCTTGGTCCGGTGGCTGTACCGGGAGATCCGCGCGGTGCCCGGGTCGACCACGTACCGGATGCCCGGCACGGTCAGCGAGGTCTCCGCGATGTTGGTGGCCAGCACCACGCGCGGCCGCTGATGCGGCTGGAAGGCGCGGTGCTGCTCGGCCGCGGACAGCCGGGCGTATAGCGGTAGCACCTCCAGGCCGGCCAGGTCCGCCTGTTCCGCCAGCGCATCGGCGGTGTCCCGGATCTCCCGCTCGCCGCTGAGGAAGACCAGGATGTCCCCGGGGCCCTCGGCGCGCAGCTCGCCAACCGCGTCGCAGATGGCCTGCGCCTGGTCTTTCGCCTCGGTGCCGGGACGGTCCGGATCGGCCAGCGGCCGGTACCGCACCTCGACCGGATAGGTGCGCCCGGAGACCTCGATCACCGGCGCGCCCCGGTTGTGTTCGCCTGATTCGCCTCCGGCAAAATGCCGGGAAAAGCGCCCCGGATCGATCGTGGCCGAGGTGATGATGACCTTGAGGTCGGGCCGGTCGGGCAGCAGCCGCTTCAGGTAGCCGAGGATGAAGTCGATGTTCAGGCTGCGCTCGTGGGCCTCGTCGATGATGAGGGTGTCGTAGCGCAGCAGCTTGGGGTCCCGCTGCATCTCGGCCAGCAAGATCCCGTCGGTCATCACCTTGACCAGGGTGCGGTCGCTGGACTTGTCGGCGAACCGCACCTTGTAGCCGACGGCCGTGCCGATCCCGGTGCCGAGCTCGTCCGCGATCCGCTCCGCCACGGTGCGGGCCGCGATCCGCCGGGGCTGGGTGTGGCCGATCTGGCCGGTGGTGCCGCGGCCCAGCTCGAGACAGATCTTCGGCAGCTGCGTGGTCTTGCCCGAGCCGGTCTCGCCCGCGACGATGACCACCTGGTGATCGCGGATGGCCGCGGCGATCTCGTCCTTGCGCTGGCTGACCGGAAGCGCGGGCGGATAGGTGATCTCGGGCAGGCGGGCTCGCGACTCGGCGAGCGAGGGCGCGGAGGCAGTCGAGGGCGTCAAGGTGGCAGTCTTCATGGCAGGGCACCGGGACACGCAGCCGGATTCGCGGGCCTTCCCCAGCATGGCTGCAGGGTCCCTTGGTACCTAACGCTTTTCCGGCCCGCCTCCTTCCGTGCCGGCCGCTCTTGACGATCATGGACCGGGCCGGGGATCGTTTGTCCAGGAGATCCCCAGGGATCACCGGGAGACGCCAGGACACACCGGGAGGCGCGGGACACGTCATGACCGAGGCTTCCCGGCTGGCCGAGCTGCTGGCCTCGCGGCTGCGGGCGGTGTGGGGGGCGCCCGTCGAGGTCACCGGCATCCAGCGGCTGCCCGGCGGCGCGAGCCGGGAGAGCTGGGGCGCCGCGGCGCGGACGGCCGGCGGCGGACAGCGCCGCCTTATCCTGCTGCGCGACCCGGAAGGGTCGGATCGCCACGGCGACGTGGCGCTGCAGGCGGCGGCCATGACCGCCGCGCGAGCGGCCGGCGTCCCGGTACCCGAGGTCTACGACCACGGGGAGCGGGCCCTGGGCCGCGGCCGGCCCTATCTGCTCACGGAGCGGCTGGACGGGGAGACGATCCCGCGGCGGCTGTTGCGGGACGACGCGTACGCGGCCGCGCGGCCCGGGCTCGCGCGCCGTCTCGGGAAGGTCCTGGCCCGGATCCATCAGGTGGATCCCGGATGCGTCCCCGGCCTGCCCCGGGTGGACGCGATCGGCCAGGTGACCGCGCTCTACCAGGAGTTCGGCGAGCCGCGGCCGGCGCTGGAGATCGGCCTGCGGTGGCTCGCCGAGCACCGGCCCCCGCCAAGGCCGGACGCGCTGGTGCACGGTGACTTCCGGACCGGCAACCTCATCGTGGCCGAGGACGGGCTGCGGGGGGTACTGGACTGGGAACTCACCCACCGCGGCGACCCCCTGCAGGACCTGGGCTGGCTGTGCACCAAGGCCTGGCGGTTCGGTTCGGCGGACCCGGTCGGGGGCTTCGGTGCCCGCGCCGACCTGATGTCCGGCTATGCCGACGGCGGCGGCACTCCCCCGGACGAGGCCACCCAGCAATGGTGGGAGCTGTACGGCACGGTGCGCTGGGCGCTGCTGTGCCGCCGCCAGGCCGCACGGTACCTCGCGGGCGGCGAGCCGTCGATCGAGCTCGCGGTGCTCGGCCGCCGCGTCTGCGAGCAGGAGTTCGATGTGCTGCTCGCGCTGGGCTACGCCGCGCCGCTCACCGTCACCGACCCGCTGGCTGGTCCCGCCCCCCCACCCCCGGCGCCGCATGACCGGCCGGGCGGGCCCGAACTGCTCGGGGCCGTCCGCGAGTTCCTCGCCGCCGACATCGCTGCCGCGGACCCGCGCCGGGCGTTCCACGCCCGGGTCGCCGCGAACGCGTTGCGGATCGCGGAGCGCGAGGCCCTGCTCGGGACCGGGCACGCGCGCGACCACCGGGCCAGGCTCGACGCGCTCGGCTGCGCCGACGACGCCGAACTCTGCGCGGCCATCCGCGACGGGTCGCTGGATCACCGCTTCGGCGACGTGGTCGCCG
>CAWIDQ010000104.1:0-38378 GCA_963834695.1 uncultured Actinomycetota bacterium
GTTGCGGTCCCGTGCCAGGGGCAACCGCCCCGCCCGGCACATCCCCGCCCCGTCCGGCCCCGGTCGCCGCGGCCCCGTTGGCCGCAGCCGCCCGCGCGGCGGGCTCGATCCGCGCGCCTACCTCGGCCCAGTCGCCGTACACCTCGGCGAAGTCGTCCCTGCGGTCGGCGGTCCGGCCGGTGGTGTCGATCGTGACGTGCAGGTCGGTGCGGCCCGCGGCCTCACCCCACCCGCCGTCCGGCTCCTGCCAGCGCTGCCCGCGCGGCATCGCGCCGGCGAGCGCCAGCCCGGTCGCCGGGTCGGCCAGCGCCGCGACGTGCGGTGCGACCCGGGGGTCGAGCCAGGGCTCGCGGATGTAGGGCGGGTAGACGGTGAGCCGCTCGGCCAGCTCGAAGCCCTCGGCCGCGGTGCGCTCGGCCAGCTCGTCGATCTGCGGCCAGGGGCGTTCCGGGTTGACGTGGTCCGGGGTCAGCGGCGACACCCCGCCCCAGTCGTCGATGCCCGCGGCCAGGATCATCCGGTATTGGTCGCCGATCAGGTTCGGCGGCGCCTGGATCCTCGCCCCCGGGCCCAGGACCAGCCGGGTCACGGCGATCGTCGCGGCCAGGTCGTCCAGGTCGGCATCGGGCACGCCCCGCATCGCCGTGTCCGGCTTGGCCCGGAAGTTCTGCACGATCACTTCCTGGATGCCGCCGTACTCGCGGGCGACCCGGCGGATCGCGAAGATCGAATCCGCGCGCTCGGCCAGGGTCTCGCCGATGCCGATCAGGATGCCCGTCGTGAACGGGACGCTGCTGCGGCCGGCGTCCTCCAGCACCCGCAGCCGGACCGCGGGGTCCTTGTCCGGACTGCCGAAGTGCGGGCCGCCCCGCTCGGTGTAGAGCCGTCGCGCCGTGGTCTCCAGCATCATGCCCATGGACGGCGCCACCGGCTTGAGCCGCTGGAAATCCTGCCAGGTCAGCACGCCCGGGTTGAGGTGCGGCAGCAGGCCGGTCGCCTCGAGCACGGCGATCGCCATGGCCCGGACGTAGGACAGGGTGTCGTCGTAGCCGTGGGCGTCCAGCCACTCCCGGGCCGGGCGCCACCGGTCCTCCGGCCGGTCGCCCAGCGTGAACAGCGCCTCCTTGCAGCCGAGCGCCGCGCCCCGGGCCGCGATGTCGATGACCTCGTCCGGTGACAGGTAGGGGTTGGCCACCCGGCCGGGGACCGTGGCGAACGTGCAGTATCCGCAACGGTCCCGGCACAGCCGGGTCAGGGGGACGAAGACCTTGCGGGAGTAGGTGATGATCCCGGGCCTGGCCCGCGCGCTCCAGCCCGGCGTCCCTGGCCCGCGCGGCGTAGCCGAGGAGCTCGCCGAGCTGATCGCCGCGAGCCTGCAGCAGCGTGGCGGCCTCGGCGTGGTCCAGGGTCTTGCCGTCCCTGGCCCGGGCCAGGACGCGGCGCAGCGCGCTGGCGGACGGGGAATTCTGGGGCTTCGGGCGGGGGCGTGGGGTAGGCCCGTCGTCGCTCATGCCCACCAGCCTAAGCGGGCGCTGCCCGGCCGCTCCGGCCCGGCTGCCCGGGCGCGCCCGCGCCGAGCGGGCCTGCGATCAGCCCCAGGGCCCGGGTGACCTGGACGTCACGTCCGGAAGGCCGGGCTCCTCGGCGAGCGGCCAGTCGCGGACGTACGGCCGCGGGGCG
Organism: uncultured Actinomycetota bacterium; assembly: GCA_963834695.1. Lineage (GTDB taxonomy): Bacteria > Actinomycetota > Actinomycetes > Streptosporangiales > Streptosporangiaceae > JASHPR01. The sequence goes on from CAWIDQ010000104.1 coordinate 1,681, forward strand.
AGCGGCGGGTCCCAGTCGCCGGACCCCGGCGGATCCCACGGCGGGTCCCAGACGCCGGAATCGGGCGGGTCCCAGACGCCGGAATCGGGCGGGTCCCGGTCGTCGGGCCTCGATATCCTGGCCAGCGCCCCCAGGCCGGCCCGCTGCTCACGCGCGAATGCGTCAAGAGGCGCTTCGAACTCCATATGCCGATATTAGCTGAAGTAGCGGATACCGCCGGGAGAATCACGCATCAGGCGAGAACCGGCACGAGGGCCCGATGTCTGGCCTAGAAGGCACGATACTCCCGGAGGGCGAGCCGCGGGCCGCGGCGCGGCGGATGCGCGCCGCTCAGTTCCACCAGCCTGGTCGCCCGGTACCGGTGCCCGGCGTACGGCTCCAGCAGCCGGAGCATGCCCGCGTCATCGACGGTCTGGCCGGCCAGCGCCCAGCCGACCACGGCGGGCAGGTGGTAGTCGCCGACCGACACCGCATCCGCGTCGCCGCAGGCGCGCTGCCTGACCTCGGCCGAGGTCCACGGCCCGACGCCCGGCAGCGATCGCAGCCTGCGGTCGGCGTCGGCGGCCGCCATCTCGGTGATCTCCTCCAGCCGGGCGGCCACGCGCGCGGCTCCGGCGGCCGTGCGGGCCCGCCCCGGCTCCACGCCCGCCCGGTGCCATTCCCAGGACGGGATCTGCGCCCAGGTCCGCGCGTCCGGGAACACCCGCAGGCCGGCCGGGGCCGGGCCCGGGGCGGGCTGGCCGAACCGGCGGAGGAGGTAATGCCACGCACGGCGAGCCTCCGCCCCCACCACCTTCTGCTCCAGGATCGCCGGGATCAGCGCCTCGAGCACGCGCCCCGACCGGCCCACCCGGGCGCCCGGATGCCGCTGGCCATCTCCCGCAGCAGCGGGTGGACAGGAGCGAACCCGGACAGGTCATCGACGGAGCCGAGCAGCGGCGGCAGCGTCTCCAGCAGCCAGCCGGCGCCCGGTCCCCAGGCCGTCGCGGTGACCCCGGCGGCATGGCCCGCCACCCGCAGTGTGCCCGGGCCGTCGGGCGTCAGCACCGTGCGCCACACCGCGCCGGAGGGATCAGCGCGGTACGCGGGATCTCGTGACCCGCGACGGTGCACGGACAGGATCAGCCGCACGTCAACGGGATAGGCCGGGCTCCACTCCCGGGTCAGCGGCGGCCAGGCCGACCCCGGATCTGTCGGCTGCGGCTCCGGCGGCACCACGGCTCCGGGCTCACGCGTCCGTGGAGAACCGGATCGAGGTCGGGCCGAGCTCCACGTCCGGCCAGACCCGCAGCCCGCGCGTGAGCTCGTTCCCGGACGCGATCCGGGCCCCGTCGCCGATCACGGCCCCGTCCAGGACTGCGCCCTCGCCGATGCGCGCGCCGCGGCCGACCGCGGCGGACCGGATCACGGCCCCCGGGCCGATGACCGCGCCGTCGAACAGCACGCTGCCGTCGACCTCCGCTCCCGGGCCCACGTGAGCGCCCGCGCCGATGACCGAGCCGCCGCCGACCCTGGCCTCCGGCGCGACGACGGCGCCCGGCAGGGCCAGGACCTGCCCGCACGGGCCGGGCAGCGCCGGCGAGGCCAGCTCCCCGAGCACCAGGTCACACGAGCCGCGCACGAACGCCTCGGGAGTACCGACGTCGAGCCAGTACGCGGTATCGACGTGGCCGAGGACCAGCTCGCCGCGGCTGATCAGCCCGGGGAACGTCTCCCGCTCCACCGACACCCGGCCCGGCGGGATCTGGTCGATGACGCGCCGCGTGAACACGTAGCAGCCGGCGTTGATCCGGTTGGTCACCGGGTACGGCGTCTTCTCCAGGAACGCGGTGACCCGCCCGTCGGCGTCGGTCGGCACGCAGCCGAACCGGGATGGGTCCGCCACCTCGACCAGGTGCAAGGTCACCGCGGCGCCGGCCTTCTCGTGCGCCGTCACCTGCGCGGCCAGGTCGTGGCCGGACAGGACGTCGCCGTTCAGCACGACTACCGGGTCATCCGGGCCGCCGCGCAGGCCGGATGCCGCGTTGCGGATCGCGCCGCCGGTGTCGAGCGGGGTCTGCTCCTGGATGTAGGAGATCTCCAGGCCGAACGCCGAGCCGTCCCCGAGGCACTCGGCGAACATCTCGGCCCGGTAGAAGGTGGCCATCATGACGCGGCTGATCCCGGACGCAGCCGCCTTGGCCAGCTGATGCGCGAGGAACGGGACCCCGGCGGTCGGCAGCAGCGGCTTGGGGGTCGCGATGGTCAGCGGGCGCAGCCGCGTGCCCTGGCCGCCGACCAGCAAGATCGCCTCAAGGCCGGGGGCGGCGGGGAGATGCGAATTAACCGGCATGTGAGGGCAGGCTACTCGCGTCCCTGCGCGGCTGCACGCTCGTAGGACGCCAGGTGCGCCTCGGCCGAGGCCGCCCAGGTGAACTCGAGCGCCCGCGCGTGGCCGGCGGCGCCCAGCGTCTGCCGGCGGCCCGGGTCGTCGAGCAGCGACCGCAGCGCGGCGCGGATGCTGTCGGCGTCCGGCTCGGTGTAGGCGACCGCGTCGCCGCCCACCTCGGGCAGGGATGTCCGGTGCGTGGTCAGGACGGGCGCGCCCGAGGCCATGGCTTCGAGCACCGGCAACCCGAACCCCTCGCCGGTGCTCGGGAACGCCACGACCAGGGCGCCGCCGAGGAAGCCGGGGAGATCGGCGAAGTGCAGGTAACCCGGGCGGACCAGGCGCAGGTGGGCGGGCACGTTCGCGACCGCCTCGTCCACTTCCTCGCTCCAGCCGCTGCCGCCGGCCAGCACCAGAGCGGGCGGCTCGCCGAGATCGGCCACGGCCTCCGCCCACCCGTTGATCAGGGCGGGCACGTTCTTGCGCGGCTCCAGCGTGCCGAGGTAGGCCACGTACGGCTTGCCGTGCAGCCCCAGCCGGTCGGAGACGTGGCGGAGCTTGGCCTCGGCCGGCCGGTGGAACTGCGCGTGGTCGACGCCGTGGTAGGCCACGTCGATCCTGGTGGGATCGGCGCCGAGCACGCGGACGAGCTCGTCCCTGGTGGCCTTGGACGGGACGATGAGCCGGGTGGCACGGCGGGCCGTGGTGCGGATCGCGGACTTGTAGAACGTCGCGGTCACCGGGCTGTGAGCGTCCGGCTCGGTGAAGAACGTCAGGTCGTGGATGGTCACCACGGTGGGCGCGCCCGGGCGCAGCGGCATCGAGTAGTGCGGCGCGTGGATGACGTCCGCGCTGACCTGCTGGGCCACCAGCGGCAGGCCGCTCTGCTCCCAGGCCAGCCGGGCGGGCCGGTGGGCGATGGCGGGCGGGCCGGCGACGATCCGCGCGCTCGGAACGAGGCGGCCGTACCTCTCCTCGTCGGCGCGCTGGCAGGCCACGGCCAGGTCGGCCCCGGCCGCGCCCAGGGCGCAGACCAGCCCGTCCACGTACCGGCCAAGCGCGCCACGATCCGCAGGCACAGCGGTCGCGTCAACGAGCACACGGGGCGCCACGACCGGTCCGGCTCCCTTCCCCATGCCTGCCGGCGACCATGCGCGACCTCGGCAGGCAAACGTTCCTCTGCATGTCCGTCAGCACCGAGCGTACGCCCTCTGCGGCGGCGCCGTGCCCGTGCGGCGGGGCGGCGCATCGATTGGCCGCTCACCCGCAACCCAGCCGCAACCCAGCCCCGGCGCGGGCCCGTTATGGCGAGGGGCTGACGGACGAGGACGGCGAGGGCGAGGCCGACGGCGAGGACGACGAATGGCCCTGCGCCGCGTTCCTCGCGTTGTCCAGCGCCGCCTTCATCAGGGCCAGGTCCTGGCCGTACGCGGTGAAGTTGCCGCTCTTCAGGGCCGCCTGCGCCGCGCTGTAGTAGGCCTCGGCCTGATCCAGGTACTTCAGCACCGCCGAGCTGGCCGGGGCGCCGTGGCTGCTCGGCGGCGGGCTGGTGCTCGTCGGGGTGGGCGCGGTGCCGAACACCTGGGCCAGCGCGGCGGTCAGCGTGGTCCCGAAGCCGACCTGGCCGTTGTAGTACGCGAGCATGTCCTGCAGGGTGGGGTAGGCCCCGGAGCTGCCCGAGGCCGCCTGGGACACGTACACGGGCTCGAAATACAGCAGGCCTCCCCCGACCGGCAGCGTGACCAGGTTGCCCTGGGTCACCTGGGACCCGCCCTGCCGCAGCAGGGTCAGCGCGGAGGCGACGGTCGCGTTGGATTCAAAGTCGTTCTGGACCTGCTGCGGGCCCCGGATCGTGGTGTCCTGCGGCAGCTGGAGCACCAGGATCTTGCCGTAGCCGCTGCTCTGGGGGTTGCTGTCGACCTCCATGAACGCGGCCATGTTGGCGCGGCCGCGCGGCGTCAGCGACGTGCTCAGCGAGAACTCCGGCTGCGGCTGGCCCGGCATCGTCATCGTCAGGTAGTACGGCGGCTGGCTGGACGCGTTGGGCGAGGTGCCGCTCGGATCCGTGGGCACGGACCAGAAGTTCTGCCCGCCGTAGAACTCCGGGGCCTGGGTCACGTGGAACTGGGCCAGGATCTGCCGCTGCACCTCGAACAGGACCGGCGGGTAACGCAGGTGCGGCAGGAGGCCCTTAGGGATGTCGCTCTCCGGCTTGATCACGCCGGGAAACGCGTTCTTCCAGGCGTTGAGCACCGGGTCGTTCCCGCCCCACTGGTACAGCGTCACCGCGCCGGTGTAGGCGTTCACCACGGCCTTGACCGAGTTGCGGATGTAGTTCACCTGGTCGCCGGCGCCGACGGCCGAGCCGCCCGGGCTGTAGCTGTTCGAGCTGGCCTGCGCCAGGCTCAGCCGCTGCGAGTAGGGGTAGTTGTCGGTGGTCGTGTAGGCGTCGACCACCCAGTAGATCTGGCCGCCGACGACCACCGGGTAGGTGTTGCCGTCCAGGGTGAGGAACGGGGCCACCTTGGCCACCCGGGACAGCGGGTCCCTGATATACATGATCTTCGAATTGCCGTCGATGGCCCCGGACAGCAGGATGTTGAGCTCGCGGAACTTGATCGCGTACAGCAGCCGGTTCAGCGGCGAGCCGACCGGGACGCCGCCCCCGCCGGAGTAGGTGGTGTTCGCCTGGCCGCTGGCGCTGGAGTTGGGATAGTCGAGCTCGAGCTGGTGGCCGCCGACGATCGCGTAGCTGGTCTCCTGCCCGCCGAAGTACACCCGGGGCTGGCGCACGTTGAGCTCGCCGGACGGCGGGATATCGCTCTCGGTGAACGAGGGGCTGCCGCCGCTGGCCGCAGCGTTCGCGGCCGCGGCCACGAACCCGAACCCGTGCGTGTAGACCAGGTGGCTGTTGATCCAGTTGTTCTGGCCCGCGGGCGGCCCGGACATGTCGCGGACGCCGACGATCATGTCTTCCGGCACGGAACTGCCGGGGACCCGGTACCGGTCGACCGCCAGCACGCTGGCGAACTTGTAGTACCCCTTGACCTGCTGGAGCTGCTGGAACGACGCGGACACCACGCCGGGATCCATCTGGCGCACGTCGGGGAGCGCGGCCGCCTGCTGGGCCAGTTCCGGGGTCGACTCGGACGACACCGCCGAGTACGGGATCACCTTCACGTTCGTGAGCGCGTACGCGCGGCGGGTGCTGTTGATCTCGCGGGTCAGGTACGGGCCTTCCTTGGCGAGCTCGTTGGGCTTGACCACGAACTGCTGCACGATCGCCGGGTAGACCCCGCCGATGATGATGGCCGAGAGCACGAGCAGGCCGAACCCGACGGCGGGCAGCAGCGAGTTGCGCCGGATCGCTCCGGCGAAGAACAGAGCGGCGCAGATCAACGCGATGACCGCCAGCACGGTCTTGGCCGGCAGCAGGGCGTTCACGTCCGTGTACGAGGCTCCGGTCTGCACCACGCCGCGCTGCGAGAAGTCGATGCCATAACGGTCCACCCAGTAGGCGACGGCCTTGAGCAGCACGAAGGCGCCGACCAGGACAAACAGGTGCACCCGGGCGCCCTGGGTCGCGCGCTCGCCCCGTACCTGCAGCCGGAGCCCGCCGTACAGGTAGTGCACGACGGCGGCGGCGATCAGGGACAGCAGGACGGCCGCGAACAGGAAGCTGAGCACCATCCGGATGAACGGGTAGACGAAGACGAAGAACGAGATGTCCAGGTGAAACTGCGGGTCGGTGACCCCGAACGAGGTCCGGTTGGCGAACAGCAGCCAGGTACGCCAGCTGCCGGCGGCGGCCAGGCCCGAGATGAGCCCGATCAGGCCGAGTATCACCCAGACCAGCAGCTTGCGGTGCGGGTCGATCGCCGTCCGGTACACCTCGAGCCCATGTTGCTCCGCTGACGCGGGCCGCGTCGTCGGCCGGATCCGGTAGGCGATCCGGATGTTGATGCCGATCACCGCCATCATGAAGGCCGCGGTGACCGCGAACAGCGCCCACTTGACGCCGTAGGTGGTGTCAAAGACCGACGAGTAGTGAACCGAGCGGAACCACAGGAAGTCGGTCCACACCCCGGCGACGACGGCGACGAGGATGATCAGTGCCACCACCGCCCCCAGGACCGGGAGCACGTACCTCCCCCACCGGGGAAGCACGATGGGACGGCCACCGGGCGGCCGGGAGCGGCCAACGGATCGGAAGGCCACGTCTCCCCCTTACCTCACCTCGGGCACCCGGCAGCGGGGCGGTGTGCGCGGCGGGACATGCTCGCGTCCGCCCGCCGCGCGGCGAATACGTATTCTCTGACGCAACTTACCGGTACCTCGCAAGGTTCCCGCATCAGCACGAGGGGACTGGCCGGCCGGCCTTGAGCGCGTCGAGGTCGGCGATCGCGCCGGCCAGGGTGCTCACCTTGATCACGCGCATCCCGGCGGGTACCGCGCCCGCCGTGTTCGGGCAGTTGGTCGCCGGGGCCAGGAAGACCGTCGCGCCGGCCGCGCGCGCGCCGGCCATCTTCTGCTGGATCCCGCCGATGGGTTCCACGGTGCCGTTGGCCTCGATCTCCCCGGTCCCCGCGATGAACCGGCCCCCGCTCAGGTTGGCCGGGGTGAGCTTGTCGATGATGCCGAGCGCGAACATCAGGCCCGCGCTGGGCCCGCCGATGTCCCCCACGGTGATCGTCACGGGGAACGGGAACACGTAGCTCTCCACGAGCTCCACGCCGATCTCGGGCTGGCCCTGGACGTCGGCCGTGGTCAGCCGCACCTGCTTGGTCTGGCCGTGCCGGAGAACGGTCAGCTCCACCGGGGCCCCGGGCTTGCGGGCCTTGATCAGCGTCCCGGCGTCGGAGCGGCAGGTTACCGCCTGGCCGTCGACGGCCACGATCACGTCCCCGGCGTGCAGCACGCCCGCGGCCGGCATTCCCTTGATCGTCGCCTGGATCGTGTCCACCGTCTTGAAGGCGATGCTGAGCTGGCAGAGCGCGGCCGCGGTGGCCGTCTGCTGCGAGTTCGCCATCTCCTCGGTGTCCTGCTCGGCCACCTGCTCCGTGCTCAGGCCCGTGGGGAAGATCTCCGACTCGGGCACCACCGCCTGGTCCGGGCTCAGCCAGGACCGCAGCGCGGCGAAGATGTTGAACCTGGTGCCCGGGCCGCCGAGGAAGGACACCGTCACCATGTTGAGGTTGCCCTTGGTCGGGTACGTGACATGGTCCTTGATCTGGATCAGCGGCTTGCCGCTCAGGTCGCCGAGCGTGTTCAGGGTCGGGCCGGGGGTCAGGGCGACGTAGGGCACGGGCGCGATGATCGCGACCGCCAGCGCGATCAGGACTCCGGCTGCTGCCACCAGCAGCGTCGCGGCTCGGCGGGACATGGGGGAAGACTACGCGCCGTTGACCCACTCGCTGTCGCCGCCGGCGAACTCCTGGTGCTTCCAGATCGGCACGGTCTGCTTCAGCTCGTCGATCAGCGCGCGGCACGCGTTGAACGCCTCCGCGCGGTGCGGGCAGGCCACGGCCGTCACGACCGCGAGGTCGCCGACGGCCAGGTCACCGACCCGGTGCACGGCCGCCACCGCCATGAGGCCGAAGGTGGCCGCGACCTTCTCGGCGACCCGCCGCATCTCGGCCGCGGCCGACGGGTGCGCGGTGTAGCCGAGCCGGACCACCTCACGGTCATGGTCATTGTCTCGGACCGTGCCGACGAACAGGGCGATTCCCCCGGCCGCGGGATCCGAGACTGCGCTCAGCACTTCGTCCACCGACAGCGGGGTGTCCCGCAGCTCGGCCAGCCGCACGATGTCCACCATGTCCATTATGCCAAAGCGCCGCGGGCGTTCAGGTACCGCGGCGGCGGCGCCTGACCTCGCGCACGATCGCCGCGGTCCCGATCACGGCGACCGTGGCGCCCGCGGCGGTGATCGTCGCGTCCTTCTTGTCCAAGCGGCGGCCCGCCACCGCGTGGTGCCCGCCGCGCTGCTCGAGCAGGACCTGCAGCGCGGTCTCGTTGTCGAACGCGGGCTTCCAGCCCGCTTCGCGCAGGGTCATGCAGTCCACGACCCACGGGTACACAACGAAGTGCAGGTCGGTCACGAGCGCCGGGGTTATCCCGGCCCGGTGCAGCCGCTGCACGGTGCCGAACGTCAGCGCCGGCCGGCAGCTCGATCCGGCGCAGCCCGGACAGCTCTTCCACCTGCTCCTGGTCGAGCCATCCGTCGCAGCCGACCGCGAACTTGCCGGTCACCTCGCCCGCCGCGGCCAGCTCGAGCGCGGAGACCAGGTCGTCGATATGGCAGAACTGCCAGCGCGGAGCGCAGCCCTTCACGGCCAGCAGCCGCGGCGCCTCGAAGTGCCGGGTGATCAGGGTATCCACGCCCTCGCCGACCAGCGCGGCCGGCCTGACGACCGTGATGTCCATGCCGGGATTGGCCTGCGGCGACCGCTGCGCCAGGTGCTCGATCTCCAGCAGGTCCCCGACCACGCTGCCGTCCGGGTCGGCGCCCAGCGGCGCCGTTTCCTCCAGCGGGACCGGATTGTCGGGCCGCGCGCCGTACACCATCGCGCTGGTCACCAGCACGACCCGGCCGACCCGCCCCGCGGCCGCCGCGGTCAGCACGGTCTGCGCGCCGCGGACGTTGAACGCCCGGCGCGACCGCTGGTCGGAATCGGGGGCCAGGTCGAGGTCCGTGTGCACGACGACGTCCACCCCGGCCAGCGCCGGCCAGTGCCGGGTCGCGGATGTCGACCACCCGCCAGGTCACGCCGGTCGCGTCGCCCCGGTGCCCGTCGATGGCGATGACCCGGCCGATCCGGGCCGACGCCGCCAGCCTGGCCGTGAGCACGTGGCCGAGGCCGCTGGCCGCCCCGGTCACGGCCACCACCGGACCGCGCCCGCGCTCTTCCCGGTCCCTGGCGCCCCGGCCGCCGTCCGCGGCCAGCCCGCCGCGCGGTTCGCGGCGGCTCACCGCTGGTCCATGGCTTGACAGCAGGCCGCCCGGGCTGCGCCGTGGGCGAACCTGGCATCTCGATTGCTCACCACGACGTGCTCCCGGATAACGTGGCGGATGTGCACCCTTCCATCCTGCCCGAGAGGCAGTGGAGATGACTGATCCTCCCTTTGGCTTTGGCCTGCCCGGCGACCGCGACCGGGATCCAGGCGATTCGGGAAGCACGCCGAATGTCCCCGGAGGCGCTGGCGGCGCGGGCCGGGGCCAGGGCGGCCCCGGGGGGCCGGCCGGGCCGCTGGGCCCGCTGGGCGACCCGCAGCAGTTCGCCGACGCCCTCCGCCAGTTCGCCGACCTGATGTCCTGGCAAGGCGGCCCGGTCAACTGGGACCTCGCCAAGAACGTCGCGCGGCAGACCGTCGCCGCCAAGGGCGATCCCAGCGTGCTGGAGATCGACCGGCGCAAGACCGTTGAGGCCATCCGCACGGCCGACCTGTGGCTGGAGGACGCCACCACCCTGCCCACCGGGATCCGCGTCGCGCAGGCGTGGAGCCGGTCGGAATGGGTGGAGGCGACCCTGCCCGTCTGGTCCAAGCTGTGCGATCCCATCGCGGCCCGGGCGGTCGACGCGATGGGCGGGATGCTGGCCGAGGACCCCGAGGAACTGGCCGAGGAACTCCCGCCCGAGATGCGGTCCGCGATGAGCGCCTTCACCGGAGGACTCGGCGCGCTCGGCGGGCTCGGCCAGATGATGCGCCGGATAGGCGGGATGATGGTCGGCGGCCAGACCGGAGCCGCGGTGGGCGCGCTGGCCGAGGAGGTGGTGAGCTCCACCGACGTCGGCCTGCCGCTGGGACCCGCGGGCACGGCCGCGCTGCTGCCAGCCGGGGTCAAGGCCTTCGGGCAGGGGCTGTCCGTCGAGGATGACGAGGTCCGGCTGTTCCTCGCGCTGCGCGAGGCGGCGCACCACCGGCTGTTCGCCCACGTGCCCTGGCTGCGGGCCCGCCTGCTGGGGGCGGTGGAGGATTACGCGCGGGGCATCACCGTGGACGCCAACGCGCTGCGGGAGGCCATGCCGCAGATCGACCCGGCCAACCCGGAGGCGCTGAACGAGGCGCTGACCGGGGCCGCGCTGTTCCAGCCCGAGGACACCGAGCAGCAGAAGGCCGCGCTGGCGCGGCTGGAGACCATCCTGGCGCTGGTCGAGGGATGGGTCGCGACCGTGGTCGACGCGGCGGCCGGCGCCCGGCTGCCGCAGGCCGACGCGCTTGCTGAGGCAATCAGGCGGCGCCGGGCCAGCGGCGGTCCTGCCGAGCGCACGTTCGCGACGCTGGTCGGGCTGGAGTTGCGGCCGCGCAGGCTCCGCGAGGCGGCCGCGATCTGGCGCGGGCTGACGGATGCCCGCGGCATCGACGGCCGGGACGCGGTCTGGGCTCATCCCGATCTGCTGCCCACGGCGGACGACTTCGACGACCCGGACGGCTTCGTCCGCGGCCGCCCCGAACTCGATATCTCCGACTTGGAGTCGGCGAGGAGCCCGGACGCCGACGACAAGAAGGATCCGGGCGCAGAAGGCGAAGGCGGCGCGGAAGAACCGCCCAAGGACGACGGCTCCCCCGGCGACGCTTAGCCCCGGATTCGCCCGTCGGGCAGGCCAGCCCCGGAGCCGCCGGGCCGTGCCCCGTGTCGGCCACCCCGCCACCCCGGCTACCCCCGATGGACATGGCGGCCGCCCGCCGGGAATCCCGCGGCCGAGGGCCGACAATCTCACGTCCACAAGCGGTGGACGACGTCTTGCCTGGTACGCCCGTTGCGGTCTATCCCCCGATCAGGAACTGCACAGGACTGTTCACCGGCGTCCACAGCGACACTCCGCTCTCTCCCCACGTTGTCCACAGCGCCGTCCACAGGGACGTATTGACCGCTCATGGCGCCGGGCCTAGCTTCGACTCGCGGGAGTCCCCGGGCTCACAGGTCGCACGTCGCTTCTGGGGAAGGGGGCAACGGCGCGCAGCGGAGCGAGCGGCAGCTCGCCGCGGGAGTTCCGGCGCCCGGGGGCCCCGGCCATCGTCCGGCCACCACCGCGGGGTCCCCGGCCTTCACCCAGCCACCCGGGGACCCCGGCCGGCGATCTCCCGTATCGTAATTGTCGGTATTGCCTGTCACGCTGAGACATGTGAGACCAGCGCTGAAACCGGGATTGCTACCGGTATGGCGGGACCGCGACACGCTGCAGATCGGAATCGATTCGCGCCGGGCGGTGGCACTGACCGGCATGGCCGGCATCGCCTGGGTGGTCCGCCTCCTCGACGGGAGCCGCGACCGGGCGCAGGTCATCCAGGCCGCGGTCGACCACGGTGTCCCGGCGGAAGCCGCCGAGCGGGTGCTGGCGCTGCTCGCGACGGCGGGCGTGCTGGACGACTTCCCGGCCGGCACGTTACGGGTGCTCCCCCCGCCGCTGCGGGCCCGGCTGGCCGCGGAACTGGCCACTGCTTCCCTGGCCCACCGGGACGGCGACGGCGGCGCGCGCACCCTGGCGCGCAGGCTGGCCGCGCGGATCCGCATTCACGGCGGCGGAAGGGTCGGGGCCGGCCTCGCCGGCCTGCTGATGACATCCGGCATCGGCCGGGTCACGGACGCGGACCCGGCGGATGCCGACCCGGCCCGGCCCGATCTTGCCGTCCTGATCGGCAGGCATCCCCTGGAGCTTCGGACCAGCCTCATGCGCGATCAGATACCGCACCTGGCCGCGTCCGCGGACGAGGCCATCGGCGTCGTGGGGCCGCTGGTGATCCCCGGCCGTACCGCGTGCCTGAGGTGCCTAGACTTAACCAGGACCGACCGGGACCCGGCCTGGCCGCTAATCCTCGCCCAGCTGGCCGGGCGCAAGCCAGATCCCCTGGCCTGCGACGCGACGCTGGCTGCGGCCGTGGCAGCGCAGGCCGCCACGCAGGCGCTGGACTTCACCGACCGGGCCGCCGCGGCCGGGGCCGTCACCAACGGCACCCTGGAACTCGTTCTGCCCGGATGGCAGTGGCGCCGCAGAACCTGGCCGCGGCATCGAGACTGCACGTGTGGTAGCACCACCGCCAGTCACGGAGAATAGGATCTTGGCAGCCGCCCGGGTCCTCAAGGCCCGGGATCCGGCCCGCCTGGGCAGAAGGGAGCACGAGTTGAGGTTCGCGGTTCACGGGGAAGCCCAGTGAGCGATCTTCCGCGGCGTGCCGTGACCCGTACGGCGAAGCTCGCTTCGCTGCCGGTCGGCCTGGCCGGGCGGACCGCGTGGGGGCTGGGCAAGCGCCTGGGCGGGCGCCCGGCCGAACTGGTCGCCAACGAGATCCAGCAGCGGACCGCCGAGCAGATCTTCAGGGTCCTCGGCGAGCTCAAGGGCGGCGCGCTGAAGCTCGGCCAGGCCCTGTCGATCTTCGAGGCGGCGCTGCCTCCCGAGATAGCCGGGCCCTACCGGGCGACCCTGACCAGGCTTCAGGATTCCGCGCCGCCGCTGCCCGCGAGCACCGTGCACAAGGTGCTCGTGGCCGACCTGGGCGCCGACTGGCGGGACAATTTCGCCGACTTCGACGACAGCCCGGCCGCGGCCGCCTCCATCGGCCAGGTGCACCGCGCGATCTGGCACGACGGCCGCCAGGTCGCGGTGAAGATCCAGTACCCGGGGGCCGGGAAGGCACTGATCAGCGACTTTACCCAGCTCAGCCGTCTTGGCCAGGCTCTTCAGCGTGCTGATGCCCGGTCTCGACGTCAAGCCGCTGCTCGACGAGCTGCGGACACGGGTGGCGGAAGAACTCGACTACCAGCTCGAGGCCGCCTCTCAGGAAGCGTTTGCCCGCGCCTACGCGGATGACCCCGAGTTCTCCGTCCCGCATATCGTCGCGGCGACCGACCATGTCCTGGTCAGCGAGTGGATGGACGGCACGCCGCTGTCGAAGATCATCGCTGAGGGGAGCACCGAGGAGCGGAACCAGGCCGGCATCCTGCTGGTCCGGTTCTTGTTCTCCGGGCCATCGCGGGCAGGCTTGCTGCACGCGGACCCGCACCCCGGCAACTTCCGGCTGCTTGACGACGGACGGCTCGGCATCCTCGACTTCGGCGCGGTGGACCGGCTCCCGGACGGATTCCCTCATTTCTTCGGCAAGCTCCTGCGCCTCATGCACGAGGACCGCGATATCGAGAGCGTGGAGCATGAGCTGCGGGTACACGGGTTCCTGAAGGACGGCGTCGCCGTCGACCTCGATGCGCTCCACGCCTACCTGGCGCCGCTGGCCGACCCGTCCCGCGTGGAGACCTTCAAGTTCACCCGGGAGTGGCTGCGCGAGGAGGCGTCCCGGGTCACCGACATGCGGTCGGCCGCCATCAGCCGCCGTCTCAACATGCCGCCGTCGTATGTCCTGATCCACCGCGTCTCTACGGCCGGGATCGGGGTGCTGTGCCAGCTCGAGTGCGAGGGCCAGTTCCGCGCCGAGGTGATCAAGTGGATGCCCGGCTATGCCGACCCGCTGGATCCTGTCCCGGATCAGGACGTCCGCCCGGCCGAGGACCGCAGCGGCGCGACCGTGGAGCTGGACGGCGCGGCCGGGGACCTGGACAGTCCGGCCGGGGCCCTGAACGGCACAGCCCCGAGCCTGGGCGCCACAGCCGAGGGCCTGAACGGCACAGCCGAGGGCCTGGACGGCACAGCCCCGAGCCTGAACGGCACAGCCGAGGGCCTGGACGGCACAGCCCCGAGCCTGGACGGCACAGCCCCGAGCCTGGACGGCACAGCCGAGGGCCTGAACGGCGCGGCCGCCACCCTGGGCCGGGACGACCCCGACGACGCCAGGGTCGACGGGGTCAGCCCGAAAGGCTGACCCGCGGGTCCGGGCAGCGCAAGGGCCCGGGAAGGCTGAGCTTCCCGGGCCCCAGCGGTGATCAGAGCCGGGCTAGTGAGCCCTGCTCAGCGGTCAGCTCGCCCTGCTCGGCGGCTGCCTCGCCACGCTCGGCGGCCAGCTCGCCACTCAGGCGCAGGGCCTCGTTCAGCGAGCGGATCAGCTTGCGCTCGGCCCGCTCGGCCCGGCGGGCGGCCCGGCTGAGTCCCAGCGCCCGTCGCGCCCGGCGCTGCCCGACGGCATCCGCCAGCAGTGCCTGTTGTCGCTCTCTGGCCATCTCTTCCTGAAGCAACAGCATTTCCATTTCCTCTACCACCGTTCTGAAGTTCTCCGTGATCGCGGGCTGCGGCTGGTCAGGCCGCTACCTCGTGCTTCCTGGGCCGTCCGCGCGGCCGCTTCCGCGGGACGATCTCGCCGCGCAGGAACAGCTCGCCGCCCCACACCCCCCAGGGCTCCCGGCGCTCGAGCGCCCCGGCGAGGCACGCCAGGCGTGCCGGGCAGTCCCGGCACATGTCCTTGGCGTACTCCACGTCCTGGGGCGACTCGGCGAAGAACAGGTCCGGGTCCTCCGTGCACGGAAGCACGTGGCCGCTCGATGTCACGGTCAGCGGGACAGCCACCCCGACCACCTGGGCCGGGGCCGCTCTTCCTGAAGCCGTGACCTGCTCGGATACCGCCTCGAACCCCGCCTCGTCCGCTAGGACGGCAGTGGTGACGGGCCGATGCATCGGAGCCATCCCCTCTCATTTACTCGTCTACGGTCTCTCACACGTCTGACAAAACGGTGGCCTCGCATGACGAAGGCCGCGGACCCGGTTTCGGGTCCGCGGCCTTGAGGGGCTCTTGGCCGGTCTATTTCTAGACCGGTTCCGGTTCCCTCGCCGGATGCGGACCCTTGGCGCCGCCGCTCATCGCGGCGATACGGGTCGGGTACAGGTTCTGCTTGTACGGGTTGGGCTGCCCGAACGCGCCGGCCAGGTCAGCAGCCGGGTGGCGCTGCCCAAAGACGTCGCTGGCCCAAGGGGCGCGCGGGCGCGCCAACGTGACGGCGCCCTTGCGCGGCTGAGCGGCCCGGACGGCGGCCGGACGCAAGCAGGCGCCCGCACTGAACGATGTGTGCGCCTCAGCGGCAGCCTCGAGACCCGAGAGCAGGTTCATCATCCTGGGCACCCCCTTCCGTTAAGGCGTCGTCGGTAGACCCACGGACATGCGCAAAGCCTACGTAGCCCCGGCCAGGCGGGGCAACTTGTTTTTCCGCCACATCCCCGGCGCGGGCCGCCGGGCGCCAGGGCCGGCCGCTCAGGAGGTGCGGATCAGCCCTTCCTGCACCACGGAGACCACGAGCTCGCCCTCGCTCGTGTACATCTCGCCCCGGGCCAGCCCCGTGGCTCCCCGGGCGACGGGAGAGTCCTGGACGTACAGCAGCCAGCGGTCGGCGCGGAACGGGCCGTGGAACCACATGGCATGATCAAGGCTCGCCCCCGTGGTCCGCCCGTCGGCCCAGGACAGGCCGTGCGCGAGCAGCACCGAGTCCAGCAGGGTCATGTCGGACGCGTAGGTCACCAGGCACACGTGCAGCAGCGGATCATCGGGCAGCTCGCCGTCCGCGCGGAGCCAGACCAGGTTGCGCGTGGTCCGCAGCGAGGGATCCCGCTCGGCCTCGAAGGTCAGCGGCCCGATGTGCCGGATGTCGATCGGGTTGCCGCCGTACCACTCGCGGACGGACGGACCGAACAGCTTCTCCATCCGCTCGGCCGTCGGGGGTATGGCGTCCGGCGGCGGCACCTCGGGCATCGGCTCAGCGTGCTCGACGCCCGGCTCGTAACGGTGGAACGACGCGGAGAGCGTGAAGATTGTCTTGCCATGCTGGATGACCGACACCCGGCGGGTGGTGAACGAGCGGCCGTCGCGGACCCGCTCCACCAGGTAGATCAGCGGGACCGTGGGGTCGCCCGGCCGGATGAAGTAGGCGTGCAGCGAGTGCACGGGGCGGTCCTCCGGCACCGTGCGGCCGGCCGCGACCAGCGCCTGGCCCGCGACCTGGCCGCCGAACACGCGCTGCCGACGCTCGCCCTCCGGGCTGCGCCCGCGAAAGATGTCGACCTCGATCTGCTCGAGGTTGAGCAGGTCGACCACCTGGTCCAGGGCCTTGGTCATGATCGCGTGCCTCCCGCCTTGCTCAGGACCGCCCGGCCACGGAGGCGGGGCCGGATCTCCTCGACGAACCTGGACGGCTTGCGGGCGCGCCTGTCGTCAGCCGACCGCGCCAGCGCCCACGACAGGCAGACGAGGTCCCGGGCCCTGGTCACCCCGACGTAGAGCAGCCGCCGTTCCTCCTCGATGGCCTCGCCGGTCTGCGCGTACACGATCGGCAGCGTCCCGTCGGTGAGCCCGGCCAGGAACACCACGTCCCATTCCAGCCCCTTGGCCGCGTGCAGCGTGGCCAGGGTGACGCCGTCCAGCACCGGGGCGTGCCCGATGGCGGTGCGCGCGGCAAGCTCGGCGGCCAGATCTGCGAGCGAGGCTCCTGGCGACGCGGCGAAGTAGCCGTCGGCCAGCTCGGCCAGCGCCTCGAGCGACTCCCACCGCTCCCGTGCTTGGCCCCGGCCGACCGGGGGCTGCGGGGTCAGCCCGATCCCGGACAGGACCGCCCGGGCCTGGCGGGCCGGTTCTCGCCGGCCGACGCCGAACGCGCCGCGGCCCGCAGGAGGCCGAGTCCCTGGCGCACCTCGGCGCGGTCGAAGAACCGTTCCGCCCCCCTGAGCACGAACGGCACCCCGGCGTCGGTGAGCGCCTGCTCGAACAGCGGTGTCTGCGCGTTGGTCCGGACCAGCACCGCGATCTCCCGCGCCGCGGTCCCGGACCCGATCAGCGCCGCGGCGCGCCGCGCCACCCCCGCGGCCTCCTCCTGCTCATCGCCGTACTCCGCGAACTCCGGCTCCGGCCCGGCGGGCCGCTGCGCCGCGAGCGCGGCCCCGCCCGGGCGCCGGAAACTGCCGGAAATCCGGTTCGCCAGCGCGAGCACCTGGGGCGTGGACCGGTAGTTGCGCGCCAGCCTGATCACGGTCGCGTCCGGGAACTCGGCCGCGAAGCCGGTGAGGTAGGACGGGGTGGCCCCGGTGAAGGAGAAGATCGTCTGCCTCGGGTCGCCGACCACGCAGACGTCATCCCGCTCGGCGGTCCAGGCATCGAGCAGCAGCTTCTGCAGCGGATTGACGTCCTGGTACTCGTCCACGACGAAGTACGCGTACCGGTCCCGCACGGCCGCGGCGGCGGCCGGGTGCTCGGCCAGGATCGCCGCGGTGAGCTCGAGCACCGACTCGAAGTCGATCAGGTGCCGCTCACGGCGCAGTTCCTCGTAGCCGGCATACAGCCGGGATACCTGGACCGGGCCGAGCGGCACCGCCCGGTCGGCCGCGGAGCTTTCCTTCGGGTACAGCTCCGGGCCGACTCCGGTGACCTTGGCCCACTCGATCTCCCCGGCCGCGTCGCGCAGGTCAGGCAGGCTCAGCTGGAGCCGCAGCCGGCGGGCGGCCTCGGCCACTAGGCTGACCTTGGAGTCGATCACCCGCGGCGGCGGGCCGCCCACGGTCAGCGGCCAGAAGTGGGTCAGCTGCCGCAGCGCGGCCGCGTGGAAGGTCCGCGCCTGCACCCGCTCCAGGCCGCCGCCGGGCAGCGCCTGGCGGCCGAGCAGCCGCAGCCGGCCGCGCAGCTCCCCCGCAGCGCGGGTGGTGAACGCGACGGCCAGGACACGCGCCGGGTCCACCACGCCGGTCGCCACCGCGTAGGCGATCCGGTGCGCGACCGCGCGGGTCTTGCCGGTGCCCGCCCCGGCCAGTACGCAGACCGGGCCGCGGGCGGCGAGCGCCACCTCCCGCTGCTCAGGGTCGAGCCCGGCCAGCACCGCGTCCGCGGAATCCATGGTCATACCTTCCCGCTCGCCGCGAAGCTCCCGGCCGCCATCCTTCCCCATGCCACCGACGCCGGACGCCACGACGCCCCGGGAAGCCCCGGAAGCGTTTACGAGTTAGTAAGGTTCGGTACTGAGGGACTGAAGGGGAGGACGGCCGATGACCCAGCCGCTGACCATGTACACCACGCCGTGGTGCGGGTACTGCAAGCGGCTCAAGCGCCAACTGGCCGCCGATGGCATCGAGATGACCGAGATCGACATCGAGCAGGACCAGGCGGCCGCCGAGTTCGTCATGACCGTGAATAACGGCTTCCAGACCGTGCCGACCGTTGTCTTCCCCGACGGCAGTGCCCTGACGAACCCCTCGGCGGCCACCGTCAAGGCCCGCCTGCACGAGCTGGCAGCGCTCTGATGTCCAAGAAGCGGTCCCGAACGCTCTCCAGCGCGGCTGAACCGGGCACCGCGGAGGCGGGCCAGGTCCCGGCCTACCCGCCGCAACCCGGCCCGGCCCCGGCCGGGCCCGGCGAGGAGTCCGCGCTGGCGCAGTCCAGCGCGCTGCCCGCGCCCGGCGAGGAGGCGGTGGTGCGCCGGACCGCGGACGGGTGGCGGGTCGGCGATGACGAGCTGCCCGACCTCACCTGCGCGATGGTGCTGGCCGACCTGCTGGCCGCCGAGCTGCCCACGGAGATCCAGCCGGCGGTCCCGCCCGCTCCGGCCGCGCCGCCGGTCCCTCGTGAGCAGCACGTCGCGGACGAGGCACGCCGGCTCCGGACGACCGTCGGCCAGCTCGAGCACGCGCTGACGGCCCGCGTCCGCATCGAGCAGGCCATCGGGGTGCTGGCCGAACGTCATCGCATCCGTCCCCGCCAGGCCTTCGAGCAGCTCAGGGCCGCCGCGCGGAACCGGGGCCGCAAGGTCATCGACATCGCGACCGACGTGGTGGCCAGCGCCACGAACCCGTTGCTGCAGCTGCCCGAGGAGCTCTCCCGGCAGCGCTCGGGTCCGCGGCACGCCAGGAATCCCCGCCGGGCCCTGCATTCCGAGTAACCAGGGCGGCTAGCCGGCGGCCAGCACGACGCCCGCGTGCTGCCATGGGCGGGTGAAGCCGATCGGGTCCTCGTCGCCAGGCGCCGCCGAGCTGTTCCCGAACGCGGAGATGCGGATCGGGAAGCCGGTGGCGTACGCCTCGATCATCTTGTCGGGGCCGATGACCAGGCCGACGTGGCCGGGCGCGGTGGGGGTGCCGTCCGCACCGGCGAAGAAGACCAGGTCCCCGGGCTCGACCTGGCTGGCCGGCACCTGCGGTCCCCAGACCCACTGCTCATCCGCGGTGCGCGGGATGAACAGGCCCGCGGCCCGGTAGGCCATCATCACCAGGCCGGAGCAGTCGTAGGCGTCCGGCCCGGTCCCGCCCCACTGATACGGCTTGCCCAGCTGGGCTTCGGCGAAGGCGATCGCGGTGGCGACTGTGTTGTTGGGCACCTGCGTGGTATCGGCCTCCGTGCTGACGCCAGGTACGCAGCCGGGGACATTGGCCACGGTCACCGGGGCGACCGTGAAGCCGCCGCTGGCGTAGGTCCCGGCGAAGTGCAGCACGAGCTGGACGTACGACGGCGAGTGGTTGTAGGCGAAGATCGCGTCCTGGACGTTGTTCTGCATCCCGTCCTCGACCAGGAGCTTCGCCGCGCCGGCGATCGCGTCGGCCGGGTCGTAGACGCTCGCGATGCCGTCGCCGTCGGCGTCGGTGGCCACGCCGTTGACCTGCTCGCTCGCCGGATGCACCGGCGCGCCGCCCCATTCGTTACCGGCGGCGCCGCCGATGCCTATCTGCATCGGACCGGCCGCGCCGAACGCGTTCGAGCCGCTGTGCACCCCGGGCAGGGTGGACCGGCCGTCGTCGCTCTCCACCTCGCCGATGCCGGCCAGCACCACCCAGGGGACCCCGTACTTCTTCCCCGTCGCCTGGAACAGCGCGAGGTAGTTGGCCGGGATCGAGTCACGGGCGTCCGAGCTGGCCGCGGGCTGCTCCCCGCCGCCCTGGGCGGCCGAGCAGCCGTTCCCCGACTCGAACAGCAGGCTGCTGCCGCCCACGATGAGCATCGGGGTGAGCACGAGGCCGAGCCCGACCAGGACCACGACGGTGACCACCACGAGGACCGCGCCCCGGCCCTGGCCGCCCGGGCCCGGGCCGGGACGGCGCGACTGCCATCTCATGAGTTGCCCGCTGACGCCAACTCGATGTCGTTGGCCTGCCAGCTGCTGCCGTCGCTGGCGACCGTCACCGCGTACTGCCCGGTGACCGAGGACCGGCCGCTGGTGTCGGTGATCTCCTGGTTGATCGTCACGACGAAGGTGATGCTCGACGGGCCGAACGCCCGCAACGAGTCGATGACCGCGGTGCCCGCGGAGACCTGCTTCTTACTTGCCCGCGCGCTCGCGACGCCCGGCACGGAATAGTCCTGCGCGAGGACCTGGGACAGGCCGGGCGTGACCAGGTTGCGCATCGTGGCGACGTAGGCCCGCGCGTTCTGGCTGTAGGACCAGGTCCCGTACGCAGCGGAGAACTCGGTGGTCACGGAGGCGGCCGTGGCCAGGCCAGACTGGGTGAACGGGAGCCACTGGTAGATGTCCGGGGCGGACGGCGTGCCCGCCGCCACCGGGACCGGGCTGGCCGTCGGCGCGGCAGGCGACGCGGCCGGCACGGCCGCAGAGTGTCGTGGCGAAGGCGGCGATGCAGGCGCGCCGCTGCCCCGCGTGGCCGGCACGAACATGTAGACGCCCAGGCCAGCCAGGACCACGACGATCAGGCCGAAGACCGCCTTGCGCTGGCTGGCCGTCAGATCCATAACGGGCGGCCTACTTCTGGCGCCGGATCGGGCGAAGCCAGAACGGGGCGGAGCCCTCTGGCTGGTCGGCATCGGGGCGGCCGGACAGCGGCAGGCCGGCCGAACCGCCGTCCCGCGCGGCCTGGTGGGCGGGCGGGGCGGCCGGCGGACGGGCGGGCGCGGCGGCGCGCTGGCGGGCGGGCTCGCCGGCTGACGGGCGGGCCGGCTGACGGGGCGGCGGCGGGGCCGACGGCCGGCCCGCCGAGGAATCGGCCCAGGGGCCGCTGTGGCCACGGTCGGCCGGGCCGCGGGACGGCGGATGGGCGGCGGCCGGGGGCTTGGCCGGAGACGGACGCCACGCCGCCCCGGTCCACCAGGCCGATCCTGGGCCGGCGGGGCGGGGTGGCGCGGGCGCGGGGCCGGACGGGGCCGGGCGGCCGGGCGCGGGACCGAGTCCCGCGGGACGGGCGGGTGCACGGCTGGGCGACGACGCCGGGCGGGCGGGCCCGGGACCGGGCGCTGCAGGCCGGGCCGGCGCAGGACTGGACGAGGCCGGGCGGGCGGGCGCCGCGGGACGGGCGGGCGCGGGGCCAGCCGGGACGCGGCCTGCCTGTACCGGGGACGGCGGGGCCGGGCGGGCGGGCGCGGGCCGCGGCCCGCCGGGGACGGCCTGGCCGGGTACCGCGCGGCCAGACCCCGGCGTCCCGGTGCGCGGCGGCGCGCTACCCGGCGGCGCAGTACCGGACGCCCCGGTGCGCGGCGGCGCGGTGCCGGGCGCCCCGGTGCGCGACTGGCCCGCGCGTACCCCGACGGCCGCCGCCGTGGCGGCGCCCGCGGCTACCCGGCCCGGCCGCGCGGATCCCTCGGCCGGCCCGCCGGTCTCTCTGGACGGCAGGTTCAGCGGCGGCGCGGAACGGCCGGCGTTGTCGGCGGCCGCGGCCGCGGCCGCGGCCCGCGTGCGAGCGCGCGACGCCAGCCCGGAGCGGCTGCCCGCACGGGTACCGCCCTCCGCCGGCGCGATCCCCGCTGCGGCGCCGCTGCCGTCAGCTAGCCCGCCGTCCTCGCTGCTCAGGCCCGCCGCGTCCATACCCTGCTGGCCGACTGCGGCCGCGGCCGCGGCCGCGGCGCCGGCCCCACCGGCCGCGGTGCCCACGGCCAGGGTCGCCGCCTGGGCCGGATTGCGCCGGGCCCAGCGGGCCGCCCGGTATGCGGCGGTCCCCGGGACGACCGCAGCCGCGGCGCCGAGCGTGTTCGCGCGCAAGGTCGTGCGGTGACGCTCCACCTCGATCTCCGCGCGCTCCGTAGAGCCGATCATGCCGTAGCCAACGGCCGAGAACAGGTGCTGGAACGGCCGACGGTAGATGAAGACGGCCACCGTGACCAGCGCGATCATGAGGATCTTCAGCGCCCACGGGAGCACCGCGTCGCTGGTGCCCATGATCAGCGTATACGCGTAGAGCAACACGCTCAGCACCAGCGAGATCGCCGCCATCTTGAGCAGCACGCCGACGAGCATCTCGAACCAGCGCAGCGCGACCACCCGCCCGAAGCCCGGATGGGTACCGATCAGCAGGAAGAACGGCCCGGCCACCAGCAGCAGCAGGAAGCCCAGCTTGAGCAGGATCAGCGTGACCGCGATCAGGAGCACCAGGACGCCGGCGATCGCCGCGGCGAACAGGGCCGCGAGCGCGATCTCCAGCCGCGTCGTCCACTGCTTGCCCTGGAACAGCGGGTAGATCGCCGGGTCCTTCCGCTGGATGCTCGAGGCGATTCCGGAGTAGGTGGCCTGCTTGGCCTGGATCAGGGCGGTCGTCGGCGCCTCGTTGGTGGCGATGGCCTGCGCCCACAGCAACTGCCTGCCGTAGGTATTCACCGGGGTCTGCGAGCTGGCCGAGTTACCGAACGCGGTAGTGCCGAACTCCCCGGCCAGCCAGGGCTTGCAGACCAGCACGGTCCACAGCTCGTTGGCGTTCTCCGCGACGATCCCGTTGCCCGACGAGAAGTTGAAGTTGGCCGGCTGCACCTGCGGGTCGTCGTGCGACACCGGCAGGCAGTTGCTCTGGCTGGGGGCGGGCAGCTTGCCGAACGCGGTGTTGAGCGCCTGGCTCATGCCGTTGGACACGGCCGTGCCCATCCCGGTGAAATCCGCCGGCCTCCCGATCAGCCAGATCGCCGCCGCGCAGGCCACCACCATCCAGATGGTTCCCTCGATGGTGCGGGTCCCGCGCCTGCGGATCAGCCCCTGCCAGGCGAGCCAGATCGCGCCGATAATCACGACCGCGGCCAGGTAGGGGAAGTAGATGGCGTTGCCGAGGGTGCTGATCAGCTTGTCGACGACGCTGGTCAGCCAGCCGAGTATGCCCTCGCCCGCGGCAGACTGGTACACGGTGATCGTGACCCGGTCGATCGATTTCGCGATGTCGAACACCATGCTGGCGACGTTGTCGCCGATCAGCGACGTCATGTCGGAGCACTGCAGGTTGGTCGACGCCCAGAACTGCCCGGCGACCCCGTAGCTGCCGTAGAGCGTGGCCGGCTGCTGGCCCGGTGAGACCGGCGGCCTGATCATGGCGT
This sequence comes from uncultured Actinomycetota bacterium, assembly GCA_963834695.1. Lineage (GTDB taxonomy): Bacteria > Actinomycetota > Actinomycetes > Streptosporangiales > Streptosporangiaceae > JASHPR01. The sequence goes on from CAWIDQ010000104.1 coordinate 25,193, forward strand.
CGATGCCAGAATTGGCCGGCTCGGGACTGGGCAGCGAGGGCTGGCAGATGTTGTTCAGGTCCCCGGTCAGGCCGCTCTGTCCGAGCGTGCAGAACCCGAGCAGCGAACCGATGTCACCGATCCCCGGGACCGAGCAGGCCCCGCCGGTCGCGGCGGGCTGCCGCGCCGCCAGGGTGACCGCGGCGATCGGCCGGCCCGGGTGGGCGGCGGACTGCGCGGCGGCGGGATGCGCAGCAGCGGCGTGCGCCGCAGCGTGCGGCATGGCGCGGGGAAAGCCGAGCAGGGCCGCGAGCACGGCCAGCACCAGCACGGTGCGGTGCGGGAAACGGCGTGGTCCGCGGCCTCTGCGCATAGGGGAGGGCTCCTCGCGGGGTGGCGTGGGGGAAGGGTCAGCCGGCTGGTGCCGGCGAATCGGCCGGCTGCGGGGCGGGCGGGTGCGGTGCGCCGGGTGGCGAAGCGGCGGCAGGTCGCGGCTCGTGCGCGGCCGCGGTGGCGGGTCGGGCGGTCTCCTCTCGTCTGGCTCTGGTCGGGTTGGTATCCAGGCGCCGCCGCAGCTCGTCCGAGATCAGGTCGATGCCGATCCGGCCCGCCCGGCCATCGAGGTCACGGAAGATGCACTCGCCGTTGCCGAGGCCGCGCAGCACCGCCTGGTGCTCGTCGGATGGCTCCACCCCCAGCAGGGCCATCACGTTCGCGACCTCCATCCGCTCCGACGACCGGAACGCGAACACTCCCGAGATGCAGTTGGTCACCTGCTCGTTCAGCAGATCGCCGGCGTTCTGCGAGACGAGGATCAGCGCCGTGTTGCGGGACCGCCCCATCCGCGAGACCTCGGGAATCAGCTTGGCGCCCTGCGGTGTCGACGTGATCGCCCACGCCTCGTCGAGGATGATCGCCTTCGGCAGGCTGCGGTCCATGCCGTTCAGCAGCCTGCGGGCAAACTGCGAGACCAGGTAGAGCAGGGCCACCGAGAGACGCTGCTCGTAGGAGTAGTCATCCCGCTTGACCCCGACATCGGGCAGGGTCAGGCCGGCCAGGGTGAAGACCGTGGTCCAGCCGGCCGCGTCGATGCCCTGGCCACCCGAGGGGGCGAAGCAGAGCTTGGCCAGCCTCATCTCCGACATCGAGCTGAGCACCGCGCCCAGATTCATCGACGCCGGGTCGGACGACTTCTCCAGGTACGACACCACCTTGCCCAGGCTGGGCTGCTCCCCCGCGGCGATGGCCCCCACCGCCTGGATCATCGCGCTCTCCCGCTCCTCGCTCATCCTCGGCAGCAGCAGCCGCAACGTCTCCGTCGCCATGGTCCGCCGCTCGGCGAGATCGTCGCCGAACGAGAACGGGTCGAGCAGGCCGGGTGCCGCGCTGCCCAGCGGCAGCACCCGAGCCGGGCGGCCGCGGTCCCGCAGCAGGGCCACCAGCGACTCCGCATCCCCCTTCGGGTCGATGACCGCAACGGTCACGCCCCGCAACGCCAGTTGCAGGATCAGCAGCAGCGCCAGGGTGGTCTTGCCGCCGCCGGGCTCGCCGGTGATCGCGACCGCGGTCGGGCGGTTCCGCGCGGCGGCGACCAGCGGGTCGAAATGCACGACGGTCCTGGCCCGGCCCAGCGTCTCCCCGATGTAGGGCCCGACCCAGCCGGCGTCCGGCGCCGCCCGGTCCCCGAGGTCGACGGTGGCGGTCGGCATCCCGCCCGCGATCGTATAGAGCGGCTGGCGTTGCAGGTAGGAGTTGAGCCGGACCCGGTCGCCGGGCAGCGACTCGCAGAGCAGGGAGAACTGATCCCCGGTGGAGTTGACCACGTCGATCCCGGCGTCCCGGTAGTGCTCGGCCACGGCCTCGGCCCGCCGCACGCACAGCTCGCGCGTGGGCGCGGTCACCATCAGCCGGTGCCAGCCGTACACGAACGGCAGCCGTTCCTTGGTGATGCCGTGCTCGAGCAGCCGCGCCGCCTCGATCTGCTCGGCGAGCGCTATCGGCAGGTCAGCTCCGGCCTCCCTGATGTGCGCGTCCATGTCCCTGGCGTGCGCGAGCCTGCGGCTGACGTCCTTGCTGGCCTTGGCCGGCGGTATCAGCTTCATCCGCAGGCTGGCCTCCACCGGGAACGGCAGCGCATCGCTGTAGTGCAGCCAGGGCTCCCCTTCGGGGAAGTACATGACGTCAGGGAACCGGGCGAAGGACAGGAACGCGGCGTACGACTCCCCGGACGGATGCTCGAGACGCAGCAGGGTGCGCGCGTTGTGCACCTGGCCTTCCAGCAGCGCCTCGATCTCCCCAGCCCCCCATCGGCGGCGCCGGGCCGCCGAGGGCTGCGGCTCGCCGACGGTTCCGGCCAGCGTGTGCCGGAACAGCCAGGCGATCTCGTCGGAGCTGGCGTGGCTCGCGGCCAGAGCGCTGGAGCCCAGGGCCCGGCCCAGCCGCTCGGCTTGGTCGGTCCACCGGACGATCTCGGCCGCCGGCACCGCCTCGTCGGTCAGGCCCAGCACTTCCTCGCTCGCCCGGTACATGCTGATGAACTGGGCGAAGACCCCGCCCGACAGCTGGGCGCGCATGCCGCGCTGGCCCAGCCGTACGCCGAGGTAGACCTCCTTGGCCCAGAAATCCTTCGCCCACACGTGCTGGTACATCTCGTCGAGGTAGTCCGGCCAGCCCGGGCCGCCGTCCGAGGTGGCGTCCAGGCGGGTGGCCCACTCGGCGGCGGGATAGGACCGGTGCGCGATCCGGAGGTGTACCTCGGCATCGGGCATCCGGATCGCGGCCAGCGCCACGGTGATGTTGGTGGCTAGCGCCTCCCGGTCCTGCGGCGTGGTGAACTCGTACGACACGGTGGGCAGCCGGTAGTAGGCCCAGGCATGGGTCTCGGTGAGCAGGATCCGGTCATCGAAGTACCGCACCGACAAGCGGCTCCGGCCCGGCGACCTGACGCCGCTCACGGGCGGGCTCGCAGCTGCCCGGGCGCGCGGGCCAGCGCCGCGACGAGCACGCCGGCCAGTGCGGTGTAGGCCTGCAACGCGGCCAGGTTCAGCGGCCCCGCGTCGCGAGACGGGTGCGCACCAGGGGCGGACGGACGAGCCCGTTGTGGATCTAGGTCCTTCAGGTGATCATCCCAGGGGACCCGCACGATGGCGCGGGACCGGCCCCGGGCCAGGGCCTCGGCCTGCTCCACGTACGGCGTGGTGTGCCTGCTGACGCCGTTGAGCACGATGATGGCTCCCTCGGCCAGTCCGGCGTGCCCGTGCGCCTCGAGCCATTCCCGGGTCGTGGCGAGCGCGCTGGCCGCGTCCTGGCTCGCGGGCGAGACCAGGATGAGCTGGCTGGCCGCCGCCAGCACCCGCGGCACCACCGCCGCAGCAGGATCGGCCAGGGTCAGCGGGTAGCGGGCGGAAAGCAACTCGAAGATCTTGGTGACGTCCTGGGGCTCCTCCCCGGGGTGCTGGGGGCCGGGCGCCCCGGCCTCGCGGGCGGCCGTCTCGCGCGTGACCACCTCGAGCCGCGACGGCGCGGGCCGCCGTGATTTGGTCAGGGCGGGCACCGCTCGCGCCCGCTCCGCGAGCGAGCCCGGGCCGGGATTGAGGTCCAGTGCCGCAACCTGGTCGTCGCGCAGGCTGGCCAGGACCTCTCCGGTCAGCAGCGCGGTCGTGGTCTGCCCGGCGCCGACGGTGCAGCCGAGGACCACGATCCGGTGCCTGCCGGGCACCGCGAGGCGCGCCCGGGCGCGGTCGCGCTGCATCGGGTCGGGCTGTCCCGGGCGGTGGCCGCCAGGCACGACCACCACGTGGTCGCGCCATCCGGCCGCACGGCGCTCGGCCGGGTTGCCGAGGGCGCGCTCGACCATCCTGGCCGGGTGCTCGGCGTGCTGATTCCCGGTCACGGTGACCACCGGCCGGGACCGGGGCGGCGGGGGCAGGCTGGGAGGAGGGACCGGGCGGGCGGCCGGGGCCGGGACGTCGCGGGTGGCCGGAGCGGAAGCCGGAGGCGCGGGCGCCCGGCCGGTCCGGGCGGGCGCCTTCGGCCAGGCCGGCACGGGCCCGGTCGGCAAGTGCCGCGTCAGGGCAGACCGCTCTGGCTGGGACTCCGCAGGAGGCGGCGCCTCGGCCGCCGCGGCCACAACCGGCTGGCTGGTCACCACTGTTCCGGCGCCGGCCGTCTCAGCGTCGGCCGTCTCGAGGTCGTCGATCTCGACGTCGTCAAAGTCATCGATCTCGACGTCGTACAGCCCGGCGCCAGCCTCTGCGGCGACGACCGCGTCGACCTGCCGCCACACGCGCGCGATGACCGCGATCTCCTCCTTCTCCGCCAGCGGTGCCATCCGGCACCAGGTGCGCGGCTCGCTCAGGTAGCGCAACTGGGATACAACCAGCTCGGGTAGCCGCTTGCCCTCGAGGACGGGTCGGGTGATGAGCCAGGCCAGGGCGGCGGGGGGAGGATATAGAGCCAGAGCAGGGTATGGCTGAACGGGAGCCCGATTACCTCGAGAAGCACTACGTAGGGCACGGCAATGGCCGCGAACACCGCAATCTGGCCCACCGGGAGCGGCATGGGCAAGCGGAAGTCGTACAGCTTGTACAGCCGCTTCTCGATCCGCCAGATGTTGGTGTAAGTCGGCAGTTCCACCCTGCTGCGCTCCTTCTCGCGCTGAATTGCGGCGAGATCAGTGGACGCCGAGCGCGTTCGCGATGCCGGTAGCGAGCGACCTGCACGATGCTGGGGGTGTAGAAGATGACGCCGATCGCCACCGCGAGCACGAGGAACTGCACGAACCGGATGATCTCGCGGGTGAACAGGAAGAAGATGGCGACGATGCCGACGATCCCCAGGAACAGCGGTCCGAATAGGCCCTGAAGATAGGTCACCAGACCGTTGGTACTGAGCGCCAATGGGGAGCTCGAGATGAGCAGGTAGTGGTGCATCGTTCTACTCCGGGGTTATGGGTGCGGTCGGCTGGCACAGGGGCGGATGTTCGGGCAGGACGCCGGGCCGATTCTCGTCACGGCCTCCCGGTTGCTGGTTCGACGGCCCGATGGCCTTGACGTACCAGGTTCCGTTCTGCTGGATGACGGTCATCTGGTAGGTCATCTCAAGGCCGGCCGGAGCGGCGCTGACCGACTGCCGGGCACGCGGCCTGACCGTGGATTGCCCCACGACCTGCCAGACCACGCTGACCGTTATGTTGCGTGTCGATCCCCCGGACGGAACCTGCATCGCCGAAATGGAGCCGAAGGTCACGGCGCCGCCCAGCCCGGTGACCACCGCGCCGGGAGCCAGGAACCGGCTGAGCGTCTGCTGATCGCCGCTGGCATAGGCGCTGAAGAATCCGGGCAGCTGGCCGGAGAGGGCGTTCATCGCAGTCGAATCGCTCTGCGCGCTGGACGGCTGGGGCGGGTTGGCCCGCTGCGGCCCGGGAAGCAGCGCGGGCTCGGCGGAGACCACCAGCCCGCCTTGAGTCGCGTAGATCGGCACCGCGAGCTCGATCAGGCCCGTGTTGACCTGGGCCAGGAGCCTGACGACGGCGTGATGCGCATTCTGCACCGATATGGAGGCGACCTGCTCGGACTGAAGCTGCTGGGTTCCCGCGCCATTCCAGCCGAATTGAGGATCCGACCCCACCGGAATAAATGGCGTGAGGTTGCTGGCTCGCTGCGCGGCGGTGGCCGGGCTGAAGTTGAGGTAGACGTTCCCGAACTGCAGCGCGAACGCCTCGGCGAGGTCGGTGGGGAATCCGGTGCCCGCCCCCGCAGCCGCATTGCTGCTGCTCGTCCCGCTGCTGCCGGACGGCGCGGGGCTGCTCACTATGGACACCACGCCCCGGAAACCGATGATGATCAGGACGGCCCAGATCACCGCGCGGAGAGCCCAGATCATCCAGCGACCGCCGGCACCCCGCCGCTGCCGCGGCTGATGGTCCGTAAGCTCAGCAGGTTCCGTGGCGCTCGGCACTGCCTCGTCGGCTCGCGGTGACCTCGCCCGGCCGCAAGCCTTCATCGAGGGCCGCCTTGCGAACCATCGCACCTCCGCCCGCTCTCCTGCGCCTGCGCAGCAAGGAGTTGCGGCGCACCCTTACCCCTTTCGGGGACCATTCTCCAGGGGAGGGTGCAATCGCGGCCGGCGACGCGCCGGCGGTCTCCGAATTCGCGAGATAATCGGTGCTCTGCGGGCGAAATGCCCAGGCTTCATGCCCGATCTCCGGCCGATGTCCGTTCCCTGGCCACTGCGCCGCCGACGGCCGGTGGCCGTTCCGGGAGCTTCCATTTTCCGGCGACCGATCCCGGCCCGGCCCCTGCTCAGTTCCTGGCGGCTGCCGCGTGCCCGGCCGCCGGGCTGGCCTCCGACGCGGCTGGGTGTCCGGCCACAGATCCGCGTCCGTCCACAGCCCTGGCTCCTCCGCTTCCCACCACGCCCACCGCCCTGTCTCCCCCGTGTCTGGCTGTTTTCCCGCGTCCGGCCTCTGCCGCGCCCCCGGTGACGCGGCCCGCGACGACGACCGTTCCCCGGCCGAAGACTCCGGCACGCCATGCGCAGGCGAGTCCGGCACGGCTCCGACCGCGAATGCGGCCGGGCGAGCTCGGTTGGTCTTCCCGCGCATGGTCTGCCTCGTGCCTCTCGTGCCACCGGGCCAGGACGGGGACATTCGACCGCCGCAGGTGTGACAATGACTGTGAACAGTGACGCGGGTCCGGCGCTGTGACAGGGCCTCTGACCAGCCATTAGTCCGAGCAAAATCGATCTTGAGGACTTCATCGCCCGATCTTGCCGACGTCCGCCACCTCATCGCGGAAGGTCCGTCGACGCGGCGTCGGCGCCCACGGCACGGCACACTGGCGCGCGATCATCGATTTCGGAACGTGACGTTGGTACCGTCGCCGGGAGAGCAGGAGAACGATGTTCGCCCGAGCGCCGAGGCGCGCCTGCTCGCCGGGCAGGCGCCGCGGCGAGGTGAAGGGCGGGCCGGTGAGCCGGGACCGGCCTGGCCCGGAGAACCGGGCCAGGCCGCCGGTGGTGATGGGTGCCCGCTAGTACTGCCCTATGGTCAGCACTACCGCTGCGAGCTGTGCGAGCGCCGCAGCGGCGGTCAGGCCGGCGGGTACCGGTAGCCACCACAGCAGGCTCTTCCGGGCGGGACCGTTACGGTTTTCCGTCGTCGCGAACACCTCCTTCCGCAGTTAGCTGCCGAATTCACGCATCCATCTGCGCGCAGCGAGGAGTTGCGGCGTACCCTAGCCCCTTTCACGCACCATTCTTCGAACGGCGGCGCAATCGCGGCCGGCGACGCGCCGGCGATCTCCGGTTGACCTGGCAATTGGCACTCTGCCGCGAATGCTTCCGGCCCGATGCCGTTGCGGCCGTAGAATCCGCCAGGACGCGAGAAGTTAACCGCTCACGGTATGGCAGCTCTGTGCAGAGCGGCTATTCGCCCTATCAGGTCGCCGCTATAGTTCCACGGGCCGAGCCGCGGCGCTCGCGGTGGTGACGATCCAGGCCAGGACCAGGGCCTCCTCGTGCCACTTGTCGTAGCGGCCGCTGCGGCCGCCGTGCCCGGCCACCATCTCGGTCTTCAGCAGGAACGGGCCGCCGTGGCCCACAGCCTGCAGCCGCGCGATCCACTTCGCGGGCTCCCGGTACAGCACGCGGGTGTCGTTCAGGCTGGTCAACGCCAGGATCGGCGGATAGGTCTGCCCGGTCACGTTCTCGTACGGCGTGTAGGACTTCATGTAGGCGTAGACCTGCGCGTCGTGCAGCGGATCTCCCCACTCTTCCCACTCGCCCACCGTCAGCGGCAGCGACGGGTCCAGGACCGACGTGAGCGCGTCGACGAACGGCACCTGCGCGACGATGCCGCCGAAATCGCCCGGCGCGATGTTCGCCACTGCCCCGACCAGCAGGCCGCCCGCGGAGGCGCCGCGAGCGATCAGGCGCGACGGTGTCGTCCAGCCCTGGGCGACCAGGTGCTCGCGCGGAGGCGACGAAGTCGGTGAACGTGTTGACCTTGTGCAGCAGTCTTGCCGTCCTCGTACCAGCGGCGCCCCATCTCGCCGCCGCCCCGGATGTGCGCGATCGCGTAACCGAAGCCGCGGTCCAGCAGCGACAGCCGGGAGATGGAGAACCCCGGGTCGATGGAGACTCTCGTAGCTGCCGTAGCCGTAGAGCACGAACGGCGCGCTGCCGTCGCGGGGGGTTCCCTTCGCGGCATACCAGCGAGATGGGGATCTGGGTGCCGTCGCGCGCGGTGGCCCACTCCCGGTGCTGCTCGTAGTCCGTCGGCGTTGTACTCTCGCCCGCCGGGCAGCGGCAGCACCGGCTGACGCTTGAGCAAGGTGAGGTCGCCGGTCGCCATGTCGCAGTCGTAGACCGACTCCGGCGTCACCAGCGAACCGTAGCCGAGGCGGAACAGCCGGGCTCGGTACTCGCGGTTGGCCCCCGGGGCGACGCTGTAGACCGGCTCGCCGAAGCTGACCTCGTACCCGCGTCATCCAGGGCGCCGTCCGAACCGGAGCCGTCCTGACCGATGACGCGCAGGCCGGTGAGCCCGTCCCGGCGGAAGTAGACCACCAGGTCGCTGACGAAGGCGTCCACGCTGAGCAGGCGGGTATCGTCGCGGGGCGTGATGATCGGCGTCCAGTACGCGGGATCCGACAGCGGCGCGGCCGCTAGCTCGAAGTTCTCTGCCTGATCGTTGTGCAGGATCAGCAGGCGGCCGGTTCCGTCGGCGTAAGCCTGATGCTCGACGTGGTATTCGACGCCCTGCCGGCGCGGCCTCACGACCGTGAACTCCTCTGCAGGGCGCGCGGCGTCCAGTAACCACGCCTCGCTGGTGATCGAGCTCGCCATGGACAGGACCAGGTAGCGCTCGCTGCGGGTCAGCCCGACGCCGACCCGGAACTTCTCGTCGGCCTCCTCGAAGACGAGTACGTCCTCGGCCGCCGGAGTGCCGAGCCGGTGCCGCCATACCCGGTACGGCCGCCACGCCTCGTCGACGGTGATGTAGAACAGCGCGGAGCCGTCCAGCCGACCAGGCCGGGCCGTAGAACGTGTCCGGGATCTCGTCGGTGGCGGTCTCCCCGGTCACCAGGTCCTTGATCCGCAGGGTGAAGCGCTCGCCGCCGGAGAAGTCGGTGGAGTAGGCGAGCAACCGCCGTCGGGGCTCACGTGTAGGCGCCCAGGGCGAAGAACGGCTCTCGCCCGGCCAGCTCGTTGCCGTCGAGCAGGACCTCCTCGCCGTCGAGCGGCGAGCCGTCCGGGCTGATCGGCGGCCCGGAGTCGTCCGGACGGACGGCCCGGCGGCAGAACACCGGGTACTGCTTCCCCTCCACGGTCCGCGCGTAGTACCACCAGCCGCCCTTGCGGGCCGGCACGGACAGGTCGGTCTCCTGGGTCCGGGCCCTGATCTCGCCGAAGATCGGCCTCGCGGAGTTCTGCCAGGCCAGCGGTCATCGCGTCGGTGTAGACGTTCTCCGCCTCAAGGAACGCGATCGTCTCCGGGTCATCTTTGTCGGCCAGCCAGGCGTACTCGTCGATGAACGTGTCGCCGTGGAAGGTGCGCTCGTGCCGGAGGCGCCGGGCCGTCGGCGGCCGGGGGCTCTCCGGGCGGGCGCTGTCCTGCTGAGTTGCTTCCGGCTCCGCGCTGGCCGGGCTGCCGCTTGCTGGCTGGGTGGTCATGAATCTGGAGTCTATTGACGCGGGCCAGTCCGGCGCTCTGGCCCTGCCGACCCGGGACAGATACGCTGCCATCACCCGGGAGAGCCCATGACTGTCATGATCGAGGCCGCGGTCGCGGGTGCCTTAGTCACGCACTCTCCGCTCCAGCATTCCGCCGCGCTCGCGACCTTGCCTAGCCGACCGCTCGGCGTCGCCGCGCTCACCACCTGGCTCATCGACGCCATCAGCGGTGCGTACATGCTCGGCACCTGGATCGCCCGCGGCGGCATGCACCAGCAGCTCACCACGGGCGACCGGCTGGCCCCCCGGGTGGTGTTCACGCACTTCGGCATCGCCACCACCGGGCTGCTGGTGTGGATCAGCTTCTTGACGACCCGGTGGGTTCCCCTGGCCTGGCTGGCGGTGGGCCTGCTCATGCTGGTGATCGGGCTTGGTATCTCCACGGTGACGCTCTGGACGCCGTTCCCCGCGCACCGGGCCACAGCCGATGCCGATGCCGATCCCGATGCCGGAGCAGTGCCCGGAGCGGCGCCGGCCGCCGACGGTCACAACGGCGACGCACGGGCCGGGCCCACGGAAAAGGCGCTCAGCGACGAACTCACCGACGAGATGCTCAACCGCGCCCTCACCGACGACGTGCTTCTCGGCCAACTCGTCGACGACGTGGTAGCCAGCGTGCGCGCCACGCCGCCGCCCCGGGCCGCAGGAGGGGCGAGAAAACATCTGGTCACCGTCATCCCCGCTGCTCACGGCGTCGCCGCCATAGCCACCTTTCTCCTCGCGGTGCTCACCGCGGCGGGCCTGAGCTGATCACCCGCGGTCGGCCAGCGGCGGCCGGTCACCCGCAACGGCCCGGTGGCCGGTCATCCGCGGTCGGCTAGCCGCAACGGCCCGGCGGCGCTCAGCGATGGTCGGTCAGTCGCAACGGCCGGGTGGCCGCCCGGCCGCGGAGCGCAGCGCCGCGGCCACGGCCAGGACAAAGTCCGCCGCATCCCGGCCGGGATCCTGCGGCCGGACGCGGCCTTGCTGCTGGTCAGCGCCCGGCGGATGACCGCCCCGGTCCCGAAGCCTTGGGTTAGGGCGATGCTGCCGCCCGCGACCTTCGACACGATCTGCCCGTCGGCCAGGAAGACCCGGGCCCGGCAGGCGTTGAGTACCGCGTACGCCTCACAGCCGTGCTCGATTCCCCAGCGAAGTTCGCCCGCGAGGTAGCCGAGGATCACCGGCCGGGGCACGCTACCGATCAGTTCCGTGGCGTGCGGGCCCGCGCACGGGCCACCCGGCCGCGCGGCACACGGTGTAATGCATCAGCAGGTCAGGGTCTCCGGGCCGCTCGCCGCCGTCGACGATCCGGATCCGGCCGCCGCCGGGGTCCCGGGCCAGGTGCAGCAGGAACGGCCACGGTTCGTGCGGCCTGCCCGCCTGCCCGGCGGTGACCACGCTGCATTCCAGCCCCTGGCCCGGGCAGTCAGGTACCTCCGCGGCCAGGACGGCGGCCACCGCGGTGATCTCCTGGCGGGAGACGTCGTCCTCGGTCACGAACAGCACGTCCACGTCGCTGCGCTCCGGCAGCCAGCCGCCGAGCGCCGCGGACCCGTGCAGGTAGGCCGCTCGCAGTCGCCCGCCCAAGCTCTCGCCGACCTGGTGGGCCAGCGACCGGGCGTAGGGCAGAACCTGGACCGGCGGGCACGCGGACGCTGTCACGGGGATCTCCGGGAAGCGCCACTACACGTTGAAGCGGAACTCGACCGCATGGTGCTACACTGAAACCTCAGGGGGCCGGGAGGTGCCAGCGATGCAATCACCAGCGAAGCCCCAGGTCAGGGCAGCTATCTACCTGCGGATCAGCCTGGACAGCACGGGCGAGCAGCTGGCGGTCACCCGGCAGCGGAAGGACTGCCGAGCAATTGCCGCCCGGCGCGGCTGGAAGGTCGTCTGTGAGTACGTCGACAACTCGGTCAGCGCATCCGACACGCGCAAGAGGCGGCCCGGCTATGAGGAGTTGGCGGCTGGCTATGAGCGCGGCGAGTTCGGGGCCATCATCTGCTGGGACCTGGACCGGCTCACGCGCGTGCCTGTCCAACTGGAGCACTGGATCACGGCGGCCCAGGAACGCGGCCTGCTGCTGGTGACTGCCAACGGGGAAGCGGACCTGTCTACCGACGCCGGGCAGCTGTTCGCGCGGATCAAGGCAGCCGTGGCGAAATCGGAGGTCGACCGGAAGGCCGCGCGCCAGAAGGCCGCCGCCAGGCAGCGCGCCGAGGACGGCAGGCCGCCGCTCGGGGTGCGGCTGACGGGGTACGACCCGAAGGGCAACCTGATTGCGCATGAGGCTGCGGTGGTGGCCGAGATGTTCACCCGGTTCCACGCGGGAGACAGCCTGCGCGGGATCGTGGCCTGGCTGACCGAGACGGGCGTCCCCACCCGCCACGGGCAGCCGTGGAATCCCTCGGCGGTGCGCAGCATCCTGGTTAACCCGCGCTACGCCGGGCGGGCCGTCTACGACGGTAAGGTCAACGGGCACGCCGGCACCTGGCCGCCCGTCGTTGGCGAGGCGCTGTTCGACATGGTCCAGCTGAAGCTGGCCGACCCCCGGCGCAGGACCCAGCACGGAACCGACCGCAAGCACCTGGGTTCCTCGTTGTATCGGTGCGGGGTCTGCGGCGCGCCAATGCGGGCTCACGCCCGCAAGGTCCGGGATACCACCACAACGTTCTACCGCTGTCCCGCGCATCTGACGCGGAACGCCGCGCCGGTGGATGCGTTCGTGCTCGCGGTGCTGCGCGAGCGGCTGGGCCGCCCGGACCTGGCCGGCCTGGCGGCGGTGCCGGAATCCCCGAAGGTGGCCGAAGTGGTCGCCGAGATTAAGAACCTGCGGGGACGGCTGGCACGCACTCAGCGCGACTACGACGAGGACCTGATTGACGGCAAGCGGTACAAGGCGAAGACCGCGAAGCTGAACGCCGCGCTGGATGCTGCCGAGGCTGCCCGCACCCGGATGCTGGCTGGCTCGGAAGTGGCCGGGACCCTGCTGGCCGCCGACCCGGTGGCCGCGTTCGACGCCGCGCCTCTGGGCGTCCAGCGTACGGTGCTGGACTTCTTCATGGTGGTGAGGCTGGACCCAGCGCCGCGCGGGCGGCACTTTGACGCCGGGTCGGTTCACATCGAACCGAATCACCCGGATAACCACGACCGGCCCCCGCCTGCGGCCGGCCCTCCCGCACGAGGCGCGCTGTCGGCTTCGCGGAGCTTCCGCTCTAGCTGATCAAGGCAGAACGCGTAGACGAACCACAGCGACGTAGGCGTAGGCCGGCGCGTAGCTGTCCAGACGTGCCGCTCGCGGCCGATCTCCCAGCGTGGGTAAATCCGCTCTAGGCGCTCCGTGTCACTGTGAAGCTCGCTCACCTGAGCCTCCCTGCTGCCTTCCAGAGAACCGCCAGGATGATCAGCGCGACGACCGCCAGTTGCGACGGCAGCAGCAGCAGCAGCAGCGCGGCGATGCCGGCGACGATCACGGCCAGCGCGCGGCGTG
>CAWIDQ010000105.1:0-12839 GCA_963834695.1 uncultured Actinomycetota bacterium
TACCGGGCATCGTCCTGGTGCTCGTGATCACGGTCTTCAGGTAACGCGAGCACGGGACCGGCGGCGCCATGCGCCACAATGGACCATCGTGAGCGAGCCGCGCGCGAGAATAGTGATCATTGGCGGCGGACCCGGGGGCTATGAGGCCGCCCTGGTGGCCGCGCAGCTTGGCGCCCAGGTCACGGTCGTGGACCGGGACGGGCTCGGCGGTGCCTGCGTGCTGACCGACTGCGTGCCCTCCAAGACGCTGATCGCGACCTCGGGCATGATGGCCGCGCTGGACGAGGCGCCCGCCCTGGGCATCTGTCCTCCCGGCTCCGGCGACGGCACGACCCTGGCCACCGTGGACGCGCCGCGGCTGTACGCCAGGGTCCGGACGCTGGCCCGGGCGCAGTCCGAGGATGTGACGGCCCGGCTGGCGGCCGAGGGGATCGAGGTGGTGAGCGGGACCGGCCGGCTGGCCGACGGGACCGGGGAGCGGGTCGGCCCGCACACCGTCGAAGCGGGCAACGTCCTCCTCAGCGCGGACATCGTGCTCGTGTCGACCGGCGCGCGCCCCCGCCTGCTGCCCGGCGCGGAGCCGGACGGCGAGCGCATCCTGACCTTCCGGCAGCTCTACGACCTGCCCGAGCTGCCCCCGGAGCTGATCGTGGTCGGCTCCGGCGTGACCGGAGCCGAGTTCGCCGGCGCCTACCAGGCCCTGGGCTCACAGGTCACCCTGGTCTCCTCGCGTGACCGGGTGCTGCCGCAGGAGGATGCCGACGCCGCCACGGTGGTCGAGGACGTGTTCCGGCGGCGCGGGATGACCGTGCTCAGCCGGTCCCGGGCAGCGTCGGCGAAGCGCGACGGCGACGGTGTCGCGGTGTCCCTGGAGGACGGCCGGACGGTGCGCGGCTCGCACTGCCTGCTCGCGGTCGGGATGGTCCCGAACACGGGCGGGCTCGGCCTGGAGGAGGCCGGGATCGTGCTGGACAGCGGGGGGTTCATCCCGGTCGACCGGGTGTCGCGGACCCACGTGCAGGGCGTGTACGCGGCCGGCGACTGCACCGGCGTGCAGATGCTCGCCTCGGTCGCGGCCATGCAGGGCCGGATAGCGATGTGGCATGCGCTCGGCGAGGCGGTACAGCCGCTGAACCTCAGCCACGTCGCCGCGACCGTGTTCACCGAGCCGGAGATCGCCATGGTCGGCGTGACCCAGCAGGCCGTGACCTCGGGCGAGACGGACGCGGTGGTCGGCAAGCTGCCGCTGGCCACCAACGCGCGCGCGAAGATGCAGGGCTTCCGGGACGGCTTCGTCAAGCTGTTCGCGAGCCCGCACAGCGGGAGGGTGCTCGGCGGCGTGGTGGTCGCGCCGCGGGCCAGCGAGCTTATCCTGGGCGTGTCGCTGGCCGTGGAGCAGCACCTCTCGGTGGGCCAGATCGCGCACACCTTCGCCGTGTACCCGAGCCTGTCCGGCAGCATCACCGAGGCCGCCCGGCGGCTCATGCAGCCCGAGTACCACTGAATTCGCCTCAGCGGGGGGCCGACCGGCAGCTGGATGCGGGCGTCGGCGGAGGTGCCGGATGCGAGGGCCGGCCGGAGGCTGGCCCGAGCAGTCGGCCGGGGGGCTCCGGGGGGCGAAGCCCCCCGGTCTGGGGGTCCGGGGGTTATCCCCCGGGTAACTCAGTGGGCCGGGTGGCCCAGGTCCGGGTCGTCGGGGGGCTCCAGGCCATGCTGGCGCATCCGGGACACGCGGATGTCGTCCGCGTACGCGGCCACCGTGAAGATGCTGCCGGACAGGATCAGCGCCACCATGGTCAGACCCAGCCACACCGGCGCGGGCAGCAGCGTGGTCAGCACGACGACGAGCACGATGCAGATCGGGATGATGATCGCCAGGTGGCGCAGCACGGTCCGGGTCCGCCATCCGGCGTCGGTCAGCTCGTGCTTGACCCAGTCCCGGTTCTCGGGCGGCAGCCGGAATCCGATCGCGAACCACAACCAGCGGAAGACCCCGGGATCGCCCGGCAGACGAGCCACAGGTCTCAGTCTGGCAGTCGGCAGATGATCTCGCCCGTCGAGACGGTCTGGCCGACCTCGACGGCCAGGCCGGTCACGGTGCCGTCCTTGTGCGCGGTCAGCGGCTGCTCCATCTTCATCGCCTCGAGCACCACGACCGTATCCCCGGCCGACACCTGCTGGCCTTCCTCGGCAACGATCTTCACGATCGTGCCCTGCATCGGGCTGACCAGGGCATCGCCGCCCGCGGACGCGCCGCCACCGCCACCTTCCGCGCGCCGGCGGGACGACGGGGGCCGGCGTCGGCCGGGCGCACCAGCCGTGGCGGCACCGGCCCGGCCGAGCCCCGCCGGTATCACCACCTCCAGCCGCTTGCCGCCGACCTCGACCGTGATCCGCTCCCGCTCGCCCGCGCCGGAACCGTCCGCCGAGGCCACCTCGCCGGCGTACGGCAGCAGATCACCACGGAACTCGGTCTCTATCCACCCGGTATGCACCGTGAACGGCTCGCTGGTGAACGCCGGGTCGTCCACGACCGCCCGGTGGAACGGCAGCACGGTCGGCATCCCGCCGATCTCGAACTCGGCCAGCGCCCGCCGGGAGCGTTCCAGGCACTCAACACGGTTCGCCCCGGTCACGATCAGCTTCGCGATCAGCGAATCGAACGCCTGCGGCACGGTCATGCCCGCGCTGTAGCCTGCGTCGAGCCGGACGCCGGGCCCGGACGGCGGCCGCCAGGTCGTGATCGTCCCGGGCGCGGGCAGGAACCCGCGGCCCGGGTCTTCGGCGTTGATCCGGAACTCGATCGAGTGCCCGCGCAGCGGCGGGTCGTCGTAGGTGAGTTCCTGGCCGTCGGCGATCCGGAACATCTCCCGGACCAGGTCGATGCCGCTGACCTCCTCGGTCACCGGGTGTTCCACCTGCAACCTGGTGTTCACCTCGAGGAACGACATCGTGCCGTCCTCCCCGATCAGGAACTCGCAGGTGCCGGCGCCCACGTAACCCGCCTCGCGCAGCAGCGCCTTGGACGAGGACCCCAGCAGCATCTCCTGCTCGTCGGACAGGAACGGCGCCGGGGCCTCCTCGACCAGCTTCTGGTTCCGGCGCTGCAGCGTGCAGTCCCTGGTGGAGACCACGACCACGTTCCCGCGCGAGTCGGCCAGGCACTGCGTCTCCACGTGCCGCGGCCGCTCCAGGTAGCGCTTGACGAAGACCTCGCCGCGCCCGAAAGCGGCCACCGCCTCACGCACCGCGGACTCGAACAGCGGGCCGATCTCCTCGGCGGTCCTGGCCACCTTCAGCCCGCGCCCGCCCCCGCCGTAGGCGGCCTGGATCACGATCGGCAGCCCATACTCGGCCGCAAACGCCGCCGCCTCCTCCGGGCCGGAAACCGGCCCGTCGCTGCCCGGCGCCAGCGGTACGCCGACCGCGCCGGCGATCCGCCGGGCGGCGATCTTGTCGCCCAGCGCGTCGATCGCCTCGGGCGGCGGCCCGATCCAGGTCAGCCCGGCCGCGATGACCTCGCGCGCGAACTCGGCGTTCTCGGCCAGGAACCCGTACCCCGGGTGGACCGCGTCCGCCCGGGACTCCGCCGCCGCCTTGAGGATCTTGCTGATGTCGAGGTAGCTCTCGGCGGCGGTCCGGCCGCCCAGCGCGTACGCCTCGTCGGCCATCGTCACGTGCAGCGCGTCCAGGTCGAGCTCACCGTAGACGGCGACGCTGGCCAGGCCCGCGTCACGGCACGCCCGCACGATCCGGACCGCGATCTCGCCGCGGTTGGCGATCAGGACCTTGCGCACGACAGCGGCTCCTCTCGACTGCGCTAGGAGTCTAGTGACGTTGCGGCAGGTCGTCGGCCCGGGGCCGGATCATCGGCTCAGCGTGGCAGCGCGCTGGCCCGCCATCCGCCGGGGCCGCGCGCCGTGGGCGCGCGCAGCAACCGGGACCTGGCCGACCATCCATAACGGGCCGTCTCGGCGGTCCGGGTGCGCCCGGCCTGACCTGCCCGGGCGGACAACACGGTCAGCACGGCCGCGATCTGCTCGGCCGACGGGTTACCCCGCACGATGGCCAGCACCGGCGGCTGGTCGTGATCGCCGTGCGCGGTCATCAGCCTCTCGACCTGCCGGTGCGATGCCGAACTGCCGGTGCACCCGCGCCCAGAACGCGTCCCGCAGCCACTCCCGGGCCTCCTGGTAGGCCCGGAGCGACAGGCCGAGCTCCTTCTCGGCGTCGACCAGCAGCTCCTTGTCGATGACCGGCGGCAGGATGGGCCCGGGCAGCAGGTCGCGGATGTTGTCCTCGCCGCGGGTCAGGATCCACTTCTGCGCTACGTGCTCGCCGGCTCCTCGACCCGCTCCTTCTCCGGGCCACGCCGGGTCGCCGCGGCCGGGCCGTAGCCGGCCCCGGGGGATGGGGGGTCCGGTACCCATGGGCCAGGCGCGGCGAGTGCCGGTCGCCGAACACCTGCGCCGGGGACGGCGCAGACCCGGCCGCAGGCTGGCCGAGCGGCCCCGGGCCGACCCGGGCTGCCCCCTGACCTGGCGGGGGAGCCGCTCGGCCGCGACCTGCCTGGTGAAATAGGGCTCGATGAACGACCGCTCGAGGACCTCCACCGTGTCCGACTCCCAGACCAGCCGCTCGGCCTGGTTCGTGCCGTACGGGGGCTCGACGCCCCACAGGTGGACCCGCACGCCGAACGCCTGCGCGGCCTCCACGGCGGGGACCATGTCCTCGTCGCCGGCGACCAGGATGGCGTTGGTGATCGCGCGGTGCCGGGCCAGCGCTTCCATGTCGGCGCGGATCTGGGCGTCCACGCCCTTCTGCTGGCCGCGCGCGTTCAGGTTGCCCAGCCGCAGCTTGACCCACGGCATCTGGGCGATGACCCGCTGATCGATGGTCGGCACCCGGTCCCTCGCCGCGTCGTACCAGTAGACCCGCAACAGCTCCCCGCGTACCTGGTCGTCCGCATACCGGGTGAGCGCCTGGATCAGCTTGTCCGCATCCACTCGGTAGTCACGGCGCGAGGCGGCCCCGAACAGCAGTTCGCCCGCGGACGCGTAGATATATCCGACATCGACCATGATGGCGTACCGGGAGAGGAGTGGCAGAGGTGATCCGTTCTCGGTCTATGTTGCCCACGACTCTATCTACTGCCCGCCAAACGTCTCTTCACCAGCGATCAGTGTCCGCGGTTTTCGGGGCGTGACCCTACAGCGGGATGTTGCCGTGCTTGCGGGGGGGCGGGAGGGTCTGGCGCTTGGTCCGGAGCGTCCGGAGCGCCCGGACCACCTGCGAGCGGGTTTCCGCGGGCCGGATGACGGCGTCCACGTAGCCGCGGTCCGCGGCCACGTACGGGTTGGCCAGCGTGTCCTCGTACTCGGTGACCCGGGTCTTCCGCACGGGCCCGGCTTCGGCCGCTCCGGGCTGCCGCCGCGAGCTCGCGCCGGAAGATGATGTTGACTGCGCCCGCGCGCCCATCACCGCGATCTGCGCGGTCGGCCAGGCGACTGTCGGCGCCGAGGTGCTTGGACCACATCACGTCGTAGGCGCCGCCGTAGGCCTTGCGGGTGATCACGGTCATCTTGGGCACGGTCGCCTCGGCGTAGGCGTAGATGAGCTTGGCGCCGTGGCGGATGATCCCGCCGTACTCCTGGTCGGTGCCGGGCAGGAAGCCGGGCACGTCCACGAAGGTGACCACCGGGATGCTGAACGCGTCGCAGGTCCGGACGAAGCGGGCCGCCTTCTCCGACGCGTTGATGTCCAGGCAGCCGGCGAAGCGCATGGGCTGGTTGGCCACCACGCCGACAGACGCGCCCTCAACCCGGCCGAAGCCGACCACGATGTTGCGGGCGAAGCCCGCGTGAATCTCCAGGAACTCCCCGTCGTCCAGGATCCGGGTGATCACGTCGTGCATGTCGTAGGGCTGATTCGGCGAGTCCGGGATGAGGCCGTCGAGTTCGGCATCGACCTCGGTGATGTCCAGGATCGCCGCGTCGCCTCCGCCGGCCGCCGGGGGCTCGTCCAGGTTGTTCGACGGCAGGTAGGACAGCAGCTCGCGGGCGAAGCTGAGGCAGTCGTTCTCGTCCTTGGCCTGGTAGTGCGCGACACCGGACTTGACGTTGTGCGCGTAGGCGCCGCCGAGGTCCTCGAAGCTGACCTCTTCCCCGGTCACGGTCTTGATCACGTCGGGTCCGGTGATGAACATGTGCGAGGTGCCCTCGACCATCAGGGTGAAGTCGGTGATCGCGGGCGAGTAGACGGCACCCCCGGCGCACGGGCCCATGATCAGCGAGATCTGCGGGATCACGCCCGAAGCCATCACGTTGCGATAGAAGATCTCGGCGAACAGGCCGAGCGCGACCACGCCCTCCTGGATCCGCGCGCCGCCGCCGTCGTTGATGCCGATCACCGGGCAGCCGGTCTTCAGCGCGTGGTCCATCACCTTGACGATCTTCTCGCCGTAGACCTCGCCGAGCGACCCGCCGAAGATGGTGAAGTCCGGGCTGAACACGCAGACCGGGCGCCCGTCGATGGTGCCGTACCCGGTGACCACGCCGTCGCCGTACGGGCGGTTGGACGCCATGTCGAAGTCGGTCGCGCGGTGCCGGGCCAGCTCGTCGAACTCGGTGAACGAGCCGGGGTCGAGCAGCCTGTCGATCCGCTCCCGCGCGGTCATCTTGCCCCGGGCGTGCTGCCGCTCGACCGCTCGCTCGGATCCGGCGTGGACCGCTTCATGCCTGCGCTTCTCGAGGTCGGCTATCTTGCCCGCGGTCGTGTGCGGGGCGGGCTCGTCGGCCGCATCGGCCGGCGGCAGAACTTCGGTGGCCATGCCGGACAGGTTAGGGCAGAACCGGACCCGGAGTTACCGGGCCGGGCCCGGTGAGCGGCCCGTTCTCAGCCTAGGTGGGCGTCCCAGCACGGAACCGGGCCTCGGCGCCGTCACCGGCGATGAGGCTGGCCAGGGCCTGGCGGGTCGGCTCGTCCGCGGGGGTGTAGACGACTATCCGGGTCCCTGGCACGGCCAGCACGGCCAGCGAGTTCGTCGTCATGGTCAACCGCTCGTGCACCGGATGACGGAAGACCTTGAGGTAGCTCGCCGGGCTGGCCACCTCGTGCTCGGCCCACATCCGCGCGAACTCGGGGCTGGCCGCCTGCAGCCGCCGGACGAATCCGGTCCAGGCCGCGCCTCGAGATGGCGCCCGTAGGCGGCGCGCAACTGCGCGACCATCATGCCCAGCTGGTCGGCGCGGTTCAGGTACGGGTGGCAGCAGCCCGGATGGGTGAAGTTCAGCCAGAGCGTGTTGCGGTCCGCGGCCGGGGTCGCGACCACGGTGGGGAACAGCGCGGCGAAGGCCGCGTTCCAGGCCAGCACGTCAAAGCGCTCGTTGAGCACCGTGGCCGGCAGGGTGGTCAGCCCGTCCAGGATCTGCTGGATCTCGGGGACGCCCGGCCCGTCCGCCGCTGCCGGGGGCGGGGCCGCCGCGGAGTTCGCGAGCCGGTACAGATGTTCCCGTTCCGCCTGGTCGAGCCGGAGCGTGCGCGCTACCGCGTCCAGGACCTGGGTGCTGGCGTTGATCGGGCGGCCCTGCTCCAGCCAGGTGTACCAGGTGACGCCGACCCCCGAGAGCTGAGCGACTTCCTCGCGCCGCAGGCCGGCGGTCCGCCGCCGCAGCCCCGGCGGCAGCCCGGCGTCCTCGGGCGTGATGCGCTCCCGGCGGCTGCGCAGGAACGCGGCCAGCTCCGCCCGGCGGGTACGGTCGCAGGCCTTGGCCGCCGCGGTCGTCATGGCCTCGCCCGGGCGGTCCGCGGTGGTGGTCATCGCGCCGTCACCGTCCTCATATTCCCATCCTGGCGTCGTAAAGCCGGTCCTGCCAGGTGGTGTTGGTACCAGGATAAACAGGCTCTTGGTACTAGCATGACCCGGGCGGCAGGCTCGATCACATGACCGATACTGTCGTTAGCGGCCGGACCCCGGCCGCTCATTCCCTCCCGTCCGAGACGCCCGGGCGCCGGCGGCCGAGGCCCGGCGTGCTGCTGGCGATCGTGCTCGCCGGCCAGTTCATGGCGGTGCTGGACGCCTCGGTGGTGAACGTCGCCGCCCCGTCGATTCACGCCGGGCTGCACGCCTCCGGCGCGGGCCTGCAACTGGTGATCGCCGGCTACATGATCGCCTACGCGGTGCTGCTGGTGACCGGCGCGCGCCTGGGCGACCTTCTCGGCCACCGCCGCGTGTTCCTGGCTGGCCTGACGGTGTTCACGCTGGCCTCGCTCGGCTGCGGGCTGGCCTCGTCGGCCCTGCTGATCGCGCTCCGCTTCATCCAGGGCACCGGCGCGGCGATGATGATCCCGCAGGTGCTCAGCCTGATCCAGCGGACGTTCAGCGGCGCTCCCCGGGCCCGGGCGATGAGCGCCTACGCGGCCGTGCTGGCCGGCGGCGTGGTCGTCGGGCAGATCGCCGGCGGCCTGCTGATCAGCGCGAACCTGTTCGGCGCCGGCTGGCGGCCGGTGTTCCTGGTGAACGTGCCGATCGGCGCGGTGCTGCTGGCGGCGGGCGCGCGGCAGCTGCCCGCCGGGCGCGCCGAGTCCGGCCGTGGCCTGGACCTGCCCGGCCTGCTGACCCTGGCGCTCGCGGTGCTCGCGCTGGTCGTGCCGCTGGTCCTGGGCCAGCCCGAGCACTGGCCGGCCTGGGGCTGGGCTTGCCTGGCCGGCAGCGCCACGGCGTTCGCCGTCTTCGCGGCCGCGGAGCGGAGGCTGGCCGCCCGCAGCGGGTCACCCCTGGTCCCCGGCCGGGTGCTGCGGCTGCCAGGGGTGGCGCTCGGCATCGTGGCGCTGTTCGCGGTCATGACCACGTTCGGCGGCCTGTTCTTCACCCTGGCGCTGCACCTGCAGGGCGGGCTCGGCGACTCGCCGCTCCGGGCCGGGCTGACGTTCGCTCCGTCGGCGGTGGCGTTCGCCCTGGTGAGCCTGAACTGGCAGCGCCTGCCCGCGCGCGTCCGCCCGTGGCTGGCCATCTGGGGCTTCGCCGGGATGGCGGCCGCGCTGCTGGCGCTGGCCGCGGTGCTGCGCGACGGCGACAGCGGCGGTGTCGCGCTCTACCTGGTGCTCGCCGTGCTCGGAGCGGCCATGGCCTCCGCGTTCAGCCCGCTGATGACCGCGGTGCTGATGCGGGTACCGGTGGCCGATGCCGCCGACGCGACCGGCGTGATCGTGACGGTCAACCAGCTGGGGCTGGTCATCGGGGTGGCGACGTTCGGGACCTTGTACCTGAACCTGGCCGGCGGCCTCCCCGTCCAGGAAGGCACGGAGGCGTTCCGGCTCGTGTCCGCGCACGCCGAGGCCGTGACCTGCGTCGCGCTGGCCGGGGCGGCGGTCGCCGGCGGGATCGTGGCGCAGCTGCGGGCCGCAGCCGTGCGGGCCGGCCAGCCCGCCGAGGCGGCCGGGCCCGTTCCCGCCGCGAGGACGCCCGCCGAACCCGGAAGGTAACCGGGCCCCCCGCGACGCCACCGGGTGCGGCTGGCCAGAGGGCGGCGGGAAGCGACGAGAATGGCGGCGTGGCGAGTACGAGTCCGGCGGCCTGGCCGCCCCTGGACGCCGGGGCGCTGCGCGAGGCGCTGGTCGCCCCGGGCGGGTTCTGGCGGGACATCCGCGTGGTAGCCGAGACCGGTTCCACCAACTCGGACCTGCTCGCCGAGGCCAGACGCGGCCTCGCGGAGGGTGCGGTGCTCGCGGCCGAGACCCAGTCCGCCGGGCGCGCGGCTGCGGCAGGCACTGGGTCAGCCCGCCGCGGGCCGCGCTTGCGTTCTCGGTGCTGCTGCGCCCCGCCGGCGTGCCCCCGGCCAGCCGGGGCTGGGTGCCGCTGCTGGCCGGCGTGGCCGTGGCGCGGGCGCTGCGCGCCGGGCCAGCGGTGGACGCCTGGCTGAAATGGCCCAACGACGTACAGGTCAACGGCGCGAAGCTGGCCGGCATCCTGGCCGAGCAGGCCGGCGACGCGATCGTGGTGGGCACCGGGATCAACGTGTCCGCCGGCCGGGACGAACTGCCGGCGGGTGCCACCTCGCTCGCGCTGGAGGGCGCGCGCACGGACCGGGACCGGCTGCTGGCCGGCGTGCTCAGGGAGCTTGAGCACTGGTACCTGGCCTGGACCAGCCGAGGAGGGGACGCGGACGAGGGCGGGCTCCGCCAGGAGTACCAGGGGCTGTGCAGCACGCTCGGCCGGCAGGTCCGGGTGTCGCTGCCCGGCGGCGCGACGGTGACCGGGGTCGCGTGCGAGGTGGACCGCGCCGGCCGGCTGGTGATCCGGTCCGCCTCGGGGCTGGTCCCGGTCAGCGCCGGGGACGTGGTCCACGTCCGGTAACGGCCCGCAGGCGCAAACCCCTGACTCGTGCCACGATGTGGCCTATGGCCGGCGATGAGTCTCTGTCTGAGGGCGAGCATTACGTGCTGAGGCTGCACCCTCACTGGAAGACGTTGCTGCACCCGTTCTCGATCCTGGTGGTGATCCTCGCGGTCGCGATCGCGGCGCTGATCATGATCCCGTCGGGCCGCGACGCGGGCGCGGCCAGGGACGCACTCGGCATCGTGGTCTTCCTGGCCGTGATCATCTGGGGCGTGGTCCCGCTGCTGCGGTGGCAGACGACGACCTACGAGCTGACCACCCGCCGGCTGCGGCTCCGCGAGGGCATCCTGGCCCGGTCTGGCCGCGACTTTCCGCTGACCAGGATCAGCGACGTGTCGTTCTCCCGCGGGCCGATCGACCGGCTGGTCGGCAGCGGCAAGCTCATCGTCGAGTCCGCAGGCGAGCACGGCCAGCTCGTCCTCCCCGAGATCCCCCAGGTCGAGCAGGTCCAGGCGACCCTGTTCCAGCTGGTCGAAGATGAGCACGCGCGGCTGGCGCGGGAGGATCGCTGACGGCCTGGCGGTGCGACCCGGCTAGCCTGCCGGTATGACTCAAGATGGCGTGAGCGTGCGCAGGCTGCCCGAGGCGGCCGTCGCGGAGATTGTGCTCGACCGGCCCGAGGCCATGAACGCGCTGAGCACGGCCATGGCCGCCCGGCTGGCCGAGGTGTGCGCCGGGCTGGCCGCCGACCGCGAGATCCGCGCGATCGTCCTCATCGCGGCGGGCCAGGCCTTCTGCGTCGGCGCCGACCTGAAAGAGCGGGCGGCGATGAGCGACGCCGACCTGCTGGCGCAGCGGCCGGTGTTCCGCGCGGCATTCGGCGCCGTACTCGCCCTGCCGCAGCCGGTGATCGCCGCGGTCCACGGCTACGCGCTCGGCGGCGGCTGCGAGCTGGCGCTGTCCTGCGACCTGATCGTGGCCGACGAGACCGCCGTGTTCGGGCTGCCCGAGACCACCGTGGGCCTGGTCCCGGGCGGCGGCGGGACCCAGCTCGCGCTGCGCCGCCTCGGTCCCGGCCGGGCCGCGGACCTCGTGCTCACCGGGCGCCGGGTCGACGCCGCCGAGGCCGAGCGGCTGGGACTGGCGGACCGCCTGGTGCCGACGGGCGGGGCGGGCGAGATCTCCCGCGAGCTGGCCGGCCGGATCGCGCGCAACTCGCCGGTGGCCGTGGTGAACGCGAAACGGGCCCTGCGGCTGGGCGCGGGCCTCCCGCTCGCCGCCGGCCTGGAGGTCGAAGATTCTGCCTGGCGGGCCGCGGCGTTCTCGGCGGACAGAAAAGAGGGCATCGCAGCGTTCGTACAGAAGAGGAACCCACAGTGGCCGGGCAAATGAGGAAGGCAGCCTGGCAAATGAGGAAGGCAGCCGGTCGCGTGAACGACGCCGCCGGGCGCATAAGGAGGCAGGCCGTGAGCGAGCAGGGGACCCGGGATGAGTGACCTTCCGGAGCGGATCTCGGTGCGCGAGGTCGGTCCCCGTGACGGGCTGCAGAACGAGGACCCGGTGCCGACCGAGGCCAAGATCGAGCTCATCGACCGGCTGTCCGCGACCGGCGTGCAGCGCATCGAGGCGGTGTCGTTCGTCCGGCCGCAGGCCATCCCGCAGATGGCCGACGCCGACGAGGTGTGGCTCGGGATCGAGCGCGCGCCGTCCGTCCGGTACTCGGCCCTGGTCCCGAACCTGCGCGGGGCCAGGCGGGCGCTGGACCGGGGGCTCACCGAGATCGAGGCCGTGGTGTCGGCCTCCGACACCCACAACCGCAAGAACGTGAACCGGTCCACGGAGGAGTCGCTGGATGACATCGCGGTGGTCATCGACGAGGCCCACCAGCGCGACGCCACCTGCCAGGTGATCGTGTCGACCGCGTGGGGCTGCCCGTACGAGGGCGACGTGCCGGTCGAGCGGGTGGTCCGGGTGGCCTCGCGGGCGGTGGCTGACGGCGCGGACTGCATCTCGTTCGGCGACACCACCGGCATGGCCACGCCGCGGCGGGTCCGCGAGCTCGTCGGCGCGTTCCGCTCGGCCCATCCCGATGTCGCGCTCAACCTGCACTTTCACAACACCCGCGGCACCGGCCTGGCCAACGTGCTCACCGCGCTCGAGCTCGGGGTGTCGGACTTCGACGCCTCGGTGGGCGGGCTCGGCGGGTGCCCGTACGCGCCCGGCGCCACCGGCAACATCGCCACCGAGGAGCTCGTGCACATGGTCGAGGACATGGGCGTGGCGACCGGGATCGACCTGGAGGCAATGATCGACGCCGCCGTCGACGCGGAGCGGATCATCGGGCGTCCGCTGCCGTCCCAGGTGCTCCGCGCGGGCCCGCGCACCCGGACAATCCCGGCCTAACCGAGCCGGGAACGAGAAGGAAACACAGTGAGCGAAGAAGTGAAAGACGTGGCGGCCGCCGACCTCGACGGCGAGGTCGGCCACCCCGAGCTCGCCGAGC
>CAWIDQ010000106.1:0-26926 GCA_963834695.1 uncultured Actinomycetota bacterium
GCGCCCGGGGTGCTCATGAATGTACCAAAAGGCGGGTTATAGCCCGCCCAACGGTACATTCGCGGGCATTCCCGCGGAGTCGCTGTCTGAGGCCGCCAGGAAGCCGATCCGGTCCCGGACCGCGTCCATGGTGGGGCCGGCCACCCGCTGGGCGCGCGCCGCGCCGTGGGCGAGCAGCCGGTCGAGCCCGGCCTCGCCGGCGAGGATCTTCTCGGTCCGCTCCCGGATCGGGGCGAACGCGTTCACCACCACCTCGGCCAGGTCCTTCTTGAACGGCCCGTAACCCGTGCCCGCGTAGCGCTGCTCCAGGCTCGCCACGGTCTCCCCGGTCAGCGCCGAGTAGATCCGCAGGAGGTTGGTGATGCCCGGCTTGGCCTGCTCGTCGGACCGGATCTCGCTGCCGGAGTCGGTCACCGCGCGGCTGATCTTCCTGCGGATCGACGCCGGATCTTCGAGCACGTCGATAATGCCCTGCGGGGAGGACGTCGACTTGCCCATCTTCGCGGTCGGGTTGTCCAGATCGGTGATCTTCGCGACCTCGGGCAGGATGTACGCGCTGGGTATCGCGAACGTCGGCCCGAACCGGTGGTTGAACCGCTGCGCCAGGTCCCTGGTCAGCTCCAGGTGCTGGCGCTGGTCCTCCCCGACGGGGACCTGGTCGGTCTGGTACAGCAGGATGTCGGCGGCCTGCAAGATCGGGTAGGTGAACAGGCCCACGCTGGCCGCCTCTGCGCCGGCCCGGGCTGACTTGTCCTTGAACTGGACCATCCGGCTGGCCTCGCCGAATCCGGTCTGGCAGCCGAGCACCCACTCCAGCTCCGCGTGCTCAGGCACGTGGCTCTGCACGAAGACCGTGCAGCGGTCCGGGTCGAGGCCGGCGCCGAACAGCTGCGCGGCGGCGACCCTGGTCCGGCGGCGGAGCGTCGCAGGGTCGACGGGCACCGTGATCGCGTGCATGTCGACGACGCAGTAGAAGGCATCGTGGGTGTCCTGCAACGCCACCCACTGGCGCAGCGCGCCCAGGTAGTTGCCGAGGTGGAAGGAATCGGCGGTGGGCTGGATGCCGGACAGCACTCGGGGTCGGGACATGCCGGGAAGTTTAGTTGGGTCCCACCCGGGGGCACGCCGCCCCCGGGGATCCCCGCACCCGGGAGGCACGCCCCGGGGCCCCCGCCGCGCGGTCAGACGCCGACCGCGCCGTTGCTGACGACCGGCACGATGTCGGGGGCGCCCAGCCTGATCGCGTCGGCGTCCTGGTCGGTCTCGGCGTCCTGCGAGGCCCGCTCGGCCCTGACCCGGACCTGGTAGTTCTCGACCTCGCGGGCCACCTGCCGGGATCTCCACCGCATGGGCCCCGCCATGAGCCCGGCGGCCTCCCCCGCCACCGACAGCCCGCGGTCCCAGGTCTCGATGGACACGTGGGTGCGCCGCGCCAGCACGTCGTCGAGGTGCCGGGCGCCCTCGTGCGACGCGGCGTAGACGACCTCGGCGCGCAGGTAGTCGTCGGCGCCGGCCAGCGGCTTGCCCAGGCCGGGGTCGGCGGCGATCAGGTCGAGCACCTCCCCGGTCAGTGATCCATAACGGTGCAGCAGGTGCTCGATCCGCGCCACGTGCAGGCCGGACGACCGCGCCAGCGAGTACCTGGCGTTCCACAGCGCGACGTAACCGTCGGCGCCGACGAGCGGCACCGCGTCGGTGCAGGAGGGCGCTACCCGCCCGTCCAGGCCGTGCGCCACCGCGTCCACCGCGTCCCGCGCCATGAGCCGGTAGGTGGTGTACTTGCCGCCCGCGATCATCACCAGGCCCGGGACCGGATGGGCGACCGTGTGCTCGCGCGACAGCTTGGAGGTCGACTCGGACTCGCCGGCCAGCAGCGGCCGCAGGCCGGCGTAGACGCCCTCGACATCGTCCCTGGTCAGCGCCACCGCGAGGATCCGGTTGACCTGCGCGAGCACGTAGTCGATGTCGGCGCGGCTCGCGGCCGGGTGCGCCTTGTCCAGGGACCAGTCGGTGTCGGTGGTGCCGATGATCCAGTGTCGTCCCCACGGGATGACGAACAGGACGCTGAACGGGGTGCGCAGGATGATGCCGCTCAGGGAGTGGATCCGGTCCCTCGGCACGACCAGGTGCACGCCCTTGGACGCGCGGACGTTGATGATGCCCCGGCCGCCGACCATCGCCTGGATCTCGTCGGTCCACACGCCGGTCGCGTTGACCACCTGCTGGGCCCGGATCTCCAGCTCGGACCCGGACTCGAGGTCGACGGCGCGCACACCGGTCACCCGCTCGCCCTCCCGCAGGAACCCGGTCACCTGGGTGCGCGACGCCGCGTGCGCGCCGTACCCGGCGGCGGTCCGGACCAGCGTCACCACGTAGCGGGCGTCGTCCACCTGCGCGTCCCAGTAGAGCAGCGCGCCGGTGAGGGCCGACCGCTTCAGCGCGGGTGCCACCCGCAGCGCCCCGCGCTTGGTCAGCTGGTGGTGCCGGGGAAGCCCACGGTTCTGCCCGAGCGAGAGCCCGAGCAGGTCGTAGGCGCCGACCCCGGCCCCGACGTAGGCGCGTTCCCAGGCGTGATGGGTGAACGGGAACAGGAACGAGACCGGGTGCACCAGGTGCGGCGCGATCCGCTGCAGCAGCAGCGAGCGCTCCCCCAGCGCCTCCCGGACCAGGCCGACGTTGAGCTGCTCCAGGTAGCGCAGGCCGCCGTGGATGAGCTTGCTTGACCGCGACGATGTCCCGGAGCCGAAGTCCCGCGCCTCCACCAGGCCGACGGACAGCCCGCGGGTGGCGGCGTCCAGCGCCACGCCCGCGCCGACTACCCCGCCGCCGACAACCAGCACCTGATGCTCGGTGTCCGCCAGCGCGGCGAGCGCGGCCGCCCGCTCGGCAGGGCCCAGCCTCGCCGTCACGCCCGTCCCGTCCATCACGCTCTGAACCTACCGGGCGCGGCCGCCGGTCACGTCAGCCGGCGCGTCCCGCCGCCCCCGGGCGACGCGGGTCGCTGGGCGTCACCACGACCTCGACCCGCTGGAACTCCTTCAGGTCCGAGTAGCCGGATGTCGCCATCGTCTTGCGCAGGGCCCCCATGAGGTTCATCGACCCGTCGGCCATGCTCGAGGGACCGTGCAGGATCTCCTCCAGGGTGCCGATCGTGCCGACGTGCACCCGCGCGCCGCGCGGCAGGTCGGGATGGTGCGCCTCGCTGCCCCAGTGGTACCCGCGGCCGGGTGCCTCGGTGGCGCGGGCGAACGGCGAGCCGACCATCACCGCGTCCGCCCCCAGGGCCAGGGCCTTCGCGATGTCGCCGCTGCGGGTCATCCCCCCGTCCGCGATGACGTGCACGTAGCGGCCGCCGGACTCGTCCAGGTAGTCGCGGCGGGCCGCGGCGACATCGGCGATCGCGGTGGCCATCGGCACCGCGACGCCGAGCACCGCCGCCGTGGTGTGGCCCGACCCGCCACCGAACCCGGCCAGCACCCCGGCCGCCCCGGTCCGCATCAGGTGCAGCGCGGCGGTGTAGGTGGCGCAGCCGCCCACGATGACCGGGATGTCGAGCTCGTAGATGAACTGCTTGAGGTTGAGCGGCTCGGCCTGGCCGGAGACGTGCTCGGCCGACACCGTCGTGCCGCGGATCACGAAGATGTCGGCCCCGGCGTCGAGGACCGCCTTGTGGAAGCGCACGGTCCGCTGCGGTGACAGCCGCGCGGCGGTTGTCACGCCGGTGGCCCTGATCTCCTCGATCCGGCGCCCGATCAGGTCCTCGGAGATCGGCTCGGTGTAGATCTCCTGCAGCCGCCGGGTGGCCGCGTCATCGTCGAGCCCGGCCACCTCGGCCAGCAGCGGCTCCGGGTCCTCGAACCTGGTCCACAGGCCCTCGAGGTCGAGCACGGCCAGGCCGCCGAGACGGCCGATCTCCGCGGCCGTCGCGGGCGAGACCACGCTGTCCATCGGCGCGACCACCAGCGGCAGCTCGAACCGGTAAGCGTCGATCTGCCAGGCGATCGACACCTCCTCCGGGTGCCGGGTGCGGCGCGACGGCACGATGCCGATCTCGTCCAGCGCGTAGGCGCAGCGGCCGCTCTTGCCGCGCCCGATCTCCACCTGAGTCACGTGCGCCCCCGGCCCACTCCTCCGTAATTCGGCGCCTCGGCCACCATCTGGATGTCGTGCGGATGGCTCTCGGCCAGTCCGGCGCCGGTGATCTGGGTGAACCGGGCTTCCTGCAGCTCCGCGATCGTGCGCGCGCCGACGAAGCCCATGGCCGCCCGGAGCCCGCCGACGAGCTGGTTGGCCACCGCGGCCAGCGGGCCGCGGTAGCGCACCCGGCCCTCGACGCCCTGCGGCACCAGCTTGTCCTCGCGCAGCACGTCGTCCTGGAAGTACCGGTCCTTGGAGAAGGACCCGCCCCGCTCGGTGTTCCGCATCGCCCCGAGCGAGCCCATCCCCCGGTACAGCTTGTACTGCTCACCCTGGATGACGACCATCTCGCCGGGGCCTTCCTCGCACCCGGCCAGCAGCCCGCCCAGCATCACGGTGTCGGCCCCGGCCGCGATCGCCTTGGCGATGTCGCCGGAGTACTGCAGGCCGCCGTCCCCGATGACCGGCACGTGCGCGGCGCGGGCCGCCCGGGCCGCCTCGTAGATCGCGGTGACCTGCGGCACGCCCACCCCGGCCACCACCCGGGTGGTGCAGATCGACCCCGGCCCTACGCCGACCTTCACCGCGTCGGCGCCGGCGTCGATGAGCGCCTGGGCGCCGGCCCGGGTAGCGACGTTGCCCCCGATGACGTCGACCGACACGTTGGCCTTGACCTGAGTGATCATGTCGATAACGGCCTGGGCGTGGCCGTGCGAGGTGTCCACGACCAGGAAGTCGGCCCCGGCGTCGGTGAGAGCTTGCGCGCGGCTCTTGGCGTCCTCCCCCACGCCTACGGCCGCGCCGACCACGAGCCGGCCGCCAGGGTCCTTCGTGGCGTGGGGGAATCTCTCGCTCTTGGCGAAGTCCTTGACCGTGATCAGGCCGCGCAGCCGGCCGGACGCGTCGACCAGCGGCAGCTTTTCGACCTTGTGCCGGGCCAGCAGGCGCAGCGCCTCGTCGGGCGGCACCCCGACCCTCGCGGTCACCAGCGGCATCGGGGTCATCACGTCCGCGACGCGGCGCTGGTGGTCGGTCTCGAAGCGGATGTCACGGTTGGTGACGATCCCGAGCAGCGTACCCCCGGGGCTGGTCACCGGCACCCCGGAGATCCGGTACCGGGCGCACAACTGCTCAACCTCGGCGACGGTCGCGTCGGGGCCGCAGGTCACCGGATTGGTGATCATGCCCGCCTCGGACCGCTTGACCATGTCGACCTGCTGCGCCTGGTCCTCGATCGACAGGTTGCGGTGCAGCACCCCGGCGCCGCCCTGGCGGGCCATGGCCACCGCCATCCGCGCCTCGGTGACGGTATCCATGGCCGCGGATACCAGCGGCACCCGCAGCGTGATGCGGCGGCTCAGCTCGGCGGTCGTGTCGGCTTCGCTCGGCATGATGGCCGAGTGGGCAGGCAGCAGGAGCACGTCGTCGAAGGTCAGGGCCGGCGGAGCGAACTTGGCGACGTCGGTCATGTCACCTTCCGGCTGCTCGGTTCTGGCCATGTCTCATCCTATTGACATCGGCGACGGCCGGCCCGCGGCCACGCCCGGGCCCGGAGTAAGCAAGGCGGGCACGCCACCGCGACGCGTGCGGTGGCGTGCCCGCCGACTCACTCAGTGCGAGTGACCGTGACCGTGGCCGTCGGCCGCGGCCTCCGGCTCGGGCTTGTCCGTGACCAGAACCTCGGTGGTCAGCAGCATCCCGGCGATCGACGCCGCGTTCTGCACCGCCGAGCGGGTCACCTTGACCGGGTCGATCACGCCCTGCGCCACGAGGTCGCCGTACTCGCCGGTCGCGGCGTTGTACCCGTGGCCCGCCGGGAGGTCGGCGATCGCGGCGACGACCACGCCGCCTTCCGCGCCCGCGTTGTCCGCGATCCACCGGGCCGGGGCCTGGAGCGCCTCGCGGACGACCCGGACCCCGGCCGCCTCGTCGCCGGACTTGCCGAGGTCGCCGAGGCCGGCCGCGATCTGCACCAGCGCGCTGCCGCCGCCGGGGATGATGCCCTCCTCGATCGCGGCCCGGGTGGCCGAGATCGCGTCCTCGAGCCGGTGCTTCTTCTCCTTCAGCTCGACCTCGGTCGCCGCCCCCGCCCGGAGCACGGCCACGCCGCCGGACAGCTTCGCCACCCGCTCCTGCAGCTTCTCGCGGTCCCAGTCGGAGTCCGAGTTCTCGATCTCGGCGCGCAGCTGGCGGATCCGGTCGTCGATCGCGGCCTGGTCGCCGTCCCCGTCCACGATCGTGGTGGTGTCCTTGGTCACCACGACGCGGCGGGCGTGGCCCAGCGTCTCCAGGCCGACGTTCTCCAGCTTGAGCCCGACCTCTTCGCTGACCACGGTGCCGCCGGTCAGCACGGCCATGTCCTCGAGCATCGCCTTGCGCCGGTCGCCGAAGCCGGGGGCCTTGACCGCGACCACGTTCAGCAGGCCGCGGATCTTGTTGACGACCAGCGTGGACAGGGCCTCGCCGTCCACGTCCTCGGCGATCACCAGCAGCGGCTTCTTGCCCTGCGCGACCTTCTCCAGCAGCGGCAGGAAGTCCGTCATCGACGAGATCTTGCCGCCGTCCAGCAGGATGTAGGCGTCCTCGAGGACGGCCTCCATCCGGTCCTGGTCGGTGATGAAGTACGCCGAGATGTAGCCCTTGTCGAACTGCATGCCCTCGGTGAACTCGATCTCGAGCCCCATCGTGGGCGACTCCTCGACGGTGATCACGCCGTCCTTGCCGACCTTGTCGAACGCCTCGGCGATGATCTCGCCGATCTTTGGGTCCTGCGCGGAGACCGTGGCCACGTTGGCGATCTCGCTCTGCTCCAGCACCTCGCGGGCGGACTTGAGCAGGATCTCGGACACCGCGGCCGCCGCGGCGTCGACCCCGCGCTTGAGCGCCATCGGGTTGGCCCCGGCGCTGACCGAGCGCAGCCCCTCGTGGACCATCGCCTGCGCCAGCACGGTCGCCGTCGTGGTGCCGTCGCCGGCCACGTCGTTGGTCTTGGTGGCGACCTCCTTGGCGAGCTGAGCGCCCAGGTTCTCGTGCGGGTCCTCCAGCTCGATCTCACGGGCGACGGTGACGCCGTCGTTGGTGATGGTCGGGGCCCCCCACTTCTTGTCGATGACGACGTTGCGGCCCTTGGGTCCCAGCGTCACCTTGACGGCGTCCGCGAGGCGGTTGACACCGCGCTCCAGCGCCCGCCGCGCGTCCTCGTCGAATTCCAAGCTCTTGGCCATGAATACCTCATACTCACGTTGCTGTGGTGGCTTGCTGCTGCTTCACGCCACCGCCCCGGGCTGGCCTGTCGGCCGGCCCGGGGCGGGGTGATAACCGCTCGCTACTTGTCGATGACGGCGAGCACGTCACGGGCGGAGAGCACCAGGTACTCCTCGCCCGAGTACTTGACCTCGGTGCCGCCGTACTTGCTGTACAGCACGACGTCACCGACCTTCACGTCCATCGGGACGCGCTTTGCGCCGGCGTCGTCGAACCGACCCGGGCCGACCGCAAGGACTTCGCCCTCCTGGGGCTTCTCCTTGGCGGTGTCCGGGATGACCAGGCCGGACGCGGTGGTCTGCTCGGCCTCGAGCGGACGTACCACGATCCGGTCCTCCAGCGGCTTTAGAACAACCTTGGTGGCGGTCGTCACGATCTGACCTCCCCCTCCGGAAAGGGCTAGCTGTTGTTAGAGAGGGCGACCATGGCGGCCTGCCGTCGCGGGTGTCAGACCAGCCTCGTCGCATTAGCACTCTACTATGGAGAGTGCCAGATCCGAACACTATCCGGACGGGACGGCCTCGTCAACCTGGGCCGCCACAACGCTGGTCACGGGCATGGACGAATCGGCCGGGAACTCTAGCGGGGACGGCGGCACGCCGGCGGCCAGCAGCTCGGCGCCCAGCGCGGCCACCATCGCCCCGTTGTCCGTGCACAGTCCCGGCCGGGGCACCCGCAGCCGGATGCCCGCCGCCTCGCAGCGCTGCCGCGCGAGCGCCCGCAGCCGCGAGTTGGCCGCCACCCCGCCGCCGATCACCAGCTGGTCGACGCCGCTGGCCCGGCAGGCGTCCACCGCCTTGCGGGTCAGCACGTCGGCGACCGCCTCCTGGAACGAGGCCGCGACGTCGGCCACCGGCACCGGCAGGCCGGCCGCCTCGCGGGCCTCGACCCAGCGCGCCACCGCGGTCTTCAGCCCGGAGAACGAGAAGTCGAAGGTCTCGTCCCGGTACTTGCCTCGGGGGAACGGGATGGCGGCCGGATCGCCGGACGTGGCCGCGGCGTCGATCGGCGGCCCGCCGGGGAAGGGCATCCCGAGCAGCCGGGCCACCTTGTCGTAGGCCTCGCCCGCCGCGTCGTCGATCGTGGCCCCCAGGGGTACCAGGCCCCCCGGCAGGTCGGCCACCAGCAGCAGCGAGGAGTGCCCGCCGGAGACCAGCAGGGCCACCGCGGGCAGATCCAGACGGCCGTGCTCGAGCTGGTCGACGGCAATGTGCGCGGCGAGGTGATTGACCCCGTACAGGGGCTTGCCGAGCGCCAGGGCGTAGGCCTTGGCCGCGCACACCCCGACCAGCAGCGCGCCGGCCAGGCCGGGACCCGCGGTGACCGCGATCGCGTCCACGTCGGACAGCTTGGCCCCGGCCGTGGCCAGCGCCCGGTCCACCGCGGGGACCATGGCCTCCAGGTGCGCCCGGCTGGCCACCTCGGGGACGACGCCGCCGAACCTGGCGTGCTCGTCGACGCTGGAGGCGACCGCGTCGGCCAGCAGCTCGTGACCCCGGACCAGGCCGGCCCCGGTCTCGTCGCACGAGGTCTCGATGCCGAGCACGAGCGGGGCGGTCATCGCGCTGCCTCGCCGACGTCGCGCCGCATCACCAGGGCGTCGGCGCCCGATGGCTGGTAGTAGCCCTTCCGGATCCCGATCTGGCTGAAGCCGTACCTGCGGTACAGGCGCTGCGCCCGGGTGTTGTCGGTGCGTACCTCGAGGAAGATCTCGGTACATCCCCGCCGCGCCGCCTCGGCCAGCAGCGCATCGAGCAGTGCCGAGCCCGTTCCCTGCCCCCAACGGTCAGCCGCGACCGCCAGGGTGAGCACGTCGGCCTGGGCGCCGGCGACCAGCAGCCCGGCGTAGCCGGCGAGCACGCCGTCATCGTCGGCCACCAGGTAGTAGCGGCTGCGCGGCTGCTCGGCCAGCTCGCCCTCCAGCATCTGCCGGGACCACGCCTCGTCGCCGAACAGCGCATGCTCCAGATCGAGCACGGCCTCGAGGTCGGCCGGCGTCATGGCCCGGAGCGTTGCTTGCGCTCGCCGGATCCTCGGCCCCCCGCCCACCTTCTCATCCCCCTTCACGGCGTGACCCTCTTGGGCTGGCCCGGCACCCGGGCGTCGGGCTTGCGCAGGTACAGCGGCTCCGGTGGGTCCGGCGGGCCGCCTTCCGCCAGCCGCTCGGCCGCGATCTCGGCGAGCCGCGCCGCATCGGGATAACGCGGCGGGATCGCGCAGGCGCCCAGCTCCGGGTAGAGCACCGGCCCCTCGCCCGCGACCGGCCACGGCCCGGGGCCAAGGGCGGCAGGTGCCGTGCCGGGAGCCGCCGCGGCCAGCGCGACCTCAGCGGGAGAGCCGACCATCGGCTCGCCGACGCGCCGGCCGTCAGGCGCGTAGCGCGCCCAGTACAGCTCCTTGCGCCGCGCGTCGGCGGCGACGATGAACTCGCGGCCCGCCGCGGCCGGAGCCGCCTCGCGCGCGATCACGTCAAGAGTGCACACGCCCACGGCCGGGATGCCCAGCGCGCTGGACAGGACCCGCGCGGTCACCAGGCCGGCCCGCAGCCCCGTATAGGGCCCGGGGCCGGTCCCGACGGCGATCGCCCCCAGGTCGGCGCGCGTGGCGCCGCCCGCCGCGAGCACCTGCTCGATCATGGCGGCCAGCAGCTCGCCGTGCCTGCGGGGACTCACCGTGGCCTCGCCGGCCAGGACGCGCGACCCATCGTGCAGGGCGACCGTCATGGCCGGGGTGGCGGTGTCCAGGGCGAGCAGCAGCACGGTTGACCAGCGTAGGTCACGCGGCAGCGTGGCCGGGCCGTACGGCTCAGCGAAGCCCGGCGAGCACCTCGTGCGCGGCGGCGAGCGCGGCGGCGCGCAGGGTGGCGGACGGCACCGGCCGGAACCCGTTGCCGCGCTCCTGGGCCTGCATGGTGACCCCGATCAGCACGTTGCGGTCCCGGACCACCACGGTGATCTTGTCCGTGGTGTCGCCGAAGTGGAAGACCTGCAGCGCGGTGAACGCGTAGCGGCCGAGCCCGACCGCCGCGCCCAGCTGGGCCCGGGGTTGCCCGGCTCGACTTGGGCGGGTCGCGCAGCCCCTGCAGGGTCTGGACGTACGCATCGGTCGCGCTGGACGTGGCGCTGCCGTCCCCGCTGGCCAGCAGGCTCGGCGCGTAGGCCTGGGTGCTCACCGTGAGCACCCGGAAGCTGGGCCGGTGATCCAGGGTCCAGGTGCACTGGCTCTGGGTGGCGCTGCCCAGCGCCTGCGATACCCGGGCGACCTTACCGGGGAGGTACTGGGCCAGCAGGGCCGCGCTGATCTCGTCGCAGGCGTTCGGGACCGACCGGAACTCGCCCCGCTGGAATGTCGTCACCAGGGGGGCGCCGGCCGCCACCGCCTGCTTGCTCTGGAACGGCCACGTCTTGGTGACCCACAGCGCCGCCGCCGTGATCGCGGCTACGGCCACGACCGCCCCCGTAACGGTCAGGAGCCTGCGCCGGGACTTCCTGGCCCGGGCGGCGGCCTGGCGGCCGCGCCGGGCGTCGGCGCGGTCGTCCCGCGGCCAGTCCTGGTCGCGCGGCCAGTCGTCACCGTCCCGCGGCCACTCCTCGTCGCCGCGCGGCCAGTCGTGGCCGCCGTCCGGCCAGGGCGTCCGGGGATGCGACCCGGCCCTGGCCGTGATCCGGGTCGCGCGGCGGCCTGATCTGCTTGCCGCCGGGCCCGGTGGGGTGGATGCCGAGCCCGGCCCACGGCGGAAGATCCTCGTCGAGGCCGTCATCAAAGGCATCCAGCTGCTCCCACCGCTCGGGGCGCGCCCGGCCGTCACGCCCGGACCGGCCGCGCTTGCCCGGCTCGTCCGGCTGCCCGTGCCTGCCGCGCGGAGGCAGCCCCGCGGGCCTGCCGGGCGGATATCCCTGAGCCACGGCGCGCCTCCGGGAAGGTGATGGGAGTGCTGGGAACCACTAGCTGGGCGACGACAGGGCCAGCCGTAACGCCAGAGCCTGGTGGTACGAGCGGTGCAGTGGACTGAACCGAACTATAGAACCTCAGACCCGGCGGACAGGGCCAGACGCGCGGATTCGGCCTCGGCTGACCAGCGCTCGCCCCGGCCGATCAGCCGGACGGTGCGCGCCTCGTCGGATCCGGGCGGCCCGCTCGCTCCCGCCAGGGTGATCGTGACTTCCAGCTGACTCTCCGCGAGATCTTCCACGAGGCCGTCGCCCCACTCCACGACGGTGACCGAGCTCTCCAGGTCGGTATCGAGATCGAGATCGTCGACCTCCGCCCGGCTGCCGAGCCGGTAGGCGTCCGCGTGCACCAGGGCCGGCCCGGTGCCGGCCGACGGGTGCACGCGGGCGATGACGAACGTGGGGGAGGTCACCGGCCCGCGCACGCCGAGCCCCTGGCCGATCCCCTGCACCAGCGTGGTCTTCCCCGCCCCGAGCGTCCCGATCAGCACCACCAGGTCGCCGGGGCGCAGCAGGGCGGCCAGGCGCCGCCCCAGGCCGCGCATCTGCGCCGCGCTGGAGACCCGGATCTCGGCCAGTACCGGCGGCACGGCTACGCCGGGGTCGCGCGCGCCGTGGCGCCCGCCGCACTGCGCGCGATCAGCTCGCTGATCGCGCGGTTCACGAGCTCGGGCCGCTCCAGGATCACCGCATGGCCCGCTCCGGGCACCTGGACCAGTTCCGCGCCGGGGATTCCGGCCGCCAGCTCGTCGGTGCGGGGGGGCGGGATCAGCCGGTCATTCTCCCCGACGACCACGGTCACCGGCACCCGGCCGAGAACGCCGAGCGCCGCCCGCTCGTCGTGCTGGAGCAGCGCGAGGTAGAACGCGGCCACGACCCCGACGGGAGTGGCGCGGATGATGCGCTCCAGGAACTCGACCACGGACGGGCTGACCTCGGGGTCGCCGAACGCGATGTACCGCGTGCCGAGGAACGCCAGGTCGCCGCCGGCCTGACGGACCCGCTCGGTCACGGCGGCCCGCCGCCCGGTGCTCACCCCGCGCAGTACCGGCGTGGCGGCCTGCCGGGCCACCGGGCGCAACGGCGCCGGGAGCCAGAGGGTGGGATCTATCTCGCCCGCCGCGGTCGAGATCAGCACGACCCCGGTTACCTTGGCGCCGAACAGCTCGGGGTGCTGGTGGGCGAGCGCCATGATGGTCATCCCGCCCATCGAGTGCCCGACGAGCACGACCGGCCCCGGGCCCGGGGCCACGGCGGTCAGTACCGCGTACAGGTCGGCCCCGAGCTGGGGGATGGTGCAGGACTCCGGGCGGCACGGGCCGGACCGGCCGTGGCCGCGCTGATCCCAGAAGACCAGCCTGGCCACGGCGGCAAGATCCCGGCGCTGGTAGTGCCAGACGTCCTGGCTCAGTGTGTAGCCGTGGCAGAAGATCACCGTGACCGGGGCGGAGTCCGGGCCGTTGACCTCGACGTGCAGCGGCACCCTGTCGTCGGCGATCACCACGGCGGCCCGCCCCCGCAGCTGGCCGAACGGCTCGTCCGCCTCGGGATCGGGTTGCAGCCGCAGCCGGCCGACCGCGACCTTCTCCGCCGCGAGCACGGCTCCGGCCCCCGCGGCCACGGCCGCGCCGACGGCCAGCCCGGCGATGCCGGTGATGCGCCGCCAACTGGCCATGAGTTACTTCTCCCGTGACGTGGCCACGACCGGGTCGGCGGTCTGTGTTACTCCAGAGTAGCTTCTGGGCGTCCGGCCGCCGAACCTGGTCACGATGTCATAGGACAGCGTG
Organism: uncultured Actinomycetota bacterium; assembly: GCA_963834695.1. Classification (GTDB taxonomy): domain Bacteria; phylum Actinomycetota; class Actinomycetes; order Streptosporangiales; family Streptosporangiaceae; genus JASHPR01. The sequence goes on from CAWIDQ010000106.1 coordinate 13,139, forward strand.
CCGAGCGCGTCCGCCCACTCCTGCGCGGTCGGCTCGCCCGCGTCACCGGGCCCGAACAGCACCACCTCGTCGCCCGGTGCCACGCTAGCGTCCCCGAAGTCGACCACGAACTGGTTCATGCAGACCGTGCCGGAGATCGTCCACCGCTTCCCGGCGACCTGCACCTGCGCGGTGTTCGTGGCGTGCCGGGGAATCCCCTCCGAGTACCCGAGCGGCACCAGGCCCAGCGTGGCGTCGCCGCTGGTGACGTAGCGGTGCCCGTAGGACACGCCGGTGCCGGCCGGGACCTGCTTGACCTGGACCAGCGTGGCCCGGATGGTCATCGCGGGACGCAGCCAGTCCGGGGCGCCGCCGGGCAGCGTGGACAGCCCGAACACTCCGCCACCGGTGCGCACGAGGTCGAACCAGGCGTCCGGCAACGTCAGCGTGGCCGGAGTGTTGGCGAGGTGCCGCACCTGCGGCCGGGCCCCGGCCTGTTCCGCGAGCGAGACCGCGTGGCGGAACGCCGCCAGCTGGGCGGCGATCGACGGATGGCCGGGGATGTCGGCGCAGGCGAAATGCGAGAAGATCCCTACGATCTGGACCTGGCCCGCCGCCTCGGCGGCCCGCGCCGCGGCGACCACGCCGGGCCAGTCGGCGGCGGTCGCGCCGCCTCGCGACATCCCGGTGTCCGCCTTGAGGTGCAGCCGGGCCTGCGGCCCGCCCGCTCCGCCGCTGCCGCGATCTGGCTGACCAAAGCGGCCGACCCGGCGGACAGGTCCACGTCGTGGCGGACGGCGTCCTCGTGCGGCGCGTCCGGCGCGGCGAGCAGGCACAGCACCGGCGCGGTCAGCCCGGCCTCGCGCAGCGCCAGCGCCTCCGCCACGTGTACCACGCCGAGCCAGGTCGCGCCGCCGTCCAGCGCCGCCGCAGCGGCCGGGACCATGCCGTGGCCGTAGGCGTCCGCCTTGACGACCGCCATGACCTGCGCACCGCCGACGTGCCGGTCCAGCGCCGCGACGTTGTCCTTGATCGCGCCCAACTCGATGAGCGCCTCCGGGTGACCGTCCATGTCGACACAGTCTGCCAGTGCCAGACGCGAGGGCCGGCCAAGGTCGGCCAGGTGAAGAGGGATGGGGAGGTGGGTGGGGGCATCACAGGGAGAGGATTCCGGCCGAAGGCCGGGCCAGCCGCGACGGCCGGCCGAAGGCTGGCCCGAGCGGATGGCACGCGGGGGGGCCTGGGGGGGTCGTCCCCCCGAGGCCAGCACTGTGATAGGCAAGCAGGATGGTCGAGCTCATTCCCCGGCAGGTACTCTTCGGCAACCCGGAGCGGCTCAGCCCGCGCATCTCCCCGGACGGAACCCGGCTGGCGTGGATCGCGCCGCACGAGGGGGTGCTCAACGTCTGGATCGCCCCGGCCGACGCCGAGGCCGGCGTGGACTGGGCGGCGGCGCAGGTCATCACCGACGACACCGACCGCGGCATCCGGATGTTCGCCTGGGCGCATGACGGCCGGCACCTGCTGTACCTGCAGGACACCGGCGGCGACGAGAACTGGCGCCTGCACGACGTCGACCTGGACACCATGCAACGCCGCGACCTCACCCCGTTCGACGGCGTGCAGGCCCGGGTCGTCGCCATGGAGCGCAAGTTCCCGACCGAGGTGCTGATCGGGCTGAACCGTGACAACCCCGAACTGCACGACGTGTACCGCCTGGACCTGGTCACCGGGGAGCTGGCCAAGGAGGTAGAGAACCCGGGATTCATCGGCTGGATTGCCGACGCGCAGCTCGCGGTCCGTGGGACAGCCGCGCCGCGGCCCGACGGGAGCCTGGTCCTCCTGGTGCGGGACACCGCGGAGGCGGACTGGCGGGAGCTGCTCACCGTGCCCGCCGACGACGCGCTGACCAGCGACGCGATCGCGTTCAGCGAGGACGGCAGCTCGCTGCTGGCGACCAGCTCGATCGGGGCCAACACCGGCCGGCTGGTCCGCATCGACGTCACGACCGGCGCAGAAGAGGTCCTGGCCGGCGATCCCGAGGCCGACGTGAGCAGTGTCCGGCTGCACCCGGATACCCGGGAGCCGCAGGTCGTGGCGTTCGAGAAGGACCGGTCGCAGTACCTGGTCCTCGACCCGTCGGTCGCCGACGACCTGGCGGCCATCCGGGCCCTGCATCCGGGCGACCCGATGTTCGTGGGTGCCGACGACGCGGACGCGACCTGGCTGGTCGGGTTCACCAACGACTCGGGCGCGATTCCGTTCTTCGCTTACGACCGGACCAGCAAGACCGGCCACTTCCTGTTCGAGCACCAGCCCGCGCTGTCGCGCTATGAGCTGGCGCCGATGGAGCCGTTCTCGTTCACGGCCCGGGACGGCCTCACCGTGCACGGCTACGCCACGTTCCCGCCCGGCGCCGACCGCTCGGCCCTGCCCATGGTGCTGAACGTGCACGGCGGCCCGTGGGCGCGGGACAGCTGGGGCTTTGATCCCGAGGCGCAGTGGCTGGCCAACCGCGGCTACCTGTGCGTGCAGGTCAACTACCGCGGCTCGACCGGCTACGGCAAGGCGTTCGTCAACGCCGGCGACCGCGAGTGGGGCGGCAAGATGCAAGACGACCTGACCGACGCGGTCGCCTTCGCCATCGAACAGGGCTGGGCCGACCCCGCCCGGGTCGCCATCTACGGCGGCTCCTACGGCGGCTACGCCGCGCTGGCCGGCGCGGCTTTCACGCCGGACGCGTACCGTTGCGCGGTCGACATCGTGGGGCCGTCCAACCTGAAGACCCTCATCGAGACGATCCCGCCGTACTGGGCCCCGATGATCGCCCAGTTCCACCGGCGGGTGGGGGACCCGGCCACGGACGCCGACTTCCTCTGGTCCCGGTCCCCGCTGTCCCGGGCGCGCGACATCCGGGTCCCGCTGCTGATCGCGCAGGGCGCCAACGACCCCCGGGTGAAGCAGGCCGAGTCCGAGCAGATCGTGGCCGCCCTCACCGAGGCCGGGATCGACCACGAGTACCTGCTGTTCCCCGACGAGGGCCACGGCTTCGCCAAGCCGGAGAACCGGCTGCGCTTCTACGCGGCCGCCGAGCGGTTCCTGGCCCGCCACCTTGGCGGCCGCGCCGAACACTAGCCCGGGGGTCAGGCGCGCCGTCACATGGGGTGCGTGCTGATCGAGATGCCAGACCCGCTCCCCCGCGAGTACACCGAAATGCTGGCGCCCTCGCTGCTGCGGGACGCGGTGAAGCTCGCGTGATAGGCCGACATCGAGGACGACGTCACGTGCCATCCGCCCTGGGCCAGGGCGTTCTTGTAGAACGCGCCGATCTTGTCCACCGGGTCCGGCGAGGTGAGCACGGTCGAGCTCGCGGACTTGCTGACCACGGTCGACGGCTGGTAGTCGGGTAGCTGGCCGCTGGGCGCCGCCGCTCCGCCGCCCGCCGGGCTGGCCGCCGCCGGGCTGGCCGTAGCCGGGCTGCCCGTGCCGGGTGCCTGGCTCGCGGCCGCGGGCGCCGCCGCGGCGTGCGTGGCCGGGGCCGCCGGGGCGGCCGGCGCACTGCCAGGCGCGGAGCAGGCGGCCAAGCTCACCGCCGCGCCCGCCGCGGTCACCGCCGCCAGCATCCGGATGCCTGCCCGCGGCCTGCCACTGATCCTGATCACCTTCTGCCTCCTTAGGCTGCGTCGCCGACGCCCGGGCCGGGTGTCGACGCAGCGACCGTAAGGCGGCCGGCCTGGGGGTCGCATCTGGTGATCTACTAGTCGTCACCCCTAGTCACAGACCCGGGGCCGGCCTAGCATCGGCTTCATGCTGCTGGGGCGCGAGGCTGAGCAGCGTGTCGTGGATGACCTGCTGCGCAGCGCCCGGGGCGGGCGCAGCGCCGTCCTCGTGCTGCACGGCGAGCCCGGGATCGGCAAGACGGCCCTGCTCGGCTACGCCGCAGGCGGCGCCGGGGACATGACGGTCTTGCGCTGCGCCGGGGTCGAAGCCGAGCACGAATTGCCGTTCGCCGGCCTGCACCAGCTGCTGCGGCCCTGCCTGGGGCGGCTGGACCGGCTGCCCGAGCCGCAAGCGGCGGCGTTGCGCGGCGCGTTCGGCCTGACCTTCGACCCGGTTCCCAGCCGGTTCCTGGTCTCGCTCGCGCTGCTCAGCCTGCTGGCCGAGGCGAGCGAGCAGGCGCCGGTGCTGTGCCTGGTCGATGACGCGCACTGGCTCGACCGGCCCTCCCAGGAGGCGCTCGTGTTCGCCGCGCGGCGCCTCGACGCCGAGCCCGCGGCGCTGCTGATGGCCGCGCGCCAGCGGGAGGGCATCGGGTTCGAGGCCGCCGGGCTCCCCCAGCTCCAGCTCCGCGGCCTGGACCATACCGCGGCCGAGGCGTTGCTCGAGTCCGGCATGAAGCGGCCCGCATCGGCCGCGATCGTGACCATGCTCGTCCGCTCCGCGGGCGGAAACCCGCTGGCCCTGCTGGAGCTGCCGATGAGCCTGACCAGCCGTCAGCTGCAGGGAGCGGACCCGATCTCGGGCCCGCTCCGGGCCAAGGGCGCGGTCGAGGACTTGTTCCGCCTGCGGGTGGCACAGCTCCCGGACGACACCCGGCGCGCCCTGCTCCTGGCTGCGGCGCACGAGAGCGGCGACCTGCACACGCTGGAGCCGGCCCTGGGGCGCTGCGGGCTGCCGGTATCCGCCTTCGCCGCCGCGCAGGAGGCGGGCCTGGTGCAGGCGGACGGCGCCGTGGTGTTCCGGCACCCGCTGGTGCGCTCGGCGGTCTACCATTCCGCTGCGCCCAGCGAGCGCCGGGCCGCCCACCGGGCGCTGGCCACGGTGGCGGAGGACCCCGTCCGCGGCACCTGGCACCGGGCGCTGGCCACCGAGCGCGCCGACGAGGCGATCGCCGCCGAGCTGGAGACCGCCGGGGCGCAGGCAGTCGCCCGTGGCGCGCACGCGACCGCGGCGGCGGCGTACGAGCGGGCCGCGGAACTGAGCCAGCAGGCTCCCAGCCAGGCCCGCCGGCTCTTGTGTGCCGCGCAGACGTCGCTCGCGGCCGGCTTCTGCGAGGCGGCGCTGACGCTCGCGGAACGAGCGCGGCCGCTGACGGCCGACCCGGTCGACGTGGCGGAGCTCGAGCTCGTCCGCGCCACCGTCTCCATCCAGCAGGACCCGCCGGACCACGCGTTCGACCTGGTCCGCTACGCCGCCCTCGCGCTGGCGGACCGCAAGCCGGACCGGGCGCTCGAGATGATCGCGCGGATGATCTCGACCGCGGCGCTGGGCGGATGGGTGGCGGAGGGGATCACCGAAGCCAGCCGGGTGGTCGAGCGGGTTCGCGGGGGCGGGGCCCGCCGCGACTTCATGCGCGCGTTCCTGCGCGGAGCGACCGCCCTGCAAGACGGCGACGCCCCGGCCGCCGCCGAGTGGTTCGGCGCGGCCTTCCAGATCGAGGCGGGCCTGGCGGACAGCCCGATGGTGACCACGCTGGCCGGGATGGCCGGGATGTGGCTGGCTGACTTCGCGCCGGCCCGGGACAGGTTCGCCCGCCTGGTGGCCCAGCGCCGGGCGGAGGGCTCGCTGCCGGATCTGGTGCTGGCGCTGTTCTTCCTCGCCGCCAGCGAGATGTGCACCGGCCGGGTCCAGGCCGGGTTCGACGCCTCGGCGGAAGGGCTGGAGATGGTACGCCAGCTCGGCTCCGCCAGCGACGAGACCACCTACCTCGCGCTGCACGCCTGGATCACGGCCCTGCTCGGCCAGGAGCAGGAATGCCGGGACTGCGCGGCGGCGGCCCGGCGCGCCGGGCTGGCCTCCGGCCTGGCCTGGGCCGTGAGCGAGGCGCACCTGGCGCTGGCCGAGCTCGAGCTGGGGCTGGGCAACGCGTCCGGGGCGATCGAGCACTACGAGCAGGTCCACGCCGGCCCGATCCCTCCCGAGGCGTTGCTGGCCACGCCCGGGATCATCGACGCGGCGCTGCGGCTCGGCCGGCCGGAACGCGCGGAGCGGGCCCTGGACCGGTTCGCGGCGTGGGCGCCGGCGAGCCGGACCCCTCTGGTCGACGGGCTGCTCGCGCGCTGCCGCGCGGTCATGACCGCCGATCCACGGCAGGCCGACGAGCTGTTCGCCCAGGCGCTCGGGTACCACGACCACCGGGTGCCGCCCTACGAACGGGCGCGAACCCAGCTCGCCTACGGCGAGCGCCTGCGCCGCGACCGCCGCATCGGCGAGGCACGGTCCCAGCTCCGCAGCGCGCTGGACACCTTCGAGGGCGTCAGCACGCCGCTGTGGGCCGAGCGAGCGCGCGGCGAGCTGCGCGCGACCGGGGAGACCGCGCGCAAGCGGGACCTCGGCGCGCTGGACACGCTGACCTCCCAGGAACGCAGGGTCGCCCGCCTGGTGGCCGCGGGCGCCAGCAACAAGGACGTGGCCGCGCAGCTTTTCCTCAGCAGCCGGACCGTCGAATACCACCTGGGCAAGGTCTTCACGAAGCTCGGCGTCGCCTCGCGCGTGGAGCTCGCCCGCCTGGCGCTCGAGCCGGCCACCGCCCTGCACGTTGCCTGACCACAGTCCGGGACCCCGAACCGCACGCCCGCGGGCGTGCGGTTCGGGGTCCCGGCGGTTGTGGCTTAAACCGGCATCGGCTGGACGCCGGCCAGATCCTCGCGCGTGACGTTGACCATGAAGATGGCCACGATCACGGCCAGCACCATGATCCCGGCCGACACCACGAACCCGCGGGAGAACCCGACGGCCAGCGCGTGATCGTAGATCCCGGTTTCCGCCGCCTTGGCCTGCACCGCACTGAGGTGCAGCGGGTGGCCGGCCTTGGCCGCGGCGGCCGCGGCCGCCTTGGCCACCGCCGCCGAGTGGCGCGCGGTGTTGGCGACCACGGTCCAGGCCACGGTGCCGAGGATCGCCAGCCCGATCGCGCCGCCGACCTGCTGGCCGACGTTGGGCAGGCTGGCGGCCAGGCCCGCGTCCTTGTCGGCCACCTTGGACAGGGCGACCAGGGTCGCCGGCATGAACAGCAGGCCCAGGCCGGCCGCGGTCACCAGCATGGGGCCGAGCAGCCCGTTGACGTACGTGCTGTGCTCGTTAATCCGGGACAGCCAGAACATCCCGCCCGCCGAGATCGCCGACGCGACGATCAGCAGCGGCCGGGCGCCGAGGCGCGGCACCAGAACGGTGGACAGGCCCGCCATGGCCATGATCACCGCGACCATGGGCAGGTAGGCCACGCCGGTCTTCAGCGCGCTGTAACCCCAGACGTGCTGCACGAACAGGGTCAGGAAGAAGAACATGCCGAACATGGCCGTGCCTATGCAGAGCATGATCAGGTTGGCGGCGGACCGGCTCCGGCTGCGGAAGATCCGCAGCGGCATCAGCGCGTACCTGCTGCGCGCCTCGATGACGATGAACGCGGCGAGCAGCACCACCGCCGCGGACAGCGAGGCCAGCACCTTGGGGTCGCCCCAGTGCGAGACGCCGTTGGGCGTGGTGCCTGCGCTGGACAGGCCGTACACCAGGGCCGCGAGCCCGAACGTGCCGGTGATCGCGCCGGGCAGGTCGAACCGGCCGTCATGACGCTGCGACTCGCTGAGCGCCCGCGGGGCCAGCAGCGCGACCACGATGCCGATCGGGACGTTGACGAAGAACACCCAGCGCCAGGACGCGAACGTGGTCAGCAGGCCGCCGGCCAGCAGGCCGACCGCGGCCGCCGCCGATGCTCATGGCGGCGTACACGCCCATGGCCCGGTTGCGCGGCGCTCCCTCCGGGAAGTTGGTGGTGATCAGCGACAGGGCGGTCGGCGCGACGATCGCGCCGCCCACGCCCTGCAGGGCACGGGCCCCCAGCAGCCACGCCTCGGAGGTCGCGAACCCGCCGAGCAGAGAGGCTGCGGAGAACAGGATGATCCCGGCGATGAACACCCGCTTGCGGCCGAGGATGTCCCCGGCCCGCCCGCCGAGCAGCAGCAGGCCGCCGAAGGTGAGCGCGTAGGCGTTCACCACCCACTCCAGGCCCGAGCCGGAGAAGCCGAGCGCGGTCTGGATGTGCGGCAGGGCGACGTTCACGATGGTCGCGTCGAGCACGACCATCAGCTGGGCGGTAGCGATGACAACCAGGGCCAGGCCGAGGCGGCGCCCGTGCTCAGGCTGACCGACGGCACCGGCACCGATGGCGGGCGCTCGCAGGCGCCCGGTCTCGGGCTGTGCGGTAGACATGCTGTCTCCTTGCTGAGAGCGTGCGGATCTAACCTCGCGGCGGTCTCGCCACGACGTTGAAGACTGGTCGTTGGTGGATGGCCCCCGGATGATCGGGTGGCGGGGCAGCGGCTGACGCTACCTGGCTGATCTGGCGGCTATCCGCCAGCCCCCGGCCAGGTCAGCTCCTGGGCTGCGCCGAGATGAGGGTCTCGCTCACCTCCCCCGCTCGCGGCCCCCCGGTGGTCGGCGGGGTGGTCTCGGGATCCGCGCCGGCCTCGGCACGGATCATCTTGCGGATCAGGCCCAGCAGGCAGGCCCGCTCCTCATCGTCGAGGCAGCGCCAGGGCATGCGCGCCATGAACTCACGCTGCACCTGCTCTCGCAGTCCCATGCCCTCGTCGGTGAGCACGAGGTTCTTGATCCGGCGGTCCACCGTGCTGGCTTCCCGCCGGGCCAGCCCGCGCTTTTCCAGCAGGTCGGCGATCGCGGTCACGAACGAGGGGTCACAGTGCATCTGCCGCCCGAGATCCCGCATGGCCATCGGCGAGCTCAGCGCCTGCAGCGCCTTGACGCAGAAGGCCGGGAGGCCGTAACTCTGCGCGAGCTGCTCGACCTTCGCGATCACTCCCTCGACCAGCTGGCCCATGGCCTCGAAGATCTCCGTGTCGAGCTGATCCGCATCGGATGGCGTTCCCATGTCACCTCCTCCGCCGGCGATGGCACCGTCTGCGCCGCGCCGGAAAGCTAGGCTGCCAAATGTTTGAGTAGCTCAACCTTAGACCGACTAGGGTGAGCGAGTCAATCTTTTATCAACTCAACTAATGTGGCGCTCGCCACACCGGCCTCATCGCCGCACTCGCTACATCAGACCCATCAGCAACGTAGATTCCCACGAGCATCCGTGCCGGAGCGCCCGAGGGTCAGGCGCAGGAGCGCACGAGGGTCAGGCGCAGGAGCGCATGAGAGGTCAGGCGGCGGAGCGCCCGAGGGCGCTGGCCGCATGGGCGCGGCGCCGGCGCCGGCTCCGGATCAAGTGTCCACAACGGTCCGGGTCGCGGCGGGAAGCGCGGTGATGATGTCCGAGGCGCCGATCGGCGCGCCCTCGGCGGCCAGCCGGCCGGCGATGCCGTGCAGGTACGCGGCCGCGGCCGCGGCCCGGGGCGGGTCGAGGCCCTGCGCGAGCAGCGATCCGGCCAGGCCGGACAGCACGTCCCCGGATCCGGCGGTGGCCAGCCAGCTGGTTCCGGTGGGGTTGACCAGGACCTCCTGGTCCGACGCGGGCGGGGCGATCACCGTAGTCGAGCCCTTCAGCAGCACGGTGCAGCCAAGCTCGGCGGCGGCCCGGGTGGCGAACCGGAGGCGGTGGGCTTCCACGTCCAGCCGGTCTGCGCCGAGGAGCCGCGCGAGCTCGCCGGCGTGCGGCGTGAGCAGGGTGGGCGCCGGACGCGGCAGCAGCTCGCGGTGAGTGGCCAGCAGGGTGATCCCGTCCGCGTCGACCAGCACCGGAACGCTGGTGGCGAGGACCGCCGCGAGCATGTCGGCCGCGACCTCGTCCGTCCCCATGCCCGGCCCGGCCGCCCAGGCCTCCACCTGGCCGGCCGCCTCGACCGCCGCGCTGCCTCCCAGGCCCGCGTCCAGGGTGGTGATGACCGCCTCGGGCCAGTGCTGGCGCACCACGGCCACCGGGACCGCGGACGACAGCAGCCGGACCATCCCGGCCCCGCCGCGGATGGCCCCGCCAACGGCCAGCGTGGGCGCGCCGGTGAACCGGTCGCTGCCGGCCACGATCCCCAGCACGCCGCGCCGGTACTTGTCCGATTCTGCGGACGGACGGGGCAGCCAGGCCGCGATGTCGGCGGCCTGGGGCGCCGCGACATCGGGCGGGCCGAGATAGCTGCTCAGGCCGATGTCCACGCACTCGACGACCCCCGCGTACGAGGCGCCAGGATCGATCAGCAGGCCGGGCTTGAGGGTCCCGAACGTGACCGTCACGTCGGCGCGGACCGCGACGCCCGCCGCCTCGCCGGTGTCGGCATCGATCCCGCTCGGCAGGTCGACGGCCACGACCAGCGCGCTGGCGCGCCCGGCCGCCGCGGCCAGCGACGCCCCTGGCTCCCGCAGGCCGCCCCGCCCGCCGATGCCCAGCAGCCCGTCAATGATCAAATCGGCGACCGCGATCGCCTCGTCCGCTCCCTGACCCGGAGCCTCGATCAGCCGACCACCGCAGCCGGTCAGCGCGGCGGCCCCGCCCTCATGCACGCGCCCGGCCGCAGCGATGGCGGTGACGACCGCGCCGCGCTCGGCCAGCCGGGCTGCGGCGTACAGCGCGTCCCCGCCGTTGTCCCCGCTGCCGACGAGCACGGCCACCAGCGACCCGTAGACGCCTCCTGCCCGGCCCGCGCCTCCCGTTCGGCCCGCCTGGCCCGCGCCTCCCGCCTGGCGGAGCAGGGCGGCGCACGTGGCGGCCAGGCCGGCGGCGGCCCGCTGCATCAGCGCGCCGTCCGGCAGCTGCGCCATCAGCGCGCTCTCGGCCGCCCGGACCGCGGCCACGGAGTGCGCATTCCTCATGCCGGACCGCCTTGTTCGCCTTGAGCGAACGGCCGCTCGCTGATGCCCACGATCATGACCCAAGCCTGCCACGCCGGTCCGGGGAGAGCACGGCCCCTTGGTCCGCCAGCCCGCTGCTACCCCCTTGCGCCCTGGGCGCGGGTCCTGCATGTACCGCCACTACCCGGCGCGTCCGCCGCTGGGACAGAGCCGCCGGGACAGAAAGGCGGGCCTAGCCCTTGATCACCACTCGTCTTTTACGCCCGCGTTCCAGTGCGTCCACGGGGTGATATATCCGGTTCACCCCCGCCGAATCCGTGAAGAGTGGAGATGATCATGGCGAGATGGGGCAACGGGCTGAGGGGGCGGGTGGGCGCCGCATGGACGGAGGGCGGCTGCGTGAACGGCCGCGCGCCGACGGCGGGCGGGGACGAGGGGTCAGCCGGCGCTCAGGCCTCGGCCGGCCGCAGCGGCCAGGGACTCGCCGGCCAGTTCCGGGTCCAGGCTGGCGGGCGGCGCGGCCGGATCGGCCGTACCGTGCTCGCGGTCGTCCTGGCCGCGGGAAGGCCGGAGGCGGCCGACCTGCTGGCGGCCGAGGTGCCAACGGCCGACCTGGACGCGGGCAACCCGGCCTGGGGGCTCTGGCCGGAGGACCATAGGTCGGGCAGCCGGTGACGAACGGCGAACGACGCGGCCTCCAGCCGCGAGTGCACGCCGAGCTTGGTGAGCACGGCCTGGAGATGAGTCCGCACGGTGGTGCGCGAGACGCCGAGCCGCTGCACCATGGCCGCGGTGTCCAGCCCTTCCACCAGCATCATCAGGCACTCCCGCTCCCGGCCGGTCAGGTGCCCGGCGAGCCGGAGCGCCTGGCTCGGCTCGGCGGTGCGCCGGGGCGCCGAGGCCCGCGGGACGTCGACCACGACCTCGCCGCACAGCACACGCTCGAGCGCGGAAACCAGCGCCCCGACGCCGCGCGACTGATGCAGGTAGCCGGAGGCCCCCGCGTCCAGCGCGCGGCTGACCGCCTCGGGACCCGCGCTGGCGCCGAGCACCACGACGTTCGTGCCTTCGCTGGCCGCGAGCACCTGGCCGATGGTGCGGGCGTCGTCCTCCAGCGGGGTGTTCCGGTCGATCAGGCACGCGTCCGGCTGATCCCGACGGACGAGGGCGATCATCTCCGCCGCGCTGCGGGCCACCGCGCTGACTGCGTATCCATGCTGGCCGAGCACGGTAGACAGCGCGTCAAGGAACACGACGTGGTCGTCACCGAGCACCAGCCGCGCCACGCTGTCGCTTCCCCAGCTCGGCGCGCACGGCTGCCGCCGGTTGATCTCCGCCAGTGCGCTGCCCGCGTCAAACAAAGCCGTCATGCCCCACGTTCCCCCGCCTCAAGACGCTTGCTGCCGTCCGCCGCCGGCTGGTCTGAAGCTTCTAGATTGGTTTCGTCAGGTAGCCCGGCCGCCCAGCCCCGATCAAGCACCGCGACGGGAAGGAATGCTTCCCGATCTGCGATCTCCTGGGTGAACCAGCCCACGTGGTGAAGACGCCTTCACCCCAGCGATCGTTTACAGCAAGTCCGGTAACGCGAAGAACTTTATCGGACCCTTACCTTACGTGGCTGCACTTACGTGGCAGAAATTTTTACTGGGACTGCTGAGACTCTCGCAGCGAGGCCGCGGCCGCGGGCGAGTAGGCCAGCGTGAGCGCGGCGCGCAAGGCAGCCTCGCCGTATTGGTCGCCGAGGCGGACCCGGGCCGCCGCGGCCATGCGGGCGGCGAGTTCCGGCGAGTCGAGCAGGTACCGGATGGCGGCGGCCAGCTGGCCGGGCCGGCGCGCGGGACCAGCAGCCCGGTCTCCCCCGGGACCACGAGGTCGGGGACGGCGTTAACGGCCGTGGCGACGACGGGAACGCCGCAGATCATGGCCTCGACGACCACGGTGGGCAGGCCTTCGTAGCGGCTGGGCAGAGCAAAGACGTCGAACGCGGGAAGCAGGTCAAGGACGTCCGCGCGCTCTCCGGCCAGAATGACCCGCGGGCCTGACAGCCTCCGGGCGCGGCGGGCGATGCGCTCGGCCAGCTCACCGCCGCCGACCCACACGCCGACCACGTCCGGCCGCCGGAGTTTCTGCATCGCGGTGAGGAAATCCTCGGGCGCCTTCTGGTACGTCAGCCGGCCGACCGCGCCCACTACCGTGGCCTGGGCCGACAGGCCAAGCGCGTGGCGGGCGCGCTCGCGCTCCCGCGGCAGCCGGGCGTTCATGCTCGCCCGCTCCCGGTCCGCCCCGTCCACCACGACGCCGATGGTGCGGACCCGCTCCGGCGCGATCAGCTCCCGCCGGACAGCCTCGGCGGCCACCCCGCCGCCCACGCACAGCGCCACATCGGTGATCTGGCCCAGCCGCCGCTCGATCGATACGTAGGCCCGGCGCCGGGCCGCCGACTGGAACTCGTGGAACGGGAAGCCGTGGAAGGTGTGCACGATCCTGGGCACCCCGGCGCGGCGTGCCGCCAGGCGGCCCACGGCTCCGGCCTTGGCGCAGTGGGTGTGTACCACGTCGAACGTCCGCTGCCGGAACAGCCGCTCCAGCCGCCCGAGCGCCAGTAGATCGCTGCGCGGGGCGATCACCTCGCGCAGCGAGGGGTCGACGATGACCTCCAGGCCCGCCGCGGTGGCCTCGTCGAGCAGCCGACCTCCGCTGCCGGTCACGATCGTCGGCACCGCGCACCCCGGGGTCCAGGGCGCGGGCCCCGCGCAAGGCGAGCACGCCGGCGCCGCCCTCGAGACGGGTGATCACAGTCGCGACCCGCAACGGCAGGACCGGCCCGTCCCCGGCGAGCACTCCGCTGCTTGCTCCGGACCGGGTCCGGTACCAGGTCATCGCCCGTCCGGGCGGAACGGCGTCGGCGCCGACGTCGGCCGGCTTCCGGTCACCAGTGAGCGCTCGGGAAGCCGGAGGCCTGCGGCGCGCGCGACGCGCACGGCCTCCAGCCTGCTGTGGACGTCCAGCTTGCTGAAGATGCTGCGGGTGTGGGTGCGCACCGTGTCGGTGGAGATCAGCAGTTCCTCGGCG
>CAWIDQ010000107.1:0-18489 GCA_963834695.1 uncultured Actinomycetota bacterium
TTGGCTCAACCACTAGTTAAATTTGTTCCGGTGCCCAAAATGCGCTTCTCGGGCGGAACGATTTATCCTAGTGTATATAAGGAATATATCGTCGAGAATGAGATTAGGAATCAAATGGTGATACAAGAAACCCTTGATTTAGTAGCTAAAGGCTATAAACCATTGGTTACTTTCAAGCAAATCAAACACGGCAAAATTTTGCTATCGATGATGGAATTCCCGGGAGACGGGGACTGATGTCGATGACTCTGAGATTTTTGCATTTGATCTTATGAATCTCAATATTGTTGATCTGTTGCCCAAACTCGCAGGCCCATGAATGAAAATGCAGGGTCTCGAGGTTAGGCATTTGCGTAAAAATCGAAACAAAGGAGTCAGAGAGTTCCCGGCCAGCAAATGGTAACCAGATACGTAAATGGAGGGAAATAAGATGCGGATATTGGATATTCAGAGTCGGGGAGATAGGTATGCCTTCAACGTAGTCCGGCCGGGGGCAGATTGTAACGCTGAGATATGGATGGCAGACCCAGCATTATGTCTGCCTCGAACCCGGGAGAGGTCATGGACAAGGACACAGAACCCGCAGGCGGCCTCGCTATCGCGGCCGATGCGGCCGAAGCAGCGGCCGACCTGCTGCCCCTGGACATGCTCGCCGCGGTGGCCGATCTCGTCGATCCGGCCGCGGTTGCGCGCGAAATGCCCTGGCTAGCCGGAGAACTAACCAAGATCGCGCTCGGCCGGTCGGATATCTCATTCGACCAGCGCGACCAGCGCTTCACCGACCAGGCCTGGCGAACGATTCCCTACTTCCGCATCCTGGGCCAGTCCTACCGGCTGTTCGAGATGTGGATGAACCGGATGCAGGAGTCCATGGACGGCTCCTGGCAGGCCAAGGCGCGCGCCCGGTTCGCGGCCAACGTCATCACCGCGGCGCTGGCTCCGACCAACTATCTGGGCACCAACCCCGCTGCGCTGCGGAAGGCCGCCGAGAGCAGCGGCATGTCGCTGATGCGCGGCGCCCAGAACATGCTGCGCGATCTGGCGCGCGGCGGGATGCCCTCCATGGCTGACCGCGAGCACTTCGTCGTCGGCCAGGACCTCGCCTGCACTCCCGGCGCCGTGGTCTACCGGGAGGAAATGTTCGAGCTGCTGCAGTACACGCCGACCACACCCCGGGTCCGCGCTGTTCCGCTGCTGATGATCCCGCCGCAGATCAACCGGCACTACATTATGGATCTGTCGCCCGGGCGGTCGCTGGCCGAGTTCGCCGTCAGCCAGGGCATCAAGGCGTTCATGATCGTCTGGCGGAACCCGGATGCCCGGCTGGGTCACGGAGCCTGGAGCCTGGACGACTACCTGGCCGCCGAAGAGCGAGCCAACGAGGTGGTCAAGAAGATCGCGCGCAGCGACAAGGTGAACCTGCTCGGGCTGTGCGCCGGCGGCATCACGCTGTCGTACGTGCTCGCGCACTACGCCGCCATCGGCGACGAATCGGCCGGGTCGGCCACCTTCGTCGTAACCATGCTGACCGGCGAGAAAGCCAACGTCGTGGGCATGCTCGACACCAGCCAGGCGCGGGCCGTGCTCGAACGGGCCGCGGCGGCCGAGCAGATCGTTCCCGGAACCGCGCTGCGCAGCCTGTTCGCCATGCTGCGGCCGAACGACCTGGTGTACAACTACCTGGTCAGCGGGTGGCTGATGGGAGAATCCCCGGCCCCGTTCGACGTCCTGGCCTGGAACGACGATGCCACCCGGACCACGGCCAGGTTCGCGCTCGAGTCCACGAGGCTGGCCATGGACGGATGGGAAGGCAAAGGCCCGGTCCTGCTCGGCGTGAAGACCGACTTCAGCAAGGTCAGCTGCGACAGCTACCACGTCGGCGGTTACACCGACCACATCACGGCGTGGCGGGCCTGCTACGACACCGCCCACCTGGTCGGCGGCAGCGACAAGCAGATGACCCTCGTTCGCTCCGGCCACATCCAGTCGGTCGTCTACCCGCCGGACAGCACGCGCTACGACCGCTGGTACGCGCCGCCCACCCCCACCGATCCCGACGAGTGGCTCTCGACGGCTGCCGTGGAAAAGGGCTCGTGGTGGCGGCCCTGGACCGAATGGCTGATCGCCCGCTCCGGTCCCGAGCGGCAGGCGGCCGCCACGCTCGGCAACCGCCAGTACCCGCCGCTCGGCCCAGCCCCCGGCACGTATGTCTACCAGTGATCCGTTGGAGGCCACTATGGGCTCAGTTTCATACACGGCGCTGACACCGCTGTCGTTCCTGGAGAGGTCGGCCCGCGTGTGGCCAGGCAAGGTCGCGGTGATCTACGGCCGCCGGCGCCTCACCTACTCCGAGTTCGCGGCCGAGGTCGCACGGGTGGCGGGTGCCCTGCGCGCCAGCGGCGTCGAACCCGGCGACCGGGTCGCATACCTGATGCCGAATCTGCCCGAGATGCTCATCGCCCATTTCGCGGTGCCGTTGGCGGGCGGGGTCCTGGTCGCGATCAACACCCGGCTGACCGCGCCCGAGGTGTCGCACATTCTGCGCCACTCGGGGGCAAAGATCGTTGTGGCCGACGCCGCGCTGCTGCCCACGGCCGCGGGTGCCGCGGACGGCGTCGGGACGGTGGCTCTGCTGGTGGTGGCCGCAGACACCGAGGCCGGTTCCGCCGGCGCAGACCCGGCGGCCGCGGATCCAGCGGCCGGACCACGGCTGGTGAGCTACCCCGAGTTTCTCGGCCGGCAGGCAGGGGACCCGCTGCCCTGGTCGGTCGAGGACGAGTTCGCTCCCATCGCCATCAACTACACCTCCGGCACCACGGGCCTGCCCAAGGGCGTGATCTACACCCACCGGGGGGCCTACCTGAATTCGTTCGCGCAGATCATCCACTCCCGGCACGACGAGAACAGCGTCTACCTGTGGACACTGCCGATGTTCCACTGCAACGGCTGGTGCACCCCGTGGGCGCTGACCGCCATCGGCGGGACGCAGGTGTGCCTGCGCGAGGTGCGCGGCGACGCGATCTGGCGGCAGCTGCGCGAGCACGACGTCACCCACCTCAACGCGGCCCCGACCGTCGTCAGCGCCATCCTGACCGCGAGTCAGGCCGGGCCGCTGACCCGGCCGGTTACCATCACCACCGCTGGCGCGCCGCCCAGCCCCACCACGATCGCGGAGATGGAGCGCACCGGGTTCAAGGTCGTGCACGTCTACGGGCTGACCGAGACCTACGGCCCGTTCACCGTCTGCCAGCCTCAGCCGCAGTGGGCCGACCTTCCCGCCGGCCAGCGGGCCGCCCTGCAGGCTCGCCAGGGCGTCGACATGATCCCGGCCGAGGGTCTGCGTGTCGTGGACGACAAGATGCAGGCCGACGTTCCCGCTGACGGCCAAACGATGGGCGAGATCGTCATGCGCGGCAACATCGTCATGGCCGGCTACTACCTCGATCCGGAGGCCACCGCGGAGGCGTTCCGCGGCGGCTGGTTCCACAGCGGTGATCTCGGCGTCATGTACCCCGACGGATATATCGAATTGCGCGACCGCGCCAAGGACATCGTTATCTCCGGCGGGGAGAACATTTCCACGATCGAGGTCGAGCAAGCCCTGATGAGTCACCCCTGCGTCCTCGAGGCAGCGGTCATCGGGGTGCCCGACGAAAGGTGGGGTGAGCGCCCCAAAGCGTTCGTGGTGCTGCGCTCGGGCACCAGCGCGACGCCGGCGGACCTGATCGCGCACGTACGTACCAAGATCGCCGGCTACAAGGCGCCCCGTGACATCGACATCACGGTGAAGCTGCCGAAGACCTCGACAGGAAAGATCCAGAAATACATGTTGCGCGAAAAAGAATGGAGCGGTCAGGCCCACCGAGTACACGGCTGAAAACCTGCCCATCAAGCGTGCCCACCGGAGACCGAGCGCCGGTGTGGCCCTGGTCGACGTCGATGACGGTGATCTCGCCCGCCGCCCGGCCCGGCGCGGCCCCGTTCTACTCGCCGGAGTGTCGCAGTGGCCGGACGGGCAGAGGCCCTGGCCTGGTGACGTCAGGTCAGTCGCCCCGGAAGACTGGCTGGCGTTTCTCGGCGAAGGCGTTGAGGCCTTCGAGGTAGTCGCGGCTGTCGTAGGCCTCCCGGCGTAGCCCCTGGATGCGTTCGTATACCTGGGCCGCGATGGGCTGGTAGTCGGTAAGGACCCGGAGCTGTTCCTTGATGACTGCCATCGCCATAGGCGACTTCGTCGCCATCGTCGCGGCCAGCTCGAAGGTGAACGCCTCGAGCTCGGCCGACCTCACCAAGTGGTTAACGACCATCCATTCCCTGGCCTGCTGGGCGTCGAGGGGCGCGGCGGTGAAGAACATCTCCTTGATGAGGTTGATGGGCAGGCGCCCGATGAAGTGGAGCAGCCCGATCGTGTTATACGGCAGTCCCAGGTTTGCGGCGGTGATGGCGAACGACGCCGTCTCATCGGCGGTGACCAGGTCACAGCTGAGTACAAGGTCCAGGGCTCCGCCCCACACCGTTCCGTGCACCATGGCGATGACCGGTGCCGGGAAAGTGCGGACGGCGCGGAGCAGTCCTTCGATGTGGTCGTTGTAGCCTAGCGGGTCGCGTCGGCCCCGGGGGAGCTCGTCGATGTCATGGCCGGAGGACCATACGTCCGTTCCTGCCGCTGCTCGGAGCACAACGGCGCGCATGCCCTGGGTTCGCAGGCTGGCCAGCGCGGCGACAACATCATTTGCCAGCCGGGCGCTGATGGCATTGCGCTTATGCTGGTCGTCAAGGGTGATGACACCAACGTGCCCGAGAGCTTCCGCCCGGACGGGCGCGCCCGCGAAGTCATCGGCCGCGAACGGCAAATCCCCAGCGTCCGCCTCACCGCCTCCTCTTCTTGCCGCGGTGAGCTGCCGTCCCGGCCGATCGCCCCTCCCACTCGCCACGGCCACATAGGTCTGGGCAAAGGCATCTTTTCCCGCCCCGACAATGGCGTTCACGAGCCCGAGCGCCTCAATCCGCTGCTCGTCGCCGAAGATGTCGATCACATGGCGCCAGAGCACTTCCTCCAAGACGTTGAATATTTCCTGAGCCTCGGCAATGTCGGCACCAGCGGCAAAACTGCCCGCCGCCATCTGCTGACATGGCTTCGTGATCGGCTCGGCGCAGCCCTCCTGCACACACCGCAGAACCAGCTTGAGCAGATGCCGGAGATTGCGGCGGCGCTCCTCAGGGTTGGAGGCAGGACTGTATGCCTGATCGCGTCGCTCGAGCGCGGTGACCGCTTCGCCGACCACCCGCTCCATAACACCGGCGAGGGCAGCTGATGTCTCCACGAACTGCCACCTCCATTTCCTGGGGGTGACCTCTGAGAGCCGGAGGCCAACCACTGCCGGGCCAATCGTGGGAGCGGGCCGAAGCGCCCGCACCGCCGTCAACAGCCCGATGCTTTTCGTAGCCTTAGAGGAGCACCACTGTGAGTGAATAGACGGCTTCGTCTGTGGTCTGATCGGTGTCGAAGAAATAGGTCGGGCCGCGGGAGGCTAGCTTCTGGACATAGGCGAGCCGGAATGCTGCTGAATGGGCGGGCTGGTTCGGCGGCATCCAGTTCAGGGTGACTTCTCCAGAATTAAGGTCTATGTGCGCCTCGAGGGGGAAATTGACATGGTTGCCACTGCCGAAGTCCAGGTGATAGGCGAGGCCTCCCTGGCTGCGGACTGACCCTCGGACACCCGTCGCCATGAATTGGCTGATGTCCGCACCGCCAAAAAGCGAGCCCTCGCTAATCGGGCCGGTGAGCCGTGTGACGAGGAAGTTCGCCCCTTCGCCTCCGCCGGAGCTGACCCAGTCGCTGATGGCTTGCAGCGCATGTTCCAGATCTATTTGCTGCTTCCTGAGATGAATATGTGCCAGTACTTCTATATCTTCCTGGCGGTCGGTAGATTCCATGGTTGTTCCCTTCTATTCCCCGGCTCAGCTCCGGGCCGGCAACCGTCGGCGACAGTGCTGTCGGCGCGATGCCGCCTCGGTGCCTGGCGTAGGCCGCGACCTGACACTTCCCGCCATCCGAGCCGACAGGACCCCGGACGTCGGCGCCGATGATAGATACCGGCATACAGACGGCCCAGCCGACCCTTTTCCAGGCAGCATGAGCCGCCTACGCACATCGGCACAGTGCCAAAGGTCCCGGCCAGCCCCGCCGAAAGTAGTTGCCTGCCTGGCGGCCGCGTGATCGTCAAGGCGGCATGCCGCCAGCCCTCCCGCACCTCGCCGTCTCGAAGCCGAAGGTTGGTGCGCCGCCCGGTAGCGGCAGGTCGTTGTCGATGGTCTTCGGCACGTGCGCCACGCGCAAGGCCTCCCCGGCCGACGCAGCCAGACGGGACGCCGAGAACGCAGTGTCGTCCCCGCCGATCGTCACGAGCGCGTCGATCTCCAGCTTCCGCAGCGACTCCAGACAGGCGTGCAGCCTCCAGTCCGGGTCGGCAGCCTCCAGTCCGGGTCGGCAGCGTGCTCATCTCGCACCGTCGGGTTGGCCCGCGAGGTCCGGATGATCGACCCGCCCTGGACGTGGATTCTCGACACGTCCGTGATGGACAGCGGCCGGGTCCCCGCCGGTCACGCTGGGATCCGTGTCTCGCACGACAGCATGGTCGGCTCGACCGATGGCGGCGGCGCCGTCGGCGACTAGCCGGAATCCGGTGACAATGTCCGCGTGGATGGCAATGACCTGGTCCTTCGCGCCGCTGACCCATGGACGCAGCGCCTGGCGGTAGACGGCCGCCTCATCCGGGTCGATCACCCGGTGCGCTATGCCTACGACGATCACGCTGTCCCGACAGCCAGCTGCGACTCGCCTTAAGGTCACACCGCCCGGGGTCGGAGGGACAGGGACCTTCTTAAGCTCAGTACGGGACCTTGGTCCCGGCTCGCGGAGCCCGTAGGCCCGGACCCGGAGGCGACACGGTGCCCGGACCGGAAGTCAGCGCAGCCGACGCAGGTAGGGATCGGCCGGCTGGGCGGGCAGGACACGCACCCGGGTGTCGACCACGTGCGCACCGTCGGGACGGGCGATGACCGGGTTGAGGTCGAGTTCGGTCACCTGCGGCAGGTCGTCGGCCAGCCGGGACACGCGCAGGAGGATGTCCTGCAGCGCGGCCAGGTCGGCGGCGGGGGTACCGCGATAACCGAGCAGCAGCGGGGCGGCGTGGATGGACCGGACCAGCGCGGCGGCGTCGGTGTCGGTGAGCGGGGTGAGCCGGGCCGACCGGTCTTTGAGCACGTCGGTGGCGACCCCGCCGAGGCCGAACACGACCAGCGGGCCGAATACCGGCTCCTGCACTACCCCGATGATCACCTCGGTCCCGCCGGTGACCATGGACTGGACCAGCGCGGCGGACATCCGGGCGCCGAACCTCCCCGCCAGTGCGCGGTAGCCGGCCCGTACCTCGTCCGGGCCGTGCAGGTCAAGCTGGACCGCGCCGGCGTCGGTCTTGTGCACCAGGCCGGGCACGTCGGCCTTGAGCACGACCGGGCCGCCGAGCTGGGCCGCGGCGCCGACCGCCGCTTCCTCGCTGGTCACCGGCTGGGTCCTGACTATTGGTATGCCGTAGCACTCCAGCAGATCGGCGGTCTGGTCCGGTGACAGCCAGCCTCCGTCCGGCGAGCGCTCCAGGAAGCCGCCGACCAGGGCCCGCGCCTCATCGGCCCGCAGGTCGCCGAACTCCGGGACCTGGCCGGGGACGCGGGCGCGCCAGGCGCCGTATCGGGCGGCGTGCGCGAGCGCGCGGGCCGCGCTCCCGGGATAGGCGTAGGCCGGGACCGGACCAGGGCCCTCGGGGCCGCCCGGCAGCAGCCGGACAGCCTCGGCCTGGTCGAGCACGGACAGGACGAGCGGTTTCGAGATGGCGGCCGAGCACGCCGCGGCAGCCGGATCGGCTACGGCGGTGGGTACCGTCAGCGCCAGTATCGCGTCCACGCCCTTGTCGGCCGCGACCTGTTCCAGGCAGCGGCGGAAGACATCGGGCGGCACGGCTGCCGTGGTATCGACCGGCCCGGCGACGGCCGCGCCCGGCGGCAGCAGCCGGCGTAGCCGGTCCTGGACCCGGCCGTCCAGCACCGCCGCGTGCAGGCCGACGTCGGCGCAGGCGTCGGCGGCCAGCACTCCGGCCCCGCCCGCGTTGGACACGATCGCGACCCGGCCGCCGGCGGGCACTGGCTGGCTCGCGAGCAGCGCGGCCGCCTCGATCAGCTCGCCGAAGTCGCGGGCGGCGACGATGCCGGCCTGCCCGAACAGCGCCTCGCGGGTGACCACCGGGCTGGCCGCCGCCGCGGTGTGCGAGGCGGCTGCGCGCTGGCCCGCCTCGGAGCGTCCTGCCTCCACGGTGAGGACCGGCATGCGGGCGCCGACGTGGCGGGCGGTGCGGCCGAACTTCCGCGGGTTGCCGAACGATTCCAGGTACAGCACGGCCAGCCTGGTGGCCGGATCCTGTTCCCACCACAGCAGCATGTCGTTGCCGGACACGTCGGACTTGTCGCCCAGAGACGCGAAGGAGGAGACGCCGATGCCCAGCCGGCTGAGCTGCTCGAGCAGCGCGATGCCGACCCCGCCGGACTGCACCGCCAGGCCTGCCATCCCCGCCGCGGGGTGGCTGGCCGAGAACGTCGCGTCCAGGCCGATGCCGGGCACGGCGACGCCGAAGCAGTTCGGGCCGACCAGCCGCATTCCGTGCTGGCGGCAGCAGGCGAGCAGGGCGGCCCGGCCGCCGGCATCGAGCCCGGAGGTGATCACGACGAGCGCCCGGATCCCGCGCTTGCCGCATTCCTCGGCGGCTTCCAGCACCGCCGGTGCGGGGACGCAGATCACCGCAAGGTCCACCGGCTCCGGCAGCGCGGCCGGCGACGGCGCGCACGGAACGCCCTCGAGCTCGACCGCGTGCGGGTTCACCGCATACACCCGCCCGGCATAGCCGCCGGTGAGGATGTTGCGCAGGATCGACCGGCCGACCGATTCCGGCTTCCGGCTGGCCCCCACCACGGCCACCGACGCGGCGGCGAGCACGTGCCGCAGGCTGGCCACGTCGGCCCGGCCCTCCCGCTCGGCCACCGCGTCCAGGTACGGCCCCCAGGCGGGATCGGCGTCATCGGCGGGCAGATCGAAGGCCAGCTCGGTCACGCCGTCCGCCGTCGTGCGGCGGGCCCGGAGCCCCGCGTCGGCGAAGACCTGGAGCATCGCGGAGTTCTCGGTCAGGACCTCGGCGGTAAACGTCTGCACCCCCTGGTCGCGGGCGGCTGACACCAGGTGCTCGAGCAGCAGCGTCGCCACCCCGCGGTGGTGGGCATGGTCGGCGACGGCGAACGCGATCTCCGCCGTTCCTGACGACCCCTCCGCCTCATAGCTGGCCACGCCGATGAGGTCCCCCGCCAGCCAGGCCAGCAGCGCGCCGTGGTCGGCCGCGGGCTCCCGGCAGATCCGCCCGGCCTCCTGTTCGGCCGCGGTGCGGCTGATGCTGAAGAAGCGCAGATAGATGTTGTCGGGCGACATGGCCGCGTGCATGGCCCGGACGGCGTCGAAGTCACCGGCGCGGGCCGGGCGGATCTCGATCGTGGTGCCGTCGGCCAGCAGCGCGTAGACGCGGTCGGCCTGCGCGCTCATGCCATCCCGCCCGGCTCGATCGCCACGCCAGCCTGCCGCGCTGCGGGTCCTACCCCTGCCGGCATCGGCACCTCCTCGGCCATCCACGTTGGCACGTTCCCGTGCTCATTCTCGATGAGCGGTGCAGGCGGGCGCAGCGGGCCAAAGGTCCCGAGCGACGCGGACATCTGGCCCTGTTCCGGCGGGCGCCCGGCACCCAGGCTGGCGGGGCGTGCGGCAGGACCTTGGCCAGCGCGCACGAACAGACAGGGGCCGATGATGAAGACCGTTGATGACCTGGAAGTATCCGGCAAGCGCGTCCTGGTGCGCGCCGACCTGAACGTGCCGCTTGATGGCACCCGCATCACCGACGACGGCAAGATCCGTGCCTGCCTGCCGACGCTGAGCGCGCTGCTGGACCGCGGCGCGGCCGTTGTGGTGTGCTCGCACCTGGGCCGCCCGGCAGGCACGCCTGATCCGGCCTATACGCTCGCGCCGGTCGCCGCGCGCCTTGGCGAGCTGCTCGGCCGCGCCGTGGTGCTCGCGGCCGACACGGTCGGGCCGTCGGCGCGGGCCGCGGTGGCGGACCTGGCGCCCGGCGGGGTGGTCATGCTCGAGAACCTGCGCTTCAACGCGGGCGAGACCAGCAAAGATGACGCGCTGCGGGGCACGTTCGCCGACGAGTTGGCGTCCCTGGCCGATCTCTACGTCGGCGACGGGTTCGGGGCCGTGCACCGCCGGCATGCCAGCGTCTGCGACGTGGCGGCGCGGCTGCCGCACGCCGGCGGGTACCTGATCCAGGCGGAGACGTCCGCGCTGCAGCGGCTGACCAGGGAGATTCAGCGGCCGTACGTGGTGGTGCTGGGCGGCGCGAAGGTGGCCGACAAGCTCCCGGTGGTAGGCGGCCTGCTCGGCCAGGCTGACCAGATCCTGATCGGCGGGGGGATGGCGTTCACGTTCCTGGCGGCGCAGGGTCACGGGGTCGGGTTGTCGCTTGTGGAAAGCGACCTGGGCGTGGCTCGCGGCTACCTGGACCGGGCCGCACGATCCCGGGTGGATGTCGTGCTGGCACCCGATGTGGCGGTAGCTGGCGGGCGCGACGCCGTCGGCCCGCGCGAGGTGGTGCCCTCCGCCGCGATCCCGCCTGACAAGATGGGCTTGGACATCGGACCGGAGTCCGCGAGGCTGTTCGCGGTCAGGCTCGCCACCGCGAAGACCATCTTCTGGAACGGCCCGATGGGCGTGTTCGAGATACCGCGCTTCGCCGACGGCACCCGGGCGGTCGCCCGCGCGCTGGCCGACAGCGGAGCCTTCACCGTGGTCGGCGGCGGCGACACGGCGGCGGCCGTGCGCGCGTTCGGGTTCCCCGACGATGCATTCGGGCACGTCTCCACGGGCGGCGGGGCCAGCCTCGAGTACCTGGAGGGCAAGACGCTGCCTGGCCTGGCCGCGCTGGAGGCAGATGACCGGGCCGCGGTGAGAAGCGCCAGGTGAGCCTGGCCCGCCCGGCACCGAGCTCGCCCCTGGCCGCCTGCGACCGGTCGTCTCGCCCGGCAATAACGCTGGAGCACTGATCAAGCGCCTTGGCGCGGCCGGGGCGTCTGCAGCGCCCGAGGCGGAGACAGCCGACGTCGCTGCCACGGCCTAGGGGCGCCAGGAGCGGCCGCCTCCTCTACCGGGTCTGCTGGCCCGCCACAACATCGCCATGCCTTAAATTAGCTGCTGGCCGTCAGGCCGACGTCTCGCCCGGGTTCGGCGGCGGCGCCGGACGGCCCGCCGCGCATGACGTGGGTGTACGGGCCCGGGAAGACCAGCGCGATGTGCCCGTCGCTCAGCCACCTGACGACGTAGGGCGGAGACCCGTCTGCGTTCCCCAGCCTGATGATCACCCCGGCCCGGTGAAGATCGCCGTCCGGCAGCAGTCGGTCACCCACTTGCGCCTTCATCACCCCTCCCCTCACCGTCATCGAACGCGGCCGACGGTCGAGCGCTCTTGGCCGACTGGCCAGCTACCCGCAGCGTGCCCGGTCACTGATCCGTCGCTCAGGGGAGAAGGTCCTCTGAGCCCGGGCCGACGGGCCGTCGGCCCGGCGGCCCCTCCGCCGCTCGGCCGCGGGACCAAGGGCTCTGCCCGGCACAGCCCAATGCCTCTGGCCGGGACGTTGTGCGTGGCTCGCCCGGGCGCATGCTGGCGGTAGCGTCGTCCGGCGCCGACCTGGTCGTCCTGGGACGGAACAGCGCCGGGGATACAGGCCACCCACGTACAGGCGCGATCATGCACGCGCTCCTGGACCACGCCCGCAGCCCGGTCGCGATCGTCCCCGAGTGACGGGTGAGACGGACGCCCGCGACCGCCGCGTCGGCCATGGCCTGCGGAATCAGGTAAGCAGCCGTCACTGTCAGTTTCCAACGCCGGGCGATGCCGGCTCTATAGGCTTCGTCTGTGACCGAACATGTAGCGGGACGACAGGAACGACAGGAATTTGACCGTGAGCTTGCGGCAATCGAAGCCCAGGTCATCGAATTGCTCACCATGGTCGCTGACGACCTGCCCCAGGCGACCGATGCCCTCCTGAGCGGCAACAGCGAGGCGGTCCGGGCGCTGACCGAGCGTGACCTGGTTATCGACGCCCTCTACCCGAAGATCGAGGAACTGGCCGACCGCGAGATCCTGATGCAACAGCCCGTCGCCGCCGACTTGCGGCTGCTGGTCTCCGTGCTGCGGGTCGTGCCCGAACTCGAGCGGTCCCACGACCTCATCGTCGACATCGCGCGCCGGGGGAACCTCATTCTCAGCGAGGACCTCTCGCCGCGCAGCCGGGGGCTCATCGAGCACATGGGGGGCCTGGCCTCCGGCATGTGGCACCAGACGGTCGACTGCTGGTGCCAGCGCGACCGTTCCGCCGCGGCTGCGCTCGGTCAGCGTGATGAGGAGATGGGCGAGTTGTACGCCAGCTTGATGGCCGAGCTCGCCTCGGGAGCGATGACCCTTCCGGTGACGATGGAGCTGACGCTCGTGGCGCGCTGCTACGAGCGCCTGGCCCACCACGCGTTCAATATCGCCCGCCGGGTGGTCTACCTCGCAGGGCGTGCGCCTCGGCGCTGACCAGCGGGTTACGCCGCCGCGGACGCCGGGGTTGGCTGCGGCGGCGGGCGGCCCCGGGCGGCCATCGCCGTCCAGGCCTTACGTCTTCAGGCCCTGGGACCAAGGGCCCTTAGAAAGGGCCGCCGCGCGGCGCAGTCTGGGCTTGTACGGCGAGCAGGTTTTGGTGCGGAGGAGGATCGGCAGGGTCCTTACCCTGCGCCGCAGGTCCCGATATCTCTGCCACTGGAATCGTTGCTCGTCCGCGATGGAGCATCAGTACGGGAGGTCCGGCGTGGCGCGGCGTGTGCAGGGGTGGCGGAAGCTAGCGGGTTCGGCGTGGGGCCCGCCGATGGATCCGCAGTTCTACGGCGATCTCGAGCTGGATGCAGGCGCCCTGCTCAGCTACATCGAGGAGGCCCGGCGCGAGGCCGGCGTTCACCTCACCATGACCCATCTCGTCGGCCGGGCGGTCGCGCGCGGGCTGGCGGCAGTGCCCGAGCTGCAGGTGCGCCTGGCGCGCGGACGCGAGTACGACCGGGACAGCGTAGATGTGTTCTTCATCGTGGCCGCCGGCGGCGGGCAGGAGCTGACCGGGGTCAAGGTTCAGCACGCCGACGCCAAGTCCGCGGTCGAGATTGCCCAGGAGATGAACCGGCGCTGCGCGGCGATCGAGGCCGGCCATGACCCAGAACTTGGCCGCGGCAAGGCCGTGCTCACCAGGCTGCCGCCCGGCTTGCTGCGCGTCGCCTTGCATCTCGGCGCCTGGCTCACCTCCGACCTCAACCTCGACCTGAGCCGGCTGGGCATGCCACGGCAGGCGTTCGGCGGCGCCATGATCACTTCGGTCGGCATGTGGGGAGTCAGCCATGCGTACTCGCCGCTGGCTCACTACTACCGGGTGCCGCTGCTGGTGCTCCTCGGAGCGGTCCGCAAGATGCCCGTGGTCGTCGAGGACCAGATCATCGTGCGCCCGATGCTCACGGTAACGGCGACGTTCGACCACCGGTACGTGGACGGATTCCACGCGGCGCAGTTCGCTCAGGCCGTACGCGGCTACTGCCAGGCCCCCGCCAGCTTCGAGCCCCCGTTGTGCGGCGACGACAAGGAGCTCCCGAACAGGGCGAGCGCCACCAGGCCCCAAGCCGATATCCGGTGAAGCGCGTCCCCTCCAGCAGATAGGCCCGCGCCTGGACGCTGCCGCCGAACTCTCTGCGACGGCCTTTCAGGGTGCGGCCAGGCGCTCGACGTGGCCAGGTCAGGCCTGCCGACCGTTCCAGATCTCCTGCTGCGGCGATACCCTCACCCCGTTCGCCGGCGTCGTCCCCCGCCTTTTGGCCTTCATCCAGGACGTTAGCCTCTGCCTTCCGGCGTCGTAACCGGGCGATTCTGGCCGCATGGAGCCCGGCGCCGCGGTCGGCCGCGGCCGGGCTCGCAGAACGACGTCAGGGAGGCGATACCCGATGAAGCTCATCACTGCGGTCGTCAAGCCAGGCAAGCTCGACGACGTCATGCGCGCTGCCACCGACGCCGGAGCCCGCGGGCTGACGGCCACCGAGGTCCGGGGCTTCGGCCAGCAATACGGTCACCTGGAGCCGTCCGTCCGGCGGGTGGAGCAGAAGGCCCTGGTGCTGCCCAAGCTCCGGATTGACCTCGTCGTCCCGGACGAGATCGCAGACTCGGTGGTCGGCGCGATCGCGAAGTCGGTCAACACCGGCGCCATCGGCGATGGGAAGATCTGGGTCAGCACGGTGGACAGCGTGCTCCGAGTCCGGACCGGCGAACGAGGCCCCGACGCCGCGTGAACGCGGCTGGTCGGGATACGGAACCCCCGTCGGTCAGCTCCCGCCTTGGACAGCCGCAACCCGCCGAGGTCACGGTGGGCTAGTAGTGCTGCTCGCGGGTGCGGTCTCGGCGCTGGTCTTGTCCACCACGTCGACCACGCCGTCGATGTCCCAGATCAGCCTGATGGCGACCGGGATTAGGTCGTGGTGATCCTGCGGCCCGGCCTGGCCCAACAGGGTGACGACCCCGCCGTGCACGGCCACCCGGACGGTCGCCGGGTCCGCGAACAAGATCTCGGTCAGCAGTTCCCCGACCTCGGCCTCGATCTGGGCATCCGGACGCAAGAACACGCTCAGCAGGTCACGCCGGCTGACGATGCCGATCAGCTTGCCCTCAGGGTCGACCACCGGCAGCCTCTTGACGTGGTGATTGCGCATCACCGCGGCGGCCCGGGGGATCGGCGCGTCCGGGTGGATCGTGATCGCCGGCTTGGTCATCAGCTCCTCTGCCGTCTGCTTGGGATGTTGCACGGCCGGGCGGCGCGTCCAGGGCAAGAGCCCGGTCGTCCTGGTCCTGGCCTGGCGCGCGGCCTGGTCCTGCGCGGCCAGTAGGTCAGCCTCGGACACCACCCCGGCCACGTGCCGGCCCATGATCAGCACCGGAACCGCGCTGATCTTGTGCCCGGCCAGCAGCTGAGCGATCTCCTTGTACTGGGTGATCCGGTCCACGGTTACCACGTCGGTGGTCATCACATCCCGGACCGTGCTGTGCCACCGGCCATGGTGATGCGCCTGGGCCGGCGGCGTCCCCCCCTGCTTGCGGCCACGACCGGGCCGGGCGGCGAGGCCGGGCTGCTCGGCCATGGCCTCTTCGATAGCAGTCCGCGCCCGCGCCACATCCGCGGCGCTGGCCCGGCCGTGCAACGACTCGTAGTAAGCGGCGCCGAGGTGGCGGAGCATGGCGTCCATCTGAGCTTCACCGCGTGTCATGCCCGTTCCCCTCCTTTGTGATCTCAGACCCACCAGGCCGGGCCTGCCGGCCCAGGTGACCCTAGTTCCCGTCACCTTCAGTGTCCCGCGCCGCCGACCAGCCTGGTCACGGCTGAATGGCCTCTGTGATCAGGACTTCCGTCACCCTCGCGGGTATCGAGCCTTCTTGGCCGCGACATTGACGTGCCTCTCGCGTGACGGCGAGAGGCACTGGGCCGGCCTGACAGGCTGTCCTGACCATGGCCCTGCGGAGCTAGCTTGCAGTCCATGACCATCTGGCTTTGGCCGGCTGCTCGCCCCGGGACGGGCAGCCCGCGTCGCTCCGTTGATCAGGTCGAACGAGAAGGTACCGTGCCCCCCGGCGCCAAGAACCTTCCGGGTGACGGTCGACGGGTGGAGGACAAGGTCTCCGGTGAAGCGACCGGAGCCCGGATCCGCGCGGACGGCCAGTGACCCGGTCAGCGGCACACGCAAGGAAGCCTTGCGGACCGTGAGAAATCCTCGTACGGCGTACGTGATCTCGCGCATGAGCGTCTTCCCGCTGCTGCTCGCTGCGCCCGGCCGCTACTTCGGCCACGCCGGGACGTCGGCTGTCTCGTCGGTCACGGCAGTCGGCGCAGGTAGGCATCGGTGGGCTCGGCCGCCTGGACGCGGACCCGGCCGCCGGCGGCCCGGGCGCCGTCAGGGCGCGCGACCACCGGGCTGAGCTCGAGTTCGGTGATCTGTGGCAGGTCATCGGCCATCCGGGAGACCCGGAGCAGCAGGTCCCGCAGCGCCGCGAGGTCGGCGGCGGGGGCGCCGTGCTGGCCGTGCAGTAGCGGCGCGCCGGGGATCGTCCGGATCAGCTCGTCGGCATCAGAGTCGGTCAGCGGGGCGATCCGGGCCGCGCGGTGAGCCAGCCCGTCGCCGTCGCCGGTGGCCAGCCCGAACAGCACCAGCGGGCCGAATACCTGTTCCTGCAGCACGCTGACCGTGACCTCGACGCCGGCGCCGCCGACCGTGGCCACGGCCAGCGGCACGCCATAGCAGCCGAACAGCTCCGCGGCAGCGTCCCGGGGTAGCCAGCCGCCTCCCGGGACGTCGGCGAGAAACGCGGTGACCAGCTCTTTGGCCCGGTCCTGGCGCAGGCCCGCGAATCCCGGCACGCGTCCGGGCGGGCCCGCCTGCCAGATGCCGTAGCGCACCGCGCGGCCCAGGGCCCGCGCTGCGGACTCGGGATAGGCGTAGGCGGGGACGGCGGGAGAATCCTCATCCGGCCCCGGCAGCAGCCGGACCGCTTCGGTCTGGTCCATCACCGCCGCCACGACCGGCACCGGCAGCCGCGCGGCCGCTACCTCGGGGACCAGGTCGCCTGCGGCGGTCGTGGCCGTCACGGCCAGAACCACGTCGACGCCTGGGTCGGCCCCGGCGAGCTGCAGGCAGTGGCGGAAGACGCCGGGCGTGGCCAGCACGGTGGTATCGACCGGCCCGGCCACCTCGGCCTCGGCGGGAAGCAGCTCCCGCAGCGCCTGCTGGGTGGCCTCGGCCAGGCTGGCCACCTGCAGCCTCGCATCACTGCACGCGTCGGCGGCCAGCAGTCCGCCCCCGCGGGTATTGGATACCACGGCGACCCTGCCTCCGGCGGGCACGGGCTGGGTGGCCAGCAGCGCCGCAGTATCCAGCAGCTCGCCGAGGTTACCGGTGGCGATCACGCCCGCCTGCTCGAATAGCGCCTGCCTGGTGAGCAGCGGGGTGGTCGCCGCGGCCGCGTGCGCGGCTGGCAGCCACCGGCCCGCGGTCACGGTCAGGACCGGCATGGCGCGGCCGACGCCACGGGCAGTGCGGGTGAACTTGCGGGGGTTCCGGATGGTCTCCAGGTACAGCACGGCCAGCTTGGTCGCCGGCTCGGACTCCCACCACAAGAGCATGTCGGTGCCGGACACGTCATCCTTGTCGCCGAGCGAGACGATGGAGGATATCCCGATGCCCAGCCGGGACAGGTGCTCCAGCAGCACAAACCCGACGCCGCCGGTGGCCTGCAGCGCCAGGCCGACCCTTCCCGGCCGGGCATGGCGCGCCGCGAACGTCGCATCCAGGTCGATGCCGGGGTTGCCCACGCCGAAGCTGGCCGGGCCGACCATCCGCATGCCGTGGCGCCGGCAGATGCCCAGCAGCTCCGCGCGGTCGGCGACGCCGAGCCCCGCCGCCATCACGACCAGGGCCTTGACCTGCCGGCGCCCGCATTCTTCGGCGATACCGAGCACGGCCGCGGCCGGCGCGGCGACGATCGCCAGGTCGACCGGCTCGGGCAGCGCGGACACCGACGGCACGCAGGGCACGCCGTCTAGGTCGCCGCCACCCGGGTTGACCGCGTAGATCGGGCCGGAGAATCCGCCGGTGACGATGTTCCGCAGGATCGCCCGGCCGGCCGAGCCGGGAACGCCGGCCCGCGCCGATCACCGCGACCGCGGCCGGGGCCAGCACGTGGCGCAGGCTGGCCACGTCTGCCGACCGCTCCCGCTCGGCGACCGCGTCACGATACGCGCTCAGGGCGGCGTCGCCCTCGTCGGCGGGCAACGGGAACTTGAGCTCGTACACCCCGTCCGCCAGGGAGCGCTGCGGCTGTAGCCCGGCGTCGGCGAACACCTTCAGCATCAGCGCGTTCTCCAGCAGCGTCTCCGCGACCAGGGTGCGCAGGCCCCGGCCGCGGGCCAGCGAGATCAGGTGCTCCAGCAGCAGCGTGCCGACCCCGCGGTTATGCACGTCATCGATGACCGCGAAGGCGACCTCGGCCGCCGGGTACCCGCCGCCGAGCCCCTCGTAGCTCCCGTAGCCGACCACCTCGCCGTCCAGCACCGCCAGCAACGACGCATGATCCGGCGCGGGCTCCCGGCATATCCGGCCCGCCGCCCGCTCTCCCGCGACCGGGCTCAGGCTGAAAAACCGCAGGTAAAGGTTGTCGCGGGACATCTTCTGGTGCACGTCCCGCACCGCGTCGAAATCATCCGGCCGCGCGGGCCGGATCTCCACCGTGGCCG
>CAWIDQ010000108.1:0-26229 GCA_963834695.1 uncultured Actinomycetota bacterium
TGGATTGCGCCGGCCGGCCAGGAACAGCACCAGCAGGATCACGGCGACGAACAGCAGGATTCGCCCCCGGGACGCGGCCGCGGCCCGCCGCTCCCGCCTCTGGACCAGGTCCATCGCGCCCTGCCCCTGGCCCTGGTCCGCGCCCTCGTCCTGGCCCTGGTTCACCGCGATGTTCCTCCTTGCCCGGTCCCGGCCAGCTCGGCCGCGCGCTCGCGCGCCCAGCCGTCGGCGGCGAGGACATCCGCCAGGGTCACAGCATCGCCACCGGAATCACTAAGCTCAGAGACTACCTGGGCCACGGTGTCTATGATCCGGCCGAACGCCAGCCGCCCGGCCAGGAACGCCTCGACGCACACCTCGTTAGCGGCGTTGTAGACGGCGGGGGCCGTCCCGCCCGAGATGCCGACCTCGCGGGCGAGGGCAACCGCGGGGAACGCGCTCTCGTCGAGCGGCTCGAAGGTCCAGGTCTGCGGCGTGGTCCAGTCCACCGGCCGGGCCGCATCCGGGACCCGCTCCGGCCAGGCCAGGGCCAGCGCGATCGGGATCCGCATGTCCGGCGGGCTGGCCTGGGCGATCGTGGAGCCGTCGGTGAACTCGACCATGGAGTGGATCACCGACTGCCGGTGCACGACCACCTCGATGGCGTCGAAGCCGATGCCGAACAGCAGGTGCGCCTCGATCAGCTCCAGGCCCTTGTTGACCAGCGTGGCTGAGTTCACGGTGATCACCGGGCCCATGTTCCACGTGGGGTGGGCGAGGGCCTGCTCCGGGGTGACATCGGCGAGCTCGTCCCGGCTGCGGTGCAGGAACGGCCCGCCGCTCGCGGTCACGATCAGCCGCCGCACCTCGGCGGCGCGCCCGCCGCGCAGGCACTGGGCGAGTGCCGAATGCTCGGAGTCCACGGGCACAATCTGGCCCGGCGCGGCCCGGCCCGCGACCAGCGGGCCGCCCATGATCAGCGACTCCTTGTTGGCCAGGGCCAGCACGCGCCCGGCGTCGATGGCCGCGAGCGTCGCGGCCAGCCCGACCGCGCCGGTGACCCCGTTCAGGACCACGTCGCAGGGCCAGGCCGCGACCTCGGCGATCGCGTCCGGCCCGGCCAGGATCTTGGGCAGCGATCGGGCCCGGCCCGCCCCCGGCGCGGTACCGGGGACGCGCTGCGCGGCCTGCGCTTGCAGGGCCCGGCGCAGCTCATCGACTCCCGCGTCTCTGGCCACCGCGATGACCTCGGCCCCGAACTCGAGCGCCTGGCTGGCCAGCAGGGCCGGGTTGCCGCCTCCTGCCGCAAGCCCCGCGACCCGGAACCGGTCCGGGTTGCGGCGGATGATGTCGGCCGCCTGTGTTCCGATCGATCCGGTCGAGCCGAGCACGACAACGTCCCGGCTCCGCGCCTCGCGGCCCGGCGTCTCGCGGCTGAACGCTTCGAGGCGGGGCTCGTGCGTGGACTCCATGCCGGCATTGTCCCCCACGGACCTGGCCGTCAGCTCCGCCCCGGGGGTCACGAATGTACCGATGGGCGCGCCAGAGCACGCTCATCGGCACATTCCTCGAGCGGTAAACCAGGCTGGGACCCCCGCCACGGTGGCACAGGGGTGGGTCGGGCGGGGACGCGGTGCGGGTGGAGTGCGTGGTGCGGGTGGGCGGGCCGGGCGGTAGGTGCCGGGTGGGCGGCGCGGGGAGGCCCGGCGGTGCCGGCGATACGGGGCGCGTAGCGTGTGACTGTGATCGGCGACCGGATTCCGCCCGCCCCTTCCGCTGCCCCATGACCGCGACCGCGACCCCGGCGGCGGGCCTGGGCACCTGGCGCGGCCTGCCCGCGGCCCAGCAGCCGGACTGGCCGGATCCCGGTCGCCTGCAGGCGGTGACCGGCGAACTCGCCGGGATGCCCCCGCTGGTCTTCGCCGGGGAGTGTGACGTGCTGCGGGAGCGCCTGGCGGCGGTGGCGCGCGGCGAGGCGTTCGTGCTCCAGGGCGGCGACTGCGCGGAGACGTTCGCGGGTGCCACCGCGGACACCGTCCGGGCCAAGCTGCAGACGCTGCTGCAGATGGCCGTCGTGCTGACCTATGGCGCCAGCGTGCCGATCGTCAAGATCGGGCGGATGGCCGGCCAGTTCGCCAAGCCGCGGTCGCGTCCCGCCGAGGTCCGCAACGGTATTGAGCTTCCCGCGTACCGTGGCGACGCGGTCAACGGGATCGAGTTCACCGCGCAGGCGCGCACTCCGGATCCGGCGCGGCTGCTGCGGGCCTACCACTGCTCGGCGGTGACGCTGAACCTGTGCCGGGCGTTCGCCACCGGGGGGTACGCAGACCTGCACCAGGTGCACGCCTGGAACCAGGATTTCGTCAGCGAGAGCCCGGCCGGGCAGCGGTATGAGCGGCTGGCCGGCGAGATCGACCGGGCGCTGGCGTTCATGCGGGCCTGCGGGGCCGACCCGGAGGAACTGCACGCCGTCGAGTTCTACTCCAGCCACGAGGCCCTGCTACTCGACTACGAGCAGGCCCTGACCAGGCCGGATTCGCGGACGGGCCTACGCTATGACACCTCGGCGCATTTCGTCTGGGTCGGCGAGCGGACCCGCGACATCGGCGGGGCGCACGTCGAGTTCGCCCGCGGCATCCGCAACCCGGTCGGGGTCAAGGTGGGCCCGGACGCGGCGCCCGCCGACGTGCTCGCGCTCATCGACAGGCTGAACCCCGACCGCGAGCCGGGCCGGCTCACCCTGATCACCCGGATGGGCGCGGGCCGGGTCCGGGACAGGCTGCCGCCGCTGATCCGGGCGGTCGCCGGGGAGGGCATCGAGGTGCCCTGGGTCTGCGACCCGATGCACGGCAACACCTTTGAGGCGCCCAGCGGGCACAAGACCCGGCGGTTCGATGACGCGCTCGACGAGGTGCAGGGTTTCTTCGAGGTGCACCGGGGCCTCGGCACCCACCCCGGCGGCATCCACATCGAGTTCACCGGCGACAACGTCACCGAGTGCGTGGGCGGCAGCCACGAGATCGTCGCCGATGACCTGCACCAGCGCTACGAGACCGCCTGCGACCCGCGCCTCAACCGCAGCCAGGCGCTGGACCTAGCCTTCATGGTCGCCGAAAGCTACCGGACCCGCCCGAGCTAGCCGAGCCCGAGCTCGCCCTGCTTGATCCCCTGCGCGAACGCGGACCACGCCCGGTCGCTGACCGCTATCTCACATCCATAACGGTCCTTGGAGTCGCGCACAGCGACCACGCCCGGCTGACTGGTGCAGACCTCCGCACAGTTGCCCTGGGCAGACGAGTACGAGGACTTCCGCCACGCCCCGCGTGTAGCGTTCGGGGATGCGAATTCCGATGAAGGGGAGGGCACCCGTGAGCGCACCGGGATCGGTGGCCGGCGAGCGCGGCGATCTGGTGCAGTCGCTGGACCGGCAGCGCCAGTTCCTGCGGCGTACCACCCGTGGCCTGACCGATGAGCAGGCCGCCCAGCGCACGACCGCGAGCGAGCTCACCCTGGGCGGGCTGATCAAGCACGTGACGCTCGCCGAGCAGCAGTGGATCGATTTCATCGTCGAGGGCCCCTCGGCCATGGGCGGCCAGGACGAAGCGCGCATGACCGCGTGGATGAATGCCTTCCGCGTGGAGAAAGGGGACACGCTGGCCGGGCTGCTGGAGGCCTACGAGGAGGTGGCGCGGCGGACCGATGACCTGGTGGCGGCGCTCCCCGACCTGGACGCCGACCAGGCGCTGCCCCAGGCCCCCTGGTTCGAGCCGGGAGCGCGCTGGTCGGCGCGGCGGGTGCTGCTGCACGTGATCGCGGAGACCGCTCAGCACGCTGGCCACGCCGACATCATCCGCGAGTCCCTGGACGGCGCCAAGACCATGGGCTGACCGTCCGCGGCGCCGCCAGCCGACCCGCCTCCCGAGGCGGCGTACCCGAGAAGAGGCTTTCTGCTATGCGAATCTTCATCGCCGGGGCCAGCGGCGTCGTTGGCGTCCGCCTGATTCCGCTGCTGGTAGCCGCCGGGCACACGGTGGCCGGGATGACGCGCTCGCCGCAGAAGGCCCACATGCTGAGCGAGCTGGGCGCGCAGCCGGTGGTGTGCGACGTGTTCGACGCCGGTGCCCTCACCCAGGCGGTGACCGCCTTCGGTCCCGATGTTGTCGTGCACCAGCTGACGGACCTGCCCGACCGCGCCGCCGACATCCCGCGGTACGCCGAGCACAGCAACTACATGCTGACCGAAGGCACGCACAACCTGCTCGCCGCGGCGGCCGCGGCCCACGCCGGGCGGGTCATCGCTCAGAGCATCTCCTGGGAGCTGCCCGGCGAGATCGGCCGGGCCGCCTACGCGGAACACGAGCGCTCCGTGCTGGAGGCGGGCGGCGTAGTGATCCGGTACGCCCAGCTCTGGGGGCCGGGGACCTACTACGAGGCCGATCCGCCACCGCCGCCGCGCATCCACGTGGACGCCGCCGCGCGGCAGACCGTGCCCGCGCTCGACGTCCCGCCGGGCGTGACGCTCGTCGCCGACGACCGGGCCGCGCCGACCGCCTGACCGGGCGGCTTCGGCCCAGCGGATCAGGCGACCGGGACGGCCACCGGCTCCCAGTCGGGGCGCAGCGGCATGCCCGAGGTGCCGTTCTCGTCAAGCCGCACGCCGAGGACCTGGTGCAGCTGGATGTGGTTGCGCTCGAAGCCGAGCCGGGACCCGGCCATGTACAGCCGCCAGACCCGCGCGGTCGCCTGGC
Source organism: uncultured Actinomycetota bacterium (assembly GCA_963834695.1). Taxonomy (GTDB): domain Bacteria; phylum Actinomycetota; class Actinomycetes; order Streptosporangiales; family Streptosporangiaceae; genus JASHPR01. Next base: position 4,728 of record CAWIDQ010000108.1, read on the forward strand.
CGACCTCGGCGACCGCCTCGTCCCAGTGCTGGTCCAGGTTCGCGGACCAGCCCGCGAGCGTCTTCGCGTAGTGCTCGCGCAGGTTCTCCTCGTGCCGGACCTCGAACCCCGTGTCGTGCATCAGCGACACCAGGTAGCCGGGCGCCTCGAGTTCCCCGTCGGGGAACACGTACCGGTTGATGAACCCCTGGGCCCGCCGGGCGGGCTCGGTGTCGTCGGTGCGGGTGATGCAGTGGTTCAGCAGCCGCCCCTCGGGCTTCAGCTTCCCGTACAGGAACGCGAAGTAGCCGGGCAGCTGGGCCTTGCCGATGTGCTCGGTCAGCCCGATCGAGCTCACCGCGTCGAAGCCGGTCTCGGCCACGTCCCGGTAGTCGAGGTGCCGGACCTCGGCCAGGTCCGACAGACCCCGGTCCTTGATGGCCTGCTGCGCCCACAGCGCCTGCTGCTCGGACAGGGTGACGCCGAGCGCCTTGACGCCGTACTCGCGGGCTGCGTGCATGACCATGCCGCCCCAGCCGCAGCCCACGTCGAGCAGCCGCATCCCCGGGCGCAGCGCGAGCTTGCGGGCGACCAGGTCGTGCTTGTAGTCCTGGGCCTCCTCGAGCGTGGCGTCCTCGCTCGGGTAGCAGGCGCAGGTGTAGGTCATGGACGGGCCGAGCACCCACTCGTAGAACGTGTTGGACACGTCGTAGTGGTGCGAGATCGCGCTCGCATCCCGGCCCTTGGAGTGCCGGCGGCCGATCAGCGGCCGACGGCCGATGCGGACCTCCTGGGGCGGCGGCGGGATCCGCCGCAGCAGCACCCGGGGGCCGCCGAGCTGGCGCAGCAGCTGGAGCCGTTCCGCGGCGCCGAGGTCCGACCGTTGGGTGCTGGCCATCCGGGCCAGGGCCGTATACATGTCGCCGTCCACGTCGATGTGGCCGGACACGTACGCCCGGGCCAGCCCGAGCTCGCCCGGCGCCTGGGCGAGGTAGCGAGACCGCGACCGGGGACCGGACCGTGATCCGCACCGGCGAGCCCTCGGCGCCGGCCCGGCTCCCGTCGTAGGCGCGGAACTCCACAGCTGCGCCCGAGCCCACGATCCGCTCGAACACCTCGGCTAGCGCCATAACCTGCTCTCCCTCTCACCACCGCTGTCTGGCGATACTCCGGTTCGGGCCCGCTCGGGCCAGGTCATGCCCGTTACTCGACGGTAACGCACTTGTCGTAGAGCGTGGCCAGCCGGCCGTCGCCGTCGTACTCACGCTTGAGCTTGGCGTACTCCGCGCCGTTGTAGCGCTCCCAGAACTCGTCCTCGGAGTAGAACGACGTGGAGTACAGGCCCTTGCTGCCGCCGAGCGCGGTCACCTCGGTCCTCGATCTGCCGGTTGTAGTGGCCGTCGCCGGCGCCCGGCGGCAGCGCGACGGTGCCCCAGAAGCCGAAGTTCACGTAGACCTGGCCGGGCCGCAGCGGGTACAGCGGCCAGCCGCCGGCTCGCTGCGCAGCCGCAGCGGGCACATCCAGACCGGGCTCATGCCCACCCGGTCGGCGAAGAAGCGCAGGAACTCGGCGCCGCGCTCGACCGGGATCTCCACGTCCTGGATGACGTCCTCGCGCGCCGGGTGCCCGCGCCGGGCGTTCAGCCGGGCTGACAGGTGGTACCTGCGGTCGTAGCGCGACCAGCTTGCGGTAGGTGTCCGAGCGGCGGTACCGGCTCGGCCAGGCGCGGCGGACCACCGGGTTCTGCACCCCGAACGGCCGCGAGCACCAGAACCAGTCGGTGTCCCACCGCCACAGGTAGTCGCGGATCGTGAGGAAGTCCTCCTTCGGGCCGCGGATCGACTGGTAGTAGATGCGCTCCCGGGTGTAGTCGCTGAGCCACGGCGCCACGTCGCTGAACGCGCCGACGGTCAGGTACAGCTCGTCGAGGCTGAACGCGGTGCCGTCGATGAAGTCGGCCCGGTGCCCACTCGAGGCTGCCGTCCCGCGGCGATCTGCGCGATCGCCTCCATGCAGGCGTCCGGGGTGTCGAAACGGAAGTGCCGCAGGTGCACGAACGGCGTGACCGGCTCGAGCTCGATGGTCAGCGAGAGCGCGTAGCCGAGCGTGCCGTAGGAGTTGGGGAAGCCGCGGTAGAGTCGCGCGTGCTCGTTGCCGTCGGTGGCCGTCACCACCCGGCCGTCGCCGGTCAGGATCTCCATCTCGGTCACCGACTCGTGCGGCAGGCCGTTGCGCAGCGAGGTGGACTCGATGCCCAGGCCGGAGACCGCGCCGCCGAGCGTGATCGTCTTCAGCTGCGGCACGACCAGCGGCATCAGGCCGTGCCGCAGGGTGGCGTCGGCCAGGTTCTCGTAGGTCGTCATGCCGCCGACGACCGCCGTGCGGGTGGCCGGGTCGACGCGCAGCACGTGACCGAACGCCGACACGTCGAGCCCGGCGGGCGGTTGGCGTCGGTGAACCGGAACAGGTTCGACGTGCGCTTGGCCAGTCGGACCGGGCGGTCCGGCGGAATCGCCGCGTAGGCGCGCCGCAGCCGGGCCACCGCCGCCTGGTGGGCCGCGTCCGTGCGCAGGCCCGGCCTCGCAGGCGGCGCCCGGACTGACGGGGCTGGTTCCGGGTACGTCGGGGTTCGTTCCGGACGTGCTTGGGTTACTCGTGCCGGTGACGTCGGTCACGCAGCCCTCCTGTGAGGTAGCCCGCACCCAGGCCGCGCCCGGGTCTGTAGGCGAGAATGCCTGCCGGAGGGCGCGGTCGGCAAGCTCGGGCCCCCAGGGACCGGCCGGCACTGGCCTCTTCCGGCCGGTGAGCACTGCCCCTTGGCCGGTGAGCACTGCCCCTTGGCCGGTGAGCACTGCCGCCTTCCGGCTGCCGACCTAGAGTGACCGGATGCGGATCGCGCTGATCAACTCCGGCCTCGGGCTGCTCGCGGCCGCCGCCGAGCTGCATCGGCTCCGCCGCGACGCGGACCTGGTGCTGGCCATGGATCCAGACGGGATGCCGTGGGGGCCGCGCGCGCCCGCCGACATCGCCGACCGGTCGCTCGCCGCGGCCCGGGCGGCGGCCGCCTTCCGGCCGGACGCGCTCGTATTCGCGTGCAACACCGGCACCGTGCACGCTCTGGACGCCCTGCGGGAGGAGTTCGAGCCCGGCCTGCCGGTCGTGGGCACCGTGCCCGCGATCAAGCCCGCGGCGGCGCACAGCGACTCGGTGGCCATCTGGGCCACCGTCGCCACGACGGCCAGCGCCTACCAGCGCCGACTCATCGCCGACTTCGCGGGCCGGGCCCGGGTCACCGCAGTCGCCTGCCCCGGGCTGGCCGACGCGATCGACTCTGGGGACGAAGCGGGCATGAGGGCCGCCGTGGCGGATGCGGGCGCGCGCACGCCGGCTGACTGCGGCGCCATCGTGCTGGGCTGCACCGAGTACGAGCTCGCGGCGGGCGTGATCTCGGCCGCGCTGCCGGGCGTCACCCTGTTCGGCTCGGCCGCGGCCGTGGCCGCACAGGCGTTGCGCCGGGCCGGGGCACGCGGCGGCTCGGCTGCCGAGCCGCGGCGGAACCGGAGTGATGGCTCCGGTACCGAGCCGCCGGGAACGCCGCGCCGGACCGGGACCGTGCGGGTGATCCTCTCCGGCCGGGCGGACCTGCCGGCCGCGGCGCGGCGCTATCCGGAGGGCCGCCTGCTGGCCCGCCTGGTCGCGGGGCGATCGGTCTCGGCGTAGCTGGCTTCGACCTCTTCCGGGGTCATGGGCAGCCGGGCGGCGGACGGCGGCAGGCCCGCGCTGACCGCCTGGCCGATGAGGTGGGCCATGGAGTAGTCCGGGTCGGCGGCCAGGGCCCGCTCGATGGCAATGTTGGCCAGGGCGCCCTCCCCCGTCTGCCAGGCGATGAACGCTAACAGCGAGGCGGGCGCGGGCACGTAGGCCTCGCCCGCGTGGCGGACCACGTCGATCCACAGCCGCCGGTGAGCCGCGCGGAACTTCAGGTTCCATCCGGGCCCAGGCATCGTCGCGCACCCGCAGGTCCGCGAGGGTCACGGTGAGCCAGGCCAATTGATCGTGGTCGGTGATCTGGCCGCCCCGGCGGTAGATGCCGATCGCGGCGCGGACCGCTTCCCGGCCGGCCTCGACCAGCCGCCGTTCTCCGTCCGCCTCCTGGGCCGCCGCCGCGATGAACTCCCCGGCGCGGCGCAGCGCGCGCTCGGTGGCCCGGCCGGCCGATGTGGCCGCCGGGCCGGTCAGCGGCGCCAGCGAGGCGGCCAGCGCCGCCCGGTCCGGGCGGGCCGTCACCCCCGCGGCCTCCAGCGCCGCGGCGGCCGGGTGCGCGGGCCCGTCGAACGCGACGCCGTCCGGCGGGCAGCAGCCCGGGTCCTGGCACGCGTAGGACCAGTACCGCCCGTCCTGGACCCGCAGCAGGTCGCGCGGCGTGATCCCCGCGTCGAGCAGGGCCGTCCTGAGCGCCTCGGCGACCGGCGTGACCAGGGTTCCCGGGCCGTATCCCGCCGCGATCGCGGTCTTGATCCGCCGCGCCTTCAGCACCCTGGTCGCGTGCTGCGCGATCTCCCGGGACCTGGCGGCGTCCGGCGGGTCCGGTAAGTCGTAGCGGAAGGCCAGCATGATCCGGCCGCGCCGGGCGTTAAGGCCGACCACGACCATGCTCCGGCTGGGATGGAAGCCCAGCAGGTGCGGGACCACGGCCAGGAATCCGGCCACGGAACTGACCCTGATCCTGGTCTCGGCCGCGGCGGGCTGAGCGTCCGCGTGCTGGCCCTTGGCTTGCGGCACGTTCGTGCGCGGTGCGTTCTTACGCGGTGTGTTCTCGCGCGGTGTGTTCTTGCGCGGGGGCTGTTCACCCGCGGGCTGGTTAGCTGCCATGCTGGCAGGCTGGGGCTGCGGGGCCGGCCGGGGCGATCCAGTTAGCCGCGCGCCTGTGCGTTATGGAAAGCACATCCCCAAGCCGGCTAAATCGGATTGACGGCGGTCACCGGCGGGCGAGGCGCTTGGTGAAGAAGACCCGCCGGAACCCGTCCTGCTCGGCGCGGTGCGTCCCGGTGTACCCGTGCCTCGGGTAGTAGGCCAGGTTCTCGGTCATGGCCTCGTTGGTGTACAGGCGTATCTCGTCCAGGCCGCGCGCCCGGGCCTGGTCCTCGGCCAACGCGAGCAGCCGGGCGCCGACGCCGCGCCGCTGCGCGGAGGGGAGGACGGCCACGTTCTCCAGCAGCAGGTGATCCGGATGGACGACCAGCACCAGCAGGCCGACGATGTCGCCGTCCGCCTCGGCCACCCAGGTCAGCCCGGAGCGGACGGCCTGCGCGTAGTCCGCGGTCATCGGGGCGGGCTCGCGGCCGATCCGGGGCACGTAGGGCCGGTACGCCTCGGCCGCGACCGCGGCGAGCACGACGGCGTCGGACTCCCGGGCCGGGCGCACGGTCAGCACGGCCCCAGCATCCCAGACGGCGCGGACCGGGCCGCCGGGCAGGCCGGTCAGGTGGCTGGCTTCAGGCCGATGCGCCGGTACAGCGCGCCCGCGGCGCCGGCGTTGAGGATCCGGGTGAAGTGGGCCTGGAAGTAGGCCCTGAGCTGGGGCGTCCAGGCCACCCGGTGGTTGCTCAGCCGGGAGAGCCACACGTACTGGGCGTGGTCGAAGGCGTAGGTCCACACCGCGTCCACCCTCGGGAACCCGGCCGCGCCGGTCTCCGGGTCACGCCCGTGTGAGTACGCGTAATTGGTACCGGTGGGATCCAGCAGCAGGGAGCAGCCCGGCACGTCCGAGACCAGCCGGTTGGTCATTATCGCGAACGACACCTCGTCGGCCAGCAGGCAGGACCCCGGCGGGATCAGGCGCTCCGCCGAGACGACCACGGACGTGCGCAGGTGCGGGTAGTTGTTGGTCTCCCAGCCGAACTGGACGACCGCCATGACCAGGATCGCCAGCCCGGCCAGCGCGGCCCCGCCCCATACCAGGGGCGACGGGGCCGCCTCGTCGCGCCCGGACGCCAGCCGGAAATCGTGCACCACGGCGGACACCGGCAGCGCTATGGACAGGGCGAGGAACGGCGTCAGGAACGCCGCGAAGTGGTAGTGGAACTGGTCGGACCACAAGAACGCGGCCACGATCAGGACCAGGCTCCCCACCGCGAACTTCTCGAGCGCGGACGGCAGGCGCCAGGTCGAGCAGGAACTCCAGGCCCAGGCCGCCGAAGATCACCGCCACGATCAGGACCACCGCGGCCAGGTCGACCAGGTGCGTGGGCCTGGGTCAGGTCGGCCAGCCCGGTCATGTCCTGCAGCCGGAACCAGAACGGATAGCGGACCGCGCCCGGCCGGTTGCCGATCTGGGCGACGATGGTGGCCTCGTAGAAATTGCGCGGCGAGAGGGCCGCGAACGGGATGACCGGGACCAGGAACCCGGCGGCCACCCCGCCGGCGTAGGCGGCCAGCCCCCGGCGGCCGGCGCAGGGCCAGCACCGCGACGACGATCACCGGGAAGATGACCGGGCTCGACGACGCCGGCGAACCCGAACGCCACGCCGCCCCAGACCAGCCGCTTCGTCCGGGTCGTCAGGTGGTCGCCGTCGAACACCGCCAGCCCCCCGAGCAGGCAGAACAGCACCAGCCACGGCTCTACGAGCACCGTCTTGGTGGCCTGGATGGCGTCCGGGTAGACGGCCATGATCCCGCACGCGATGACCGTGGCCAGCACGCCGCGGTGGCGGACCAGCAGGCCCGCCAGGGCCACGGCCGCCGCGCGGGCGCCCGCGGTCAGCAGCCGCCCGGAGGCCATGCCCCAGGCGGTGCCGGTCACCTTGCTGAGCAGCGCCGACGGAATCATCAGCAGCGTGATCCCCGGCGGCTGCACGATCAGGAAGTCGCGGTAGGGCAGGGCGCCGTAGACCAGGCGCACGGCGCTGCCGAAGTACGGCCCGTCGTCGTACTCGTTCACGCTCAGCAGGAAACCGGGGCGGCTCAGCCAGTAGAGGCGCAGGATCAGGGCGAGCAGGGTGGCGCCCGCGATGACCAGCGTCACCGGGGTGCCGGCGCCCGCGAGCCGCGATGCGGGTGCCGCCGCGGAATCGCCGGGCGGCTCGCCCGAGCCCGGGCTCGCGATGGTTCCGCTGGGAGTCGTTCCGCTCACGTGGTTACCTCTGACCGGCCGGGACGGGTGGCGATGGACGGGCCAGAATGCTACCTGCTGTCCGGCCAGGCTACAGGCGGACGCCGAGGAGCGCGTCGATCGTGTCTCGGACGAGCGCAGCGTCCGACGATTCCATAACGGGCGGCGCGGTATCCGCCCAGGCATCGACCACGGCGAGCGCGCCGGGGGCGTCAAGATCATCGGCGAGCCGCGCGCGGACCGCGGCGAGCACGGCCTCCGCCAAGCGAGCCCGCGGGGCGGACGGGGCAGGCGGCGCGGACGCGGAGGGCGGGAAGGGCTGAGCGGGCGGGAAGGGCTGGGAGGGCGGGAAGGGCTGGGAGGGCGGGAAGGGCTGGGAGGGCGGGAAGGGCTGGGCGGGCGGGAAGGGCTGGGCGGGCGGGAAGGGCGGGAAGGGCGGGGCGGGTGGGTTGGAAACAGCGACGGCGGCCCGCCACCGGTCCAGCCGCGCCTGCGCGGCGGCGAGCCCGGCGTTGGTCCAGTCCCAGTCGGACCGGTAGTGATGCGAGATGATCGCGAGCCGGAGCGCCATCGGATCAACGCCGGCGGCCAGCAACTCCGATACGAATACCAGGTTGCCCCGCGACTTCGACATCTTCTCGCCGTCGAGGCGCACCATTCCCGCGTGGGGCGTACCGGCGCGCGAACGGCGCCTCGCCCGCAGTCGTACCTGGCGCGCCGTCAAGGGCGACGCGGGCGTGCGCCGCGCTCATCTCATGGTGCGGGAAGATCAGGTCGCGGCCCCCGGCCTGCACGTCGAACGTCGTGCCCAGGTAATGGGTCGCGATCGCCGCGCACTCCACGTGCCAGCCCGGCCGGGCCGGGCCGAAGTGACGCCCACGACGGCTCGCCCGGCCGCTCGGCCAGCCAGACCATCGGGTCGACCGGGTCCTTCTGGCCCGGCCGACCAGGATCACCGCCGTTCTCGGCCGCCAGTGTCACCATCGTGTCGATGTCGAGCCCGGAAACCGCGCCGAACGACAGGGTCGGCCGACCTGGTGAAGTACGCGTCGCCGTCGAGGTCGTAGAGCGCGCCGCGGTCGGCGAGGAGCCAGGTTGCACGCCGTTCGATCACCGGCATCGCCTCGACCGCGCCGACGTAGTACGTGGCTGGCAGGACCGGCAGCGCCTCCATGTCCCCCCGGAACCGCGCGATCTCGCGGGCGGCCAGCTCGGGCGAGTCCCCGGCCCGCGCCGCGCGCTCCAGCAGCGGGTCGTCCATGTCCGGTGACGTTCTGGACGTAGGTGACCTCGGCGCCGGCATCGCGCCAGGCCCGGACCAGCAGGTCCCAGGCGATGTACTCGGCCGCGTGGCCGATGTGCGTGGCGTCGTACGGCGTGATCCGCAGGCGTACAGCGTGGCAGCCGACCCGGCCGGGCCGACACGAGCGACCCCCGGCGTTCGCGATCTTCGTTCCGGACCCTGTCGGGCAGTTCGGAAACGATTGCGCGACGCCAGGAATCCATAGCCGCCAGGCTATCGCTGCCCCGAGCCCGATATATCCCCGCAGGTAGCAGGGGCGGTCGGGGTCAGAACGGGTCCCGAGCCGCCGAACGCGAACGCGAGTGCGAGCAGCCTCGGCTCGCTCAGGGCCGGGCCGCGAGCAGCATCCCGACCGGAAGGCGGCGATCTGACCGGCCGGGACGGAGATCGACGGGTACCCGCAGACCGCGGCCGGCCTGGACGTGGAGAACTCCGAGATGTCGCCGAGCAGGTGATCGGTCAGCCGCGCGGGTCCGCCGGTCAGCGAGACCACGGCGTCGAGCCGGTGCTCGGTCAGCGCGCCGTCCAGCGCCGCGTGCGCGAGCCGCTCCGCCTCGGCCCGCGCGGCTAGGTACGCGGCGTCGCCGAGGTCGCCGCTGGTAGCCTCCGCCAGTTCGAAGAGCTCCTGGCCGAGGTGGACCAGCACCTGGTCGCGTGGCGGGCGTTGAAGTCGATGGCTCGGCGAGAGTCCTCGGGTGCTCGCCGGCAGGGCGCGGAGATACGAGTTGATCCCGTGCTCGACTCGGCCAGCAGCGCGGTGACTTCCAGCTCCCACATCTGCTCGACGCCGGGCAGCGGCACCGGGTCGATGACCTCGGCGCCGCACGAGCGCAGCCGCCCGGCCACCGCGTCGAGCACGGCCGCGGTGGCCACGGACGCTCCTTCGAGCCGTCACGCGAGATCCCCAGGCGCGCGTGGCCAGCGCGCCCGGGTCCAGGAACGCGGTGTAGTCGGCGGGCCTGGTCCGGCCATATCGGTGGCCGGGTCGGCAGGGTCCGGGCCTGGCCATCGGCCCGAGCAGCGCCGCGGCGTCGGCGACGCAGCAGGTCATCGGGCCCGCGGTGTCCTGGACGGCGGAAATCGGGACGATGCTGGCCCGGCTGACCAGGCCCACGGTGGGCTTCAGCCCGACCACGCCGCAGACGCTGGCCGGGGACACGATCGAGCCGTCGGTTTCCGTTCCGACGGCTACCGGGGCCAGGCCCGCGGCCACCGCCGCCGCCGAGCCGGAACTCGAGCCGGACGGGTTGCGCCCGGCGCCGTGCGGGTTCACCGTCTGGCCGCCGAGCGTGCTCCACCCGCTGCTCGACCGCGGGGAGCGGATGTTGGCCCACTCGGACAGGTTCGCCTTGCCGAGGATCACCGCCCCGGCCGCGCGCAGCCCGGCGACCAGGAAGGCGTCGCCCAACTCGGCCCCGGCCAGGGCGGGCGAGCCCGCGGTGGCGGGCAGCCCGGCCACCGCGATGTTGTCCTTGATCAGCACCGGGATGCCCTCGAGCGGGCCGCGCGTGGCGCCGCGGGCGCGGGCGGTGTCGCTGGCCTCCGCGTGCGCCGGGGCGTCGGGACTGACCGAGATCACCGCGTGCAGGTCCGGGTTGAGCCGCTCGATCCGGTCCAGGTAAAACGCGGTCAGGTCGGCCGAGGTCAGCGACCCGGCGCTCATCGCGTGTCGGAGCGCAGCCACGGTGGCGCCGTCCACGCTGATGCCGCAGTCGCCGATCGTTGCGTCGAGGAAATCAGATACCGGCATGCTGCGACCTTACGGGTGCAGCGCGGTGGCCGCCCCTGGCGCCGAGGGGTGGATGTGGTAACTCCGAGGTAACGCAGGGTGACCTGGCGTGACGTGGAAACATCCAGCGCCGGGCCGCGCAGGCCCGGCGCTGGATGTCCCGGAAGCACCCGGCGCCGGAGCCCCCGAGCCCGGCGCTGGGTGTCCGGTGCCGGTTAGTTCAGGAGGTTGAGCGTGTTCGTGTCGTCGTCGACGAAGTACACGCGCGGGACCACGGCCACCCCGTAGGGGTTGACGTCGCCGTTGGCCGGCACGGTGGACGGCCCCGTGGTCACGTTGCCGAAGTTGCCGATAAACGATGCCGGTGTCCTGGTTATCGTCTGCGCGGACGCGGCGGACGCCGCCGCCAGGAGTAAGCTGCCGGCCGCCCCCGCCGCTGCCATCGTCACCATGGCGCGCTTCAGTACACTCATGATCTCCCGCTCCTTTCCCCTGTGAATGACTGATGTCACTCGCGTGAGGCGTGCGCCCGGGCGTCTCTCCTTTCTGACGCGGGCACGCAGCACCCATGTCGCACGCCGTGGCCCCTTATCGCGCTACACGGGGCTCAGCGCCGGCGAGTTCGGGTCGGCGCCCGAATTTGACCGGTCCATTACCTGCGGCAACTTTCATAACGGGAAGGTGCCGCTGCGACCGGGCCGGATGGGGCTGGCCGGGCTGGGGTGCTCCGCCGGGCCGGGCAGGCGACGAGTCTCTAAACTCGTGCGGGTGAGCATGCGCATGGGCCGCCTCGACGCGGTGCCCGCCCTGGACCGGCCCGACCTGCTGGCCCCCGCCGTGGCCGCGGCGCTGACGGCGCTAGACGGCAAGCTGCCCGCCGAGGCCGTGGGCGTGGCGGAGATCGATCCCGGGCTGGCGGACACGGCCGCGTTCTGCGAGCGCTACGGCGTCCCGCCCGATGAGTCGGCCAACTGCGTGGTGGTGGCCGGCGGCGCGACGGCGAGACCAGGTTCGCCGCCTGCGTGGTGCTGGCCACGACCAGGGCCGACGTCAACGGGCTGGTCCGCCGGCAGCTCGACGTGCGCAAGGCGTCGTTCGCCGCGACGGACGTCGCGGTGGCGGAGACGGCCATGGAGTACGGCGGCATCACCCCCATCGGCGTGCCTGCGCACTGGCCGGTGTTTGTCGACGCGGCGGTCGCGGTCCGCCCTCAGGTGGTGGTCGGCAGCGGCGTGCGGCGCTCCAAGCTGGTGCTGCCCGGCGAGGCGCTCGGCCGGCTGCCCGGCGCGGTGATCCTGGAGGGCCTGGGCCGCTAACCGACCGGGATCCAGGACACCCGGCCGGCCAGCGCCGCGTACCCCACGAACGTGACCGTGTCGATGAGCGTGTGCGCGATGATGAACGGGGCGAGCCGGCCCCACCGGCGGTAGAGGTAGCCGAAGATGAGGCCCATCACCGCGTTGCCGATGAACGCGCCGAACCCTTGGTACAGGTGGTAAGAGCCGCGCAGGACCGCGGCGAACAGGATCGCCTTCCACGGGGTCCAGCGGAGCTGGTCCAGCCGGCGCAGCAGGTAGCCGATGACCAGGATCTCCTCGAGGATGCCGTCATGCACGGCGGACAGGACCAGCACGGGTATCCGCCACCAGACCGCGGGCAGCGACTCCGGGACCACGGTCAGGCTCAGCCCGAGATGGAAGGCGAGCAGGTAGAGGCCCAGGCCTGCCCCGCCGATCACCGCGGCGAGCACCACGCCGCGCGCGGTGTCCCGGCCCGGCTCGCTCGCGTCCAGGCCGATATCCGCGGGCCCCTCCCCGGACCGGGCCAGCAGGTAGAACACGAGCACGACCGGCGCGAGCGACTCGGCGATGCCCGCCAGCTGCAGGGCGAGGTCCAGCCAGTTGTTGGTGGCGAGCGGCCCCACGATCAGCGCCTGCTGGCTGCTCAGGGACTGCCGGGCGAGCAGCGAGCCGATCAGGTTCAGCAGGGCGTTCAGCCCGCTCGCGCCGAGCGATACGGCGAAGACGGCGAAGAGCTCCCAGCGGATCATCCGATCCGACGGCAAGCGTAGGCTGGTACCCTCCCTGACGGCCACGTGAGGACTCTAATCGGTGCGGCGGGGTGCCAGTTGCGCGCCAGCCAGGCCGTCTGGGCCGGGACCCGGTCCGGGCACATGCTGACTCTGGGGAATTGTGGACACAAGCGAGCCGACGGACTGGGCGGACCGCCGTGGCCCGGACCCGGCCGCAGCCGGGCAGGCCGGCCCGGGCACGCGGCAGGCGCCTGAGCCCGGCTCGCAGCCCGCGGCCGCGCCGGGCGCGTCCGCCACCGGGCCGACGGCCGCGAGCACGACCACCGGGAGATCGGCCGCCACCGGGCCGGCCGCCGCGAGCACGGCCCCCGCCAGACCAGCGGCCGTGGCGGGCGAGCCCCGGTCGGCCTGGAGCCGGACGCTGCGGCACCTGGCGCTGCTCGTGGTGTACGTGGCCGCCGGGATCGCGCTGACCTGGCCCAATGCCACCTACCTGACCAATCACCACCTGCCGGCCGTGCAAGATGTCGCCGGTTACGTGTGGGACCTGTGGTGGGTCGCGCACCAGATCGTCCACCTGGGCAACCCCTGGTTCACCGCCCATATGGCCGCGCCCGTCGGCATCCAGCTGGGCTTCGACACGATCATGCCGCTGCCCGGGCTGATCATGACCCCGATCACCCTGATCTTCGGCCCGACCGTCTCCTACAGTCTGCTGACCATCGTGCTGCCCGGGCTGCTGTGCTACGTGATGTACCGCGCCGCGCGGCTGTGGCTGGCCGAGCCGGGCGCGATCGCCGCCGGGGCGCTGTTCGGGCTGTCCTCCATGGTGTCCTGGCAGGTCTGGTTCCACCTCAACATCGGGCTGGGCACGCTGTTCTTGCCGATGACGCTGGAGGCCGCGGTCCGGCTGCGGCGCCGGCCGGGGCTGCGCCAGGGCGTGATCCTGGGCGTGATCCTGGGCGCCAGCGTCCTGGTCAACCAGGAGTCCGCGGTGATGGCCGGGCTGCTGGCCGCCGCGGTGCTGGTGCCCTGGCTGCTCGTCCGGCCCAGCGCCGCCCGGCTCAAGGTGCTGGCTGCGGGCGCCGTCGTCGGGCTGATCGTGGCCAGCCCGCAGCTCATCGCCATGGCCCAGCAGTTCGCCGCCGGCGGCACGGTGGTCAGCGCGCACAAGCTGGCCAGCAACTACAACTCCTACGGCGGCGGGCTCCCCGGCCTGTTCGCGCCCTCCCCGCAGGTGGGCCACTTCGGGCTGCACTGGCTGGCGTCGATCTACTCCTACCGCGTGCCCAACGAGGCGATCGTCACGTTCGGCCTGGTCCTCAGCCTGCTCGCGGTGTGTGGCGTGGCCGCCGCCTGGCGGCGCCGCAGTACCTGGCTGTTCGCGCTGCTCTGGATGGGCGGTGCCGCGCTCTCGCTGGGGTCCACGCTGGTGATCGGGCGCCGGTCCTTCGTGCCGCTCCCGGTGAGGTGGAACGGCATACGGGTATCGCTGCTGGCGCCCTATACCTGGCTGGTGCACCTGCCCGGGCTGGCCGCGCTGCGGGAGCCCGACCGGCTGGCCCTGCTCGGCCTGGTCGGCGCCGCGGTGCTGGCCGGGACCGCGGTCGACTGGCTCTGGCGGCACGCCCGGCCGCTACTCGCCGTGGTGGCCGTGCTCGCGATCTTCGAGGCAGGCTGGACCGGTACCCCGCTCCGCGGGGTGATGCCCACCGCCATGCCCGCCCTGGACCGGCTCATCGCCGCCGACCACTCTGGCTCGATAGTCCTGGACGTGCCGTTCGGCCTGCGCGGCGGGCTTCCGCTCTACGGCTCGGCGATCGCGAAGCCCGCGCTCATCCTGGCCACCGCCGACGGCCACCCCCGGGCCGTTTCCTATACCTCCTGGGTGCCGAAGACGACCAGCTCATGGTTTAAGAGGCACCCGTTTTACGTCTGGCTGGTGGCCGTCCAGAACGGAAACCAGGTGTCGGCGACCCAGCTCGCCGCGGCGCGGCGCGACGCGCACCGCATAGACATCGGCTGGGTGCTGGTCTGGCCCGGGACCCCACCCGCGGTCATCCGGTACCTGGCCGGCGCGGGTTTCGTGTTCTTCTACCGGGCCGACCAGGTCTCGGTATACCGGCCGGGCTGGAGATAGCGGCCGATCCGGCTGCGGCCGAGCTATTCGGCTTCTTCCTTGACCCGCGCCACCGCCACCACGGACTGCCCGAACGGCGGGCGGTCGCCGACCAGGCGTTCGAGCAGCCGGACGACCGGCACCACCAGGCGGTCGTAGAACGACATCGTCCCGCCCGTGGACGGCTGCTTCTTCAGCACGCTGGTGAACCCGTAGTAGCAGATCAGGCCCAGCGAATTCGCGTAACGGACCTGCACGGGCTCAAGTCCCGCATCGGTCAGGGCCTTGCGCATCGAGCGCTTCGTATAACGCCGCACGTGGCCGGTGGCGACGTCCACCGGGCTCATGGCGAAGGGGAACGCCGGGCACACCAGCACGATGTAGCCTTCGGGGCGAACCAGCCTGGCCATGCTCTGCAGCGCCCCCACGTGATCATCGATGTGCTCGAGTACGTTGTAGGAGACCAGGCAGGAATGGTCGGCGCGCTCGTCGGTCGGCAGCAGCAGCTGACGCACCGTGACGCTGGGGTACCGGGCCATGTGCTTGCGCAGCTCGGAGAGCAGGGCCGGGTCCGCGTCGGTGGCGGTGTACTTCTCGACCGAGGGAATCCATTCCAGCGCGTAGTCGCCGAGACCGCTGCCGATCTCGATCGGGTGCTCGCCAAGGTACGGCTTGGCGAAGCCTGCAAACCACTTCCTGTGGTTCTGGCATTCCGCCAGCGCCACCAGGACGTCACACTGGATCTGCCGGTCACCGCGGATCTGATCCATGACATCCTTGGCCGCGTCCTCAGAACGCGCTGCTCCCACTCGACTCAACCTCTCGCCGTAAACGCCTTTATGAATCCGGCAATGAAACCACAAATCGGCAGCCACGCGCGCAGCAATCCGGACTGCTAGCCGGTATCGCAGGCCAGCCCCCCAGGGGGGCTCCCAGTGTGGTATCCAAGCTTGTTCGCATGTCCGGATTCTGCACCACCGGGCATACGGTTACACCTAGCTCGGGTGATCCTACCCGCGCTAAGTAACGCATATGGCCGTGCCCGGCAAGTCAGTCCCCGGTCCGGGGCCTGCACCGCCGTGCGCTACGGCCCCGGGTCGGTTACAGTCCGACCCGGGGGCCCGCACTCACAGCCGGCGGACGGCCGTCAGACTGGTGGGTATTGCACTAAGGAGCACCTATGTACCAGCCGTACCCGACCTCGGGAGAGCAGCCGCCCGAGCCGCAGCGGCCGACCATACCCAACTCCGTACAGACCGCGGTCAAGTTCATGTACGCGGGGGCGGCTCTCAGCCTGCTCGAGCTGGTCGTCGGCCTGGCGACCATCGGCAGCCTGAAGACCGCCATCGAGCAGGCGGGCCGCGAGCGGGGAAGCACTACACGACGACCCAGGTGCACCAGCTGGAGGTGACGTCCGTCGTTTTCGCGGTGATCGTCGGCGTTATCGCGATAGGCCTGTGGATCTGGATGGCGCGCGCCAACCAGGCCGGTCGCAGCTACGCGCGGATCACCGGGACGGTGTTCTTCGGCCTGAACACCTTGTTCTTGTTCCTCTCGCTCGCGCGGCCGCACGTCGGCCTGGGGCTGCTCTTCAACCTGCTGGTCTGGCTGGCGGGCCTCGGCGCGGTGATCATGCTCTGGCGTAAGGAATCGGGCCCTTACTTCAGCCCGCGTACGCAGTAAGCCGGATCAGCCGGGCCCAGGCCAGCTCGGTGCCTGAGGCCAGGCAGCCGTCGACGACCGCATCGGTGCCCAGGGCGCTGACGCGCACCTCGGGCAGCACCGGCGCCAGCATGCGCAGTTCGGCCGTTACGGCGGCCGCGAAGCCGGGAGCCTGGCCGATGCCGCCTCCGAGGACGACCAGCTCCGGGTCGACCACGGTGACCACGGCGCTGATCGCCTTGGCCACCAGGCGGGCCTCGCCGGCCACGACCGCCGAGGCCCGCTCGTCTCCCCGGGCCGCGGCCGTGAAGACGCTGCGGGCGGAGACCGGGCCCCGCATGCCCGCCCGTCGCGCGGCGCGCACCACGGCCGGCGCGGAGCCCGCGGCCTCGAGCGCGCCCCTGCGGCGCGCGTCCGCCTCGTCCGTGCCCTGGCCCTCCGAGATCGGCATGTAGGCGATCTCGCCGGCCACGCCGTGCGCCCCGCGGTGCAGCCTGCCGTCGAGCACCAGGCCCAGGCCGATGCCGCTCCCGATCCACACGAACGCGAAGCTCGTGAACTCCCGGCCGTGCCCGCGGGCCTGCTCGGCCAGGGCCGCGGCGTCCACGTCGTTCTCGACCACGAGTTCCTGCCCGAACGCCTCCCGCAGGCCCGCCAGGACCGCCGGGCGGCTCAGCCCGGACAGGCCTCCGGTCAGCGCCATGGCGTTGCGCCGCGGATCGTAAACGCCCGGGCTGCCGATAACGGTCTGCGTGATGAGGACCTGGCCACCCCCGCTTCCTCGCACAGCGTGTCCGACAGGTGGATCAGGTCGGCCAGCCGGCCGCGCACGCTGGCGGCCCTGGTCCGGGTCGAGTGCTTGGCCCGGACTTCGCCGGCCAGGTCAGCCAGCGCGCCGCGCAGGTAGTGGTGCCCGATGTCCAGCCCGAGGACGAACCCGGCGTCCGGCCTGATCTCGTACAGCCGGGCCGAGCGCCCGGGCACGCCCGTGCGCTGCCCGGCGATCCGGACCAGGCCCGACCGCTCTACGTTGGCCAGCGCCAGCGAGACGGTGGGCTTGGACAGGCCCGACCAGGCGCGCCAGGTCGGCCCGCGAGCACGGCCCGACCTGGCGAATCTGGCTGAGCAGCAACTGCTCGTTGAGCGCGCGGATGAGCTGTGGCCGGGCCGCCTGGCCCCCCCGCTGACCGGTTCCCGCTGGCACACCGAGGAACTCGGCGGCAGCGGGCTCGGTGCTCGGCGGCTCGACGGCCCCCGCGGCACCGAACGACGTGCTAGTCACGGCCACCTCCTCGATCATCTTCCCGCACCGCGCTCGCCGGCCACAGCGAATATCTGGCGGTCACCCGGCCCCCGCTAGCCCAAGTAGTCAAGGTGCCGCCCGTGCGCGGCTCGGTAGTCGGCGATCAGCGCCCGGGCCGCCGTGATCCCCGGGACCAGCGGGTGCTGGGACAGCGCCACGCCGGCCAGCCAGGCATCGCCGGTCATCGCCGCCTCGACCACGCCGCGCTCGTACTCCTTCACCTGCGCGACCAGTGCCTGGCTGGACAGCGGGAGCCGGGGCCCCGGCAGCGGCGACACCCCGTCGCCGGACACCCGCGCCCGGACCTCCACGACATCGTCCGGGGCCAGGAAGTCCAGGCCGAGCGGCGATCGCCCACCCGGGTCGGCACCGAGCGAGGTCCGCTCATCTGGATCGGCACGGAGCGAGGGCCGTCCGTCCGGATCAGCACCAAGCGGAGACCGCCCACCCGGTCCGGTACCGGCGTCGTTGCGGATGTTGACGATCAGCTCCCGCGGCGCGCCGCCGGACAGGCCGTCGATCACCTGTAGCGCCAGCCCTTCATAGCCGCCGATCCGCGCCGCGGTCAGGCCGGGCGCGCCGCGGGCGGCCCGCTGGGCCCGGGCCTGCGCCTGGCCGCTGTCGCCCTGCATGTCGGTCTGCATGTAGGTGTCGCGGCGCACGCCGAGCAGGGTGTCGTAAGCCGCCCAGGCCGCGTCGACGCCGCCGTCGTCGAACGCCTTCGCCAGGCTGGCCAGCAGCTCGGCGTTCAGGCGGAGCACGTCCTGGCCCCGGCTGGCGCCGGCCCGGGCCACCTCGTCCAGGTAACGCCGGCCGTCGTAGAAGTAGTAGACGTACTCGGTGGGTATCGCGCCGACCCGGCGTACCACCGCGGGGTCGAAAGCCGCGAACCGGTGATCGAAACGTTGCAGGTCCTCGTATCTGGCGAGCAGCTCGCCCATCCGCTCCTGGCCGCCCACCTGGAGCGAGCAGACCCAGCCCAGGTGGTTCAGCCCGCCGTACGAGGCGGAGGCGCTGCCGCGGTCGGCCCCCAGGAACGCGGCCAGGCGCTCGACGGTGCCACCGGGGGTGTCGCAGACCCCGACCGCCCGCACCTTGCCCTGCGCGGAGATGGCCTGAGTGATCAAGCCCGCCGGGTTGGTGAAGTTGATCAGGACTGCGTCCGGCGAGCAGCGGCTGAGCAGCTCGCAGTAGGACAGCACGACCGGGATGGTGCGCAGCGCCATCGCGCAGCCGCCCGGCCCGGTCGTCTCCTGCCCGACGATGCCCCGGCGCAGCGCGACCTCCTCGTCGATCACCCGTCCCTGGTCACCGCCCACACGGATCGCGGAGAACACGTAGTCCGCCCCGGTGAAGGCCTCGGCGGCGTCGGCCGTGACCGTGACCACGTCCGGGTGGCCGAGGGCGGCCGCCACGGCGGTGGACAGCCTGCAGGTCGTCTCCTGGCGCCCGGGGTCCGGCTCGAAGAGGCAGATCTCGTCGAAGGCCCCGGGCCTGCCGACCAGCACGGCGCGGATGAACGCGGGCATCCGGACACCGCCGCCGCCGAGGATCGCTAGCTTCCGAACCTTGGTCATCTGTCGATCTCCGCTCGGAGTGACTGGCCGTCATGGGGAGGATGAAGAAGGCTCATCGGTCAGGCCTCATTTCCGGCTTGTTTGGGGCTCGTGGCCCGGTCTTCGGCTTGTTCGTGGCCCGCGGCCAGGTCTTCGGCTTGTTCGTGGCCCGCGGCCAGGTCTTCGGCTTGTTCGCGGCCCGCGGCCAGATTCCCGGCTTGTTCGCGGCCCGCGGCCAGCTGGTCGATGAACTGCGCGCCGAGCGTCTGGCCGGCCGTGCTGATCCCCGCCACCTCTACCTCGCCGACGGCGCCCAGCCGGGCCACGGCCTCGGAACCCGCGGCGTTGGCCGCGACCACGGCGTCGGCCAGCGCGGCCCCGCGCAACAGCGCGGCAATCATCGCCCCGGCGAACGCGTCGCCTGCCCCGGTCCGGTCCCGGACCGTGACCCGGCGGACGCCCTCGGCCACCTCGGTCACCCCGTCGGGACTGCAGACCAGCGCGCCCGCCGCGCCGCGCTTCACGACCAGCGGCGTGCCCCACGCCGTCGCGGCCGACACAGCCGGCCCGATGGCGTCCGTACCCGTCAGGCGCACAAGCTCGTCCTCGTTGGGGACGAAGACGTCGGCCAGCCGGACACAGTCGATAAGCACGTCCCGGTCTCGCCGCTCGTCGCCGAGCGAGATGTCTATCGCGATCTTGGAGCCCAGCTCGCGGGCCTCGCGCAGGAAGTCGGGCACGCCCCGGCCCGCGTGCAGGTAGCACCAGCGGGGCCGGGTGCGGCGCAGCACGCTGCGCCAGCGGTCGACCTCCGGCTGCCCGCGCCGGGCCTGGGCCGGGATATGGCTGACGAAGGCCCGGTCGTCGTCGAAGTTCAGCACCACCGTGATCCCGGCCGTCGGGTGGTGGACCCGCGCCGACGGGGATAGCTCGACGCCCACCCGGGCGCAATGCTCGATCACGACGCGCGAGCCGAGGTCGTCACCGAGCACTGTGCACAGGCCCGCCCGCGCTCCGGCGCTCGCGGCTGCGCTGGCGCTGCTGACCGCCCCGCCGCAGGAGACCGCGAACTCCTCGGTGAACACCTCCTCGCCGGGCCGGGGAAGCTCGGGCACGTGCCCGAAGACAAGTTCGAGGAAGACCCTGCCGAACGAGATCATGTCCAATCTAGGCCTCCAGCGCCGCTAGCCTGGCCCCTGCCGGCCGGGCCCTTCTTGCCGGTGTGGTCACAGTTCGGCCACGAGCCTGGGACTCCCACGATAGTTAGGATACTGTCCTAACTATCTTGGTGGGAGGTCGGTGTGACGCCAAGGCGAACAGGCGGGTGATCGTGGCAGCTCCCCCGGTGGTGCTCGGGCTCGACTTCGGCGGCACGAAGATCGCTGCCGCGGTCTGCGACCTGGCGGGCAACCAGCTCGCGTCCGCCACCGTGGGCAGCGACGGCGCGCTCGGCGCGCAGGCCAGCTTCGGCCGCGGGGTCCAGGTCGCGCGCGACCTGCTGAGCAGCGCCGCGCCGGGCAGCGAGCTCGTCGCGGTCGGCGTGTCCACCTTCGGGATCCCGTTCGAGGACCGGGTGGAACTGGCCCCGGCCATTGACGGCTGGCACAGCCTGGCCATGGGCCGCGAGCTACGCGCCGCGTTCGCGGGGGCCAAGATCCGGATGGCCACCGACGCCAAGGCGGCGGCTCTGGCCGAGGTGCGCTGGGGCGCGCTGGCCGGCTGCGATCCCGCCGTCTACCTGAACCTGGGTACCGGGCTGGCCGCCGCCGTCGTGGTCGGCGGCCAGGTCGTGACCGGGATCAACGGCGCGGCCGGCGAGATCGGCTACAACCTGCGCTCGGTGGCCGACGTTGGCCTGGCGCTGGACCAGCGGGTGCTGCTTGAGCACAAGGTGAGCGGCCAGGCGCTGGGCGAACGGGCCGCTGACAGCGCTCAGGCTGGCCAGCCACTCACCGCCGCCGAGGTCTTCGCCGCCGCCGCCACGAACCGCGAGCTCGACGGCCTGGTCGACGACTTCGCTGATGAGCTCGCCTTTCACCTCGTGAACCTCGCCATCCTGGTGAACCCGCAACGGATCGCGGCCGGGGGCGGCATGGTCCGCTCCTGGGCACGGATCCGTCCGCGGCTGCAGGACGCGCTGCAGCACGGGACCCCGTTCCCGCCCGAGCTGGTGGTCGCGCACTTCCCGCACGACGCGCCGCTGCTCGGAGCGGTGGCAATCGCCGTAGACGCGGCGCGCGGCCGGGCCGAAGCGGGCCCTGCAGGCCACGACGGCCGAGGCGAGGGCCGCGCCGACGACGGCCGCCCCGTCCCCCCCGCCGGGGACACCGTTTATCCGGACACCATCAACACCGGCACGCTGTCATGACACGACATCTGGGTGCCACCTCGGCCGGCAGGAAGGCCGCCGGCCGCCCATCCAACCCCCTGCGCATCCGGCCGACCAGAAGTGGCCGACTCCCGGTGCACGGAACACTCCTCGGAGGGCTAAGCAATGAGACGCCTTAAGGCAATCGGGGTTCTCATCGCGGCAGGCGTGCTGGCCGCCGCCTGCTCGAGCAACTCGTCGACAACGCCGCCATCGTCCTCGTCAGCGTCAGGGGCCCCCAGCGGCACGCTGACCATCGATAACGAGAGCGGCGGGACCTGGACCTGTGACTTCAACCCGTTCAACCTGTCCTACATCGGGTACTCGCTCGGGCCGGTC
>CAWIDQ010000109.1:0-141358 GCA_963834695.1 uncultured Actinomycetota bacterium
CCATCTTCCCCCGCGGCGCGGCGGGCGCCGATGACCCGGTGACGGCGGGCTTGCACTCCCAGAACGGGAACGGGGAGATGACCGGGGTGTCCTGGATCAACGAGTCCGGCACGTTCGCGGGACCGGTGGCGATCACCAGCACCACGCGGTCGGGTATCGCGCACGCGGCCATCGTGGCCTGGTCGGTCCGGTACCACCCCGGGCTCGTGGACGCCTGGCTGCTGCCGGTCGTGGCGGAGACCTGGGACGGCTACCTCAACGACATCAACTCCCCGGACGTCACCGAGCAGGCGTGCCTGGACGCGCTGCGGTCCGCAGCGTCCGGGCCGGTCGACGAGGGCAGCGTCGGCGGCGGGACCGGCATGAACTGCTACCAGTTCAAGGGCGGCTCGGGCACCGCCTCCCTGGTGGTCAGCCACGCGGACGACCTACACCGTCGGCGTTTTCGTCCAGGCCAACTTCGGGCAGCCGGGAGGAGCTCACCCTGGCCGGCCTGCCGCTCGGGGAGTTGCTGGCCGACGACAACCCGATGGCCGATCCCGACCCCGCTCCCGCCCCGCCGGGCGCCTCGGTCATCGCGATCGTCGGGACGGACGCGCCGCTGCTCCCGCACCAGACCGCGGCGCTCGCCCGCCGGGTGACGCTCGGCCTGGCCCGCACCGGCACCACCGGCTCGCACTTCTCCGGCGACCTGTTCCTGGCCTTCTCCGCCGGCAACCCGGGCGCGATCACCCCGGGCCCGGCGGTCTGGCGCGGCGCGGCGCAAGAGTACGACCGGCTGCGGTTCATCCCGTGGGGCTCAGCCAACATCAACCCGTTCTACGCGGCCGTCGTGCAGTCCACCGAGGAAGCCGTGGCCAACGCGCTCGTCGCCAACGAGGAGATGACCGGCCGCGACGGCCACCGCAGTCCCGCCCTGCCGCGCGACCGGGTGGCCGAGCTGTTCCGGGCGCGGCGGCTGCCCGGGTAGCGCGAGCAGGCGGCCGGTTGGCCGCCGGTCACCGGTCGAGGAGCTCGGCGTCGGCCCCGCCCTCCTCGCCCAGGATCGGGCCGATCCGACGGGCTCGGGGCGCCGCGAGCGCAGCCACAGCAGGATCGCCGACGCCGATCGCCAGCCAGACGAGCGCCAGCCACGGCGTCCAGGCGAGGATGCCGGTCGGGGTCGGGTGCACCGAGCCGTACAGGGCCGCGGCGAACACGATCGCGCCGATCAGCGGCACCAGCACGTGGACGAGCGGGTTCCAGCGGCGGGTGTCGCGGGTCCGGTGGAAGAACACGATGCCGCCGATGCACATCATGATGTAGACGACGATGATCAGCAGCGTGCCGGTGGTGGCCCAGAAGTAGTAGTTGCTGAACGGGTGGCCGAACGCGCGTCGGAGAACGGGTAGCCGATCAGCAGGGCCATGACGGTGGCGATCGCGGCCACCGCGAGCGTCGCGTTGACCGGCGTCTGGAACCGCGCGGGGTGCGGCCGAACTGCCGGGGCAGCACGCCCTCGCGGCCCATGGCGAACAGCGTCCGCGAGGCGGCCGTGGCGCACGCGACGCACACGATGAACGCCGCGGCCAGGCCGCCGATCTCCACCAGCGTGCCCACCCAGGGCGTGACGAACTCGTTGGCGATCGTCTGCAGCGCGACCGGGTCGGCGCCCCACTTGGCGCCGTTGTTGACCCCGAAGCCGATGGCCATCGCGTACGTGGTCCACAGGTAGAACACGACGACGAACCCGGTGGCGGCGATGATCGCGATCGGGATGTTGCGCCGCGGGTTCGCGGTCTCCTCGCCGAAGTCGGCGGCGGTCTCGAAGCCGATGTACGAGGTCACGCCCAGGATGATGCCGTAGAACACGCCGTTGAAGCCGCCGCTGAGCGTGTGCCCGAAGCTGAACGCGGACAGCGCCTGGCCATGGGCGCCGCCCTTGACCGTGGTGACCAGGTCGACGACCACGATGACGGCCACGGTGACGATGGCCACGACCAGCTGGGTTCGGGTGGTCACCTTGATCCTGACGATGGACAGCACCAGCAGCAGCGCCATCCCGAGGAAGAAGAACAGGATCCACCAGTCAGGGTTCAGCCCGAGCAGGTTCGCGCACAGGTAGCCGACGCCCGACATCGTCATCGGCACGAAGCAGATCATGCCGGCGAAGTAGAGCCAGCCAGCCATGAAGCCGCTCTCCTTGCCCAGGCTGCGGCTGGCGTAGGTGTAGGCGTAGCCCGCCGTGGCCATCCGCCGCGTGAAGCCGATCACGACGAATGCGAGGGCCAGGCAGGCGATGCCGCCCAGCAGGAACGCGAGCGGGGTGGAGCCGCCGGCGACGATCGCCACGCCGGACACGTTCAGCAGCATCGCCATCCCCGGCGCGATCACCGACACCGAGATCGCGATGGCGTCCCAGACCCGGAGCGAGCCGTGCGCCAGCTGGTCCTGGCCCGTCGTGACCGACAGGCTGCTGCGGTCGACCTCTGCCACGATGGTCCCCTTTCTCAGTTCATGTCCGCGCCGGACCCGGCTCGGGCATCAGGACGGTGTCCTCGTCGAGGTAGTAGTCGAAGGCGAGCGGGGTGCAGTCCCGCTCCATGATCCAATCCAGGAACGCGACGTGCACCGGATGACCTTGGTACCGGCGGAGCGACTCCGGGTCCGGGAACTCGGTGTAGAGCAGGTAGTCGTAGCCGCGGTTGCGCTTCCCGGTGAGATCGGTGCCGAACCGGCACTTGGTCATCAGCCCGATCTCGCCCGGCCAGCTCGCGACCATCGCTCGCATCGTGGCCGACTCCTGGTCGGTGAGCGGGCGGGGGAAGCTGAACAGGACGATGTGCTGCAGGGTCACCGTGGCTCCGTCAGAAGAACTCGAAGTATTCGCGCATCTCCCAGTCGGTGACCTCCTCGGTCGGAGGGCTCTCGGCTACGGCCGCTTCGTAGCGGGCCAGCTCGGCGCGCTTCATCTGCAGCAGGTAGTCGACCAGGGTGTCGCCGAACGCCTTGCGGTAGAACTGATCGGCGCCGAGGGCCGTGACCGCGTCAGCCAGGGACGTCGGCAGCATCGGCGCGTCGGCGGCGTAGGGATCCGCCTCCACCGCGGGCGGCGGCGGCAGCTCCCGGCGCATGCCGTCCAGCCCGGCGGCGATGTTGGCCGCCATGTAGAGGTACGGGTTAGCCGCGGGCTCGCCGATCCGCATCTCCACGTGGCTGCTGTCGTCGCCGGGCGCGCCCTGGACCCGGACCAGGACGCCGCGGTTCTCCACTCCCCAGCACACCCGGTCCGGGGCGAACGAGTACGGGCGGTAGCGCTTGTAGCCGTTGACGGTGGGCGTGGAGAACACCATCATCGGCAGCGCGTGCTCGAGCAGTCCGGCGACGTAGTGCAGGCCCGCGCCGGACAGCGCCGCGTCCGGGCTGGCGAACGCGTTGCTGCCGTCCTGGGGCGAAATCAGCGACTGGTGCAGGTGCCAGCCCGAGGAGAAGAAGTTCGGCAGCGCCGGCCGGCACATGAAGCTGGCCAGCAGCCCGCGGCGCTGGCAGACCTGCTTGACCGCCGACCGGAACAGCACGACCGCGTCGGCCGCGGACAGCCCGCCGATGGGGCTGAAGCTGAACTCCATCTGGCCCGGGCCCCACTCGTCCTCCATGGCCCGCGGCGGCAGTCCCACCGCCCACAGGGCGTCCCGGATCGCCTCGAGCGTGCCGCCCACGCTGTCCAGGCGCACCTCGGACAGGTACTGGTAGCCGCGCTCGAAGACGCTCACCTCGGGCGGCGGCGGGGTGAACCCGGCGTTCTCCGGGGTGATCCGGTCGGAGTCCAGCTTGACGATGTAGTACTCGATCTCGATGCCGGCCAGGTAGTCGTAGCCTGCCTCGCCCAGCTCGCCGAGGACCCGGCGCATGAGGCCGCGGCCGTCCAGCGGCATCGGCTGCCCGGTGCTGAAGTACACGTCGCAGAGCATCCAGCCGGTCCGGTCCGCCCAGGGCAGCACCTGGAAGGTGGTCGGGTCGGGCACCAGGACCACGTCCGGGAAGCCGGTGAACTCCTCGATGCCGAACCCGCCGCCCTGGGCGAACGCGGGCACGAACACCTGGTTGCCGGTGTCCAGGCTGTAGATCGCCCCGGAGAAGTCGAGCCCGTTGGACAGGACGGCCAGCGCCGCGTCCGCAGACAGCGACTTGCTGCGCGGCACGCCGTGCTGGTCCACCACGATGAACCGGACCGTGCGCAGGCCCAGCTCCTCGATGCGCGCGGCGACCAGCTGCGCCGCGCTGGCCTGTCGGTCGGTGAACAGGCCGTGGCGGGCGATGAAACCGGGCTGGCCAACGCCGGCGCTGGTCAGGCGCCCAGGGGGTTCGGGGGAAACAGTGCTCACCGGGTGCGCTCCTCTCAGGTCTTGGTTGCTGTGGCCTGGCCGCCCCGGGCCTTGTCGCCGGGCCTGCCCCGCTGGCTGAGCTGGCTCATCTGGTCGAGCAGGGCTTCGGCGAAGTTGTCCGGCTCGATGTCAGCCAGCGACAGGAAGGTCTCCGTGCGCTGGATGCCGGGAATCTGGAAGATCGAGCCCAGCAGCAGCTCGCGCAGGTGCCCGTGGTCACGGACCCGCAACCGCACCAGCAGGTCGAGGCCGCCGGTGACCACGGTCATGTCCTGGGCCTCGGGCAGGACCCGGAGCGCGCCGATGATCTGGCTCAGGTCCATGCCCGGTCCCGCGGTCACGGCCAGGTAGACCACCACCGGATAGCCGAGCGCGGCCCAGTCGAGGTCGGCCCGGTACCCCCGGATGGCGCCGGTCCGCTCCAGCCGGGCCAGCCGGTCCGCGATGGCCGGCGGGGACATGCCTACCGCCCGGGCGAGCTTGCGCTGGGACTGGCGAGCGTCCACCGCCAGCTCCCGGAGCAAGATCAGGTCCAGGTCGTCGACCTCGACCTTCTGGGGCGTCGGCGAGGCCACGTCGGCGAGGTGCGCGAACGGCGCCGAGGTGGTTGTCAATTGGCAGACATCTCCTGCTGAGGGCTTAATGACCTCGTGTATGATTTGAATCAGGCCCGGGCAAATGTATGCCTTGCTGCCGAGAATTCTTACGTTTGCCAGGCTGCATGTCAAGGATGTGAGGGGCAGAAGATGCAGGAGGCAACGATGACTGCGGCACCGGAGCTGCGTGACTGGACCGCGAGCTTCGCCCGCCGGACACGGTCGCTGGGCGGCGGGGAGATCACGGCGATCCTGGCGCTGGCCGGGGCCACCGACGTGATCACGTTCTCTGGCGGTTTCCCCGACCCCGCGACGTTCCCCAAGGAAGTACTGGGCGAGATCGCCGGCCGGCTGGTCGCCCGGGACGTGGCCGTTGCGTTGCAGTACTCGCAGACCGAAGGCCTGCCGAGCCTGCGGGACTACCTGGCCGGGCGGCTGGAGGCGCTGCAGGGCCGGCAGCCGCAGCCGGCGAGCTGATGGTTACCAGCGGCGGGATCGACTGCATGGAGCTCGTGGCCAAGAGCCTGGTCGACCCGGGCGATCCGGTCGTCGTCGAGGCGCCCAGCTACCTCGGCGCGATCATGGCGTTCCGCGGCTACGAAGGGGACCTGCGCGGCGTGCCCATGGACGACGACGGGATGCGGGTCGACGTGCTCGCCGACCTGCTCGGCGCCGGCCTGCGGCCCAAGGTGCTCTACACGATCCCCGATCACCAGAACCCCACCGGCCTGTCCCTGACGGCGCCGCGCCGGCTGGCCCTGGTCGAGCTGGCCCGCCGTTACCGCTTCCTGATCCTCGAGGACGTCGCCTACCGCGAGCTCGGCTTCGACGGCACCGCGCCGCCCAGCCTCTGGTCTCTGGCGCCCGACGTCGTGATCCAGACCGGGACCTTCTCCAAGACGTTCTTCCCGGGGGTCCGGCTCGGCTGGGCCGCGGGGCCGCCCGAGGTCATCGCGCAGCTCGTCACAGCCAAGCAGAACTCCGACCAGTGCTCGGGCGCGCTCGGCCAGCGGATGCTCGAGGAGTACGGGCGCGGCGGGCACCTGGACCGGCAGCTGGTCGCGTCCCGGGCGCTGTACGCGCGCCGCGCCGAGCTGATGGGCAAGGCGCTGGCCGAGCACATGCCCGATGGCACCAGCTGGACCACGCCGCGCGGCGGCTTCTTCACCTGGGTGACCGCGCCCGACGGCATCGACACCGTGGCCCTGTCCCCGGCGGCCAGCGCGCGCAAGGTGGCCTATGTGCCCGGCCGGCCCTTCTACCCTGGGGACGGCGGGATGGCCCAGCTGCGGCTGGCCTACAGCCGGGTCGACGACGATCTCATCGACGAGGGGGCGCGGCGCCTCGGCGAGGTGTTCCGGACCGCGCTGGAGACATCATGAGCGACGCAGAAAGCCACTTCGGGGCCGAGGCGGCCGGCGAGCCGGCCGGGCCCGGGCGGTACGTCCACATCGACAAGATCGCGTCGGCGGAGTTCGTGCCCGGGCTGACCTTCCGCCCGGTGCTCGGCCAGCGCGCCATGGCCAACTTCGTGAACTTCGCGCCCGGGACCGAGGCGCCGCGGCACGTCCACGAGGAAGAGCAGATCGTGATCATCCTGGACGGGGAGATGACCTTCGACCTCGACGGTGACGTGCGCACGATGCGCCGGGGCGACGTCGCGGTGATCCCGGCCTGGGTGCCGCACGGGGCCTGGACCACCGACACCACGTGCCTGGAGGTCGACATCTTCTGCCCGCCCCGCCAGACCCTGCTGGCCCTGGCCGGCGAGCAGCCGCCGGACGCCGACGCCGGCGGCGCCTGATGGATCTGGGACTGTCCGGCCGGCGCGCGATCGTCACCGGCGGCTCGAAGGGACTGGGCCAGGCGATCGCCGCCGGGCTCCTGGCCGAGGGCGCGCAGGTGGTCATCTGCTCGCGGAACCAGGCCGAACTGGACGAAACAGCGGCCGAGCTCGGCAAGGGCGGCGGCACCGTCGCCGCGTTCCGCTGCGACGTCACCGACCCGGCCCAGGTCACCGCGTTCATGGACGAGGCCGCGTCGGCTCTGGACGGCGGGATCGACATCCTGGTCAACAACGCCGGGGGCGCGCGGCCGGGCCGGTTCGAGACGCTGACCGACGCCGACTGGCACGCCGACTTCGAGGTCAAGGTGCTCTCCCAGATCCGCTGCACCCGGGCCGCGCTGCCCCGGTTGCGGCGCAGCGCCGCCCCGCGGGTCATCAACATCAACGCCGTCTACGGCCGGTACCCGGACCCCGGGTTCCTCGCCTCGTCGGTCAACCGGGCCTCGTGCCTCAGCCTGGCCAAGGCGCTGGCCATCGAGCTCGGGCACGAGGGGATCCTGGTCAACAGCGTGAATATCGGCTTCGTGACCACGCCGCAGTGGGAGAACATCCACCGCAGGCGCGCGCCGGACCTGCCGGCCGAGGAGTTCTTCGGGCAGCTGGCGGCGAGCGAGGTACCGCTGGGCCGGTTCGGCCGCCCGGACGAGGTCGCGGGCCTGGTGGCGTTCCTGGCCGGCGACCGGGCCAGCTACATCACCGGCGCGTCCATCGACGTGGCCGGCGGTATGGGGAAGTACCTCTAGCCATGTGCCGGCTCCTGGGCTACTGCGCCCGCGACAGCGCCTCGCTCGCCGAGATCATGGGCGAGCCCGGGCTGCGCGCCTTCACCGGGCTTTCCGCGTTCCACGGCGACGGCTGGGGCATGGCCTGGCACGACGACCAGGGCGTGCACGTCGAGAAGTCCCCGCGGCGGGCCATGGACGAGCCGGCCTACCACGAGCTCGCGCACCGCAGGCTCGGCGACCTGGGCGTGGTGCACCTGCGCTGGGCCACCCCCGGCCTGCCGGTCGAGGCGCGCAACACCCACCCGTTCCGCCGCGGCGGCGTGGCCATGGCGCACAACGGCGCGATCCACCCCCAGGACCGGCTCGGCGAGTTGCTGCCGCCGGCCTGGGAGCGGCAGCGCGCCGGCACCACCGACAGCGAGCGGTACTTCCTGCACGTGATGTCCGGCCTCGAGGCGCACGACGGGGAC
The DNA here is from genome assembly GCA_963834695.1 of uncultured Actinomycetota bacterium. GTDB lineage: Bacteria > Actinomycetota > Actinomycetes > Streptosporangiales > Streptosporangiaceae > JASHPR01. Next base: position 8,002 of record CAWIDQ010000109.1, read on the forward strand.
ATGATCGCGGCGCTGGACGACACCGCCGCGCGCGTAGACCGCCTGCTGCAGGCCAACAGCCTGAACGCGGTGTTCCTGACCCCGGACGCCCTGTATGCGGTCTGCTGTTACCACCCGGAACGCATCCCGCACGCGGCACTGGCCGCGCGGGGGTACGACTCCCCGACCGAGTGCTACTTCCAGGTGTCCTACCTGGAGGCCGACGGCGCCGTGGTCGTGGCCTCGTCGGGGTGGCCGCAGGAGGGCTGGACCTCGCTGCCCAACCGTCACGTCCTGGTGGTAGACCGCGACACCCTGCAGGCCAAGGTGATCCCGCTCCGCCCGTGACGTCCCGCGGGCGAAAGATCTCCGGGCCGGCCTGTCGATCCGCGCCTGCCCCGGCCGTCGTATCAGTGAACCCTCTTCATCCGCCGACCTAGAGCCCAGAGGTCGTGGGCAGTGAAAAGGTTCAGTATCAGGCCCGTTTCCCGGCCGCAGCCGCGGCCGGGCGGCAACGAGGGAGGACCCGATGGCTAAGTTCGTCTACGTCTACACCGGCGGCCAGATGGCCGAGACGCCGGAAGCGCAGGAGCAGGCGATGCAGGCCTGGGGGGCATGGTTCGGCACCCTGGGCGACTCGGTGACCGACATGGGGAACCCGTTCGGCGGCTCCGCGACGGTGAGCTCGGGCAGCGTCACCGACGGCGGCAAGTCTGGCGCGAGCGGCTACACGATCGTGTCGGCCGACTCGCTCAGCGACGCCACGGCCAAGGCCCAGGGCTGTCCGGTGCTGGCCAGCGGCGGCACGGTCGAGGTCTACGAGGCCATCCCGATGTAGCATCCGGCCCTGGCCTCGGCGGCCCGGCCCGGTCCGGGCCGCCGAGGCTGGCCCGGGTCGCGGGACGTCACCTCGTGGCGGTCGAGCTCCGCTGTTCGGCCACTGCGGCTAGGAGCCGCTCGATCTGGCGGATGCCCGCCCGGCGGGCGTGCCACTGCGTCAGCGCAGACGCGGCCACGATCGTGACCGAGGCGAGGATCGCCAGGCCGGCCACGAACGCAACGGCCAGCAGGGCGGTGGTGAGGAGCTGCATGTCGATCACGGGACCCTCCGTGATATGTGTTTACACCGTTTACTCGGCCAGTATGGGCAGCCCAAGTGAACGGTGTCAACATAATTAACTTCCCCCGCCCGCCGGCTCCGGCGAGCCGGTGCTGATCCGCGTCCGCGGCTAGACGGCCGACCCGGCCGGCCCTCTCAGGCCGGGCGCGGCGGGGAGCCGATGCCGTCGATGAGGATGTCCAGCGTGCGCTGGATCGCCTTGGCCTGGTCGGGTTCGGTCAGCGCGGCCAGCGGGCCGTCCACGAGCAGCGTGGCGAGCCCGTGCACGGTCGCCCAGAACGCGACCGGGGCTACCGGGCGGCGGGCCGGGTCGAGCAGGCCGACCTCGACCAGCTCGTCGAGGGACCCGGACAGGATCTGGTACGGGCGCGAGGCCTCGATCCGCGCGGTGACGTCGACGTCGACGTGGCCGGGGGTGGCGTCGGGGCGGCAGAACGCCGTGTGGAACAGGCCCGGGTTGTCGAGCGCGAACCGGACGTAGGAGCGGCCCAGGTTGCGGAACCGCCGGACCGCGTCGTCGGCCCGGTCGGCCGCGGGCTCGCCGCGGTCCAGGCCGTCCTGCATCGCGTCCGCCAGCGCCGCCAGCGCCCGGTGCTTGACCGCCTGCAGCAGCTCGCCGTGGCCGACATAATGCCGGTACGCCGCGGCGGCGGAGACTCCCACGCGGCGAGCCGCCTCCCGGAGCACGACCGCCTCCGGGCCGCCGCCGCGGGCCAGGTCGGTCGCCGCGTTGGCCAGCGCGTTGGGCAGGTCACCGTGGTGATAGCCGGGCCGCGCGGCGCGAGTGGTTGCCACGGCTTCATAGTGCAGCACCAGCGGCGAGTTGCCAACGTGGGCGCCCGGGCGGCCCGGGCGGCCCGGGCAGGCCGCGCCCCGGATCGGCGCCGGATCAGCGGGTTCGTGGTATCCAGCCAATCCGCAGACCACCTTCAGCGTGGCTTGACATTGCTGCGATTGGCTGTGGTGTAGCGCGGCCGAGGGCTCGCCGGACCGGTCCTGCTCCCAATATCCGGCACGCCGCGCACGTCACCCGGACGGGCCCGGCCGTGACCCCCGGGCCACCGGGTGACTCAATTTTCCCAGGCCATCTCCCTGGTCAGCCAAGCCACAGGCGCAGCCAGTCGAACTGCTCCGCGAGCACGTGCAGCACCGACTCACGCGCCAGGTAGCCGTGGCTCTCGTAGGGCAGCAGCACCAGCCGCGCCGTCCCGCCGTTTCCCTGGATCGCCTGGTAGAGCCGCTCGGACTGGACCGGGAACGTCCCCGAGTTGTTGTCCTCCTCGCCGTGGACGAGCAGGAGCGGCGCGCTGATCTGGTTCGCGTAGCGGAACGGCGACAGCTCGTCGTAGATCCCGGGCGCCTCCCAGAAGCTGCGCCGCTCGGCCTGGAAGCCGAACGGTGTCAGGGTCCGGTTGTACGCGCCGCTGCGCGCGATCCCGGCCGCGAACAGGTCGGTGTGCGCGAGCAGGTTCGCGGTCATGAACCCGCCGTAGCTGTGCCCGCCCACGGCCACCCGCGCCGGGTCGGCGATGCCCATCTCGTCCAGCGCCCGGACGTGCGCCCGCGCCGCCGCGGTCACCTGCTCGATGAAGGTGTCGTTCATCGTCTCGGGATCGCCGATCACCGGCATCGTCGCGTTCGAGAGCACCGCGTACCCGCGGAGCACGAACCACGTCGGCTCCAGCGCGCTCAGCCGGGTGAACCGCTGGCTGCTGCCGCGGACCTGGCCGGCGGTGATCGCGTCGCCGTAGTCGAGCGGGTAGGCCCAGATCAGCAGCGGCAGCCGGCCGCCGGTGGCCGGGTCATAGCCCGGCGGCAGGTGCAGCATGCCGGAGAGCTGCACCCCGTCGCCCCGGTCGTGCACGATCAGCCGCTTCTCCATCCCGGTCAGCTGGGGATGCGGGTCCGGCCAGGCGGTCAGCGCCCGGGAGCCGGAGCCGTCCAGCGCCGTGCGGTACAGGTTCGGCGGCTCGGCCTGGCTCTCATGCCACAGCACCACCTCGCCGCGGGGCGGGTCGGCGTCGCCGGGGAAGCCGAGCACGTGGTCCAGGCCGTCGGCGGGGCTGGTGTACAGCCGCTCCGACCGCCCCGTCTCCAGGTCCAGGCGGTCCAGGAACGGCCGGTCTCCCTCGGGGGTGGACCCGTCGCCGCGCAGGTAGATCAGCGAGCCGTCCTGGAGCAGGGTCCGGCTGCCGTCGGGGTTGGTGACCATCATCGGCGAGCCGGGATCGGTGTAGGCGTCGTCCATCGAGTGGTCGAACAGGATCCGGCGGCGCCCCGGCTCGGCCAGGTCGCAGATCCAGGTGGTCAGCCACCGGCGGTCACGGTCATGCTCGGTCAGCAGTATCCGCTGCGGCTCGTCCAGGTCGAGCCAGCCCAGGCAGCGGTGCCGGACGTCGAACGCGGGCCCCGGCTCGCCGGTGAACGGCGCCGCGAGCCGCAGGATGCGGTCGCGATGCTCGGCGGGGGCGACCGGGTCCCCGCCGTCGAGGGCCTCGGTCCAGACCAGGCTGGCCGGGGCCCGCTCCTCCCAGGAGACCTGCCGCGGGCCGGTCGGCACGCCCTGCCGCGGGACCTCGTCGCTCACGCCGAGCTCGGCGACGACGCGCTCCAGGTCGCCCGCTGCCGACCACAGCTCCACGGTGCGCGCGAAGTACTGGTACGGGACGCGGAACGAGAACGGGCGCCGTATCCGGTGCACCAGCAGGTGCTCGCCGTCGGGCGAGTCGGCCAGCCGCTGGTAGAGCCCGGGCGGCCCGAGTTCCTTGGCCGCCCCGGTGCGGGGCTCGACCCGGAGCGGCACCGTGGTAGCCAGCGCCTCGAACGTGTCCGCGTCGGCGTCGGTGCGCAGCAGGTCCTGATAGGTCGCCATCTGCGACCGCTTGCCCACCGTCTCCTCGATGCGCGGCTCGACCGGCGCGTCGGGCAGCTCGGGCGTCTCGTCCGGAACGCCGAGCGCCAGCAGCGCGCTGCCGTCACGGGTCCACCGGACGGCGGCGCCGATAGTCAGCGGATCCCCGCCGAGCACGTCGCGCACCCGCAGGCCCGGCACCTGCCGGGCGGTCGCCGACTCGGCGTCGGCGACCCACACGCCGATGCCGTCCGGTTCGTCCACCGTGAACGCGAACGTCCGCCCGTCCGGAGCCCACGCGGGCACGCTCGGCTGCGCCCCGTCCGGCAGGACCACGACCCGCTCCACCCCGTCAGCCAGCCGCAGCACCGACAGCCCGGTGAGCCAGGCGCACCCGCTGCCGGCCCGCCAGCACCGGGTCGATCCGGATGCCGGCCAGCGGCAGGTAAGGCCGGGCCAGCAAGGCGACCGGAGGATGCGACTCGTAACGCACCAGCGCGAGGAACCGCCCGCCCGGAGCCAGCAGGGCCACGGGGGTCGGCGGGGCGTCGATGATCGTGACGACTTCGCGTTCCGGGGTCTTGTAGGGCACTCGTGATCCTTTCCGTGCGCGGACCGCCTGGTCCGCGGGCTGCGCCTGATCGGCGGCCCAGGGCCAGCGGACTCTTTTCGCCCGCCCGCCTCGCGCTCAGCGTACGTGGGCCGCCTGACGAGGATGACCAGGGTTCGGGCTCGCACCCACCAGTCCCCGCCCGCGCCGGGCCGGATAGCGTGGACCCTCGTGACCGACGAGCACGCCCGGCGCCTGCTGGCCGCCCGGCTGGCGCAGGAACAGGCGAGCCGGCGGATTCCGTCGGTGGCGGCCGGCCTGGTGCGCGGGGGCGAGCTGGTCTGGTCGGGCGGGCGCGGCCGGACCGACGGCACCGTCGGGCCGGTGCCCGACGCGGACGTGCAGTACCGGGCAGGCTCGATCACCAAGACGTTCATCGCGGTCGCGGTGCTGCGGCTGCGCGACGAGGGCCTGCTCGACCTGTCGGACCCGGTCGGACGGTACCTCGACGCCCCGGGCGCGGCCGAGCTGACCATCGGCCAGCTGCTGTCGCACTCCACCGGCCTGCGGTCCGAGCCCGCCGGGCCGTTCTGGGAGCGGACCGCGGGGGCGCCGTTCGAGTCCCTGGTCCGGGACTCGCTCGGCCCGGACGCGCGACGAGCCCGGCCTGGCCGGCGCTTCCACTACTCCAACGTCGGTTACGCGCTGCTCGGCGAGCTGCTGGCCCGGCTGCGCGGCAGGCCCTGGTACGACGTGATCGCCATTGAGCTGCTCGCGCCGCTCGGCATGAGCCGGACCACCGCCCGGCCGCAGCCGCCGTACGCTCCCGGCTTCGCCGTCCACCCGCACGCCGACCTGCTGCTGCCCGAGCCGGAGCACGACGCGGCCGCGATGGGGCCCGCGGGCCAGCTGTGGACGACCGTTACCGACCTGGCCCGCTGGGCGGCCTTCCTGGCCGGGGCAGAGCCGGCCGCCGGGGCAGGCCGCAGCCCGGCCGGGGCCGGGCTGCTGGCCGCCGCCACCCTGGCCGAGATGCGCGAGCCGGTCGGGATCGGCGACGCGCCCGGTCACCCGTGGGACCTCGGGTACGGGCTGGGGCTGCAGCTGTGGAACGAGGGCGGGCACCGCAGCTACGGCCATACCGGCTCGATGCCCGGGTTCATCGGCGTCCTGCGGATCGACGCCGACACCGGCGACGCGGCCATCGCGCTATCGAACGGCACGTCCGGCCTGACCGGGGCCGCGTTCGCCGCCGACCTGCTGCGGATACTGGCCGAGAACGACCCGCCGATCCGGCCCGAGTGGACGCCGGCCAGCGTGGCCGGCGACGCTCTCGAGCTGGTCGGAACCTGGTACTGGGGACCGCTGGCGTTCCTGGTCAGCGTCGGGCACGGGCCGGACGGGGCAGGCCCGGTACTGGAGTTCCGCGTGGCCGGCTCGGGCGAGCGGGCGTTCCGTTTCGGCCGGGAGGGCGATGACGGCGAGTGGACCGGGCTCGACAGCTACTTCGTGGGGGAGCCGCTGCGCCCGGTGCGCGGGCCAGACGGCCGCGTCGTCGCGCTCGACCTGGCCTCGCACACCTACACCCGGGTTCCCTACGACCAAGCCGCGCCGGTGCCGGGCGGCGTGGACCCCGGCGGCTGGCGCGCCGGGTAGCCGCGCCGGGCCACACCGGGTGGCGCCGGCCCGTTATGGCTTGCGGCCTACGCCGCACACGCCGGGCACGTCACCGGGCTCCGAGTACATCTGCATGACCTGATCGCCGGCCATGCGATCGACCGGGTAGCTGTCCTTACCGCCCAGCCAGTAGTTCCAGATCCGGGCCGAGCGCGGATCCGACGTATCGATCTCAGGCGTGCGGCCGGACGCGGACGTGCCCTCGCTCACGGTTCATTTCTCCGCTCTGTCTGCGGTAGCGGGACTTGGGAACCACTCTCGGCTTAGATCCGCTTGAGCAGCGCGCTGATCATGTCCTTGCTGGCCGGGCCGGTCTTCGCCCGTACGCACAGCTGGTCCATGACGGTCACGTAGTCAATGACGTGGTCGGGGTGGTCCACGTAGACTGCGCTGTTCAGCTGCTCGAGGTAGACCATGTCGGGCAGGCCCGGCTCGGGGAACCGCAAGATGGTGAACGGGCCGCCCGCCGCGGCGTGCGGGCCGACGTCGAACGGGACGACCTGAAGCGTCACGTTCGGCAGCTCGGTGACCTCCAGCAGGTACTCCAGCTGGGCCCGCATCACCTCGCGCCGGGCCGGCCAGCGGCGCAGCGCCGCCTCGTCCAGCACGGCCCAGACCCGGGGCGGGTCGGGCTGGGTCAGCAGCTGCTGGCGCTTCATCCGGACGCTGACCCGCCGGGCGATTTCTTCCTCGGACGCGTTTGCGTTGGCGATGAGGATGACGGCCCGGGCGTAGTCCTCGGTCTGCAGCAGGCCGTGCACGAACTGCACCTCGTAGAGCCGGATGATCGACGCGGCCTTCTCCAGCCCGAGGTACAGCTCGAACCAGCTGGGCAGGACGTCGGTGTACGGCTGCCACCAGCCGGGAGTGCTGGCCTGGCGGGCCAGGGCCAGCAGCTCCTCTCGCTGCGCCTCGTCGGTCACCCCGTACAAGCTGAGCAGGTCGGCCACGTCGCGCTGCTTGGCGCTGCTGCGGCCCCGCTCCAGGCGGCTGATCTTGGAGTGGGTGGCCCGGATCTCCTCGGCGGCCTCGGCCACCGTGACGTGACTGGTCTCCCGCAGCCGACGCAGCTGAGCGCCCAGCGCTATCCGCAGCGCCGTCGGCCCGCTGCGCGAGGCCACGAGCGCCCGTTCCGAGGGCGCCCGCTCGGAGGGCGCCCACTCGGCAGCCGAGCGGGCCGATATGACCCGCTGTGCCTTATCTGAGATCATCTAGACTCCCGGGAACCACCGCCGGTGTCTGGCCGCTAGGCAAGTATCCCACTGCCCCGTCCCGCGGCATAGCGCATCGCCCGGACCGCGGCGGCCGGGTGAACCGATCAGGTCAGCCGAGCAGGTAGTCGAACTGGCCGTCCTTGACGCCTCGGATAAACGCGTCGATCTCAGCCGGGGTGTAGATCAGCGCCGGGCTGTCGGAATGGCGCGAGTTACGGACGGCGACGGCCCCGCCGGGCAGCGCGGCGACCTCCACGCAGCTCCCGTTCGGGTTGCTGTAATCGCTCTTGCGCCAGCTGACCCCCTCGAGCTGGGACGCTTTCACGCCGTTGCGGGCCTCGATCATCAGCCTTCTCCCCGTTTAGTTACGGCGGACCTGCCCCTGTTGGCGCCCCTTGCCGCTTCTAGCACGTTATCGCATGCACGCGCATTTGTTGTGTGCAAACAGATGTTCTTGCAGATGCCCTTGCAGACGTTCATGCGTACGATGGCCAGGAACTGAACTCCGTATCGTGATGGATTCGAGTTAACCGACCGGGGAAGGCTGGCATGCCGAACCTCAACGACAAGGACAGGCAGGCGCTCCGGCTGGCCGGAGACCTGCAGCAGGCCCTCGACGAATGGCTCGGCCGCCGCGGCGTGGAGCAATCCTGCGCTGTCTCGCCCTTCGTGGACCCGAACGGGGAGCCGGCGGTGATCATCAGGATGAAGGCCCCGGTGGCCAACGCCATGATCGACAGCCTCCGGCGGCTCGACGCCCGCCCCTCGCCGCCGCCGCCATCCGGCGCCGGTCCCGCGGACACGTTCCCGGGGGGCCCTCCGGCCGGACCGTCCGGCCCGAACAGCCCTTCCGGCTCCTTCCCGTTCAAGCCGTAGTCTCAGGCGTGCGCCAGGCCGACGGCGGCCTTCTCGATGGTGGGCTCGTCCAGGAGCACCGCGTTCGCCGCCGGGCCGAGCGGGATGAAGCTGTCCTCGCTGGTCACCCGCGAGATCCGGCCCTGGTATCCGGCGTCGACCAGCGCGGCGACGACGCCCTCGGACACCCCGCCGGAGCGCCGGGTCTCGTCCACCACCAGGACCCGCCCGGTCGCCTCCGCCTCGCGCAGCACGTCGGCGACCGGAAGGGGGGCGAGCCACCGCAGGTCGACGACCCTGACGCCGATCCCGTGGCCACCCAGCCTGCGCGCCACCCGCAGGCTCATCCGCAGGCCGTTGCCGAAGGTGATCATGGTCAGGTCGCGGCCGTCGCCGTAGCGGCGGGCCCGCCCCACGGGCACGTGCGCGTCCAGGCCAGGATATGGCGCCAGCCAGCCGCCGTCGCCGTCGTCGTGCAGGTCGCGGGTGTGGTAAAGCGCTATCGGCTCGAGGAACGCGCACACCGAGCCGTCCGCCGCCGCCGCGGCCAGGCAGGTGCGCAGCATGGCCGCCGCGTCATCCGGCCGCGCGGGTGAGGCGATCACCAGGCCGGGGATGTCGCGCAGCACCCCGACCGCGTTGTCGTTGTGGAAGTGGCCGCCGAAACCCTTCTGGTAGCCGTAGCCGGCCACCCGCAGCACCATCGGGTTGCGGAACTGGCCGACCGAGAAGAACTGCTGGGTGGCGGCCTCGCCGCGGATCTGGTCCTCGGCGTTGTGCAGGTAGGCGAGGTACTGGATCTCCGGCACCGGCAGCAGGCCGGTCAGCCCGCCGCCGAGGGCCAGCCCGAGGATGGACTGCTCGTCGAGCAGCGTGTCGAAGACGCGGGCCGCCCCGAACCGGCGCTGCAACCCCTTGGTCACCCCGTAAACGCCGCCCTTGCGCCCGACATCCTCGCCGAACACGCACATCCCGGGGTAGGTCTCCAGCAGCTCGCCGAGCGCCAGGTTGACGGCTTGCGCGAGGGTGACCTCCTGGGTGGCCGCCCCGGCCCCGGGCCTCGGCGCGCCCGCTGGCTCCGCCTGGCCTTCCGCGCCCGCCGCGCCCCTCGTTCCGGGCGGGCCTTCCGTCGCCGCCGGGCCCCGCCGGGCCAGCTCGGCCACCCGGTCCGGGTGCCGCGGCGCCAGCGGCGCGATCACCTCCGCGGCGCTGGACAGCGGCCTGGTGTCGAGCGCCTGCTCGGCCGCCTCGTGCACCAGGCCGCCGATCGCGGCGTAGCGGGCCACGGCCTCGCCGGGAGTCAGCAGGCCCGCGCGGACCAGCTCGGCCGCGGTCGCCACCAGCGGATCGCGGGCCAGGTCCGCGGTCAGGTCGGCCGTCCCGCGGTAGGCGGCCTCCGCGTCGCTGCCGGCGTGGCCGAGGAACCGGACCACCGACAGGTGCAGGAACACCGGGACCCGGCGCGACCGGGCCAGCCCGGCCGCCTCGGCCGCCGCGTCGTAGGCCGCGACCGGGTCGCAACCGTCGGCGGCCAGGTACCGCAGGCCCGGCCGGTCACGATAGGCGGCCGCCACCCACCCGCGCGGGGTAGCCACGCTGATCCCGATCCCGTTGTCCTCGCAGACGAGCAGCAGCGGCACCGGGATGCCCTGGTACGAGGTGTGGCAGGCGGCGTTGACCGCCCCGGCCGCGGTGGAATGGCTGGCCGAGGCGTCGCCGAACGAGGCCACGGCCACCGCGTCGCGCGGCCACGGGCACGCCACGCCCAGCTTCGCCGCCCGGCCGATGCCCAGCGCGACCCCGAGCGAGCGCGGCAGGTGCGAGGCGATCGTCGAGGTCTGCGGGATGATGGCCAGCTCGGCGCGGCCGAACACCTTGTGCCGCCCGCGCGCGATCGGCTCGTCGGCGGACGCGGCCACCCCGAGCAGGACGTCGCGGACCGGGTCGATGCCGGCCACCTGGCGGGCGCGGGCGCAGTAGAACCCGCCGGACCGGTAGTGCAGCAGCGCCGGGTCGGACGGCCGCAGCGCCGCGGCCACCGCGGCGTTGCCCTCGTGGCCGGCCGAGCTGATCGTGTAGTAGCCGTGGCCTTGCTGCTGCATCCACCGGGCGGCGAAGTCCAGGTGCCGGCTCTTCGCCTGGGCGTCGAAGATGGCCAGCAGGGTGGTGCCGTCCAGGCGGCTGCCCGCGCGCACCGGCGCCGCCCAGTGCGGGTCAGCGCCGGTGGGGCGGGCCGACCCGCCGGGCAGGCCGCCCACGGTCTCGATGAAGTGCTGATCTAGCTCGATCGGCGTGGTCATGGACAGGTCACAACGCGGCGAAAGGTCACAGCTCGAACTCTAGGTCCGGCGTGAGCTCGGCCACGTCCATCTGCGCCTTCTGCAGCCGCCCGGAGTAGTCCCAGTTCAGCGACTGCCAGCGGGTGAACTGGTCGAGCACCCACACGCCGGACTGGCGCGAGCCGTTGCCGGACTTGCCGTTGCCGCCGAACGGCAGATGCGCCTCGGCCCCGGACGTCGAGTTGTTGACGCTGACCATGCCGGCCGAGATCCCGCGCCGGAACGCGAACGCCTCCCGCGCGTCTTGGTGTAGATCGACGAGGACAGCCCGTAGCCGGGCGCGTTGGCGAGCTCGATGGCCTCGTCCATGGTCCGGAAGGTGGTCACGCCGATCATCGGCCCGAATGTCTCGGTATCGAAGATCTCGTCGCCCGGGCGCACGCCGTCGACGATCGTCGGGTGGTAGAAGATGCCCGCCTCCGGGTCGCCCACGAAGCCGGCCCGCGGGTTCACCGCGGTGATCCGCCCGATCCCGGTCGAGCCGAGCACCTTGTGCTGCGGGCTGATCCAGCCGAGGTACTCGTCGAACCGATCGGCGAACTGCGCGTCGAGCATCGGCCCGTACAGCACGTCCGCGAACGGGTCGCCGACCGCCGCGGCGGCCGTCGCCTCGGCGAACCGGGTGAGGAACTCGTCGTGCACCGACTCGTGGCACGATCACGGTGCCGAGCGAGGTGCACCGCTGGCCCGGCGGTGCCGAAGCCCGGAGAACAGCGCGCCCTCGACGGCCAGGTCGAGGTCCGCGTCGCGCGTGACCACCATGGGGTTCTTCCCGCCCAGCTCGAGGCAGGCGGACTGCAGGTGCCGGCCGGCCAGCTCGCCGATGCGCGCGCCGACCTCGCGACGAGCCGGTGAACCCGATCTTGTCGACCAGGCCCGCGTCCAGCGCCTGCTCCAGGCCGGAGAAGGTCGCAGCGCCGTCGGCGTAGCACCACGTTGAACACCCCGGGCGGCAGCCCGCCGCCGCGGCAGAACAGCTCGTGGAAGGCGGCCGCCGCGGCCGCCGAGTACTCGGCCGGCTTCCACACCACGGCGTTGCCGCACAGCAGCGCGGGCACGATGTACCAGGACGGGACCGCGACCGGGAAGTTCCCCGCGGTGATCACCGCGACCACGCCGACCGGGTTGCGGAACGTGAACAGCTGCTTGTCCGTGCATCTCGCTCGGCACCGTCTCACCGTACAGGCGCCGGCCTTCGCCGAGGAAGAAGTCGCAGGTGTCGATGATCTCCTGCACCTCGCCGAGCGCCTCGGGGTACGGCTTGCCGATCTCGCGGGCGACCAGCCCGGCCAGGGCCTCCTTGTTGGCCTCGATCAGCCGGCCGATGTTCGCGATCGCCCGGCCGCGCACCGGCGCGGGCACGTCCGCCCAGGCCCGCTGGGCCGCCCGCGCCGCCCGGGCCGCGGTCACCAGCGTCGGCGCGTCGGCCAGCGCGACCTCGGCGACCACGTCGTCGAGGCGGGCCGGGTTGGTGGACAGGAACCGCCCGGCTGCCGGGCCCGGCGCCGGACGGCCGTCGATGACGGAGGAAATCGGGCGTGTGTCAGCGGAGTGAGGCATCTGCGGCGTCCTTTACCTAAGTCGTCAGCTGCTGGCCAGGCCGTACAGCGAGGCCAGCACGCGGTCGAGCGCGGCCAGGCCGAACCGCAGCTCCCGCTCGGTGATGTCGAGGGCGGGCCGGAACCGGATCGAGCGTCCCCCGCACGGCAGCGCGACCACGCGCTCCTCGCGCAGGCGCTGCACCGCGGTGTCGCGGATCGCCGTGTCGGGGAGGTCGAGGGCGCACATGAGCCCCCGCCCGCGGACGTTCGAGGCCACCTCCGCGTGCCGCTCACCGAGGGCCCGGAGCTCGCCGAGCAGCCAGTCGCCGGTCTTGGCCGCGCGGTCGATCAGCCCGTCCCGCTCGATGATCTCCAGCAGCCGCCGGGAGCGGACCATGTCGGCCAGCCCGCCGCCCCAGGTCGAGTTGATCCGGCCGGAGACCTCGAACACGTTGTCGGGGACCTCGTTGATGCGCCGCCCGGCCATGACGCCGCCGAGCTGCACCTTCTTGGCGAACGCGACGATGTCGGGCTCCAGGCCGAGCTGCTGGTAGGCCCAGGTCGTGCCGGTGATCCCGACCCCGGTCTGCACCTCGTCGAGCACGAACAGCGCGTCGTGGGCGCGGCACAGCTCCTGCATCGCCCGCAGGAACTCCGGCCGCATGTGGTTGTCCCCGCCCTCGCCCTGGATCGGCTCGGCGATGAAGCAGGCGATGTCGTGCGGGCTGGCCTCGAAGGCCGCCCGGGCCTGGGCCAGGGCCTGCTCCTCGGCCCGCTCGACCTCGGCCAGGTGCGCCTCGAGGGGGAACGTGACCGCGGGCACGTCGATCCTCGGCCAGTCGAACTTCGGGAACCTGGCCGTCTTGCCCGGCTCGGTGTTGGTCAGCGACAGCGTGTACCCGGACCGGCCATGGAACGCCCGGGTCAGGTGCATCACCTTGGTGCCGAGCCCGGCCAGCGCCCGCCGCCTCGTTGCGCTGGCTCTTCCAGTCGAACGCCGCCTTCAGCGCGTTCTCGACGGCGAGCGCCCCGCCCTCGACGAAGAACAGGTGCGGCAGCTCCGGGTCGCCGAGCACCCGGGCGAAGGTCTCCACGAACTCCGCGTAGTGCGCGGTGTAGATGTCCGGGTTGGCCGGCTTGTTGGCCGCGGCCTCGGCCAGCACGGCCATGAACTCCGGGTCGTCGGCCAGCCCGTGCGGGTTGGACCCGAGCGGCGCGGACGCGAAGAACGTGTAGAGGTCCAGGTACTCCTCGCCGGTCCGCGCGTCGACGATCCAGGATCCGTGGCTGGCCCTGGTGTCATAGACGATCTTGAACCCGTCGGTCAGCACGTGCCGGGCGAGTATCTCGTGCACCCGCTGCGGCGCGATCGCCACGTCGCCGGCCGGGCCGGGCGCGGCCCCGTCCCGCGACTCGATGATCGATTCCACCGGAAGTCCTCCCGTCGTCAGCGTCGACGAACGAATAATCTCCAGCCTAACGGCCGCACAGCCGCACACCCTATGCGACAATCCGGGGTTCTCAGGCCGGTGCCCGGCCGCCGTCGAGGCCTGCCGGGCACCGGATCACGCGCCGGAACCGGCTCAGTACCAGCCGTAGGCGACCTCGTGCTCCCAGGCCCGCAGCGGGCTGCCGTAGGTGCCGCGGATGTACCGCAGGCCCCAGCGGATCTGGGTCCTGGCGCTGGTGGGCCAGTCAGGGCCCGCGGTGGCCATCTTGGACCCCGGGAGGGCCTGCGGGATGCCGTACGCGCCCGAGTACGGGTTCCCCGCGTACACGTTCCAGCCGCTTTCGCGGTCCCACAGCCAGTTCAGGTACGGGAACTGCCGCTGCGGCCAGCCGAACGAGCCGAGCATCTGGAGGGCGACCTGCCGCGGCGTCAGCGGGGCGCTCGCGGTGCTCCCGGCCGGCGCGAGCAGGGTGGCCAGCTTGACGCTGCGCGGCGCGTGCCCCGTGGCCGGGCGCCCGGTGGTCAGGCGCCCCGTGGTCAGGCGCCCCGTGGTCAGGCGCCCCGTGGTCAGGCGTCCCGTGGTCAGGCGTCCGGTGGTCAGGCGTGCCGCAGAGGGAAGGGCCGCGGGCCGGGCCGGGGCGGATGACACCGCGGCTGCGGCGGCGGTTCCCAGGGCCAGGGCCGAGGCCGCGATAACGGCGGCGAACTTGACGGATGGCGGATGAGCGGTCCGGTGGGCGGACAAGATGAACCTTCGGTCGGGCACGCCCCGCGTGCTCGGCTTTCACCCATGACGAAGTGCCTGGCCGTGAAGGGAGGCAGTGGCGCGCGGATTCGGACGCGGGGCAGGGCGTCGGCGGGTTACTCAGGGCAACCATCACGCACGCTGGGTGCTGTCGAGGCTCCACCCTGCCCAAGCCCGGGGAGTCCCGCGCCATAGCCGGCCGAAGTTAGCTGAGAGCTTAACTAAATTAGCCGACCATAACGGGTGGATCATCCGATATCGCCCTCGGCTGCCGACCGTGGAGCGCTCCCGAAGGGCTCGGGGGTTCCGACATATGTACCGTCGAGCGTGCTCTAGCGCGACTTCAGGTACATATGTCAGGTCATCCCCGGCCTCAGCCCAGCCCGGAACTCACCGGCGACCGCAGGTCCACGGGGTCGCCGGCCCCGCGCCGGACGATCGCGGCGCGGTCGGCCCGGGTGCGGAACGTGACGCGGGTCCGGTCGGCGCGGAACAGGTCGTGGGAGAACTCGAACGGGACGCCGGCCGACGTGGCCGAAGTGCGGGCGATCGCGAGCAGCGGCGTGCCGGGGCTCACCGCGAGCAGCGCCGCCTCGTCGGCGCTGGCCTCGGCCACCTCCAGGTGCTCGACCACCTCGTCGGGCCTGACGCCGTAGTGCGCGTCGAGCAGGTCGTAGATGGAGCCGCCGAGCGGCAGCTCGAGCAGCCCGGGGAAGATCTCGGCCGGCAGCTGAACCCGCTCCAGCGAGATCGGGATCCCGTCCGCCAGCCTGATCCGGACGATGTCGATGAGCAGGCTCCCGGCCGGCAGGGCCAGGTTGTCGGCCGCAACGTCGTCGGCGCCGGACATGGTGGCCGACAGCACCTGGGTCCCGGCCACGAAGCCCTGGCGGCGCAGGTACTCCGGGAGGCCGACGATCACCGACAGGTCGCGGTCCACCTTGGCGTGGGCGACGAACGTGCCGCCGGCCGGCCGGGCACCCGCCGCACCACGCCGCCCTCGGCCAGCACGGCCAGCACCTGCCGCAGCGTGGACCGGCTGACCGACAGCCGGGCAGCGAGCTCCCGCTCGGTGCCGAGCCGGTCGCCGGGGCGCAGCGCGCCGGAATTGATCAGGTCGAGCAGGCGGCGCCGGGCATCTTCCACGAGCCGGCGGTCGGGCACGGCGCGCGGATGCAGCCGGTCGTGCAGCGGCTCGCGGGCGCCTTGCGCCGGCATCGGTCTCACCCATAGCTTCCAGCGACTCGGGAACCGTCTGGCCTCCGTCGATCACGAGCGTCTGGCCCGTGATGTCGCCGGCTTCCTCGGTGGCGAAGAACAAGGCCGCGCTGGCGATGTCCCCGATGCTACCCAGGCGCTTGAGCGGGATAGACGCCTCCATCGTGGCGATGTAGTCGGCCCCGAGGTCGGCCAGGCCCTCGGTCGCGATGTTGCCCGGCATGATCGCGTTGACGGTGATCCCGGACCTGGCCAGCTCGAGCGCGGCCGAGCGCATGAACCCGAGCTGGCCGGCCTTGCTCGCCCCGTAGTGCGACCACCCGGTGTACCCGGTGATCGGGCCGGTGATCGACGAGGTGACGATGACCCGCCCCCGGCCGGAGCGCTGCAGCGCGGGCAGGGCCGCCTGCACGGTGAAGAAGGTGCCCTTCAGGTTGACCCCGAGAACCTCCTCAAGCTGCTCGGGGGTCATCTCGGCCAGCGTCGAGGCGGGAAAGATCCCGGCGTTGCAGCACACGATGTCCAGCCCGCCGTGCCGCTCTTGCGCCGCCGCCACCGCCGCCGCGCAGTCCGCCGCCACGCTCACGTCGCCCGGCACGAAGGACACGGTCCCGCCGGCCGCGGACATGTCGGCCACGGCCTGCTCACCCGCCTCGCGATCCCGGCCGGTGATCACGACGTTCGCGCCCTCGCCCGCGAATGCCGCAGCGATGCCCTTGCCGATTCCCTTGGTGCCGCCGGTCACCAGCACCGAGCGGCCGCTGATCGAGGTGAACATCCGCAACTCCTAACTCGGATCTGTGGGTGATCACGAGGTGGTGGACAGGTAGCGTTCGGCAAGCTCGCAGGCGCCCTGGGTGAACTCGGCGCCTAGCTCGCGGGCCGCGTCGGCGAACCGGTGCGAGCCCACCCAGGCGACCAGTTGCAGCCGCCGCAGCAGCACGAACGTCGGGATCTCCGCGGCGTCCTGCGCCGGGAGCGGCTGGACCCGCCGGTAGCCGCGCTGCCAAGCGTCGCACAATGCGGGCACCCGGGGATCATGCTCGAAGAAGCTCAGCGCCGCGCCGAGGTCGAACAGGAACCAGCCGAACCCGCAGTCGTCAAAGTCGATCACCTGGATGTCGGGCCCGCTGACCAGGAGGTTGGCCAGCCGCATGTCCGCGTGGATGAGCCCGAACCGGTCCGGCCCGGTGCCGAACCGGCGCAGCCGGGCGGCCATCAGCGCGGCGGCTCGTCCCAGCGTGGCCAGCTCCTCCTGGCCGACGCCGATACCGTCCTGCCACCGGCCCCAGCGGCCCGTCTCGCCCACGCAGGCCTCGAAGTCCCAGGAGAAGCGGACGAACGAGGCCGGCCGGGCCCAGCTGCGCGAGTGCCGGTGCATCCGCCCGCAGATCTCCCCGAGCAGCTCGAACTTCTCGCCCAGGTGATCGTCGGGCGGCTCGGTGCCGTCGAGCCATTCGAACAGCACCGTCTGCCGGGTCAGCGGGCCGATGGTGATGTCGACCACTTCCCGGCCGTCGGTGGCCGGGAACACCGCGGGGGTCAGCAGCCCTTCGTCGCGCCGCAGCGCCTGCAGCCAGGCCAGCTCCGAGGCGACCGCGCCGGGCGGGTGGTAGCCGGTCCGGTGCACCCGCAGCACCGCGAAGCGCCCGTCCCGGTCGTCGATCCGGTAGGTCGCGTTCTCCGACAGGCTCAGCAGCGACAGCCGGGCCTGCGCGGAGAACCCGAACGGGTCCAGCGCCGCCTGAGCGTACGGGTCGTAGTCGCGCAGCACCGCGGCCGGGTCCGTGCTGCCTGGTTCGCTCGCCTCCGGGGCGCCGGCGGCCTCCCCGTTCCGCGGCACGTGCCCCCCCGGCTCGCTCACCGGTCGCGCCCCTCGATGCCGGCCAGCAGCCATTCGATCTGCTCCCGGGCGCGGCCGACGCCCGCGCTGGTCCCGGCGATGTAGAGCCGACCGGACGCGCCGATCATGGCCACGTCGACCAGCGTGTTCTCCGGCACCGCCTGCTCGGCCTCGTTGGCCGCCACCGCCGCGAACAGCGCCGGCGCCATCTCGCAGACCAGCAGCGACTGGCCGGGCAGGATCATGGACGCCTGCCGGGACCGGTTGATGATGATGGCCTGCTGGTCGGTGATGTCCTCGATCACGTCCGAGTACAACAGCGCCGGCCGCAGCTGGTCGCCGGCGCCACGCCCGAGGCCGTCCAGGATGGCCTGCCCGGCCCGCCCGACATCGTCCGCGCTGGCCGAATGGATCTCGAGCACCCCGAAGTGGCGCTCCACGAACAAGATCCCCGGCTCGACGGCGGGCTCGGCCCGCAGGGCCAGGTCGGTGACCCGCTCGATCGCCAGCCCGGGCGCGACCTCCACGATCAGGGCGTGATCGCCCTCGGCCGGCGGGTACCCCCGGGCCCGGGTGGGCACGGCCAGGTAGGCGGCGAACTGCCGTTGCAGGCTCGCGATCGGCAGGTACACCCGCAGCTCGATACCCGCGACCGCGGCCACCGCCCCGCCGTCCCGCGGCCCGGCTCCGGCACTGGCCGCGCGACTCCGCGGCCCGGTCCCCGCCCTGGCCGCGCTGGCCCGCGGCCCCGCGCCCGCCTGGTCAGCCTTACTCGGAGACAACGAAATGCTTGCCCAGCTCGCCGTGCGGCCGCGGGATCACGTGCACCGAGACCAGCTCGCCCACGCTGGAGGCGGTCTCGGCGCCCGCCTCGGTCGCCGCCTTGACCGCGCCCACGTCACCGTTGATGATCACCGCGACCAGCCCGTCGCCGACCTCCTGCCGGCCGACGATCACGACGTTGGCCGCCTTCACCATGGCGTCGGCGGCGGCCAGCGCCGCCACGTAGCCCTTTGTCTCGATCATCCCGAGAGCATTCTGCGCCATCTAGCCATCCCTCTCCGTGAGTTTCTGCGCACCCTGCGCTGGCCGCCCGGGCCGTCCGCGCCCGGCGCCCGTGATCATGAACCTGACCGCTTCCGCCGGGCTCTCGTGGCCGGCCCGGCGTCCGCGGCCGGGGCGGCCGGCTCGTCGATGGACCCGACGATGAGCGCGTCGACCGGCGGCCGTCCCGGCAGCCAGCCGGACGCCACCGAGCCCTGGGTCACCAGGACCCGCTCTCCCTGCCCGCTGCCGAGCACGTCGAAGGCGACCAGCCGCTCCCCCGACCCGGTCACCTCGACCTCGAGAAAGGCCCCGCTGGGCAGCCCGTCGATCCGCTTGGTGGACCACACATTCCCGACGACCACTGCTTGCAGCATCACCGCTCCTTCTCGATCGGGACCCCCAGCGCGCGGGCCCGGTCCCTGGCCAGCGGGGTCAGCACCGCCCGCGGGCCCAGCACCAGCCGCGCGCCCGCGGCCGCCGCGGCCTGCACGGCGCGCTCGGTCACCGCCCCCTTCTCGATCCGGTGGTCGGCCGGGGCGGCCGGGGCGCCGGGCGCGAGGGTGAACCGGAGCCGCCCGGCCAGCAGATCCCGCCGGCGCTTGGGGTTGTCGGCCAGGGCCAGGATGTGCAGCACGAACTCGTGCAGTTGCGCGTCCGTGGCCAGCCGGACCGGCCGCACCGTGACGTGGGGCGATGCGGCAGGCGACCCGGACGACCCTGGCGACCCGGGCGGGGCGGCGGGCGGGGCGGCGGGTGACCCTGGCGCCGGCTGACCGTGATCGTGGAGACTTTTGTGCGCTATCTGCCCAGAACTCTCCACGATCACGGAATTCGGGGCGGCGGGCCGCGGCGGGACGGCCTGCCCGTTATGGCGGTTCTGGGCGGCGAGGCCCGGCAGGACGTCGCGCAGCACCTCCCGCACCAGCTCGCGCAACTCGGGGGCCGCGCCGTCGGGGGCCGGTGCCCCCCGGGCCTCGCCGCTCACTGGGGGCCGCCGAGCAGGCTGGTGACCGAGTCCGCGGCCTGGCGCACGTCGTCCTCGAGGCCCGAGAGGTAGACCCGGCCAGTGGCGCCGATCATCCGGTAGTCCACGATCTTGATGCGTGCCTCTTTCTCGGCCTCGTTGGCGGCCAGGATCGCGTAGGAGGCCGGCTGGAGCTCGAAGACGAACAGCGACTCGCCCGGCAGCACCATCGAGCCGAGCTTGTTCCGGTTAACCAGGAACGCGTGCTGGGCGTCCACGCCGGTGATGATCCGCGACGCGAGAACCTGCGGCTTGGTGGCCGAGGTAGCGCTGACCCCCAGCGCCTCCAGCACCGCGCTGGCCGCCGCGCGCACGGCGTCCGTGGTGCCGTGCAGCTCCAGGTAGCCGAACTGCCGCTCCACGACCAGGATCCCGGCCTGGACGTCGGCCTCCTTGAGCGCCACGTCGGTCAGCGGCTCGATGTCCAGGCCGGGCGCTATCTCGATGACCTGCGCCGCGACCCCCGAGCGCGGCAGCCGGCCCCGCACCCAGGTGCCCAGATAGCACATGGTCTGCGGCTGCAGCTGGTCCAGGAAGATGAACGATCGCAGCTCGGCCACGGTCACCCCTTGATGAGCTGCTGGAGTTCTTCGATGATCAGCGCCCGCAGCTGCTCCCGGACCGCGTCCGAGACCGCGGCGGGATCCGTCGCGGTACCGGACACCGCCATTGCGCCGGGCGCCGGGCCGCCGGCCTCGCAGGCGCCTCTCCCGCGTCCGCGACCGCGCCGGGCAGGTTCGAGGCGTACGGGTAGCCAGGGACCGGGCCGTCGGGAGGCTCCCACGCGGTTATCCCCGTGAAGTCGTCGAACGGCACGCCGGCGTCGGAGTTGTAGGCGACCCTGGTCCAGTTCACCAGGTGCCGGGGCTCCAGGTTCTCCCCGATCGAGCTGCGGCCCACGAACCCAGTGCCGAGGGTCATCGACAGCGCGAGGTGGGTGTCCAGGCCGGCGCTGCCGGTGCTGTTCCCGGCGTTGACCGCGACCCGGAGCACGGGCACCCGCGTCCCGTACCGCATGATGACGCGGGGGTCCTGGCTGTGGATCGCGGCCGAGTGCCCGGCGCCGCCGAGCCGCACGACCGCCCGGGCCGCCTCGATGCCCCGGTCGGCCGATTCCACCCGGACCAGGCCGAGCACCGGGCAGAGCTTCTCGCGCGCCAGCGGCTCTTCGCCGGTGACCAGGTCGAACGGCGCCAGCAGGACCCGGGTCCGCGGCGGGACCCGGATGCCCGCCCGGTCGGCGATCCACGCGGCGTCCTTGCCGATCGCCTCGCCGTTGAGACGCCCGTCCGGGAAAAGGTAGGCGCGGATCTTGTCCCGCCCCGCCTCGTCCAGCACGGCCGCCTGCTGCCGGTGCAGTTCCCGCAGCAGCCGGTCGGCCGCAGCCTCCTGTACCACGAGCACGGACTCGTTGGTGCACAGGATGGAGTTGTCGAACGACTTGCTGTCGGCGATCCGCCGGGCCGCGTCGGCGAGGTCGGCGGTCGCGTCCACCAGCGCGGGCACGTTCCCCGGGCCCACGCCGAGCGCGGGATTCCCGGACCGGTGCGCCGCCCGGACCACGGGGGTGCCGCCGGTGGCCACGATCACGTCGGTGACCGGGTCTGCCATCAGCGCCTCGATCAGCGGGACGGTGGCGTCCGGCACGACCTGGATCACGCCGTCGGGCGCGCCCGCCTCGGTCGCGGTCGCGGCCAGCAGCCTGGCCGCGTCGACGCAGCAGCCCTGGGCCATCGGGTGCGGGCTCACCACGATCGCGTTGCGGGTGAGCAGGGCCAGGATGACCTTGAAGAACACGGTGCACACCGGGTTGGTGGACGGGGTCAGGGCCAGGATGACGCCGGCCGGCCGGGGCAGGGAGAGGATCTTGCGCTCGGTGTCGATCCGCGGGCTCACGTAGTCGTGGTCCCGGTAGCGTTCCAGGATCCCCCGCGAGCAGGCCTCGTTCTTGATGACCTTGTGCTCGACCACGCCGAACCCGGTCTCGGCGACCGCCCACTCCGCGTACCGCCGGGCCTGCTCGTGCGCCGCCGCGGCCACGGCCTCGGCGATGCGCAGCACCGAGGCCCGGTCGTAGGACGCGAAGGCACCGGCCGCCCAGTGCGCGCGGGCGAGCATCTGCCGCGCCCGCCAGGTAGCCGCCGCCGACCCGGGAACCGGGTCACCCAGGACCGCCGGGGCGGCCGGAGTGGCCACGGAACCGGAGGTAGCCGAGCCGGGCAGCCCGGCCCGGGCCGCCGGGCGGCGGCGCCACCGCCGGGCCGCCGCGGAGCGGGCGCCCACCTGCCCGGCGAGCGGGCCGCGGGCCACAGGGCGGGCGCTCACCGCCGGGCTGCGCGCGGAATGGACGCTCATCGCCGGCCTCCGCGGGCGCTCGCCGGACTGCGCCGGGCTTCCGCCGCGGCGGCACCGATCCCGGCCTCGGTCCGCTCGAGCAGTTCCTCGCACAGCTCCGGGGTCATCAGCAGCCCCGGCTTGTACTGCAGCACTCGCGGGTCGAGGGTCGAGAAGATGGCCCAGACCCCGCGGCGGTACAGGTGCCGCATGACGAACTTCGCCCCCTCGGGATGGTCGAATTCCAGCCCCATGACCACGCCGTTCTGCCGGATCCCGATAAACCAGTCCGGGTAGCGGGCCTGGATCTCCCGCAGCCCGCGGCCGGTCAGGTCGGCGATGTAGTGGACCATAGAGCGCGTCTCCGGCCGGCCGCAGATCTCCAGGGTCTTCAGCGCGGCCACGCAGCCGAGTTCCGCCCCGCCGAAGCTGGAGATGTGCGCGAACCCGTCCTCGGTGAGCCAGCCCGCGCACCGTTCGCTGACCAGGACGGCCGCGATCGGGTACATCCCGCCGGACAGGCCCTTGCCGGTCACCAGGATGTCGGGCTCGATGCCGTGCTTGGTGATCGCCCACATCTCGCCGGTGCGCATCAGCCCGGTCTGCACCTCGTCCGCGATGTAGAGCGTGCCGTGCCGCTCGCACAGCGCCTTGACCTGCTCCAGGTAGCCGGGCTGCGGCAGCGGGAAGCCGTACGTGGCCGGGATCGTCTCCATGATCACTGCCGCCACGTCGCCGCCGGCCAGGGCCTGCTCCATGGCGCCGATGTCGTTGAACGGGACGTGCGCGAAATCCTGGGTGTCGATGAGGAACAGCCGGGAGAAGCGGTCGTCGCCGGTGGCCACGGCCAGGCCGGTGTGGCCGTGGTAGGCCTTGATGATCGAGACGATCTTGCGCCGCTTGGTGGCGTGCCGCGCGGTCTTGAGCGCGATGTCGATGGCCTCTCCCCCGCCGCTGCCGTACACCACTTTGGTGAGATTCGGCGGAGCGGTCCGGATGAGCGCTTCCGCCAGCGCGGCCCGGGCGCTGGAGGGGAAGTGGTGGTTGCCGATGTCGAACGACCGCATGCCGACGGTGATGGCCTCGACCAGTTCCGGGTTGCGGTGCCCGAGGTTGTAGGTCCCGCCGTTCAGGTGGACATCGATGAGCCGCAGCCCCGACATGTCCCAGATGAAGTAGCTTTCCCGGCGGTCGATGACCAGGTCCACGCCGGTCTCGGTCCAGAAGTCGGTCTTGCCGGGATTCCAGAAATCGCGCGACTTCGCCAAGACCTCGGCCTTGGACTCGACGGTGAAGACGTCGTAGTCGTGCATGGCCCGCCGTCACCCTGCCTTCGCCTGGCCAGAAACCATAACGGACCAAATCATCTATCGGTCCGACCTAACAGTCAAGAGACCGGTCTTGGTCAGCATGTGGCAACCAAAGGCCTTGTTGCCGCGAATTCGGTATGTTACGGTCGGAACCCGGAGGGCGACGAAATAGCGGGTCGATAGCACCGTGAGACAGCACCGGCTCGCCCGAGATACGGCCCTGGCTCGCTCGGCTGGCCCGGAGGTCCACGGGACATGCCGCATACCATGGCATGCCGAGGAGAGCACGTGACGGTCGCCATGGGTCAGACCAGAAATGCGGTTGCGCGGTCGGCATGGGCTACCTGATCGGCGCGGACATCGGCTCCCAGAGCGTGAAGGCGGTCCTGCTCGACCCCGACGGGCGGACGGTCGCCTCGGCCGGGCAGGCCTGCGCGATGCTGCATCCCCATAACGGGTGGGCCGAGCAGGATCCCGCCGACTGGCGGGCCGGCCTGACGGCCGCTGTCCGGCAGCTGATCAGCCGGTCCGGCGTCGCGCCGTCGCAGGTGACGCACCTCGGCCTGGCCTCCCAGGTGGACGGGGTGGTCCCGGTGGATGGCCGGCTGCGGCCGCTGCGGCCCGGGCTGATCTGGCTGGACCGCCGGGCCGCCAGCCAGGCGGCCGCGCTGGCCCGGGAGCTCGGGCCTGACTCGATCTTCGCCACGACCGGGCTCAACGCGGACGCCTCGCACGTGGCGCCCAAGCTGATGTGGCTGCGCGAGCACGAGCCCGCGACCTTCCGCCGGGCCCGGTGCTTCCCCCCGGTCGGCGGCTACATGCTCGGCTGGCTCACCGGGACGCTGGCCCAGGATCACGCGAACGCCTCGTCCACGCTGCTGTACGACGTGCGGACCGGTGCCTGGGACGAGCGCATGCTCGCCGCGGCCGGCCTCGACCCCGGGCGGCTGGCCGAGATCCGCCCGTCCGCGGAGGCTGCGGGCACGCTGACCGCGGAGGCGGCTGCCGATCTCGGGCTCGGCCGGGACGCCGTGGTGGTGACCGGGACCGGGGACGAGCACGCCGCCTGCGTCGGCGCCGGGGCGATCGTGCCCGGCCTGGTCGCGGACGTGTCCGGCACCGCCGAGCCGGTCGCGGTCACCGCCACCAGCCCGGTCTTCGACGCGGAGCACGTGGTGGAGACCCACGCGCACGCCGTCACCGGGCTGCTGCTGGTCGAGAACCCCGGGTTCGTCTCCGGCGGCAGCACGCTGTGGTGCGCCACGTCCGTGCTCGGGATCGACCAGGCCGGGCTGTTCGAGCTGGCGGCCCGGGCCCCGGCCGGCGCTGACGGCGTGCTGTTCGTGCCCGCCCTGTCCGGCGCGACGGTGCCGCGGTGGAACGACCGGATGCGCGGGAGCTTCGCGGGCCTGTCCATGAACCACGACCGCGGCCACCTGGCCCGCGCCGTGGTGGAGGGCTGCTCGTTCGCGCTGCGCGACGTGCTCGGGCGGCTGGACGCGCTCGGCCTGGCCGGCGAGGAGATCCGCGTCGTCGGCGGCGGGGCGCGCAGCGAGCTGTGGCTGCAGATCAAGGCCGACGTCACCGGCCGGGTCGTCCGTCCGGTGCTGGCTGAGGAGCCGACCGCGCTCGGCGCGGCCATCCTGGCCGGCCTGGCCGCGGGCACGTTCCGCGACGCCACCGACGCGGTAGCGCGGACCGTGACGCCGTCCGCCAGCGGCCACGAGCCCGACGAGCGGGCGCGGGCCGTCTACGAGGAGCGGTACGCGCAGTACCGCGCGCTCTACGACGGCGTAGAAAGGGCGCTCGCCTGATGCCCGGCGGTGATGCCTGGCCCGACCTCGGTGCGCTGCGCCGTGAGCTGGCCGAGGTCCCGGACAGCGCCCGGCTGCACCCGCTCGGCCTGGGCCGGGTGGTGATCGGCGCGGGCGCGGCGTCCGGCCTGGCCGACGTGGCGGCAAGCCTGAGCCCGCCCGGCGGCGAGGTCGTGGTGCTGGCGGCGGCGACGCCGATATCGGCCGGCGGCCGGGACCTGCGGGCGGCAGTCGAGGAGGCTCTGGATTCCCGCTTCGCCGTCCGGTGGGTCACCGTCGGGCCCGGCGACGGCGTCGTGCACGCCGACGAGCCGACGCTCGCCGCGGCCGCGAGCGCCGCCGCCGGGGCCGCCTGCGTGATCACGGTCGGGTCGGGCACGATCACCGACATCGGCAAGGCGACGGCAGGCGACGGCAGGCCGCTGGTCGCGGTGCAGACCGCGACCAGCGTCAACGGCTACGCCGGCCCGTTCTCCGTGCTGCTGCGTCATGGCGTCAAGCGCACCACGGCGTCTCGCTGGCCGGACGTTCTGGTCATCGACCCCGAGGTGCTGCTGGACGCCCCGCCGGACCTGAACCGGGCGGGCGCGGGCGACATGATGGCCATGTTCACCGCGAACGCGGATTGGTACCTGGCCTCGGCCGTGCCCGGCCAGGTCCCGCCCGGCCCCGCCCCCGGCGACGGCCCGGCCCGTCCTCCCGGCGATCCGCCCTATCATGCGGCCGTGGCCGAACTGGTCCGGGCGCGCGGGCCGCGGCTGCTGGCGTTGGCGTCCGGGCTGGGCCTGGCCGCCGGGCGCGGCGACACCCAGGATGCTGACCGTAGCGGCGCCTCGGAGGATGACCGCAGCGGCACCCCCGCTCCCGCGCGCCCCGCTCCCGGCGCCGGCCGCGGCGGCGCGCAGGCACCGGCGCGCCCCGGTCCCGGTCCCCTGACCGAGCTGGCCGGCCTGCTGACCCTCAGCGGCATCGCGATGGGCGTGGCCGGCTCGACCGCGCCCGCCTCCGGGATGGAACACGCGATCAGCCACCTGCTGGAGATGGCCGCGACCGCCCGCGGCGCGCCCGCCAGCTTCCACGGCACGCAGGTGGGGGTGGCGAGCGTGGTCGCCGCGCGGACCTGGGCCCACGTGCTGTACCGCGTGGCCGGCGGCGGGCTGGAGCGCCCGGCCAGGCTCCCGGATCCCGACGCGGTCCGCGACCGCATCGACCGGGCCTTCGCGGCCATCGATCCAAGCGGGGCCATGGCCGCCGAGTGCTGGGCCGGCTGACGCCGCGAAGCTGCGGCGGCTCGGCTCCGGCGGCGATTCCGGCGGGCCGCTCGCGGCCCTGCGCGCGTCGTGGGCGGCGCACCGCAGCGTGCTGGACCGCCTGCTCATCGAGCCGGCCGCGCTCGCGGACGCGCTGCGGGCGGTCGGGCGGCCGGCCCGGTTCGTCGACCTGCCGGTCGACGGCGAGACCGCCCGCTGGGCGGTGGCCAACTGCGCGCTGCAACGGGAGCGGTTCGGCGTGGCCGACCTCGCGATGCTGCTCGGCGCGTGGGAGGAGGCCGACGTCGACGAGGTGCTGGACGGGGTCACTTGACTACTCCCCGCCCTGAAGGACGGGGATTCCAGCCCTCACGGGCCGGGGTTCCTGTTTCACAGCCGACTGCACCCGGGTGGTCCCGGAGTGTCTGACATCAGCTCCGCAGGCAGTCACCGCTCGACCGGCGGCCATGATGTTCTTGGCGGCGTTGACGTCCCGGTCGTGCCGGGTGCCGCAGGACGGGCACGTCCAGTGGCGTGTCCCGAGGGAAAGCCCGGCGAGCAGGTACCCGCACGCCGAGCAGGTCTTGCTGGAGGGGTACCAGCGGTCGATCACCACGAGGGTGCGCCCGTAGGGCTCGCATTTGTATGCGAGCTGGCGGCGGAACTCGCCCCAGCCGCAGTCGGAGATCACCCGGGCCAGGTGCCGGTTGCCGATCATGCCGGAGACGTTGAGGTCCTCGATCACGATCATGTCGTTGTCGCGGACCAGGCGCGTGCTGGCGCGATGCAGGAAGTCGCGCCGGGCGCTGCGCACCTTGCGGTGCGCGCGGGCCACCTTGGCCCTGGCCTTGGCCCGGTTCGCCGAGCCTTTCCGGCAGCGGGCCAGCCGCCGCTGGTAGCGGGCCAGGTTGCTGGCCTTGCGCTCCAGGTGCCGAGGATTGGCGATCCGATCCCCGTTGCTGGTCACCGCGAAGTGCTGCACGCCCAAGTCCACGCCGACCGCATGCCCGGTGCGCGGCAGCGGCCCGGGGGGCTCGCCGTCGATGGCGAAGGTCACATACCAGCGCCCGTCCGGCTCCCGCGATACCGTCACCATGGTGGGGTCAAGGCCGGTCACGTCCAGCTCCGGCCACGACCACACAAACCGCAGCGGCCCGTCGATCTTGGCCAAGCGCAGCACGCCGCCGCGCATGGCGAATGCGCTGCGAGTGTAGCGCGCCGACTGGCGGGCGCGGCGGGACTTGAACCGTGGGTAGCGGGCCCGGGCAGCCGAAGAACGCGCAGAACGCCCGGTGCTGGTGGCGGAGCGCCTGCTGCAGCGGCACCGAGGACACCTCGTTCAAGAACGCCAGTCCCGGCTTCTTCTTCATCTGCGTCAGCGCGGCATCGGATGCGGCATAGGACAGGCCCTTGCCCTCCGCATGCCACAGCCGGCGCCGGGCTGCGAGGGTCTGGTTCCACACGACGCGGACGCAGCCGAACGTGCGGTTCAGCACCGCTTGCTGTGCCCGATGGGGATATGCCCGGCACCGGTACGCCGTCCTCACGGTTCCAGGATGCCGGTCATGACCGACAAAACACTGCCCCGCCACGCGGGACACCGGATTCCCCCCCGGCCTGAAGGCCGGGGCTTCCTCCGGAGGTCTCGGTGAGCGGGCAGATCAACCGGGTGTTCCGCGGTTACGCGCTGGACCTCGACGGGACCGTGTACCTGGGCGGCGCGCTGCTCCCCGGGGCGGCCGAGACGATCGCCGGGCTCCGCCGCCGGGGAGCGCGGGTGGTGTTCCTGACCAACAACCCGCTACACGGCCCGGACAGCTACTCACGGCGCCTGGCCAGCCTCGGCATCCCGGCGGACCCGGGCGACGTGGTGACCCCGCTCGGCGTGCTGACCGCGTACCTGACCGGACGGCATCCCGGGCGCGCGGTGCTCACGGTCGCCGAGCCGCTGGTGGACGAGACCCTGGCCGCGGCGGGCATCGCGGTCACCACCGAGCCGGCCGCGGCGGGCGTGGTCGTGGTCTCGTTCGACCGCGCGTTCAGCTACGCCAAGCTGCTGGCCGCCTACCGGGCGGTCCGCCTGTTCGGCGCGGCGATCGTGGCCACCAACCCCGACCCGTTCTGCCCGACCCCGGACGGCGGGCTCCCGGACTGCGCTGCGATGCTGGCCGCCGTGGAGGCCTGCACCGGGGCGCGCGCCGAGGCCGTGATGGGCAAGCCCAGCGAGCACATGGCGGCCGAGCTGCTGCGCAGGCTGGCCGTGCCGGCCGACGAGGCGGCCGTGGTCGGCGACCGCATCTCGACCGATGTCGCGCTGGCCCGCTCGCTGGGCATGACCAGCGTGCTGGTCCTGTCCGGGGCCACCACCGCGGAAGAGGCCGCCAGGTCGCCGCGGCGCCCCGATTACGTCGTCGGCGGCATCGCCGCGCTGCTGCCCGAGGCCCGCCCGGCCGACCTGACCGAGAGGAGCCCGCGGTGATCGAGTTCGTGTTCATGCTGACCCACCACGACCAGACCGTGCCCGACCCGGCGGGCGTCTACCAGCAGGTCCGGGACTGCGGCCTGCGTTACGTCGGGTTCAAGGACATCGGGGTGCCGGTCACCGAGCTGCGCGAGGTCTGCGCCCGGGCCCACGCCGACGGCCTGGAGGTCATGCTCGAGGTGGTCTCGACCACCCGGGAGGAGGAGCTCAGATCGGTGGCGGCGGCCGCCGAGATCGGCGTGGACTGGCTGCTCGGCGGGACCCATCCCGAGGACGGGCTCCGGGTGCTGACCGGCAGCCAGTGGCGGGACGGCGGCCCGCCCCGCTACTGCCCGTTCCCCGGCACCGTGGTCGGCCACCCGAGCGTCCTGCAGGGCGACATAGCGGAGATCGCCGAGAGCGCGCGCCGGATCACCGCGCTGGACGGCGTGTTCGGCCTCGACCTGCTGGCCTACCGGCACCAGACCGCCAACCCGGCCGTGCTGACCCGCGCGGTGGTGCAGGCCGCGACCGGCCCGGTGATCGCCGCCGGGTCGGTGGCGACCACGGCCCAGATCGCGGCGCTGGACGAGGCCGGGGCGTGGGGGTTCACGATCGGCGGCGCGATCTTCGAGAGCAGGCTGCCGGGCGGCCCGTCGGTCGCCGGGCAGGTGGCCGAGGTGCTCCGCGCCGCCGCCGGGGGGTGAGGGGACCGGTGCGGGATGAGCAAGCCGGGAGGCGCAGCGCCGCGCAAGCGAGCGAGGAGCGCAGCATCGTCCTGGCCGTCGACCAGGGCAGTTCGTCGAGCAGGTGCGTCGCCCTGGACCGGGCGCTGCGCCCGCTGGCGCTGGCCAGCCGCCCGGTGGCCAGCGCGTTCCCGCGGCCCGGCTGGGTCGAGCATGACGCGGACGAGCTGCTGGGCAGCGTGCTCGGCGTGGTCGCCGACGCGATCGCCCAGGCCAGCGCGACCTGGGCCGACGTCGCCGGGATCGGGCTGGCCGCGCAGACCGAGACGTTCGTGGTGTGGGAACGCGGGTCGGGACGGCCGGTCTACCCGGCCATCAGCTGGCGGGACGGCCGGGCGGCCGGGCGCTGTGACGAGCTCCGCCGGGCAGGCTACGAGCCCGAGGTCCGCGAGCGCACCGGGCTGCCGCTGCAGCCCGCGTTCAGCGCGGCCAAGCTCTCCTGGCTGCTCGGCTCGGTCCCCGGGGCGCGCCGCCGCGCCGCCGCGGGGGAACTGTTGTTCGGAGACGTCAATTCCTGGCTGACCTGGAACCTCAGCGGCGGCCGCGTGCACGCCACCGAGCCGTCGATGGCCGCCCGGACCATGCTGTTCAACCTGGCCGCGTCGGCCTGGGACCCGGTCCTGCTCGACCTATTCGGCATCCCGGCCGCGATGTTGCCGTCGGTGACCGGCACCGCCGGGCGGCTGGCGGTGACCGACCCGCGGGCCTGCGGCGGGCGCGCGGTGATCGGGGCCAGCGTCGGCGACCAGCAGGCCGCCCTGTACGGCCAGCGCTGCTGGAGCGAGGGGATGGCCAAGCTGACCCTGGGCACCGGCGCGTTCCTCTGGTGCCACGCGGGCCCCGCCCCGCCGGCCGGGTGCCCGCGGGCGTGGTCGCCAGCTGCGCCTGGCAACTCGAGGGAGGGCGGGCGGGTCGGGGAGGGCGGCCGGGGCAGCAGACCGCCTACGCGCTGGAGGGCTTCGTGCCCAACGCCGGCGGCATCACCACCTGGCTGCGCCAGCTCGGCATCCTCACCGACGGCGGCTGGCCGGTCATCCGGGACAGCGCGATCAGCGACGCCGCCCGGCGCGGCCCGGCCGGGGGGATGTGGTGCGTCCCCGCGCTGTTCGGCCTGGGCACCCCGCGCTGGGACGCGGCACCCCGGGCCGATCTGACCGGCCTGACCGCCGCGACCACCGCGGCCGACGTGGCCGAGGCCGCGCTGCTGGGCGTGGCGTACCAGATCGCCGACGCGATCGACGCGGTCGGACAGGGGATCGCCGGGTCGTTGCGGGCGGTCCGTGTCGACGGGGGCATGAGCCGGAACGATTCGCTGCTACAGGCCATCGCCGACCTGACCGGAACCACCCTGGAGCGGCCCGTTGCGGATGAGATCACCGCGCTCGGGGCGGGTGCCCTGGCCGGCCTCGGCACCGGGCTGTGGGACCTCGGCGAGCTCGAGGGCATCCCGTTCGAGACCGGCGACGTGCTCCGCCCCGCGCTGGCCGCCGGCGACCGGGCCGCGGCCCGGCGGGCCTGGCAGGCGGTGCTGGCCCGGTCCCTGGCCGAAGGCAGCCCGCAGCCATGACCGCGGCCCCCCGCGACCCGACGGCGCTGAGCCCGGAGCACCGCGACTGGTCGCTGCGGCGGATGTCCGGCGAGGTGTTCGACATCCTGGTGGTCGGCGGCGGCGTGACCGGGACCGGCGCCGCGCTGGACGCGGCCAGCCGGGGCCTGTCCGTGGCCCTCATCGAGGCCCGCGACTACGCCGCGGGCGCGTCGAGCAAGTCGAGCAAGCTCATCCACGGCGGCCTGCGTTACCTGGAGATGCTCGACTTCGGGCTGGTCCGCGAGGCGCTGCGGGAACGCAGGCTGCTGCTGACCGAGCTGGCCCCGCACCTGGTCCGGCCGGTCTCGTTCCTGTGGCCGCTCACGCACCGCGGCTGGGAGCGGCCGTATGTCGGCGCCGGGCTGCTGCTGTACGACAGCCTGGGCGGCCGGCGGGCGGTGCCGCGGGCCCGTCACCTGTCCCGGGCGGGCGCCCTGCGGCTGGCCCCGGCGCTGCGGCCGGACGCCCTCGTCGGGGCGGTGCAGTTCTACGACGCGCAGGAGGACGACGCCCGGATGGTGGCCTGCCTGGCCCGGACCGCGGCCGGGCACGGCGCGGCGCTCGCGACCAACGTCCGGATGGACGGGCTGCGCACCGAGGCCGGGCGGGTCGCCGGGGTCACCGCGCGGGACCTGCTGACCGGGGCCGACCTGACCATCCGCGCCCGGCACGTCGCGCTCGCGACCGGCGCCTGGGGCCAGCGGGACGGGGCGCTGCAGGTCCGGCCATCCAAGGGCGTGCACATCGTGGTCCCGCGGTCCAGCATCCGGATGGGCACCGGGCTGCTGACCCGGACCGAGAAGAGCGTGCTGTTCGTGATCCCGTGGGGCGATCACTGGCTCATCGGCGACACCGACACCGAGTGGCCGCACGACCCGGGCCGGCCCGCGGCCAGCCGCAGCGACCTCGACTACCTGCTGGCCAGGGCCAACCGGACGCTGCGCCGCCCGCTCGGCCACGCCGACATCGAGGGCGTGTTCGCCGGCCTGCGGCCGCTGGTGGCGGCACCCGGCACCGAGGACACCGCCCGGCTCAGCCGCGAGCACACGGTCAGCCCGGTGGCGCCAGGGCTCACCGCGATCGCGGGCGGCAAGTACACGACGTACCGGGTGATGGCCCGCGACCTCATCGACGCGGCCGCGGCCGGCCTGCCGCGGCCGGTGCCGCCGTCGCGTACCGTCGCGATCCCGCTCGTGGGCGCGGCCGGGTACCAGCAGCACTGGGCCGGGCGGGAGCGGCTCGCGGCGGCCAGCGGGCTGCCGGTGGCCCAGGTCGAGCGGCTGCTGGGCCGTTATGGCTCTGCCGTGGACGATCTGCTCGGCCTCATCCGCGCTCGTCCCGAGCTCGGGAAGCCCGTCGAGGGCGCCGCCCCCTACCTCGCGGCCGAGATCGTCTACGCGTGCACGCACGAGGGAGCGGTGCGCCTGGACGATGTGCTGGCCCGCCGGACCCGCGCGGCGATCGAGGTCCGCGACCGCGGGCTGGCCGCCGCGCCGCACGCCGCCGCGCTGATGGCGGCCGAGCTCGGCTGGGACGCGGCGCGGACCAGCCGGGAGGTCACCCGGTACCGCGACCTGGTAGCCGCCGACCTGGCCGCCCAGTCCGAGCCCGACGACCTGCGGGCCTACCGGGCCCACGCCCGGGCGCCGGACCCGGTGCCGTTCTACGCGCCCTGACGCGGCCGCGGCGCACGGTAGGGTGCCTCGTGCGACGATGTATCACCGCGGCGAGCCGGGAGCAGGTGACCAGAAGTGACCGGGATCGAGCCTATCGACTTCGCCGCGGCGTACGAGGTGGTGACCGAGCGGATCCGGCGGGCCATCCACATCGGCTCCTACCTGCCCGGTGACAAGCTGCCGCCCGAGCGGATGCTCGCGCAGCAACTGGGCGTGTCCCGGACCACGGTCCGCGAGGCGATCCGGGTCCTGGAGGGCGAGGGCTACGTGATGAGCCGGCGCGGCGCCAGCGGCGGGATCATCGTCCTCGACCAGGCCGAGAACGAGGAACGCATCCGGCCCCTGCTGGCCGAGAAGCTGCCCGAGATCGAGGAGATCTTCGACTACCGCACCGCGGTGGAGGGCGCCGCGGCCCGCCTGGCCGCCGAGCGGCGCACCGATGAGGACCTGGCCATCTTGCAGCAGGCCTACGACGTGATGGCCGCCGACCGCGAGACCCGGCGGTTCCGGGCCGCGGACAACGCCTTCCACCTGGCCATCGCCGACGCGGCCCGGAACCGGCTGATGCGCCAGGCCATCGAGGACGCGCGGGCGAAGATGTGGGTGCCGATCGACCGCCTGATCAACCGGGTGTTCACGAACGCCAACCGGCACCACAGGCAGATCCTCGACGCGATCCGGGCCCGAGACCCGGACGCCGCGCAGAAGGCGGTGGTCGACCACCTGGAGACCGCGCGCCGCGACCTGCGGCGCAGCCTGCGCTAGCGGCACCCGGCGCGGGCGGGCCCGGCCCGCGCGGTTGACCCGGCGCGAGCGCGCCATCCAAGCTCAGGTATGGCAGCGTCGACTACTGCTACTCGTTCTCCGGCGACCTCCTCGCCGGGTGGACGTGGACCGAGCGGTACGCCACCCAGCCGGAGATCCTCCGCTATCTCGGTCACGTCGCGGACCGTTTCGACCTGCGCCGGGACATCCAGTTCGGCACCCGCGTCACGGCGCTGCGCTACGACGAGCCCGGGAACCGCTGGCTCGTGTCCACCGACGCCGGGGAGGTGGTCGCGGCGCGCCACTGCGTGCTGGCCGTCGGCTGCCTGTCCTCGCCGAAGCGCCCGGACTTCGCCGGGCTGGAGGGCTTCCGGGGCGAGTGGTACCACACCTACGTCGGCGGGTGCGGGACCTACCGGCGGGAATGCGATGAGGTGGTCGAGCGCGGGTACGCCGGGTTCGTCCTGGGCCAAAGCGACGACACCGGGCAGTCGCCGGGCGTGACTACCCTGCCCGTCCCGCTCTAAGGTCCTGCGGTATGAACACTGGTCCAAATGACCGCGGGAGCCGCCAGGTGGGCGCGCTGGACGGCAAGGTTTGCGTGGTGACCGGCGCGGCCGGCGTGATCGGCGGCGAGACCGTCAGCGTCTTCGCCCGGGAAGGCGCGGTCGTCGCCGCGGTGGACGTGCAGGGTGAGGTCGATGCCCCGCTGTTCCTGGTCGCCGACCTGACCGACGCCGGTCAGGTCGCCGCGACGTACGCCGCGGTGGCCGAGCGGTTCGGGCGCATCGACGTCCTGTTCAACAACGCGGGCATCGCGATGCCGCAGGACGGATCGGTGCTCGACACCGACCTGGCCACCTGGAACCGGGTCATCGAGGTGAACCTGACCAGCGTCTTCCTGTGCTGCAAGTACGGCATTCCCTACCTGCTCCGGGGCGGTGGCGGATCGGTGATCAATACCTCGTCGCTCGTGGCCGGGATCGGCTCGGCCGAGTCCCAGATCGCGTACACCGCGTCCAAGGGCGGGGTCTCCTCGCTGTCCCGTGAGCTGGGGGTCGAGTTCGCCAAGCGCGGGGTGCGGGTCAACGCGCTGTGCCCCGGCCCGGTGGACACGCCGCTGCTGCGCGCGCTGTTCGACGCCTCGGAGGCGGCGCGGCGGCTCATCCACGTGCCGTCCGGGCGGTTTGCCCGTGTCCGGGAGATCGCCGAGGCCGTCGCCTTCCTGGCCAGCGACGCGTCCTCTTACATCAACGCCACGGAGTTCCTGGTCGACGGCGGCATCTCCGCGGCGTACGTCACGGCCCTCGACCCGCCGGACGCCTCCCCGTGACCACCGCGTCCCATGACCGGCGCGGGACTGGTGTCTCCTCGTGACCGGCGCAGAACACCGGACGGGCGTTTCGCGGCGGCGATCAGCGGGCAGGCTATCCATGTCTCCCTATATTTCCGGCTGATATGGACGGTAAGCGATATGCCCGCGGGCACGAGGTGCACCGAGCGTGACCCGGCCGTGGCGGGCCGCTCACCCGCCGCGGCGGCGCTCGCCCGGCCGGGCCGTACAAGGACAGGCTGGTCAGAGGGCCGGGAAACGCCGCCTGCCGCACCGTTGACAGCCCATTCCTAATGGTCTTATGGTTCGCTCAATAGACCACTCGTGCCGTTATGCCATTGCGCGTAGCGTCGGCGCACCGAGCGGGAGGATCGATGGACACTGCTAGTTCCGGCGAGGTGCAAACCGCCACGGCGACGCTGGACGTCTCCCAGAGGGAAGACATCCACAAGCTGCGCCACCGGGCCATCGGGCTGGGCGGGGTGCTGTTCATCTCGTTTGCCGCGATGTCGCCGCTGACCGGGCAGCTGGGCAATGTGCCGATCGCGGTGGGGCTGGGCAACGGGATCGGGGCGCCGGCCGGGTTCTGGATCGGCATCGTGATGCTGACCTTGTTCTCGGTGGGCTACGTGAAGATGATGCGGAGCGTTCCCTCCTCGGGCGGCTTCTACTCCTTCATCAGCCACGGGCTGGGGCGGCCGATGGGGATGGCGGCTGGGTGGTCGTCGATCTTCGCGTACGCGTTCGTGGTGGGCTCGCTGATGGGCGCGTTCGGCTACTTCGGCAACATCACGATCCAGCAGTTCTTCCACGTCGGGATCCCCTGGCCATACCTGGCGTTCGGGGCCCTGGTCATCATCCTGCTGCTGGGGCATTTCGATATCCGGCTCAGTTCCAAGGTGCTCGGGATCGCGCTGATTCTGGAGATCCTGGTCCTCACGATCATGATCGTGGCGGTGTTCGCGCACGGCGGCGGGCCGAGCGGGATCCCGTTCGCCCCGATCAACCCGGTGAACGCGTTCAAGGGCCTGGCCCCGGGGGTCGGCATCTTCTTCGCCATCTGGTCCTGGGTGGGGTTCGAGACGATCCCGAACTACGCCGAGGAATCGCGCAACCCGCACAAGATCGGCGCGCGGGCGCTGTTCATCTGCGTCATCGGGGGCGGGCTGTTCTTCGCCATCTCGGCGTGGGCCGCGGTGACCGGGTGGGGCCTGCACAACGCGGTGCACCAGGCGGCGACCAACGGCGGGAACTTCTACTACGGCGTCACCACCAAGTACGCCGCGTTGTGGGTCACCGACGTCATGGAATGGCTGATCCTCACCTCGTCGTTCGCGTGCGCGCTGTCGTTCCACAACACCCATGCGCGGTATTTGTACGTGATCGGGCGGGAGCAGATCTTCCACCCCCACCTGGGCAAGACCCACCTGAAGTGGAAGAGCCCGCACGTGGCCAACGCCACCGCGGCGGTCATCGAGGCGGCCCTGGTC
This sequence comes from uncultured Actinomycetota bacterium, assembly GCA_963834695.1. Taxonomy (GTDB): domain Bacteria; phylum Actinomycetota; class Actinomycetes; order Streptosporangiales; family Streptosporangiaceae; genus JASHPR01. The sequence continues at coordinate 44,222 of CAWIDQ010000109.1, forward strand.
GGGCTGTTCCTGGTCATCTGGTACGCGAGCCCGTCGGCGAAGGCCTTCGCCAGCTTCCAGAACGCCCCCTACTACGAGCTGTTCGGCTGGTTCGCGATCGTGGCCACCTTCACCGTGCTGGTAAACATGACGCTGTCCTCGCTGGCGACGATCGTGCACTTCCGGCAGCCGGCCTACCGCGCCGAGCGGAACCTGTGGACCACGGAGGTCATCCCGGCCCTGGCGATTGCGGTCATGGTCGTGGTGTTGTGGCTGCTGTGGGCGAACCTGCCCAAGATCGGCGGCTCGATCTTCTGGGTGAACATCATCCCGTGGCTGTGCCTGGCCTGGCTGGCCCTCGGCGTGGTCCTGGCGCTGTGGATGCGCAGGCGGAAGCCGGAGAAATACGACGTCCTCGGCCGGATGGTGAACTCCGGCATCAACTGACGGCGAGAAGCAGGGCGGGCGGTCAGCTCCCGGGATAGACCTCGGTCCAGCGAGCGGCCGCCCGCTCGAAGCACTCGCGCGGCGCGCGGATGACCCCGGCGCCGATCTGGCCGCCGTCGCGTCCGGCCAGGCCGACGTCCATCACCGGCAGCACGCCGGAGTCGAGCACCTTGAAGATGTCGACGCCGGTCGGCGTGCCGCGGAAGCCGAACAGCGGGATCTTGAACACCGTGTTCTCGCCCGCCGTGATCTGGTACATCTCCTCGTTGCGCCGGATCATGACCTCGGGCGAACCGCCCTGGTACTCCTGCAGGGACAGCGCGCAGGCCTGGGCGAACCCGCCGAGCCCGATGGTCTCGGTGATCGGGCTCTCCCCGCCCATCCAGGTGATCTCGGACTCGTCGTGCCCGGGGAACAGCCGGCCCTCGGTGACGGGGGTAGGCCCGCGGAACCACTCATCGCCCAGGCCGGCGACCCGGATGGCGAACTCGCGGCAGCTGAACCCCATGGCGGATACCACGCTGGAGCCCGCCAGCCCGGCGATCGAATCCGCGGTGGCCTTGGCGGCGGCCATCGACAGCCGCAGGAAGAAGTAGTCGTTCTCGGCGATGTGCAGGAACGTCTCGCGGACCCGGTCGCTCCCCGGGCCGGCCATGTCCAGCGCGGCGCCGAGAAGCTCGCGGCACAGCAGGAGGGTCGAGGCGGCGTTGCGGCTGTGGCACTCGTCGCCCATCCGCAGGCCCCTGGCGATCAGCGGCTTGAGCGCGACACCGCCGGCCCGGCGGATGGCCTCACCGACCACCGGCGCGTAAACGGTGTTGACGTGCAGCAGCCGCTCGTGCACCCCGTCGTCGTAGCAGCCGTAGTTGAGCCGCCGCGGGTCCTTGCCCTCGTAGAAGTTGCAGAACGCGGTGTTGCCACCCGCCGCGTCCCGGACCACGAACACCGGCATGGACGCGGTGTAGATCCCGGCCAGCGAGCCGACCGCGCCGTAGTCGTGGCATCCGGCCACGGTGATCGCGCCGGAATCCAGGGCCGCGATCGCCTCCTCGCGGGTGGCCGCAAGCCCTTCGAACAAGGCCCCGCCGATGATCGCCTCCCGCTGCCCGCCTGCGTAGCCGGGCCACGGCAGCGGGGCACCCGAGGTGAGGATGAGGTTCTTGGTGTACCCGGGCATGACGTCGCTGGCCAGGCCGACGTCGGTCACCACGGGGTCGGCGGCGCACAGCCGCTCGACCGCCTCGGCGTTCGCCTCCGCCCGGGTACGCCCGATCGTCGTCATCGCTCCGCCCGCCTTCCGCCGCCCAGGACCGTCATCGCGCCGCTTTCCCCGCCGGCCAGGACGTCATCGCGCCACGAACCCGCCGTCGACCAGGATCGTCTGGGCCGTGATGTAGGAGGCGCGGGGCGAGAGCAGGAACTCGACGACCTCCGCAACCTCCTCGGGCTCCCCGATCCGGCCGAGGATGGTGTGCGCCGCCGAGGCCTGCTCGCCGCCGGACACGGCCGCCATCGACGGGCTCATCGGCGCGCGGATGACGCCGGGGGCGATGCAGTTGACCCGGATCCCCCGCCCGGCCAGCTCCACCGCCAGGTAGGTGGTGTACGCCGCGACGCCGGCCTTGGTCGCGCCGTACACCGAGGCGCCCACGAACCGGCCGATCTGGCCGGTGAGCGAGCCGATGTTGACGATCGCCGACCCGTGCGCCAGCCGCGGCGCGAACACGTCGGTCACCCGGGCCAGGCCGGCCACGTTCACCTCGAACATGAGCTCCATCGCGGCGTCGTCGACGCGGCCGAGAAACGTGTCCTTGAGCACTCCCGCGCAGTTGACCAGCCCGGTGAGCGGCTCGTCGCCCAGCGCGGCGGCGGCCGCCTCCACGCTGGCGCGCGCGGTCACGTCACCCTCGACCGCCGCGATGCCGTGGTTGCGGGCGTCGTCCCAGTCCACCGATCCGATCCGCGGTGCCAGGTCCAGGGCGACCGCCGTCGCCCCCGCGTCCCGCAGCCGGCGGCAGATCGCCAGGCCGATGCAGCCCGCGCCGCCGGTCACCACCATCTGTCCCATCAGCGTCACTTCTCCTCGGTCTGCGGGCGTGGCGGCCGGGAGTGGCGCAGTGCGAAGCGCCCGGCCCGCAGGGCGATGAGGTACCGGCTGGCGTTGAACGGCCACTGGGACACGACGCGCCCGGCGCCGGCCCGGAAGTAGCTGTCGGTCCGCGCCCACACCGTGCGCTGCAGCGCGGACTGCAGCCAGCGGTCATACCAGCCGGCCACGGCCGCTGACACCTGCACGTCGCGCGCGCCGCGGGCGGCCAGGCGCCCGATGGCGCGCGCGGCAAACCGGGCCTGCGCCTCGTAGAAGGTGACGAGCGGCACGCTGTTCGTGTTCGGCCCGTACATCATGAAGAAGTTGGGGAACCCGGGCACCATCATCCCGAGGAACGCCCGCGGCTCGCCCGCCCACGCCTCGTGCAGTTCCCGGCCGCCCAGCCCGCTGACCTTCAGGCTGGCCAGGTAGTTCGCGGCGTCGAAGCCGGTAGCCAGCACGACGACGTCGAGGTCATGCCGGTCCCCGTTGTCGTCGACCACCCCGGTCGCGCTGAGCCCCTTCACGCCGTACGGGACCAGCGTGACGTTCGGCCGCAGCAGCGCCCGGTAGTAGTCGTCGCTCAGCACGGTCCGCTTCCCCTCGAACGGGAACGCCGGCGTGAGCAGCTGCCGGAGCTGGGGCCAGGCCGATCGACTCCGCCAGGAAGCGCTCCGCCGCGCGCCGGCGCCGGCGGTTGACCCGGCCGTCGCGTCTCGCGTGGCTCATCCGCAGCTGGCGGACGTCGTAGCGGGCGTAAAGGCTGAGCCGGTGCCACCGGCGTACCAGCGGGCGCCGGTTCCTGCGGCGTTCCGCCGGGCTGAAGTCCCGGCTGTCCTTGGGCAGCAGCCAGTTCGGCTCACGCTGGAAGACCTTGACCTCGGCGGCGCGGGCGGCTGCCGCCGCGACGACCTGCACGGCCGAGGAACCCGTGCCGAGCACGCCCACCCGCAGGCCGGCCAGGTCGAGGCCTTCGGGCCACTGGGCCGTGTGGCAGATTACCGGGGCGACGCGGCGGTCCTCGCGGGCCAGGGCCGGGATGCGCGGGACGCTCAGGAACCCGACCGCGCTGATGACGGCTCGGAAGCGCCCGTGCGGCCGGCCCGAGGCCGTGGTGATCACGTACTCGCCCCGGTCGTCGTCCCAGGCGACGCTCGTCACCTTCTCGTTCAGCACCAGGTGGCGCCGGAGTCCGAACGCGTCCACGACGCCCTCGAGGTAACGCTGCAGCTCATCCTGGCGGGCGTGGGTCCGGCTCCAGTCCGCCGGGGCGTAGGAGAACGAGTAGATGTGCGACTCGAGGTCCACCTCGGCGCCGGGGTAGCGGTTGTGCCGCCACGTCCCGCCCACGCCCAGGGAGCCCTCGAAGATGACGAAGTCCTCCAGGCCCTGCCGCTGCAGGGCGACGCCGGCCGCGATCCCGCTGAAGCCGGCCCGATCACGGCGACCCGCGGCGGCGCGGGATCCGATCGGGGCGATGGCCTTCTCATCCGGCGCGCGTCCTCCGGTCCCCTGGGTCCTTAGGTCTAGATAATAGACCTAAGGGTCGCGAACCGTCAACGAGGGCACGCGGCCGCGGAGCCCGAGCCATAACGGGCCGGCGCCGCGGGCCCGGATCGCGGGCGGGACGCAGCCCGGGCTCTGCCCGGCCGCGGGCCAGCGGTCAGCCCGCGGCATCCAGACCAGCGGCGATCTCGTCAGCGACCTCGGCCAGCCCCTCTGACGCCCGGGACAGCCTGCCCGCGAACAGCAGGAACCCGTGCGGCATGTCCGGGTACTCGCGGCACCGTACCGGCACTCCGGACCGGCGCAGCGCGCCGGCGAAGGCCAGGCCCTCATCACGCAACGGGTCGAGCCCGGCGATCAGCAGGTACGTAGGCGGGAAGCCGCGCAGGTCGGTCACGGCGCTCAGCGCGGCGCGCGGATCACCGGGCGCCTGGCCGCCGCCGTACTGGGACCAGTACCAGACCATCTCGTCCGCGGACAGGAACGGGTCATCAGCGTTCTCCCGGTACGACTCCGTGTTCATCGCGGGATCCGTGACCGGGTACAGCAGGGCCTGGAACGTCACCGGCGAGCCCTCCGCCGCGCCCTCGTCGCGCAGGACCAGGGATACGGCCGCGGCGAGGTTGCCGCCGGAACTGTCCCCGACGACGGCCAGGGGCCGCGCGGCCACGCCGATCTGCCCCCCGTGGGCGGCCAGCCAGCGGACCACTCCGGCGGCGTCCTGCACCGCCGCCGGAAACGGGTACTCGGGAGCCCGGCGGTAGTCCACCGCCACCGTCGTGATCCCCGACCGGCGGGTGATCGACCGGCACATGCCGTCGTGCGACTGCAGGTCCCCGAAGACCCACCCCCCGCCGTGCAGGAACACCGACGTGCCCGTCCCGGCCGGCTCTCGCGGGCGGTAGACGCGGACCGGCACCTCACGCCCGTCGACCGGGATCACCCGGTCCTCGACGGCGCCCACCTCGGGGCAGGTGGTCAGCGGCGCGATGAGCTCGTCGAAATTCCGGCGCCCGTCGGGCAGCGGCAGGGTCCGGCTCGACGGCCGGCCCGAGGCGACCAGCTCGTCGAGCAGCGCGGTGACTTCCGGGTGCGCGACGCGGGGCAGCGTGTTCTCACCCATAGGCTATCTAATAGACCAATGAGCCATTAGAGTCAAACCTGCGAGGAAGGTGAGACCGATGGTGCCGGCGCGGCCGCAGACCGAGTCGACCTACGCCCTCGCTCTCCGGGCGATCGCAGCGGGGGACGCGGCCGAGGGGGTCCAGCGGATCCGCCAGCTGCTCGACGAGGCCACCGAAGGCCGCGAGCTGTTCCCGCTGTTCATCGAGCGCGCCCGGCGGTTCCTGCTCGATCGCGGCGTGCCCGCCGCGGCCGTGTCCGGCGAGGAGCGCCGGGTCCTGCGGCTGCTCGGCGTGACGGCCGAGGACGCGCTGGACATGCCCCGGCAGTGGGCGGCCGTGCAGGAGCTGGCCGCCCGGGCCGAGCAGGCGTGCCGGGCGGGCGACGGCCCGGCCGCGTCCGGCCTGGTCGAGGAGCTTCGCTCGGCGTGGCTGACCGTGCACGACCGCTTCTGCGACATCACCTGCGCGCTGTTCAGCCTGGCGGCCGGGCAGCTGGGCGAGTCGGTGGTCGGCGCGATGTGGGACGACGCGATCGGCGAGGAGTACCCGAGCCGGGACGCGTACGACACGGCCCGCCGTCCCTGGGCGGAATCCGTGGCGCTGCTGCTCGCCGACGCGGCCGCGTCGCTGCGCGGGCACCTCAGCGGCCCGGGCCGCACGGGAGCGGTGTCGTTGCGGGAGGAGGAGGACCGGTGGGTCTTCCGGTTCGACCCGTGCGGGTCCGGCGGCCGCACGCTGCGAGCCGACGCCAACGCCGACGGCGCCGCCCGGGTGGGCGAGCCCTTCGGCTTCCGGGTCACCACCGGGCGGCACGACTGGGCCTGGCAGACCAAGGGCGTCTGCCTGTACTGCGTCCATTGCTGCCAGCTTCAGCAGCGAGCGTCCATCGCCCGGCTGGGCTATCCTGTCAGGGTCGTGGAGCCGCCGGTGTGGGGCACGACCGAGCCCCGGGGCTACTGCACGTGGAGCGTCTACAAGGATCCTCGGCTGGTGCCGGCCGAGGCGTACCGGCGGGTGGGCGCGATCAAGCCCGGGACGGACACGGTGGCTCTCATCGAGGCGGTAGACCTGGTGCCGGCGCATCAGGTCGTCACCGAACGTCTCCGTCATGCCATCCACATCGGCACCTACCTGCCCGGCGACAAGCTGCCGCCCGAGCGGACGCTGGCCCAGCAGCTGGGGGTATCGCGGATGACGGTGCGCGAGGCGATCCGGGTGCTGCGGACCGAGGGCTACGTCTCCAGCCGGAGAGGCTCGGCGGGCGGCATCACCGTGCTCGACCAGAGCGAGGACGAGATGCGGCTGCGGCAGGTGCTGCAGCACCGGATGGCCGAGCTGGATGACGACTTCGAGTTCCGCATCGCGGTGGAGGGCGCCGCCGCCCGGCTCGCCGCCCAGCGGCGCACGAAGCGTGATCTCGCCCGGCTGCGCGAGGCCTATCACGAGCTGGAGCAGGGCCGGGAAACGGCGCGGTTCCGCGCCGCGGACAACGTGTTCCACCTGGCCGTCGCCGATGCCGCCCGGAACAAGTTCATGCGCCAGGCCATCGAGAACGTCCGCGCGATGACCTGGGTGCCCCTCGATCAGGTGATCTCCAAGGTCTTCACGTCGGCGCACGAGCATCACGCGCAGATCCTGCAGGCCATCGAGGACCGGGACCCGGACGCGGCCGAGCGGGCGGTGGTCGCGCACATCCGGCGGGCGCAGAGCGACCTTCACCGGGTGGTCGGATAGCTCCGCCCGGGCGGCCGGGCGGTTGCCGCGGAGTCGTCAAAGGTCTAGCTTATAGCCCAACAAACGACGGGCGGCGGCCAGCGCGGGCGAGGTGGAGCAGATGAGCCACGGCACTGACCCCGGGGCACCCGGGCTGACGACACCCGGCATCCCCGCGCTGCTCACCGGCCGGACGGCGCTGGTCACCGGGGGGACGCGGGGAATCGGCCGCGGCATCGCCGAGGTGCTGTGCGCCGCCGGGGCCCGGGTGGTCATCAGCGGGCGGGACGCCGAGCGCGGCCAGAAGGTCGCGGACGAGATCGCGACCCCGTACGCGCCGTGCCGATTCCGCCGCGCCGACGTGCGCAGCCTGCAGGACCTGGAGTCGCTGGCGGGCTACGCCGCCGAGCAGTTCGGCTCGCTGGACGTGCTCGTGCACAACGCCGGCGTCTACCCCGAGGTCGCGCTGGCGGAGATGTCGGAGTCCGACTGGGACCTCATCCACGACACCAACCTGAAGAGCGCGTTCTTCGCGTTCCGCGCCTGCCTGCCGTTCCTCAGGCAGAGCCCGGCCGGGCGGATCATCTTCGTGTCCAGCATCACCGGGCCGGTCACCGGCTATCCCGGGCTCGCGGCCTACGGCGCGTCGAAGGCCGGGATGGAAGGGTTCATGCGGACCGCCGCGATCGAGGTCGCGCCGTACCGGATCACGGTCAACGCCGTGGCACCCGGCAGCATCCGCACCGAGGGACTCGCGGATCTCGGCGCGCAGGCCATCGCGGCGATGGAGGCGCTGATCCCCCTCAAGCGGCTCGGCGAGCCCGGCGACGTGGCGGGCGCGGTGCTCTACCTCGCCTCCGGCCTGGCCTCGTTCGTCACGGGGCAGAGCCTGGTGGTGGACGGCGGCCAGATCCTGCCGGAGATCCCAGGCTGAGCATGGAGCCACGGACCACGCAGCCGGGGGCGTTCGGCGGCCGGGCCGCCTTTGTCACCGGCGCGGGCGGCGGCATGGGCCACCGGATCGCCGCCGATCTCGCCCGGGCCGGGGCCCGGGTGTTCGCGGTCGACGTGAAGGAGCCGCCGCCGGCCGGCCCGGACTGCCCCGGCGGCCGCTGCACCTACTGGCGGTTCGACGTCACGCAGGAAGACCAGGTCGCCGATGCGCTGGGTGAGGCCTTCGCGAGCTGCGGCCGGCTCGACTACGTCGTCAACGGCGCCGGCGTGGGCTGGTTCGACCGGGACGGCTCGGTCGCCGCCATGGACCGCGGCGTGTGGGACCGGGTCCTGGACATCAACCTCACCGCCGCCATGCTGGTCAGCCGGCACGCCCTGCCGCTGGTCCGGCGCACCGGCGGCGGGGCGTTCGTCCACCTGGCTAGCGTGGCCGGGCTCCGCAACGCCGACGACCCCATGGACGCCTACCAGGTCTCGAAGGCCGGCCTGATCTCGCTGTCCCGCGCGCTTGCCCTCCAGTACGGGCCGCTGGGGATCCGCTCGAACACCATCTGCCCGGGCGCGATCCTCACGCCCATGATCCAGCCGCTGTACGACCAGGACCCGGCGCGCGCCGAGCGGATGGCGAACCGCACCCCGCTGCGGCGGCTCGGGACCGTCGCGGACGTCTCGTCGGCGTGCCGGTTCCTGCTGTCCGATGACGCGGCCTTCATCACCGGCGTCGACCTCGTCGTCGACGGCGGCTGGACCCTGGCCCTCGCGTGACCGAGACCGGTGCCTCGGGGCGAGAAGCGACCACGGCCCGCGTGGTCCAGCTGGAGGTTCCGGACCTGGACGGGGGGCTGCGGGCCAAGCTGGTCTCGGCGGCGAAGGCGGCCTCTCCCCTGGGCGCGGCGATGTGCACGATCATGTTCGGGCTCACCCAGGCCGACGACGTGTACGAGAGCCCCGCGTCATCCGCGGCCAACGGCTACCCCGACCTCGTCATGCGGCCGGACCCGGCCACCTTCCGCCCGCTGCCCTGGTGCGGGGGGACGGCGGCGGTCCTGTGCGACCTGCTGCGCCCCGACGGGACCCCGTTCCCGCTGGCCCCGCGCACGGTCCTGCGAGCCGTGGCCGACCGGTGCGCCGAGCTCGGATTCGAGGCCCGCTTCGCCGCGGAGTGGGAACTGTGCGTCGTGCACGCCGGCGACGGGCCGGAGGCCGGCGGACCGGAGCGCGAGCAGGCCGGGCCGGTCCCGCTGGGCCGGACGATGAACGCCTACAGCTCCCTGCGGCTGCGCGAGCTGCGGCCGCTCGCCCAGGCCTTCTTCGAGCGCATGGCGGCGGTGGGCATCTGCGTCGAGTCGGTGCACACCGAGCTCGGCCACGGGATGGTGGAGTTCGCGATCGCCCACGCCCCGGCGCTGGAAGCCGCCGACCACGCGGCCCGGGCCAAGGCCTACCTGAAGGAGCTGTGCGGCGAGCGGGGCCTGGTGGCCACCTTCATGCCCAAGTGGCGGACGGGCGCGCCGACGTCCGGCGGCCATTTCCACCAGAGCCTGTGGCGGGACGGGGCCAACGCGTTCGCCGCCCCGGACGGCTCGCTGTCCGCGCTCGGCCGGCACTACCTGGCCGGGCAGCTGGCCACCCTGGCGGATTTCAGCGTCCTGTTCAACCCGTCGGTGAACGCGTTCCGGAGGCTGCGGCCGGGAACGTGGACGCCGGCCACCGCCTCGTGGGGCGTGGACAACCGGACCGCCGCCATCCGGGCGATCACCGGGGCCGCCAAGGAGGTCCGCCTGGAGCACCGCCGTCCCGGCGCCGACGTCAACCCGTACCTGGCCATCGCGGCCATGCTGGCCGGCGGGCTGCACGGCATCGCCGGGCAGCTCGAGCCCCCGGCCCCGGCCACGGCCGACGCGTACGCCGACGACCGGTTCCCGCGCCTCCCGGCCACCCTGGCCGACGCGGTCGCCGCGCTGCGGGACTCGCCGGTCGCGGCCGACCTGCTCGGCCAGGAGTTCGTGGGGCACTACCTGCTCTCCCGCGAGGTGGAGCTCCGGCTCTGGCGCGAGTGGGAGGCCGAGCAGGTGACCGTGTGGGAGCGCCGCCGGTACTTCGAGACGTCCTGAGGGAGGGCAACCGGGCATGGAATCCGACCAGCGGGCCGTTGTGGAGAAACGGCTGCGTGACGAGGGCATCGAGACCGTGCTCTGCGTGGTGCCCGACCTGTGGGGACGGCTGATGGGCAAGCGCGTGACCACGGAGAGCTTCCTGAAGACGGCGCTGGGGGGCGAGGGGCTGCACGCCTCGCTCTACCTGTTCGTGGTCGACATGGACATGGACCCGCGCCCCGGCTACGAGCTGAGCAACTGGCACACCGGCTTCTCGGACTTCCGGATGGTGCCCGACCTCGGCACGTTCCGCCTCGTCCCCTGGCTCGACGCGACCGCGATCGTGATCTGCGACGCCTGCGAGGAGGACAGCGACCGGCTGGTGGAGGTGGCGCCGCGATCGATCCTGCGCCGTCAGGTGGAACGCGCGGCGGCCGCGGGCCTGCGCTTCAAGCTCGCGACCGAGCTGGAGTTCTACCTCTACCGGAATTCCCCGGCGGACGCGTGGGCGCGCCGCTATCTCGACCTCGAGCCGGTGACGTATTACCGGGCCGACTACCACATCCTGGCCTCGACCGGTAACGACGGCTTCGTCGAGGCGATCCGGCGGCAGATGAACGCGGCCGGGATCGAGGTCGAGTTCTCCAAGTCGGAGTGGGGGCTCGGGCAGCAGGAGATCAACCTGCGCTACACCGACGCGCTGGAGATCGCCGACCGGCACGCGCTGTACAAGAACGGCGTGAAGGAGATGGCGCACCAGCAGGACTGGAGCGCGACGTTCATGGCCAAGCCCGCCATCGCCGAGATCGGGTCGTCGTGCCACATCCACGCCAGCGTGTGGGGCGCCGACGAGACCGCGAAGATGCCCGACCCCGCCGCACCGCACGAGCTGTCGCGCCTGGGCCGGGCTTTCCTGGGCGGGCTGCTCGAGCACACGCCGGAGCTGATGTGGCTGTTCGCCCCGAACGTGAACTCCTACAAGCGATTCCAGAGCTCCTCCTTCGCCCCGACCGTCATCGCCTGGGGACGCGACAACCGGACCTGCGGCTACCGGGTGGTGGGCGAGGGCGAGTCGCTGCGGGTGGAGAACCGGATGCCCGGCGCCGACGTCAACCCGTACCTGTCCGGCGCGGCCACGGTGATTGCCGGGCTCGACGGCATCGAGCGGCGGCTCGACTGCGGCGACCCGTACGAGGGGAACGCGTACACCGACCGCCAGCTGTCGGCCGTCCCTGCCACGCTGCGCGACGGGCTCGAGCTGTTCGCGGGCAGCCCGCTGGCCGCGACGGGGCTCGGCGGCGCGGTGCACGAGCACCTGGTCAACTTCGCGCGGCAGGAACTCGAGGCGTTCCAGCACGAGTGCGTCACCGACTGGGAGCGGATCCGCTACTTCGAGCGCATCTGAAAGGACCGGCGCATGGCCTGAACGCGCCGTCTCCACCCGACCTTGACCGCCCGCCACCATTGGTATGATACTCAGACCAAAGGGCCTGGCGGGAGGTCGTCATGGGAGCAGGTGAGGGGGTCGAGCTCGGCTGCGTGATCGCCGCCGCTGGCGCCCCGGGCGCGAGTGACCTTGATCTCTACCACGGCATGCTGGCCGACTGCGAGCTCTACTCGCAGCTGGGCTACGGCACGGCCTGGGTGCTCGAGCATCATTTCAGCGACTACTTCCCGACCCCCGACCCGGCCGTGCTCATCGCCCACCTGGCCGGGCGGCACCCGCAGCTCAGCTTCGGCACCTGCGTGATCGTCACCCCGTGGCACCAGCCGCTGCGGCTGGCGGGCCAGATCGCCATGCTGACCGAGCTCACCGACCAGCCGCTGCACCTCGGCCTCGGGCGCGGCACCGCGAAGTTCGAGTTCGACGCGTTCGACCTGGACATGGGCGAGGCGCGGCAGCGTTTCGCCGAGACGTGGGAAATCCTCCGGCAGGGGATGACCGGAGAGCCGTTCCGCTACGCGGGCACCCGGGTGTCCGTCCCGCAGCAGGTCCGGATCCGCCCCGCGCCGCGGACCGGGCAGCTGCACTTCTACGGTGCGATCGGCAGCCCGGACAGCGCCGGGATCATGGCCCGGCTGGGCCTGCCCCCGCTGTGCAACACGATCGGCGACATCCAGCGGCAGGCCGACACGCTCCGGTCCTGGGAGGCGGCGGCCGCCGAGACGGGCCTGGACACCTCCGGGGTCACCTTCCCCATCATGATCGACTGCATCGTCGAGGACACCGACGACGAGGCGATCGCCGAAGCCTGCCGGTACAAGCCGCGCTTCATGCAGGCGCAGATCGACCACTACGCGCCGCACGCCACCGACTGGGCCAACACCGCGGGCTACGAGGCGTGGCAGCGGATCTTCGCGGGGATGGAGCGGCGCACCCGCCCGGAAGGCATCGTGCCCTGGTGCGAGTGGCAGCTGATCGGCTCGTCCGAGACCGTCCGGCACAAGCTGCAGGCCTATCTCGACGTCGGCTTCAACCACGTCATCCTGCACTTCGCCACCCCCGGGATCCCCATCGACGTACGGCACCGGTGGGCCACCCGGTTCGCCCGCGAGGTGGCGCCCCAGGTCAGCCTGCGGCTGGGCACCGCGACCGCGGTGAGCGGACCGGCACGGTGAGCTCGGCCGTGACCGAGCAGGTGCGCGCCAACGACGTCACGTTCTCGGTGGACATCGCGGGCAGCGGCCCGCCGCTGGTGTTCATCCACGGCTGGACCATGAGCGGCCGGTTCTTCCGGCGCCAGCTGGACGGCCTGTCCGACCGCTTCACCGTGATCGTCCCCGACCTGCGCGGGCACGGCCGCTCCGAGAAGGTCAGCCGCGGTCACACGGTGCCGCAGTACGCGGCGGACCTGCGGGCCATCCTGGCCGAGCGCGGCGTCCAGCGGCCGGTGCTCATCGGCTGGTCGATGGGCGCGATGGTCGGCTACGAGTACCTGCGCTCCTGCGGGCCCGGCGACGTGGCCGGGCTGGTCATCGTCGACCAGCCGCCGTCGGACTTCGCCTGGGAGGGCTACGAGTTCGGCGTCTTCACCATGGACGACCTGCGCGACACGAACGAGCAGCTGCAGTCCGACCAGGCCGCGGTCGTGGCCGACTTCACCCGGCTCATGGTGCACGAGCCGGACGAGGAGACGATGGCCTGGATGACCGCCGAGATCCTCCAGGTCCCGCCGGTCATCGGCAGCACGATCCTGCTCGACCAGACCCTGCGCGACTACCGCGACTTCCTGCCGCAGGTCGACGTGCCCACGCTCGTGCTGTTCGGCGAGGACGATAAGCTCACCAGCCCGCGCGCGGGCGAGTACATTGCCGCCCGCATCCCCGGCAGCCGGCTGCGCACGTTCCCGGCCTCCAGCCACTGCCCGTTCTGGGAAGAGAGCGAGGCTTTCAACGACGCGGTCGCGGCGTTCGCCGCGGAGCTGCGCTGACCTCCATGGGCCGCGCGGCCGATCACGCGGGCTTCCGGTCGGTGATGGCCACGTTCGCGACCGGCGTGACCGTGGTGACCGCCGTGGGTGCGGACGGCCCGGCCGGGATGACCGCCAACGCCGTGGCCTCGCTGTCGCTGGACCCCATGCTGGTGATGGTGGGGTTCGACCTGCAGTCGCGGACGCTGGCCGCGGTCCGGCGGTCGCGGCGGTTCGCGGTCAACGTGCTGGCCAGCGATCAGGAGGACGTGAGCCGGGTCTTCGCGGGCAAGCAGCCCGAGGCCGAGAAGTTCGCGCAGTGCGCACACAGCCAGCAGTCGGGTGTCCCGATCCTGCACCGGACGCTGGCCTGGCTCCGGTGCGACGTCGCGGCGGTGCATCCGGGCGGCGATCACGTCATCGTGGTCGGCGAGGTGGCGGAGATGGGCGGCAGCGGCGGCGACACCGGCGCGCCACCTGGACCGCCTGATCTCCCGCCCGCGCCGCCCCGGCCACCGACCGCCGGGGCGGCAGCGCCCCCGTGCCGCCCTACACCGGGATGAGCTCGACGTGGACGGCCGCGGCCTGGGCCAGTGCCCGCAGATCGCCGCGCCCGGGTACCAGTCAGCTCCGCGCGGCGGCGGCGCCGAACTCGGCGGCGAACGTCTGGGCGATCTGCTCGATCTGCGCCGGGGTGATCGTGAACGGCGGGGAGATCTGCAGCGCCGTGCCGCGCAGCAGCCGGGTGATCACGCCGCGCTCGCGGATCCCGGTCACCAGGCGCGGGCCGAGGCCCGGGTCCGCGGCCAGGGCGTCCGGCGCGATCTCCACCGCCGCCAGCAGGCCGGTGCCGGCCCGCACCTCGCCGACCAGGTCATGCCCGGCGAGCGGCTTGATCTTCTCCTCGAGGACCGGCTCGAGCTCGGCCACCCTCGCCACCAGCCCCTCGCGCTCGATCAGGTCCAGGTTGGCCAGGCCGACCGCGCACGCGGTGGGGTGAGCGGAGTAGGTATAGCCGTGCCGGAACACCTCGGTGGATCCGGCGCGCCAGAACGGCTCCGCCACCCGGGCGCCCACGATGAGCGCGCCCAGCGGCAGGTAGCCCGACGTCAGCCCCTTGGCCGTGGTGATCATGTCCGGGTCGAGCGCAAACCGCCCGCTGCCGAACCAGGCGCCGAGCCGGCCGAAGCCGGTGATCACCTCGTCCGCCACGAACAGCACGTCGCGGCGGCGGCAGATGTCCCGCACCTCCGCCAGGTAGCCCTCGGGCGGCGGGTACACGCCCCCGGCGCCGATGACCGGCTCGCAGAAGAACGCGGCGACCCGGTCCGCGCCGACCTGCTCGATGAGCTTGTCCAGTGCGGCCGCGTCGTCCCACGGAACGTGCTCGACCCGGGTCACCAGCTCGCCGAACGGGTCGGTGTTGGCCGGGATGCCGCCCAGCGTCGTCCCGTAGGCGTTCATCCCGTGGTAGGCGTGCGACCGGGACACGATCACCTGCTTGCCGGGCTGGCCGACCGCGCGCCAGTAGGCCCGCGCGAGCTTCCCCGCGGTGTCCACGGCATCGGATCCCCCGCCCGGCGTGAAGAACACCTTGGCCCCGCGGACCGGCGCGATGTCCGCCACCCGCCGGGCCAGCTCCTCGGCCGGGACGTTGGCGAACGGCTCGAACGTCTGGTACACGGCGAGCCAGGCGCATCTGGGCGGCGGCGGCCTCGGCCAGCTCGGTCCGTCCGTGCCCGACGTTGCTGTACCAGAGGCTGGCGATCGCGTCCAGGTACGGGCGCCCGGCCGTGTCGAAGACGGTGACGCCCTCGCCCCGCTCGATCGTGACCGCGTGGCCGGCCAGGCTGGCCATGTTCGCGAACCCGTTCCACAGCGCGTTCCGGTCCTCGGCGCCGGATCCTGGCCCCATCGAGCTACCCCTTCCCGAGTCCGCTGGCTCAGCCGCCCAGGTAGGCGCGCGCCATCTCCTTCAGCTGGCCGTGCGCACCGCGCATGGTCGCGCCGCCGCCCGGCAGCCAGTCCTTGCGCAGCTTAGCGACTGAGGTGTAGTTCGTGTCGCACACGTTCGCCAGCGGCGCCTCCACCGCCTGGGTGATGAACTGGTAGGAGTCGAGGACCGACAGCCCCCAGTCCTGCGCCACCCAGTGCACCAGGTCGGCCTGGGCGATCCGGAACGCGTCCTCCAGCGGCCGGACCGAGCCCGTGGACATGATGTGGGTATCGGACTCGATCCGGGGCCACGGCGTGGCCACGCCCTTGAGCAGGTCCACGGCCAGCACGGTGTTCATGGCGCACTCCACTGCGACCCCGCAGGTCTCGCCCTCTCCCTGGCGGGCGTGCCCGTCGCCGACCGACAGCAGCGCGCCTTCGACGTTCACGCCGAGATAGCAGGTGACGCCCGCGCGCATCTCCGGCGTGTCCATGTTCCCGCCGAACGCGTCCGGCACCAAGGCCGACCGGACCTCGAGGTTGGCGGGCGCGACCCCGATCGTCCCGTGCATCGGGCTCATCGGCAGGTCGGCGGTGAACTCGCTGTCCCGGGCGGAGAACCGGCAGAGGCGGTTGGCGCGGTCCAGCTCCCAGATCCACACGATCTCCGGCAGCGGGTCCTGCAAGGTAGCGGTGAGATGGGTGGAGGTCAGCGCCCCGAACAGCGGGACCGTGGTCGACGCGGCCCAGTCCCGGCTCGGCTCGATCGACACGAAATGGACGGCCAGGGTGTCGCCGGGCTCGGCGCCCTCGACGTAGAACGGCCCGGTCTGCGGGTTGAGGAACGGGAACTCGCACACCACCGAGACCAGGTCGTCCTTGCCGCGCACCCGGCCGGCGAAGCAGTCCTCCGTCCACAGCTCCAGCACGGTGCCCGGCCTGATCCGCGCCACCGGGGCGGCGCCGCCGAACGTCCACGCGTACTGGGCGGTCTCCGGCCGGAACGCCAACACCTGCGGATCGCTCATCTCAGCCTCCCCGGCCTCGTCATCAAACCCTCTTCATTCGTGGATATCAGGCCCAGAGTGCGTGGGCAGTCCTGGGGAGGATGAAGAAGGTTCGTTGTCCACATGCCAACTGTGGCCCATAGGCACCCGAGACAACAACGTTCCGCAACGGGCAGGCGGGCGAGCTCTGGCCGGCCACGGCGGCCCGGGCGCCCGGCTAAGACACTCCGGCCGTGTCGAACAGGCGCAGCCGGTGTGCCGCGGCCGCCGCCTCGCCGCGGCTGGCCACGCCGACCTTGGCCAGGATGTTCGACACGTGGACGCTGGCGGTCTTGGCCGAGATGAACAGCCGGGCGGCGATCTCCGGGTTGGACCGGCCCTCGGCGACCAGGCGCAGCACCTCGAACTCGCGGGCGGTCAGGCCCAGCGGCGTGGCCGCGGGCGCGCCCGGGCCGGCGTGTTCGGCGGCCTGCCCGATCCGCGCGCTGCGGGCCAGCGATGCTATCTCCCGGGCCAGCGGGCAGGCGCCGAGGCCGTCGGCGAGTTCCCCGGCCCGCCGCAGCCGCCCGGCCGCCCCGTCGCGATCGCCGGCGGCCAGGGCCGCCTCCGCGCCGCGGAGCAGCGCGTCGGCCAGCGGGTAGGGCTGGCCGATGCGGTCCCAGGCCTCGGCGGCGGCGTCGAACGCGGCCAGGCTCTCCCCGCCCGCCTGGCCCGCCTGCTCCGCGCGGAGGGTCTCGGCGCCGAACGTCAGGCGGTTCGCGTCCTGCATCGGGCCGATCGCGGGCAGCTCCGCGGCGAGCGCGCGCACCCGATCGAGCAGGTCTGCGGCCCGGACGGCGAGCGCGCCGGTGGCGCGGCCGTCGCGCGTGGCCGTGGTGACCGCGCGGGCGGCGGCGGCCAGCAGCGGCCACGCGTACCGGGCGTCGCCGGCCAGGTCGAGGCCGCCGGCGGCCTCCGCGACGGCCAGCGCGTCGGCCGGCTTGCCCTCGGCCAGCCGCAGCTCGAGGTCCAGCCGGACCAGCGGTATGTGGTACTGGCCGTGGAACCGGATGTCGTGCCCGCCGCCGCCGGCCGCGCCGAGCGCGGCCCGGGCGGCCGCGGCCGATTCCGCGGCGGAGGCCAGGTCGCCGCGCCGCAGCGCGACGTCTCCCGCGAGCTGCCGCAGGTTGGCCCGGGTGAGGTGGGGCGGCGACTGGGCCAGCGCGTGCTCGATGACCTCGAGGGCCTCGCCCCACCGGCCGAGCGAGACCAGCGGCTCGGCCATGTTGATGGCCAGGAACGTTCCCGCCTTGCGGGCGAGGCCGTAGTCCTCGGCGCTGGCGATCCCGGCCCGTGCCACCTCCGCGGCCTGTTCGTGCTCGCCGATGCCCTCCAGCACGTGGGCCTCGTTGGTCACCGCGCAGAGCAGCGGCTCGTAGGCGCCTGCCTGCCCGGCGGTCACGCGGGCCAGGCGCAGCGTCTCCAGCGCGGCCGCGTCGTCGCCGGACCGGGACTGGACGATCGCCAGCTCCGGCAGCGCCGCCGCCTCGGTGGCGGCGTCGCCCGCCCGCCGCGCCAGCCTGAGGGCCTCGTCGATGGCCGCGGCCGCCTCCGGCCCGTGCTTCGGCCACGAATTGCAGGCCTTGCTGAGCAGTACCTGTGCCCGCACGGCGTCCGCGACGCCGGGCGGCACCAGGTCGAGCGCAGCCTGCAGGTCCGCGTGCAGGGCGCCCTTGCCGCTGTGCTTGCGCGCCAGCGCCCGCGTCTCCAGCAGCCGGGCCGCGCGGACCGGCTCGGCGGCCGGGTCCACCTCGTCGAGCGCAGCGGAGGCGAACGCCGCACCGCGCTCGTCCTCGTCCGCGGTCTTCGCGACCGCCGCGGCGTGCTCGAGCACGCTCAGGTGGCTGGCGCCGATCCGCTGCTCGGCGTCCGGCACCGTGTCCCACAGCTCGAGCACCCGGGCCAGCAGGGTGAGCTGCTCGGCGTGGGCCAGGGCCCGGCCAGCCTCCGCGGCCGCGCGCCAGCTACTGACCAAGGCGCCGACGGTGTCGTGCGCGGCGTACCAGTGGTGGGCCTGCTCGATCACGGCCCGGCCGGGGGGAACCAGGCTGGGATCGGCCTCGAGGACCTCGGCGAACCGGATGTGCAGCCGGGTGTGGTCGCCGGGCAGCAGGTCATCCATGACCGCTTCCCGGATGAGGCCGTGCCGGAACGCGTACGCGTCCGCGTCGGCGGTCAGCACGTTGGCCTCCACTGCGGGCCGCAGCGCGCGGGACAGCGCGTCATCGGGCAGCCCGGTGACCGCCATGAGCAGCGCGTGCCCGTTGCGCTGCCCGCCCGCGCTGGCCGCCCGGAGCACCTCCTGCGTCTCGTCGGGCAGCCGCTGCACCGAGATCAGCAGCAGGTCGCGCAGGGACGCGGGCAGCATCGTGAAGACGCCGCCGTCGCAGTCGCACAGCAGCTCCTCCACGAACAGCGGGTTGCCCTCGGCGCGCAGGTACACCTGGTCCGCGAGCGACGGCTCGGGCTCGCGGCCGAGGAGGCGGCCCACCAGCTCGTCGGCGTGCCGCCGGTCGAGCCGCGGCAGGTCCATCCGCTCCACCCAGCCGAGCCGGCCGAGCTCGGCCAGCAGCGGGCGCAGCGGATGGGTGCGGTGCAGCTCGTCGGACCGGTAGGTCACGATGATCAGGACGCCGTCCAGGATCTGCTGGCGGCCGACCAGGAACGCGAGCAGATCGCGGGTCGAGCGGTCCGCCCAGTGCGCGTCCTCGATGACCAGGGCCACGGGCCCGTCGTCGGCCAGGCGCTCCAGCAGCGCGAGCACCTGCTCGAACAGCCGCGCCCGGGCCACGATGTCGTCGGCATCGCCGTCCGCCGCCCCGAACTCCGGCAGCAGCCGGGCGAAGTCCCGGGCGGCCCCGCCGGGCAGCAACCGCGCCACGCCGTCGACGCCCAGGTCGCGGACCAGATCGCGGAGTATCGCGGTGAACGGCGCGAACGGCAGGCCGTCGGTGCCGAGCTCCACGCAGCCGCCGGTCAGCACCCGGGCCCCGGCCGCCCGCGACCGCGCCGCGAACTCGCGCACCAGCCGGGACTTGCCCACGCCCGCCTCGCCGCCGATGAGGACCACCGACGGTCCGTCTCGGCGGGCTGGGGTCAGCGCGGCGTCCAGCACCGCGAGCTGCCCCGCGCGCCCGACCAGGACGGGGCTCATGGTGCGGGCCATATTTCCAGGATGCCAGGCCGCGGCGACATCTCCGCCCGGCGGCCGGGTGCCGTCCGGCGCCGCGGCCGGGTCCTGCGGGCCGGCTGAGCCGCTGGCAGGACCGGGCCGGCTGCGCCGCTCACGTCACACAGGTCGGCTAGGTCTTTCGCGTCACCCGGCCCGGCTGCGCCGCTCACGTTACGCAGGTCGGCTAGGTCGTTCGCGTCACCCGGCCCGGCTGCGCCGCTCACGTCACGCGGCCCGGGAGCCGACGGGCTGACGGTCGGCCTGCTCGCCGACTGGGCCCGCGGACACCGCCGCCTGCTCCTCCGCTCGCGCCGTCGGCGCCGCCGCGGCCCGCTGGTCTGTCGGGGCCGCGGACATGGCCGCAGCTCGCTCGTCGGCCGGCGCCGCCGACACCGGCTCCGTCGGCCTGAACCCGGCCCGCAGCCACGACCGCCTGGCCGGGGCGTGCGCGGCCTCGCGCCGGGCCTGGCGCGCCTGCCGGATCAGCCGGTCCCGGGCCGCCTGCTCGTGCCATTCCCTGATCCGGGACTCGCCCAGAGCCTGGAACATGTTCGGGTACATCCCGTCCTCCTCAGTGCCGGGCCGTCCTGGTCCGGCACTGTCGAGGTTCGCCGTAAGGCGCGGCTCGTCGCATCGGGCAACTGCCTTATGTTGCCGGCAGGCCCGGCTTAGGTGCGGCCGGCCGGTCTAAGGACCGCGGCGCCTTCCCGCCTTTACCCCACTTGACCTGGTCATTTGCCGACGCCGACCGGGTTCCGCGGCGGCGGCCACGGCCAAGCCGAACCCCGCGACCACCCACTGGATGGCCGCGGGGCTCGCGTGCAGGTCGCTCTGCAGGGCCGGGATCGCCGCGGAGCACCTCGTAAGAACGCCGACGAGCTTACGAAGAGGTGCACTGAACGGCGGCTAGCGCGCGGCGCGGGCCGAGGCAGGCGAAGCGACCGACCCGCGCCGCTGCAGGCTCATCGGCTCGCGGACCATCACGTTGCCCGCGGGCGCTCCCTCGATGCGGGCGATCAGCGCGTCCACGGCCGCGGCGCCGAGCTGGGACAGCGGCATGCTGACGCTGGTGACCGGGACCTCGAGGTAGCCCAGGCACTCGTCGTCGTCGAAGCTCACCAGGGACATCTCGCCGGGCACCTCGACCCCGGCCTCGCGCAGCGCCGCCATGGCCCCGAACAGCTGGTTGAGGCTGCCGACGCCGCAGACCGTGGGCCGCGGCCCGCGGCGCAGCATCCGCGTGGTGGCGTCCCAGCCGCCGTCCTCGGTGGGCGCGGCGTGCCGGACGGCCAGGCTGAAGCCGCGCGCGGCGCAGGCCCGCCGCGCCGCCCCGACCCTCCGGTACACGGTGTCCACCTCGGCCGGCCCGTCGAGGAGCGCGAAGCTGCGATGCCCGAGGCCCCCCGCGTAGTCCAGGAACATCCGGATCGCGCCGGGCTCGTCCATGATCACGTCGTGGCCGCGGTCGGGCCCGCGGCGGTTCACGTACACGTGCGGGGGCCCGTTCACCCCTCCGGAGTGCTCGGGCACCCGCAGCGAGGTGGCCAGCAGCAGGCCGTCGGCGCGGCTCTCTTCGACCAGGTAGTAGTAGTCGCCCGGCGGCTTGGGATCCTCGGTCGGCTCCTCCATGATCATGACGACGTAACCGCGCTCCCGGGCCCGCTGCAGCGCGCCCCGCTGCAGCCGGGCCCAGATCGGGTTGCGCAGCAGCGGGACGACGAAGGCGAACGCACCGGTGCGGCGGCGCTTGAGCGCCCGGGCCAGCGCGTTGGGCCGGTAGCCCTGCTGTTGTGCCGTGCTCAGGATCCGCTCGTAGATCTCCGGGCGGATGGACTGCGCGGGGTCGCCGTTGAGCACCCGGGACACGGTCGATACGTGCACCCCGACCGCCTCGGCGATGTCGACCAGGCGGGAGACCCGGCGCGGGCCGCCCGGGTCCGACCCGGCCGCCCGGCGCGCCGGTGATCTGCTCCCCGGCGCGTCCGCGCTGGTCATCCCGGCCGTCTTACCCGCCACGGCGGCCTCCTCATCATGGCACCGTAGGCGGCGCGGGCGCGGCCCCCGCGCAGCCCGGCAGTTGCGGCACTAGCGACGATACCGCCACGGCGCGTCCCGGGCCGGGCCGAACTCCCAGGTCGGCCCGGACCCGGCGGCGAACCCCCGGCCCTGTGAACTCCTTTCATCCTCCCCAGACTGCCCACGCGCCCTGAGCCTGAGATCGACGAACGAAAGGGGTTCATCATGGCGTCTCCGCGACCGTCCGGGTCAGCAGGATCGCGGCGCAGAAGCAGCGGTACGTCTCCAGCGCGTCGCGGCCGCGGATGCGCAGCTCGCGCGGGCCGGTCCGGTCCACGCCGCGGACCCAGCTGGCCGCCTCGGCGATGTCAGTGTTCCGCACCGATACCTCGAGCGTGGCCGACGCCAGCGGCGGCGGCTCCGCCGCGGCCGCCCCGGCGACCGCCTTCTCGGCGGTCTCCCGGATCAGCGCGCAGGCGCGGGACGGGTGCAGGCTGTGCGCGGCGGTCCGGCTGACCGGCTCCTTGACCACCGCCGCGTGGACCCCGGGGATCAGCGCGGCGGTTTCCTCGCACGCGCACCGGTCCCCGGTCACCAGCACCACCGGCACCCCGTAATGCGCGGCTACCAGCGCGTTGATCCCCGCCTCACCAGTCACCACACCGTCGAGCCTGGCCTCGATGACCACCCGCGGGCTGTAGGTGTGCGACAGCCCGGCGGGCGCGCCCACCGAGCCGTGATACGAGACGAACAGCACCGCGTCGAAGCTGCCGTCCAGGCCCTGCATCATGTACAGCGGCTTGTGGCTCCCGGAGATATAGGACGCCTCCCCGGCCAGGGACTCCGGCGGCAGGTTGCGCATCGTGGAGTGCGAGTCGTTGACCACGACCTCGGTGGCGCCGCCGGCCAGCGCACCCTCGATGGCGGCGTTGACCTCGTCCAGCAGCAGCCTGCGCCCGGCCGCCGCCTGCGGGCCGTCCCCGAGGCACTGCTCCCAGTCGACGACGCCCGCGGTCCCCTCCATGTCGCTGGACAGGAAGATCTTCAAATCTGCCTCCGCTGCTCGATCCGGAAGCTCGCGTCCCGCGCGGTCATCACGCTGTAGGTGGACCCGGGGCTGGTGGAGGCGCCGCCGTGGCGGCCGTCCGGGGTCAGGCACAGGGCCTGCAGCGGCGTGCGGAACTCGTCCGGCAGGTCCAGCGTCTGCCCGAGGGCCTCACCGCAGGCCTGCGCCGGGTCCGCGCCCGCGGCGAGCGCGTGCAGCACCGACCGGGCGGTGGTGCCGCGGATGGCCAGCTCGCCGCGGCCGGTGCAGGCGGCGCCGCCGACGGCGTTGTCGCAGTAGTTGCCCGCGCCGATGACCGCCGAGTCGCTGACCCGGCCCGGGTACTTCCACGGGTACCCGCTGGTGCTCACGCCGACCGCCAGGTTGCCGTCGGCGTCCAGGGCGAGCACGTTGACCGTGTCCCAGGGGCCGTCCGGCACCGGCATCGACGCGAGCCGCTCGAGTGCCCGCTGGCGGTAGGCGCGCTCACCCGGGCCGAACCTGGCCACGGCGGCCTCGATCCCGGCGGCGGACAGCCCGTCCCGCCACCGGCGCCGCGCCTCGTCGGTCAGGGTCGGGCCGCGCTCGATGCCGGCCTCGTCGGCGAACCGCTCCGCGCCCGCGCCGACCAGCAGCACGTGCTGCGGCAGCCGGTCGCACAGGGCCCGCGCGATCGAGATCGGGTGCGGGAACCCGGTGACCGCCGCCACCGCGCCCGCCTGCCGGGTCGCCCCGTCCATGATCGAGGCGTCGAGCTCCACCTCGCCGAGCAGGTTCGGCATCCCGCCCACGCCGACCGTATGGTTGTCCTCGTCGGCCTCCACCGCGCGGATGGCGGCCTCGACCGCGTCCAGCGCGCTGGCCCCGGCGCGGAGCAGGCCGATCCCCGCGGCCAGGCCGACCTCGCCTCGCTCACTCGCGATCATCACGGGCGTTATGGCTGGTCCTCCCGGTTATGGCCGTTGATCATCTCGCGCAGTACAGTAGGTGAGCAAACCTTTGTTCTAGCTAAATCTGGCGGCAAAGCGGCACGTTGTAAATAGGGGAGGCCTGCGCCATGCGCTACGTGGTGCTCGGGTGCGGCGCGATCGGCGGCACCGTGGCCGCGGGGCTGGTGCGCGACGGGCACGACGTGCTGGTCAGCGACGCCGACCCGGACGTGGTCGCGGCCATCAGCGAACGCGGCCTGCGGATCGAGGGGCCGATCGAGAACTTCACCGTCCGGGTGCCGGCGGTGCTGCCGGCCGACCTGCCGGAGCAGCTGGACGGCCCGGTCCTGGTCGCGTGCAAGTCGCAGCACACGGCGGCCGCGGCGGCCAGCCTGGCCGGCCGGATGCACGGGGACGGCTTCGTGGTCTCGCTGCAGAACGGGCTGAACGCCGACCAGCTCGCCGCCGTGGTGGGGCCGGACCGGGTGGTCGAGGCGTTCGTGAACTTCGGCGCTGACGTAACCGCACCCGGGGTCGTGCTGCGCGGCAGCCGGGAGACGTTCGTGATCGGCGAGATCGACGGGACGATCTCGGACCGGGTGCGCGCGGTGGCCGCCGACATCGCCGACGCCAAGCCCGCCGAGGACATCATGGGGTACCTGTGGGGCAAGGAGGCCTACGGGGCGATGCTGGCGGCGATCGCGGTCAGCGACCTGTCGATCGCCGACGGGCTGGCCGACCCGGCCTACACCCCGCTGCTCGTTGCCGTGGCCCGCGAGGTGCTGGAGCAGGCGCCGGTCACGCCGAAGGGCTTCGACGGGTTCGACCCCCAGGACCTGGAGGGATCGCTTGCGCCGCTGGTCGCGTTCAACCGTCGCTCGGCCAAGACCCACTCGGGGATCTACCGCGACCTGATGGTGCGGCACCGGCCCACCGAGGTTCCGGCGCACCTCGGCGGCCTGAACGGGCCGATGCTGCGCCGGGTGGTCGAGCTGATCACCGAGATCGAGCAGGGCCGGCGGACCTGCGAGCGGGCCAACCTGGAACTGCTGGCCGCCTACGAGCGCCTGGAGCGGCTGGGCCGGCCGCTCAACGCGGTGGTGACCGTGATCGGCGCGCCGCAGCGCGCGCCGGCCGGGCCGCTGGCCGGGCGCCCGGTCGCGATCAAGGACATCATCGCGGTGGCGGGGGTGCCGACCCGCTGCGGCAGTCCCGCAAGCGACCCGGAGCCCGCCGCCCGCGATGCGGAACTAGTGGCCCGGCTCCGGGCCGCCGGGGCCGAGGTGTTCACCACCGCCCAGTGCCTGGAGTACGCGGCCGGTTTCGCGAACCCGGAGATCGGCGACACTCGCAACCCGCGCGATCCGTCCCGCACCTCCGGCGGGTCGTCCGGCGGCTCGGCGGCCCTGGTCGCCGCCGGCGTCTGCGACCTGGCCATCGGCACGGATACCGGCGGGTCGATCCGGATCCCGGCCGCGTACTGCGGTGTCGTGGGGCTCAAGCCGAGCTACGGGCTGGTGCCGGCCGGCGGGGTCTTCCCGCTCTCGCCCACCTGCGACCACGCGGGCACCCTGACCGCGTCGGTGCCCGGCGCCCGGGAGCTGCTGGCGGTCCTGGCCGACCGGGCCGACCTGCTCGGCCTGGCCGACCCGGCCGACCTGGCCGGGCCGGCCGACCTGGCCGAGCAGGGTTCCCGGGTCGACCCGGCCGACCTGGCCGACCTGGCCGGGCCGGCGGGGCCGGCCGACGCGGCGGACCCGGGCCGGGGGTTCACGGTCGGCGTGCTGGCCGCGCAGCTGGCCGACCCGTCGGTGACCCCTGAGGTCCGCGACGCGGTCAGCGCCGCGCTGTCCCGCCTGGCCGCGGCGGGCTGGGAGCTGCGGGAGGTGACCGCGCCGTGGCTGGACGACCTCGCCGCCTGGGAGGACGTGCTGACCGTGATCGTGTCCCGGGAGGCCTCCCTGGTGCATTCCGGCCGGGACCAGAGCCGGTACGCCGAGGGCACCCGCGCGCTGCTCGCGCACGGCGCATCGGTCGGCGACGACGAGTTCGCCCGCGCGCTCCGGCGGCGGGAGGAGCTGACGGCCGCCATCGACGCGAGCCTGGACGGCGTGGACGTCCTGGCCGGGCCGACCGTCGGCTACCAGGCACCGGAGCAGGACCCGCCGTTCGGGGCGGGCGACGACAACGCCGAAGGCCGGTTCACCGGGCCGTACAACCTGTCCGGCCACCCGGCCATCTCGCTTCCCGCGCCCGCGCCCGGCCTGCCGGCCGGCCTGCAGCTCGCGGGCCGGCGCGGCGAGGACCTGGCCCTGCTCCGCGTCGCCGCCGCCACGGAGCGCCTGATCGCGCGTCCTGGCCCTGACCCTGCGGGGACGACGGCCACGGCGGCGGCGCCTGCCGCGAACCCGGCCCGAGCAGAGGAGACCTGACATGGCATCGACAGTGACCCGCCGCACGATCATCGACCTGGCCGGCCTGGACGTCCCGCTGGTCGAGATCACCGGCGCCGAAGACGGCCCGCTGCTCACCGTGATCGCCGGGGTGCACGGCTGCGAGTACGCCTCGATGGACGGGGTGCGCCGGTGGACCCGCAGCCTGGAAACGCGCGATCTGCGCGGCCGCGTGCGCGCCGTGCCGGTGCTGAACCTGCACGCGTTCTGGGCCCGGACCCCGTTCGTGGTTCCCGACGACGGCAAGAACCTGAACCGGTGCTTCCCCGGCGATCCCGCGGGCACGCTCGCCGACCGGCTCGCCTACGCGGCGTTCACCCAGCTCATCACCGGTTCCGACGCGTACATCGACGCGCACTGCGGCGACATGGTCGAGGCGCTGGAGCCGTTCGCGCTCTACGACGCCGGGCCGGCCGAAACCGGGGCCCGGGACCTGGCCGTCGCCTACGGGCTCCCCTACGTGATCCGGCAGCAGCCCGGCCCGGATCGCCCGGTCAGCGGGACCAGCAGCTCGGCCGCCAGCCAGATCGGGATCCCGGCGATCACCGCCGAGTCCGGGGAGACCGGCCTGGTGCAGGCGGAGGCCGTGCAACGGCACGTCCGCGGGCTGGACGGGGTCCTCGCCCAGCTGGGCATGGCCGACAACCCGCACGCCGAGGCCGGCCAGCCCCCGACGTTCCTCGGCCGCTTCCTGTGGATGACCGGCACCGACGCAGGCTGGTGGGAGCCGACGGTCGCAGTCGGGGACGCGGTCACCGAGGGGCAGGTCATCGGGACGATCACCACCCTGGACGGCGCGGATACGCTGCAGACGATCACCGCGCCGGCCGACGGGGTCCCGATCTTCATCACCAGCTCCCCCGCGGTGGCGGCGGGCGGCCTGCTGCTCGGCCTCGGAGTCCGGTAACCCGGCCGCGGCGGCCTGCGTCACGCCGGGTTCTGGGTGACGGCCAGGCGCCAGCTCACCCCGTGGTAGCGCTCGGCGTAGCTCAGCCCGCTGCCGCTGACCCCCACCGCCAGGCACGCCGTCGGGCGGGCGCACGCCACGCCGTTGAGCTGTGCCGAATAGTTGTCCGCCGGCGGTTCCGGCAGCCGCTGCACCCGCCAGTTCCGGCCGTTCCACACCTCGGCGACCGGCTGCCCCTGGTAGCTGCCGACCGCGACACACGAGACGTCCGACGGGCAGGAAACAGCGGTCAGCTTCGTGTAGCCGACGGAGCCGGGCGCGGGGACGGGCTCAGCCCGCCACGCCGTCCCGTTCCAGCGCTCGGCCAGCGGGTATTGCTGAGCAGCGGTGCCGACCGCCATGCAGTTACCGGGCGACGGGCACGAAACGGCGGTGAGCTGGTCTACCCGGCTGACGTTGAGCGCGGGCAGCAGGCGCCAGGTGCTGCCGTTCCACTGCTCGGCGAGGATCTTGTCCCGGAAGCCGCCGCCCGGCTGCGCGGTGGCGCCGGAGGAGTAATCCCCGACCGCCACGCAGTTCTCCGCCGAGGGACAGGACACTCCCGCGACGGTGACCGACTGCGCTGGCTGCGGCGGAGCGTGCATCGCGGCGGCGCGCCAGGTCCGGCCCTCCCAGGACGCGTAACGCGGCGCGCGGGTGGTCCCGCCCACCGCGAGGCACGAGCCGGCGGTGCAGGAGACCGCGTTGAGCGGGCTGGCCAGGCTCACGAGCCGCCAGCGGCCGCCGTTCCCGGCGATGACCGGCGAGCCGACGGCCAGGCAGGCGGCCCGGAGGCAGGAAACCGCCTGCAGCGCGCTGTACCGGGGCCCGCCCGGCGACGGTTCCAGCCGCCAGGCCGAGCCGGTCCAGAGCTCAACGAGGGTATGCGACGCCCCGGTGCCGTCGTAGTAGCTGCCGACCGCGATGCATTGCTGGCCGGCGCAGGCCACGCCGTTCAGCAGGTCGGCGCGCTTCGCTCCGGCGGCCGGCGAAGCCGCCGCGGGAGCGACCTGGGCCGTCGGCGCCGCGGCCCCCGAGGTCGCGTCCGCTGGCGTCGCGGGAGCGCCGCTGGATGGCACGGTGGCGGCCGAGCCGCAGGCCGCCGCGATGCTAAGGCAGGCCAGCAGGGCGATCGCGCGGCTGCCGGTGATGAGATGCCTCATCGGGCCCTCTTTCCGCGGGGACGTTGTGTCTTCATAGACGCGTCCCGCGGCGCGATGGTTAAGCGCGCCAGGCCTCGGTCACGGCGAGGCGGTGCGCCATTCACGCGCCGGCGGCGGGCGGGCCGGCGGCAGGCGGGCCGGCGGCGGGCTCCCGGCGATCGCGACGGCGGCGGCGGTCGCGGCGCGCAGGAAGCCGGCGCTCTCCAGCGCGTTGGTGCTGTCGATGAACTGGTCGGCGGCGCCGGTCGCGGGCAGGCGGCGGACCCGCGGGTCGGTGATGGCCTGCCGCAGCACGTCGGTGAACCGGCCAGCGTCGATGACCTGGTAGGGCCGGTCGTAGTAGCGGCGGGTACGCGGGTCGAGCGGCCTGGTGAGGCGGAGGTCGTTGTGCAGGGTGGCGGCCGTTTCGTAGGCCTGGCTCAGGTGCCGCTGGCGGTCGGGCCAGCTGGTGGCGGCCACCGCGGCGGTGAGCGGCGGCGTGAGCGCGGCGGCCGCGGGCAGCCGGGAGAAGGCGGTGCCGAGCCATTTGCTGTAGGGCGGGTAGCGGCGCTGCATCAGCAGGCACAGCCGCATCAGGTCGCGGGCGAGCCGGGCGGTGACGATGGCCGATCCCAGCTCGTCGCCGGCCTCGGCGCAGCGGCCGGGGAAGGCCTCCTCCTGGCCGATCCGCTGCCACTGGCAGGCCAGCAGGTACAGCCAGACGTCGCGCGGGTACCAGGACAGGCGGTTGCGGGCCCGGCTGAGGTCACCTGGCCCGTCGTCGAAGACCCGCCCGCCGGTGAACTCGGCCAGCCGTTGCGTGGGGGTGGCCAGCCAGTCGGTCACGGTGACGGGCTGCCGGGGGTCGAACCCGAGCTGGCCGGCCAGCCACGCTCCCAGTTCGGTGACCTCCACCCGGTGCCGGGCCTGCCCGTCCGGCTCCCGGGTCACCGGGAACGCCGTGGCATAGCCGCGGAACTTCGCCGGAAGCCGGCTCGCGAGCATCGCGGTGATCTCGGCGCCGCGCCCGGCGTCGCCAGCGCCCAGGAAGAACTGCAGGCGCGGTCCCCAGTCGTGATCGACGGAGCGGGCCGAGTCGTGGCCGAGAACCTCCGAGCCGGGCCCGAGCAGCGCGGCCGCGTAGGGCAGCCCCGGGAACGCCTCGTCCAGCAGCGGACGTACCACCTCGGCAAAGAATGCGCCCGCCAGCTCCAGGCCGGGGATGAACGGCACCGGCATGCCGACCAGCCTGCCGGGAGCCATCCTCGCCGTCATCCGGTTTTCCGGCCGTACGGGCTGGTAGTACCAGGCCGAGGGAGGCCCGCGAACGAAAATAGATTGGAACAGACTGTTCCGTTCTCCTATAATGGAACAGATCACTTCGTTCTACAAGCAGCAAGAACCGGAGGGCAAGATGGACTTCAAGCTCGAGCTGGTAGCGGTTCCCGTCTCGGACGTCGACCGCGCCAAGGCGTTCTACACCGAGAAGGCCGGGTTCCACGCCGACCACGACCACACGGTGAGCGACGAGATCCGCTTCGTGCAGCTCACTCCCCCGGGCTCGGCGTGCTCGATCGCCCTGGGGCGGGGGCTGCTGGATGCGGAGCCCGGTTCGGTTCAGGGCCTCCAGCTGGTTGTCTCCGACATCGGCAAGGCCCGCGCCGAGCTGGCCGAGCGGGGCGTGGAGGTCAGCGAGGTCCAGGAGTTCCCCTGGGGGTTGTTCGTGTTCTTCGCCGACCCGGACGGCAACCGCTGGGCCGTGCAGCAGATCCCGGCCCGCGGCTAACGCCGGGCGGGACCGGGCCGCTGGGCGGCCGGCTGTAACGCGCGGGCTCCTGCCGGGACTAAGGGGCGCATGGTCCACACGTCCAGGGGAGGAGAACGCATGAAAGTCCTGGCTCGCCTCGGTTCCGCCGGGGCGAAGGTAACCGCCGCTTCGGCGCCGCCGTGACCGCGGGCGCGGTGCTCGCCACCGCGGGCGGCGCCCTGGCCGGGCCGGCCAGCGCCGCGACCACCACCGCCGCAGCGCAGGGCACGTCCGCCGCCGGCACCGTTTTCGTCCAGACCGACAACCTCGCGGGCAACCAGGTGGTGAACTCCGAGCCCGGCACGGTCCCGTTCGCGATCACCTTCGACCCGGCCGGGCACCTGGTCATCGCCGACGCGGGCACCAACGCCCTGTCGACGTTCGCGCTCGGCCCGGGCGGCACGGTGACCCTGCTCGACGCGGTCGGCACCGGGCAGTCGGCCACCTGCTGGGTCGCCCCCGACGGCGGCCTGCTGTTCGCTTCCAACGCTGGCAGCGCGACGATCAGCGGCTACTCGTCCGGCCCGGGCGGCGCGCTCACGCTGCTGGGCCAGACCCCGACCGACCCGGGCACCGTGGACGCCGCCGTCACCCCCGGCGGGCGCTTCCTCTACGTCCAGACCGGCGGGAACGGCGTCGTGGACGAGTTCGCCGTCGGCCCCGGCGGCTCGCTCACCGAGGTCGGCCACGTGACCGTGGTCGGCGCCGTCGGCGGCGAGGGGATCGCGGCCGCCTGAGCCCGGCGGCCACGGCACGCGGCCGGGCGCGGGCGGGCGTGTCCGCACCCCGCCGCCGCCCGCGCCCATGACCGTCACAATCCGCAACGGACCGTTTCGTTCCGGACCGGGAAGGAGGACCTAGGCTGGCGGCGGTGGATCAGGACCCGGACGCGGAGTTGCTCGGCCGCCTGCGCGCAGGCGACGAGCAGGCCTTTGTCGTGCTGGTCCGGCGGCACCACGACGCCATGCTGCGCCTGGCCTGCGGTTACGTCCCGAGCGTGGCCGTGGCCGAGGAGGTCGTCCAGGACACCTGGCTGGGCGTGCTGCGCGGCATCGGCGGGTTCGAGGGACGCTCGTCGGTCCGGACCTGGCTGTTCCGGATCCTGGTGAACCGGGCCCGGACCACCGGGGCGCGGGAGCGGCGCAGCGTCGCGCTCGGCGACCCGGAACCGGCCGTGGACCCGTCGCGGTTCGACGGCACCGGCCACTGGGCGGCCCCGCCCGAGCGCTGGATCGAGGAGGCCGACGCCCGGCTGGACGCGGCCAAGCTGGCCTGGCTCCGGTCGGCGATCGACGACCTGCCGGACCGCCAGCGCGAGGTCGTGACGCTGCGCGACGTCGAAGGGCTGAGCAGCGAGGAGGTGTGCAGCGTGCTGGAGATCAGCGAGGGCAACCAGCGCGTGCTGCTGCACCGGGGCCGCAGCCGCCTGCGCCAGGCCCTCGAGACCGAATTCGGGAGGACGTGAGCATGCTCCCGAAACTGTTCCGGTCCCGCCGCGAGGTCGTCTGCCAGCAGGCGGTCGAGCTGGTCACCGACTACCTGGAGGGCGCGCTGTCGCGCGCCGACCGCCGCCGGTTCGAGGCGCACCTGGCGGGCTGCCCGCACTGCACCGAGTACCTGGCCCAGATGCGGGCGACCATCGAGCTCACCGGCACCCTGACCGCGGACGACCTGCCCGGCCCGGTGCAGGATGAGTTCATCGACCTGTACCGGCGGTGGCGCGCCGACGCCGGCGACGGGCCGGGGTAGCCGTGGACCCCGTGGTCGATCCGGCCACGCCCGCCGACCTGGAGCGCGTGGCCGACATCTTCGCGCACTACGTGTGGAACACCGCAGCCACCTTTGAGGAGACTCCGCCCACGGTCGCCGACTGGCGCCGGCGGCTGGACGACCTGGCCGGCCTGGGCCTGCCGTTCCTGGTGGCCAGGACCGGCGGGGAGGTGGCCGGGTACGCCTACGCCAGCCCGTGGCGCCGCAAGCCGGCCTACCGGCACACGGTCGAGGACTCGGTCTATCTCGCCGCCGACCGGACCGGGCAGGGCCTGGGCCGGGCGCTGCTCGGCCCGCTGCTGACCCGGTGCGCGGACGCGGGCCTCCGCCAGGTCATCGCGGTCATCGCCGACGCGGGCGCCGACGCGTCGGTCGCGCTGCACCGCTCGTTCGGCTTCGTCGGCGCGGGCCGGCTGACGGCCGTCGGGCACAAGCACGGCGCCTGGATCGACACGGTGCTCATGCAGCGCGACCTGACTACGCTGACCTAGCGTGGCGGGACAAGGCACGGCGGCGACGGCGCTGCTGACCAGGCAGGGCATCGCGTACACGGTGCACACCTACGACCATGACCCCCGCCACGGCTCCTACGGCGCCGAGGCGGCGCAGGCCATGGGCGTCCCGGCCGGGCGGGTGTTCAAGACCCTCGTCGCCGACGTGGACGGCGCGCTGACCGTGGCCGTGGTGCCGGTCGCGGCGCAGCTCGACCTCAAGGCGCTGGCCGCGGCGGCCGGCGGCAAGAAGGCGGCCATGGCCGACGTGGCCGCGGCCGAGCGCGCCACCGGCTACGTGGCCGGCGGGATCTCGCCGCTCGGCCAGCGCCGGCGGCTGCGCGTGGTGGTCGACTCGTCGGCATGTGAGTTCCCGACTGTGTTCTGCAGCGGCGGCCGGCGCGGGCTGGAGATCGAGCTGGCCCCCGGCGACCTGGTCCGGGCCGCGGACGCCACGGTCGCGCCCATCTCCCGCCCCGCGAGCGCTTGACCACCCGCCCATCGCAGCGCGGCCACCTGCCGCGTTTCATGATCGTGGATAGTTGTATGCGCTATGCGCCGAAAACTCTCCACGGACCCGGGCCATCGTGCCCGGGGACCGACGTCGGTCAGCGCAGGACCTTGCGCCGGTAGAGGTAGACCGCGGTGGGGGCGAACACGGCGATCAGGCCGGCCGACCAGAGGACCACGGCCAGCTCGGGGTGCAGCATCGGCCAGGCGGTGGTGTCCATGGGCACGCTGCCGCCGAACAGGTTCCGGCACGCCGCGGCGATCGCGCTCATCGGGTTCCAGTTGGCGAAGTCGCGCAGCCAGGCCGGCATGCCCTGGGTCGGCACGAACGCGTTGGACACGAACGCCAGCGGCAGGAACAGCACGAACCCCATGGCCTGCGCGGCCTCGGGGCTGCGCAGCAGCATGCCCGCGCAGGCGCCCGCCCAGGTCATCGAGAACGCGAACAGCAGCGACAGGCCGAACGCTGCCAGCGCGTCGCCGATGCCGTTCTCCATCCGCCAGCCGATGGCCAGGCCGGTGGCGGACAGGACCGCTATGCCGAGCACCTGGGTGGCGAGGTCGGACATGGTGCGCCCGGCCAGCACCGCCGAGCGGGCGATCGGCAGCGACCGGAACCGGTCGATCAGGCCGCTGGACATGTCGGTGGTCAGCCCGACCGCGGTGCCCGGGGCGGTGCCCGCCATCGTCATCCCGAACATCCCGCTGATCAGGAACTGGTGGTAGCTGGCCCCGCCGGCCAGATGGATCGCCGACCCGAACACGTACGTGAACAGCAGCACGAAGATGACCGGCTGGATGGTCACGTCGATGAGCTGCTCCGGCTCGCGGGCGATCCGGGCGATGCTGCGCCGGGCCAGGACCCAGCTGTTCTTCAGCGCCCACCAGGCCCGGCGCAGGGCCGGCTCGGCGTCGGCGCGGGCCGTTACGGGCAGGGATACGGCAGTCATGCAGCCTCCTCGTGATCGGTGGCCCCGTGGTCAGTAGCGCGGCCGGTCAGGGTCAGGAACACGTCGTCGAGCGAGGGGTGGCGGATCGCCAGGTCGTCCAGCAGCACGCTGGCCAAGTCGAGCTCGCGCACGATATCCGGCATCCGGCGGGCCCCGCCGGTCACCGGCGCCTCGACCGTCCGCGACGCGGGATCGACGTGCGGCGGCCCGTCGCCGTGCCGGGCCAGCACGTCGCGCGCCGCGGCCAGGTCGGACTGCGGGGCCACGATCAGCGCCACCCGCTCCCCGCCTACCTTGGCCTTCAGCTCCGCGGACGTGCCCTCGGCGATCACGCGACCGCGGTCGACGACCGCGATCCGGTCGGCCAGCTGGTCGGCCTCGTCCAGGTGCTGGGTGGTCAGCAGCACGGTCGTCCCGGCCGCGGCGAGCGCCCGCACGGCGTCCCAGGTGACCAGGCGGCCGGGCAGGTCCAGGCCGGTCGTGGGCTCGTCCAGGAACAGGATGCTCGGCCGCGCGACCAGGCTCGCCGCCAAGTCGAGCCCGGCGGCGCATGCCGCCCGAGTAGGTCTTGACGCCGCGGTCCGCCGCGCCGGCCAGGTCGAACCGGTCCAGCAGCTCGGCGGCCCGCTGCTTGGCCTGCTTCCTCGGCAGCCGGCAAAGCTGGCCCACCATGATCAGGTTCGCGCGCCCGGTGAGGCTCTCGTCCAGCGCCGAGTACTGGCCGGTGAGGCCGATCCGCTTGCGGACCTGGGCGGCCTCGGTGGCCACGTCGTACCCGGCCACGCGGGCCGTGCCCCGGTCCGGGCGCAGCAGCGTGCTCAGTACCCGCACCGTGGTGGTCTTGCCCGCGCCGTTGGGCCCGAGCATGCCCAGGATCGCCCCGGCCTCGACCTGGAGGTCGAGGCCGTCCAGCGCCCTGGTCGTCCCGTAGGCCTTGGCCAGGCCCGCGGCCTCGATCGCGAGGGTCTCGCTCATCCGGCCCTCCTCCAGTACAGTGTACGAATCCCCTCGTACGCCGTACTATACAGTACGATGTACGAGAGTCAAGACGACGGACCATAACGGGAACGCAGCGTGGTAGACCAAGATCGCGGGACGCCGGGCCGGGGCCGGCCCGGCCAGGGCCGCAGAGCGCAGGACCAGGACCGCAGAGCGCAGGACCGGGACCGCTGGCAGGCGGACCTGCAGCGCGGGCGGGCGCGCCAGGAACGCCGGCAGGCCAGCCAGGAGCAGCGCGGGGCGGAGGCCGCGCCCGCCACGGACGACCTGTGGCCGCCGTTCCTCGGCCAGAGATGGCGCACCGATCGCGGTGCCCGGGCGCACCGGATGCCGCCCGAGGGCGCCGAGCGCGACCCGCGCGGCCGCGGCCGGAACCGGCTGGCGCCTGCCCTGTCCCGCACCGAGATCGTGGACGCGGCGATCGCGGTGGCCGACGCCGAGGGTTCCGACGCGGTCAGCATGCGCCGGATCGCCCAGGTACTCAGGGTCGGCACGATGTCGCTGTACTGGCACGTGGCGAACAAGGACCAGCTGCTCGACCTGATGCTCGACGCCCTGATCGGGGAGATCGAGGTGCCCGAGCCCAGCGGTGACTGGCGGGCGGACCTGCGGGCGGAGGCGCGCAACGAGCGGGTGACGCTGCTGCGTCACCTGTGGGTCATGGACTTCCTCGGCGGCCGGCCGCCGCTCGGGCCGAACACGCTGCTGCACCTCGATCGCGCGCTGGCCCTGCTGGACGGCCTGGGCCTGGACGTCGCCACGGCCATGAACATCCTGGGCACCGTGCAGACCTACGTCCTCGGATCGGTGCTGCGCGAGATGCGGGAGGCGCGCGCCGAGCAGGAGCAGGCCGAGATCGACCCCGCCGAATGGGAGCCGACACGGACGGCCTGGCGCAACCGGCTGGAGGCGGACGGCCGGTTCACCCGCGTGGTCCGCTTCCTGGACGAGGGCATCGACCCGGACGCCGCGGAGACCAGGGACGAGCGGTTCGAGTTCGGCCTGGACTGCGTCATCGACGGCATCGCGGCCAAGGTCGCGGAATCGGGCCGCGCAGCACCATAACCGCGGCTGGCAGAATGGCCCCTCGTGAGCGAGCTGGACCGCGGCGCGGCCGAAGACGCGCTGCAAGGGGCCTGGCCGCTCAAGGGCACCGGCCGCGAGGAAGTCACCGCGGACGACCGGTCGGCCCTCGGCGCGCCCGCCGACCGGCTGCCCCTGTTCGGCTAGCGCGCCGGCCATGCCGCCGGCCGCTTGACCAACCCGCCAGCCCCGCCGGAACGGCTGAGCCTGGTGGGACGAGCGTGACAAATCGGGGAACTCACCGGACCGGGGAGCAACCGCATCCGGGATGGTGTTGGATGGCCCTGGTTGTGTTCAACCCGGGATCCTCAGACGTGGCTCCCGGAGATCTCTGGTAGGAGAAGGTACATGCCTCAGGGCACCGTCAAGTGGTTCAACGCCGATAAGGGCTACGGATTTATCGCACCCGACGACGGCACCGCCGACGTCTTCGTGCACCACACCGCGATTCAGATTGAGGGCTTCCGCACCCTTCAGGAGAACCAGCGGGTCGAGTTCACCGCCGGCCAGGGCGCCAAGGGCCCGCAGGCTGAGCAGGTCCACCCGATCTGATCCCTGGCCACGCAGCACGGCGCGGGGCGGCTCACGCGTGAGCCGCCCCGCGCCCTTGTTCATCTCCTGGCCAACCAGGCCGGCCGCCGTTCCCGTTATGCTTCACGAACATGATCGTGCTCGTGGGCGGCGTGGCAGGCTGCGGCAAGACGACGATCGGCACGACGCTGGCCGCCCGGCTGCGGTGGGTCTACGCGGACGCCGATGACTTCCATCCCCCGGAGAACATCGCCAAGATGCGGGAGAACATCCCGCTCACCGACGGCGACCGTGCGCCCTGGCTGGCCGCGATCGGCGCCTGGATAGACGAGCGCATCGCTACCGGAACCAACGCGGTCGTGGGCTGCTCCGCATTGAAGCAGCGCTACCGGGACGAGCTGCTCAACGGGCGGCCAGAAGTGCGGATGGTGTTCCTCGAGATCAGCCGGGACCTCGCGCAGCGCAGGCTGGTGGACCGGCACGGCCATTTCTTCACCGTGGACCTGATGGACGACCAGTTCGAGGAGCTCCAGCCGCCTGCCGAAACCAGGCAGCTGATCGTGGTCAATGCCGCCGAGACCCCGGGCCGGATCGTCGACGAGATCGTCGACCGCCTCGGGCTGGTGACCAGCCCGCCGCGCCCGGGCGGGAGATGACCGGATGGAGGACGCAGTGACGAGTGCCCAGGACGCGGGCGGCCCGGCTGCGCCGGTCCCGCAGGCTCAGGTGTACCAGGCGGCCCGGCAGGACAAGCCGTGGGGGCACGAGCTGATCTTCGCCGCCATCGACGGCAAGTACATCGGCAAGGTCATCCACGTCAATGCCGGGCAGTCGCTCAGCCTGCAGTACCACCACGAGAAGGAGGAGACGATCAGCGTCACGTCCGGGGAGGCGCTGGTCGAGTACGGCCCGTCGGCCGACCGGCTGGCCGACCGGCGGTTCGGCGCGGGCGACACGATCCACCTGCCCGCGGGCGTGCTGCACCGGATCACCGCGATCTCAGACCTCGACTTCGCGGAGGTCTCCACGGCCTACCCCGGGTGGCGCGAGGACGTGGTCCGGCTCGAGGACCGCTACGGGCGGGCCGGCACCAGCGCGCCCTGATTCGCGCGGCCCGGCGCCCGGCCGGCGGTACCTGGCGCGAGCGCTACCCGAGGTCCACCGCGGCCAGGTCCGGCTCGCGGATCGTGAACCGCGCCTCGACCGTGGCCCGCACCACTTGCTTGGCCGGGACCAGGTCCATGTTGAACTCCTCGGGCGCGGTCGCGCGCACCCGGTGCGGCAGCGGGGCCCCGCCGTGCGTGAGCAGCGCCTCGCCCTGGCCGCGGGAATCGGATAGCAGCCGCACGTCGGCCAGCTCGATCAGGCCGGTCAGGTCGCTGCCGAGCGCCGCCGCGTAGTCCCGGGCCCGCCGCACCGCGTCCTTGACCGCCGCGACGCGGACCCGGCCGTAGACCTCGCTGCCCGGGCGCAGTTCCCACCACGGCCCGCCGACCTCGGTCTGCTCCTGGTCGGCCAGCTGGGCCAGCAGCTCGCCCAGCCGGTCGAACCCGGTGACCATGATCGTCTGGTAGACGGCGCCGTGGTAGCGGGGCGTCTGGTCGCGCAGGCCCCGCCCGGTCAGCTGAGGGTTGATCCTGATGCCCGAGGTCTCGGTCTTCTCGATGGCGTCGGGGAATCCTGCCAGCACCTTGTCCACGGCGACGGCGCGCTCGTTGAGCAGCTTGAGCGTTTTCGCGCGGTCGCGGTCCACGGCCGCCACGCTGACCTCGATGCGCGCGGTTTCCGGGTCAACCTCCAGGACTGCCTCGCCTCTGACGGCGAGCATCGGATGCTCTGCCATGCGCTCTCCCCGGGCTCGTGTAGCGACGTTACCGCGCCGTCCCAGGCCAGGCCACCGCAAAGCGGGAACATCGCGCCTGTTCAGACGGGTGAGCCGCCGCGCCGGGACCGCGGGCACGATCCCGGCCGGGCCGGGACGGCAGCGTCCCCGGCCCGGCCGCGAGCCCTACTTGACCGTGTAGGTGTACGGGATCACGCTCGTCTCGCTGCCCGCGGCCTGAACGAACGGCACGATCGTATCCACGTACACGTCCCCGCTGACCACGGCGCCCGCGGTGGCGCTGGCGGGTACCTTGATCGTCACCGTGATGGCCCTGGTCTGGCCGCCGTTGATCCGGTACAGCCGGAACGGGGCCGAGGCGTTCACCGACTCGAGCC
The DNA here is from genome assembly GCA_963834695.1 of uncultured Actinomycetota bacterium. Classification (GTDB taxonomy): domain Bacteria; phylum Actinomycetota; class Actinomycetes; order Streptosporangiales; family Streptosporangiaceae; genus JASHPR01. The sequence goes on from CAWIDQ010000109.1 coordinate 82,585, forward strand.
AGAAGTCGCCCACCGACGAGGTCATCGTGGTGTCGAACTCCCGGGTCTGCGCGGTGGCGTCCAGGTCGACGGTCGCCCCGGACGGCGCCGGGCCGGTGTAGCCGTCGATCGTGGCCAGCGCCGGGACCGCGTCCCAGCCGCCCGCCGTCACCGTGCCGCCGAACCCGGAGAAGAGCACCGGGGCCGGGTCGTCGCTGCCGCCCGTGGGCAGCCCGGAGAACAGGTCGGGATCACCGAGGAACTGACCCGCGTCGAACGTCACCGGCGAGGTCGCGTCCGCGGCGCTGATGGTGACGCTGCTCGACTCGGTCGGGACCAGCCATTCCTGCGGGAAGCCGGTCGCCGGGAGGGGCAGGGTGAGCGGGTTGGGGAACGCCGGGAGCAGCGACACCGTCCCCGAGGCGGCGAGCCTCGGGTCGAGGAAGAAGTTCTCCGGCGCCACGCCCGTGTTGTGGATCTTCACATGGAAGGTGTACTTCGACCCGGGCACCAGCGTGGTGCTCGCGCTGTCCGGCAGCCCTCCGGGGTTCACGCTCACGCCCGAATAGAACCGGATGTGACCGCTGTAGGGCACGGAGATCTCGTTGCCGGTCACCGGCTGGGTGAAGTCGACGATCAGCGTCCAGCGGCCGGGGATCGGGTTGACGGTGCCCAGGCTCATCGTGCGGGTGGGCGCGAACCCGGCGGGGCCGTTGACCGCGAGGTAGTTGGAGCCGTACCCCTGGATCTGGCCCTGCGGGTTCACGAAGAAGCCGGTGATCGGGTCGGTGCGGTCGTTGGCGATGGTGAGGCTGGCCGACAGGCGGGTCTCGTTCACCGGGACGTTGAACTCGTAGTACTGAATCTGTCCGTTGGCGGGATCGCCCGGCAGGCCGTTGCCGCCGGTCAGCGTGCCGCTGAAGGCGCCGCCGTGGATGACGCTGACCAGGCTGCGCAGCGTCACCGGGATCGAGGTCGCGCCGTGCCCGGCGTTCAGCACCACCGAGCCGGACGCGTCGCCCGGGCGGGCCGGCGTGTCCGCGGTGAACGTGAACGTGCCGGTGGCCCCGGGGGCCAGGCTCAGCGACGACGGGGAGGCCGCGCCGAACGAGGCGTACTGCTGCGTGCTGGCCTCGAACGGGACCTTCCCTGAGGTCCCGCCGAGCGCGCCGGACTGGATGCCGAAGATCACCGCGGTCCACCGGCCGGCGACCGGGTCAACCACGTCCACGTTGCCGAAGTTGCCCACGCCCTGCGGCAGCGAGTGCGCGGCGAACCGGCCCCGCGGGTCGATCAGGATCAGCCGTACCCGCGCGTTGAGACCGTTGTCCGGGTTGCCCGGGTAGGCGATCTCGGCGCTGAGCCGGTTCTGGTGCCTCGGGACCGTGAAGTGCAGGACGCCGTAGTTGACCGGCACGCCCTCGTAGTTGATGAGGTGCTTGCTATGGGCGTTGCTCAGCGTGACGCTGCCGACGCCCACCACGCGCGACGGGCCGAACCCGCGGCCGGACAGCCGCACCGTCTGGGCGCTCGTGCCCTCGTTGGTGACCGAGACGGTCCAGCTCTTCGACTGGCCGGGGTAGCCGACGACGTTCAGCTGGTTGGTGCTGGTGGCCAGCGTGTTGCCGGCAGGCGTGCCGCCGTTGATGGACTCGGCCAGCAGGACCGCCTTGTAGGTGTTCAGCAGGCCGGCGCCCTGCTCGTAGGCGGGCGCGCCGAGGTCGGTCGCGGTGCTGAGCAGGATCTGCTTGATCAGGGCGGGTGACGGGTCGGCCCCCGCGTGCGTCTTCGCGTAGGCCTGGATGACCAGCGCCGCCGCGCCGGCGGTCAGCGGCGACGACTGGCTGGTGCCGCCGCTCTCCTCGATGTCGGAGGCCTTGCCGAGGAAGTTGGCGCACCGGCGAACTCGGCCAGGTTGGCGTCGCAGGACGCGAAGCTCAGGTCTCCGGGAGCCACCAGGTTCACGGTGCCGCCGGTCTCGCTGTAACCGCCCGAGGACAGCGAGCTGATGTTGTCGTTCAGCCAGCCGGTCTTGGCGAAGTCGTCGGCCAGGGCGTAGTTGGTCATGGCGTAGAAGCGGAAGTCGGTCGAGGCGCCCACCGAGATCACGCTCGGGTCGGTGGCCGGCGAGCCGATGGTGTTGAACGGGCCCGCGTCGCCGCTGGAGACTACGACCGTTACCCCGGACGCCACCGCGAACTCGTCGAACTGCTTGACCGCGTCGGCGTCGGACAGGTCCGGGATCGGGTTGCTGCCGAACGACTGGTTCAGCACGTTGACGTGATCGACGTTGACCGCGTAGCTGATCGCGTCGAGGAAGCCGGAGGTGGTGGAGGCGTTGTTCTGGCCGAACACCTTGAGCCCGACCAGGTTCACGCCCGGCGCGACACCCTCGATCCGGATGTTGCACGGCTTGGCGGGCGACTGGGCGCTGAAGTGCTGGACGTTGTAGACGACCTTGCCCTGCCCGGCGATCGCGTTGGCGTCCAGGAACGCCTCGTCGCCGTCGGTCGGCGCGGTGGTGCCGTCCCCGCTGAAGTCCTTGTAGTCGCTGAACACCGACGTGGCGGTGTTACCGGGGGTCCGCAGGAAGTTGGCGTTGTCCGGGTCGATGCCGTCGGCCATCCAGGCCACCGTGACGCCCGCCCCGGTGAAGCCGAGCGACCGTGCGGTCTGGGCGCCGGGGACCGTCGAGTCGGTGTGCGTGACCTGCAGCGCCTCGGGCTCGAGCTGCACGCCGCCGTGCGGCAGGCAGGCCCCGGGCAGGGTCTTGATGGTCGACGACTCCGTCGCCGCGTCGGGAGAGGCCGCGGACGGGCCGTAGATCAGCCCGTCCGGGATGACCTCCTGCACCGCCGGGTCCGCCTTGAGCCGTGCCTCCTCGCCCGCGGACACGGTGGCCGCGATCGAGTTGACCAGGGTGTAGGACTGCACGTTGGTGGCGTGCACCTGGCCGAGCTCGCCCATCAGCGGCTGCTGGAAAGCCGTGATCCTCCCGGCGCGGGCCCGGAACGCGCTGGTTCCCACCCGTGCCGCGCGCGGCTGGCTCTTGAAGAACACGATCACGTGCTGATTGGCGTTCTTGGACAGCTGGGCCGCCTGCGCCGCCGACAGCGGCTGCATGGCCAGGCTGGTGGTCATGGCCAGGCTGGCGGTCGTGGCCCGGCTGGCGGCCGAGGGCGTGGCCGGGGCGGCCACGGCGGCGGCCGCCTGCGCGACGACCAGGACCGCGGCAGACCCTCCGACCAGGAGAACAGAACCGGCTCTGCGCCGCGCACGCGCACGGTCGATCAGCCAACGTCGCATGCTCTTCACCATCCTGCTCAGGGGCGACCAGACTGGCCGCACGGTGAATGACCCCAGCGGGGACGGTAGCAGAACCTCGCTCGGTCGGAATTTTCCCGGGTGTAACACTTTGATCACGAAAAATCTGCGCCTCTGGCGCTTCGTCCTGCCCTCCCGTAACCCGCCTCGCGGGGGCACCCCGCGCGAACCCCCCGGCGCCCGCATGCGCTTATCTCAAATACGAGATACCTTTGAGCGTATGGGCGGTGGGGATGACGCGCACGAGGTCGACGAGCACGACGTCGACGAGCAACTGCCGCTGCTGCCGGGCTTCCGCGAGATGGCCCTGCGCCGCATGGCGGAAGAGCGACGCCGCCTGGTCACCGACCTGACGGCGGAGCGCCAGGCCGCCCGGCTGTCCCAGACCGAGGTGGCGGCGCGCATGGGCACCTCGCAGTCGGCCGTGGCCCGGCTGGAATCGGGCGAGGCGGACGCGCGCGCCTCGACGCTCGAGCGTTACGCGGCCGCGATCGGCTGCCAGATCACCTGGCGGCTGCAGGACTCCGCGCCGCCGGCACGGCGAGAGGACGCACCTGACGATGATTCCGCCCGCGGCTGACCCGTTCCCGCCCTCGCCCGGGATCCCGCCCCGGCCGGGCATCCCATCTCCGCCGGGGATACCGCCCCGGCCGGGCATTCCGGTCCCGCCGGGGACCCCGTCGCGGCCGGACGTCGCGCCGCCGCCGGCCGTCACGCCCTCCCGGGTGTGGCCCGATCCCTCGCCGTGGCCGGGGCGGGTGTACGAGCGCCTGTTCGAGCGGCGGATCGTGCTGGCGCACGGCGAGCTGGACCAGGAGGCCGCCACCAGCCTGTGCGCCCAGCTGCTGACCCTGGACGCCGAGCGCAACGAGCCGATCCGCCTCGAGATGCAGGGCCTGACGGCCGAGCTCGCCGCGGCCCTGACGGTGATGGGGGTCCTGGATGTGCTGCGCGTCCCGGTGCGCGCCTGCGCGGCCGGCCAGATCGGCGGGCCCGCCCTGGGGGTCCTCGCCGCCGCCACGCAGCGGCACGCCTATCCGAATGCGGTGTTCGTGTTGTCCGAGCCGCGGCTGGACTTCGAGGGCAGCGCGACGTCGCTGAGCTCCCGCGAGGAGCAGGTCAGGGGCATGATGGACGCGCTCTACCTGCGGCTGGCCGACGTCACTGGCCGCGAGGTGGATGAGATCCGGGCCGACGCCCGGCGGGGCCGCTACCTTACCGTGGACGAGGCGGTCGGTTACGGCCTGATCCAGGGAACGGCCACCGCCGCCTGACCTCCACCTTCCGCCTGGTGCCGTCGGCGGGTAAACGAATCCCGCGGGGGGCCGGCCCGGCCCCCCGCGGGATCACGGGATGGGTTCCTACTTGATCGTGTAGGTGTACGGGAGGGCAGCCAGCTCGTCGCCAGCCAACTGGCTGTAAACGGCGGTGGGCGTGCCGGTGGAGTAGGTGTCGACGTACAGGTTGCCGCTGACCACCGTTCCGGACGCGCCCGACGGCGTGATCGTGACGTCGATCGTGGCCGTCGCGCCCGGGTTGATGACGACCGGCGCGAAGGACGAGAGCGCCGACGGGCCGTCGACGGCGGCCAGCCACAGGTCGCCCGGCGCCGACGTCACGGTCGTGTCGAACGGCTTGATCTGGGCCGTCATCGAGATGGTGGCCGAGCCCGCTGGCGCGGGGCCCGGGTACGGCCCGCACTCGCTCGGCCCGGCGTACCACACGCCGGCGCTGACCGTGCCGCCCGGCGGGCTGTACGAAGCCGACTCGGAATCCGCGCACAGCGGGCCTGGCCCGCTGCTCGCGCTGCCGATGTCGGGGTCACCGATGACGTCGCCCCAGTCGAACATGGCGGGCAGCGACGAGGTCTGCGTAGCCGCGGCGCTCGAGGTTTCCGTCGGGACGAGCCACTCCGGGAAATTCCCTGTCATCGGCAGCGTCACGCTGTTCGAGGTGAACGAGGCCAGCGGCACCGATTGCGTCCCGTTGAGCCGGGGGTCGATGAAGAAGTCCTCCGGCGCCGCGCCGTTGTTGGTGATCGACACCGGGACGGTCACCGGGGTGCCCGCCGCCAGCTTGACCGAGCGGCTGTCCGGCAGCCCGGATGCGCTGGCCCTGACCTGGTTGAACGCTACGTTGCCCGTGTACTGCTGGGACACCTCGTCCCCGACCACGGGCTCCGCGAACGCGATAAGGAGCGTCCAGGTGCCCGGCACCGGGTTGAGCGTGTACGCGGTGAGCGACGTCCCAGGGGTGCCACCGAAGCCGCCAAGATAGTTCTGCCCGTAGCCGAGGGTGTCGCCGTCCGGGCTGATCAGGTAGGCGCCCACCGGGTCGGCAGCGTCGTTGGTGAGCGACACGTTGGCGGTGATGTTGCTGCACACCACTGCCGACGTTGAACTCGTAGTACTCCTCCTGCCCCTCGCCGGGATCCCGCCCGTTGCCGCCGGTCAGCACGCCGCTGAAGGTGCCGCCGGCGGCGACGTTGACGAGGCTGCGCAGGGTGACCGCGATCGAGGTGCTCTCCGGGCCCAGGTAGCTGTCGACTCCGCCGCCGGACGAGGTCAGCACGATCGAGCCAGACGAGTCACCGGCCTGGGCCGGGGTCGTCGCCGAGACGGAGACCGTCTGACTCTGGCCCGGACCGAGCACGATGGTGCCCGGGGATACCGAGCCGAACGGCACGAACTGCTGGGTGGAGACCTGCCACGGGACGGTCCCGTTGGTCCCGCCGTCCGCGGCGACGTCGCCGAAGATGACGCCCGGTCCAGGTGCCGGAGGCCGGGTACCTGACGTCTACGCTGCCGTAGTTCCCCGGGCCCTGCGGCAGGGAGTGTGCCGCGAGCCGGCCGAGCGGGTCGATAGGATCAGCCGGACCCGGCTGTTCAGCCCGGTCTCGCACGCCTCCTGCAGGCAGTAGCTGGAATTGCCCGGCCAGGCGATCGACGCGGCCAGCCGGTCCTGGCCCGGCGGGACCTGGAAGTGGAAGACGCCGTAGTTGTTCTCCAGCCCCTCGTAGTTCACGAACTGCGGGCTGGTGGCGTCGTTCAGCGTGACGCTGCCGGACTGCACGTTCTGGCTCGGGCCGAAGGTCCGGCCGTGCAGGCTCACGACCTGGGTGTGCGCGCCGGTGTTGGTGATGGTGACCGGCCAGGTGTGCGTGCGTGCCGGGGTCGCCGACCGCGTTCAGCTGGCTGGTCGAGGTCAGCAGGGTGTCGCCGACCGGCTTGGCGAAGGTGTGGATGGACTCTGCGAGCTCGACGGCCTTGTAGCTGTTCAGCAGGCCGGCGCCCTGCTCGGTGGCGGGCGCGCCGAGGTCGGTCGCCGTGCTCTCCAGGATCTGCTTGACCAGCGCCGGAGTCGGGTCGGCCCCGCCGTGGGTCTTCGCGGTAGGCCTGGATGACCAGCGCAGCCGCGCCGGCGACGAACGGCGACGACTCGCTGGTGCCGCCGCACTCCTCGATGTCGGAGGACTGGCCGAGGAGGTTGACGCAGCCGGCGTAGGTGGCACTGGCGTCGCAGGAGGCGAAGCTCAGGTCACCAGGGGCGACCAGGTCGACGGTGCCGCCGGTCTCGTCGAACCCGCCGGAGCTGAGCGAGCTGATGTTGTCGTTCAGCCAGCCCGTGGTGGCGAAGTAGCGCGCGGCCGCGTAGTTGGTCTGGGCGTAGAAGCTGGAACTGCGTCGACGCGCCGACCGAGATGACGTTCGGGTCGGTCGCCGGCGAGCCGATGGTGTTGGTCGGGCCGGCGTCGCCGGTGGAGGACACTGACCGATGACGCCGGCCGCTACCGCCGCGTCGTCGAACTGCTTGGTCACGTCCAGGGCGGTGATGTCGGGGAAGTGGTTGGAGCCGAACGACTCGTTGAGGACGTTGACGTGATCGGTCTCGACCGCGTAGTTGATGGCCTGCAGGAAGTTGGACTCCGTAGTGTCCTCGGCAGTGCCGCTGAACACGTCAAGCCCGACCTCGGCCGCGCCGGGAGCCACGCCCTCGATCCGGATGTTGCACGGCGTCGGGTACGACTGGGCGGAGAAGCCGTTCACGTTGTAGACCTGGATGCCCTGGCCTGCGATCGTGTTGGAGTCGAGGAACGCCTCGTCGCCATCGGTGGGCGCCCCTGGTCCGGTACCGGTGAAGTCCTGGTAGTCCCCGCCGATCGACGGGCTGAACACCGACTTGCCGTCGGGGCGGATGAAGTTCACGTTGTTCGGGTCGACGCCGTCGGCGATCCAGGCCACCTTCACGCCCGCCCCGGTGATGCCCAGCGAGCGCGCGGTCGGCTGGTTCGGGTTGTCGGAGGCGGTGTTGGTCAGCGCGAGCCCCTCAGGGGCCAGCTGCACCTGGCCGTTCTTGCCGCAGGCGCCCGGGATCACGTTGGGCGTCAAGGACGAGCCGGCGGCGGACTCGGTGGCGGTCGCCGACGCGGGCGCCGGGCCCTGGATGGTCACGTCGGGGATGACCTCGGCCACCGAGGAGTTGGCCTTCAGCCGTGCCTCCTCGCCCGCGGACACCGTGGCCGCGAACGAGTTGACCAGGCGGTAGGGCTTGACGTGCGTGGCATGCACCTGACTCAGCTCGGTCATCAGCGGCTTCTGGTAGCTGGCGATCAGCCCGGCGCGGGTGTTCGCGGCCGCGCTGCCCACTCTCGCGGCGGGGAGCTGGCTCTTCATGATCACGATGACGTGCTGGTTCACGTTCTGCGAGAGCTGGGCCGCCAGCGCCGAGGTCATCGGCGCCGTGGCCACGTTCTCGGCCGAGGGCGCGGCCGTGGCTGCCGTGGCCACCGCCGCCTGCCCGACCACCAGCGCCGATACCGACGCCGACGCGATGACGAGGGAAGTGATCCTGCTCCTGGCGTGCGCCCGTGGCGACCCGCCATCCATGCGTCCTTGCATGCTCGCCTCATCTCCAAGGCGGCCGCGGGCAGCCGCGCAATGAGTGATCCCCGGCGCGCCGGACTCGGGCGGCAGGGGAAACCTGATGACAGACAACGCCGGACGCTAGCAGCAGGGAAGGCCAGTAAAAAGCTCGATCTGCGTAACTTTTCCATCACGAACAACACGCCTTACGCTACGTCGGCTGGTGAGCGGTGGTTCGCCGACGGCCGGGCGTGATCCGCCCGACGCGACCCGCGGGTAAAACGAAGCCCGGGCCACGTCGCGATCGGCGTGGCCCGGGCTTGCGGTACTGCCTAAGCGGTCCTGTCCACGGCTAGGAGTTGAAGTCTCCCGCTAGCTGGGTCAGGTTCGGGATGCCGAGGCCGGCCCCCTGGTTGTAGGGCGTACCGGGATTACCGGTGTAGTAGATGTTGTCGTTGCCGGTGCCCACCTGGTTCAGCGGGGTGAACGGCGAGTTGCCGCCTACCGCGGCAGCGTAGATGGACGGGTTCCAGAGCCCGACCCGGTGTCCGAGATACGAATCGATGACCGCAGTGGAGCCGTTCAGCTGCGGTGCCACGAAGCTCGTGCCACCCCAGTCGCCTTGCAGCACCGGCTCGCCGATGGCGGCGAACGACGGCTCGTACAGCAGGTATCCGGTGAGGGGATCCGCGTCAGCCGAAACGTCCGGAACGTTGCGGCCGGTGCCGTAGCCCGTGGTCACGCCGGGCGTGGGGTTGAAGGCCCACTCCGTCGGCAAGACGAGCCCGTCGACGATCGTCTGGTAGTCGGTCGGCGTCAGGTACGGCACGGCGTGGAAGCTGCCCGTCCCGGGCACGCCCTGCTGGTAGGAGGGGGTCGGTTCGAGCGCGCTGAAGCCCCCGCCGCCGCCGACGACCATCGACTCGGCGACCTGGGCCAGTGGCGTGCCGGTGGTGGCGGCGGTGGGTTGCCAGAGATAGTCCCAGCCCCAGGTGCGCTGCGCGGGCACCGTCACGGTGGCGCTGCCGTCCGGGCCGGTGAGCGTGCCGCTAAAGGGCAGCGTGGTCCCGCCCCCGGCGGTCATGTACGGGCTGTCCGCTGGCGTGTCGACCGACAGGTTCGTGGTGCCGATGTCCCCGCTGGCGTCGTAAGCCCCGCTGTCACCGGCGGCGTCGAAGCCGGACTGCCCCTGCACGGCCATCTCGAGGAAGGCCTCGTCGAACGCGGCCACGTACGTCGCCGCCTCCTGGCCGGCCAGGATCGACGCCTCGAGGTACGTCTCGGACTCGCCCCAGCTCGTGGAGACAGAGCTCGCCAGGTTCTGGCTGGCGGCGGTGAAGAACGCGTCGGCGAACCCGGGGTCGGTGTTCGGCGCCTGGTAGACGATCACGTTCGCGCCGGGCGCCACGCCCCCCGACTGCTCGACGTCCAGGTCGGTCTCGCCCGAGCCGGAGGCGTCGCTCGGCGCACCCGGCCCGCCGTCGATGTTCTGCACGGTCAGGGTGCCGGTCTGGTGTATGTGCGCGACCTTGGCCCAGAAGTACTGCGGCGCCCACTGGTACCCGGCCGGGCTCGGGTCAAGCGCGGCCAGGGTGACGATCGCGACGGTCTGGCCAGAACCGTCGGCGCCCTGCTGATACAGGCCGTTGAGCCCGTAGTTGGCGGCGAAGTTCTGCGGCAGGTTGCACGCGTCGGGCAGGCCGGTCAGCGCGAGGCAGGAGTTGGAGCTGCCCGTCTGCGGCTTGAGCAGGCTGTTATCCGCGTGCATCGCCGGGCTGCTGTACGGGCCGTAATTCGTCAGCCCGAAAATCGCCAGCACGAACTTCGCGAGCCGGTACGGCAGCAGCGGCGATTGCGCGGTGCCGTGCACCCGCTGCGCGGGAATCGGCCCGAACCCGCCCCGTCCGGGCTGCTGGGGTACCTGGTACCAGTTCTGGGTCACCGACAGCGCCTGGTTGAACTGGCCCGCGGTCCCGGTGGCCACCACGTCGAGCTGGTCCGCGTACACGTCCGTGCTGATGCCGAAGGACGCCAGGTAGCCGGTCAGCGCGGCGATATTGGCCGGGGTCTGGCCGTAGGTGCTGGCGAACTGGCTGACCGACAGGTACGTCCTGACGCCTTGCTGAACCTGCGCCTCCAGGTTAGGCAGGCTCTGCGCACGCAGAATGAACGACACGGTCTCCGGGGTGTCACCCGGGACGCCCGGGAAGACCGTCACGCCCGGCAACGCGGCCACATTGGTCCCCGACGCCACCTTTTCCGGCGTATTCGGGCCCGGCGCGGTAGAGGCAGCGGCTGGGCTGGTCAGCGCGGCCAGCGGAATCATGGCCGCAATCACCCCCAGCCCCACCCAAGCCGATAGCCGCGCCTTTGTCATACGGATCATGTCCCCTGCACCGCCTTACGAGGCCTGCCGGGCTCACTTCCGGTTGACCGTGAACCCCACGGGATTATGCCAGTGTGGCCCCGCTAAACCAGGTTATTTCTGGAGATTGTTGGTGATCAGATACCTGCGGCAGCATCCAGGCAGCCATCGGCCCCGGCGAGGGTCCGCTGTGGCTCCCGGCCGCAGGGCCGCGACGTCACGGCCGCGCGCATCCATGCTCCGCTCGCCCAACCGGGCCGCGCTCGTCCTCACCGTTTCTCACGGGGCTATATCAAACGAAAGCCAACGAGATTATCTCGGCGTGCTATTCGCTTTTCGGTGTCAATGCCCCGTCCACTATTGTTATGTCCAGTTACCCGGTCTTCTGGGGAGAAGAAGGTGGCACAGCGCGCGGCGGGGATCGGCGGCCGGTGCGACCCGCGCTTCGCCGCGGTGCGCGATGCCTTCACCGCCAACTTTGCCGACCGCGGCGAGACCGGCGCCGCGGCCTGCCTGGTGCTGGGCGGGATCGTGGTCGCCGACCTGTGGGGTGGCTGGGCCGATCAGGCGCAGGTCCGGCCCTGGCGGCGCGACACGCTGGTCAACGTGTTCTCGGTCGGCAAGGGCCTGATCGCCGCCTGCACGACCCGACTGATTGGGGAGCGGCGGCTGGGCCCCGACACGCCGGTCGCCCGGTACTGGCCGGAGTTCGGCGCCGCGGGCAAGGCCGCGATCACGCTACGGCAACTGCTCAGCCACCAGGCGGGCCTGCCCGCGCTGCGGGACCCACTGCCGCCCGGCAGCATGCTTGACTGGCCGCTGATGACCGGCGTCCTGGCGGCCGAGCCGCCGTGGTGGCCGCCGGGCTCGGCGCACGGCTACCACGTGAATACGTTCGGGTTCCTGGCCGGGGAGGTGATCAGGCGGGTGACCGAGACGACCGTGGGCGAGATGCTGCGGGACCAGATCGCGGGCCCGCTGGGCGCCGACGTGCACATCGGGCTGCCCGCCGGCCAGCACGGCCGGGTGGCGCACTTCGCGTGGCCCGACCCGCCACCGCAGGCCGCCCCACCCCGGGCCGACGCGGCGGCGACCGCGGAGCAGCAGCGCATGATCGCCAGCGCCTACGCCAATCCGGCCGATCTGTCCGGCCTCGGCGTGGTCAACACCGCCGCCTGGCGGATCGCGGAGGTGCCGTCGGCCAATGCCCACGCCACCGCGGCCGGGGTGGCCCGGGTATACGCGGCGCTGGCCGGCGGCGGCGCCGTGGATGGCGTACGGATAGTCGACCCCGGGGCGCTGGCGGACGCCGTGGCGGAACAGGTCTACGGCGAGGACCTGGTGCTGCGGCGGCCATCCCGGTTCGGGCTCGGCTTCCAGCTGACGCAGCCGGAGCGGCCGCTCGGCCCGGGCCCCCGCGCGTTCGGCCATTTCGGCGCGGGCGGGTCGGTCGGGCTGTGCGACCCAGACGCTGGCGTCGCGTTCGGATACGTCACCGGCCAGATGGGACCGCGCTGGCAGAACCCGCGGAACCGGGCGCTGATCGACGCGGTGTTCGGCTGCGTTTAGCGTCACTCGTCGGTGGGCCGGCGCAGGCGCTTAATCTCCGACCGGCGCTGCTTGTCAGCTAGCCTCCGCTCGCGGGCCGCTCGGCTCGGCTGAGTCGGGCGCCGCGCCCGCGGCGGCGGCGCGGTGGCCTCGGTCAGCAGCGCCGACATCCGGGCCGCGGCCGCTTCCCGGTTCCGCAGCTGGGACCGGTTCTCCGATGCAGTCACGGTGACGACGCCGCCGGGCATCCTGCCCGCCAGCGCGCGGAGCGCCCGCTCCTTCAGTGTCGGCGAGAGCGCGTCGGAGCCGGCCAGGTCGTAGGAGAGCGCCACCCGGCTCTCAGTGGTGTTGACCGACTGGCCGCCCGGGCCGGGAGACCGGGAGAACCGCCAGGAGAGCTCGTCGGGCGGGATCACCCGGCCGCGGACGGTCACCTCGAGGCCACTCATAGCGAGCCCGCGACGCTGCCGATCCACGGCTGGCCGGGATGCACTCGCGCCAGCGCCCACTGCGGGCCGGCGACCGCGGTTCCGCCCGGCGGGATCTCCTCGTCGGTCACCCCACCTGCTTAGCATGGGCCGATGACTCCGACCAGGGACGCATTCGTTCAGGCCGCGGCGTCGGCATCTGGGCTGCTGCGCGATCCGGCGGTAGCCGCGTCCTGGGATTCGGCCAGCGTCCTGAAGGAGTTCAGCGTGGCCGGGCTGGCGGGGCACCTGGCCCGGCAGGTGCTAGCCGTGCCGGTGCTCGGCCTGCTGACCCGGCTGGCGGTGCGCAGGCACGGGCCCACGGCGGTGCTGCGTGCGCTGTGCCGGTCCGAGCGGGCGCCCGCCACCATCGCCGCGTTCTGACCGCCCGGTCGGCTACCGGGCCAGCGCCCGGAGCACGTCCGTGAAGTGCTCCAGCGGGGGCGCCTGGGCCTGCGGGTCCTTGGCCGCGTCGTCCCAGCGGCGCACCCGGATGGCCGCCGCCGCGTACCGGTCCGCCGCGAACTCGGCCAGTTCCGCGCCCCGCATCGGCCCGCCCTGGACGCCCAGGGTGTAAACCGAGGCAGGCGACAGGGCGGCCAGGTAGCCGGGCTCGGTGGCGCAGAGGTAGCGCTTGGCGGCCACGTGCAGCCGGACCGGCTCGGTGACCTCCTCGCCGAACCACTGGGACAGCCAGGCGGCGCCGTTCTCGCCGTGCCTGGTGTCCGTGCCCTGCATCAGGTCACGGCCGGTGAGCGTGCCCGCGAAATGCCCGACGTCGTGCAGGAGCGCGGCCGCGATCAGGGCCTCCCCGGCACCGTCGCGCTCGGCCAGGGCGGCCGCCTGGAGCATGTGCGCAGCCTGGCTGACCGGCTCGCCGAGGTACTCCGCGGCGCCCTCGCTGGCGAACATGCCGCTAATGGCCGCCACTGCGTCGTCTGCGCTCATCCCGTCCCCCTCTGCTTCCGCCGGAGCACCGCCATGGTCGAGGCGATGCCAGCCGCTGCCCGATGCCGGAATCCCGGCACTCGGCGCATCCGCAGCTGTCCCGCAGCAAGATCGCGGCGAGCCCGCGCAGCGCCGGATCACCGGAGGCAGTCTTCGTGACTGCTCTGCCACCTGAAGGCGGCAGCTTCTCAGGCCGCTCGGGCGGCCTGACCAGAGCCCAGCCCGGCCCTGGCGTAGACGTTGCGTGCCCCGTTCACGTCGGCGTCCATCGGGCCGTGTACCGGACAGATCACGGTGTCCTGCCGCGGCCGGGTGCACCGGGCGGTGCAGCGGTGGCAGGCGATGCTGGTGCCGGCGGGGTTCACCAAGATCACACGTCGGCCAGCTTCTTCCGCTTTGCCGACGATGATCGTGGTGAACTGGGCCCAGCCCGCGTCCAGCACCGCCTGGTTCAGTCCCGCTTTGGCCGCAGCCCCGTTCGGCAGGTAGGCGCCCGGCCGGGCCGGATCGGGCCTTGGCCTGGGCCGGCGGGTCATGTTCGCGGTGCGCAGCCGCTCCAGCGCGACCGCGTCGCAGCTGCCCACGAGTGCCCGGGCGGTGTTGTGGTGGAAGTCGCGGCGGCGGTTGCCGACCTTGCGCCATTCGCGGGCCAGCTTGTGGCGCAGCCGCTTGCGGTTCCCCGATCCCGGGCGCGCGCGGTCCTTACGGGCCTGCAGGTCAGCAATCACCTCCGCCGACGCCGCTAGGAACTTCGGGTTGGGGACGACCTCGCCGTCAGAGGTGGTCAGGAACCGGGCCACGCCCATATCCACGCCGACCTCACGCCCGGCGGCAGGCAGTGGCACGGGCTCGCTGTCGGCGACCACGATCACATACCAGCGGCGGTACTCCCGCTTGAGCTGCAACGTCTTCACGGTGCCCCGGACCGGCCGGTGCTGGCGCACCTTCACTGCACCCACCGCCTGGAAGCTGGCCCGCGCCCACCCCTCACCACTGGCCGGCTGCCACTTCGCGCCGTCCCCGGCCACGAACATGACCTGGTCGAATCGGCCGCGCGGCTTGAACCGCGGGTACCCGGGCTGCTGCCCGGCCGCGCAGCGGTCATAGAACGCCTCGAAGACCACGTTCAGCCGGCGCAGGGTCTGCTGCTGCGCGGTGAACGAATGCCGCCCCTGCCCGTCCCGGTCAGCCGCCCGGATCTCCCTGAGCTGAGCCGACTGGGTGCTGTAGGGGATGCTGGACTTACGCTTCCGCCAGGCCTCGCGGCGTTCTTCGAGCGCGGCGTTGTACAGGTCGCAGTGATCGGCCAGCAGCCGCACCGAACGCCCGTGCTGGGGTTGTGTCGGGTAGGCGCGGAACTTGTAGGCTCGTCTCACCTGCACCGGGTCCGTGTAGTCGGTGTGAGTCGGCCCGGGAGACTGCCGCCTCGCTGGGCCGCTTTCGTGTTCGATTTTATGTCCCAGCGCAGACAGTTCTGGGCAGGCGCACCGAGAGGAGGGAGCGCGGCTTCACCTGCGGTCTGAAGGCCGGACTACCCGCCGCGCACCTTTGATGGCCCTCCCAGGGTTAGCCGGCCCCGCGACGCCCCGCAATACGCGCCGTCCGGAGTTCGGTGACCAGACGCGCGGGCGGTCACCGGCGTTCACCGGCGTGATGTCCGGGCGCCGCGGTGGCCGCCGCCCCGGTTCTGCTTCGCCCGCCGGCGTGCGCTCAAAGCAGCTGCATTACGCGTTCAAGGTCCGGCACCGCTGGTTCCCGGATGACGTAGCTGCTGATGCCGAATTCGCCGGCCTGGGCGCGAAGCTGGGCGGCCATGGCCTGGTGGGTGCCGATGAGGGCGAACGGCGTGCGCGCCAGGTCGTCGGCTGATGCGCCGGGAAGGCGGCGGCTGATCTCCTGGATCGCGGCGTCACGATCCTGGGTGACCTCGACGACCTGCACCAGCGCCTCGATGACCGGGGCGCGGCCGGCCTGCCGCGCCTCGTCCCGCACGAGCTGAAGCTGGCGCTGCAGGTCCGCGGCCGACCACCGGGCCTCGTGATAGTGGCCATCGGCCAAGGTCCGGCCCAGCCCGCCGAGACCAACGACATCGCCGTGGCGGGCCGCGGCCCGGAGCACCTGCGGGTGACCGCCGCCTACCGCAAGCTGGATCCGGCCGCCGGCCGGCAGGCCCTCAAGCTGCGAGCCGCGCAGCGTCAGGTACCGGCCTTCGTGCGTCACGGTCTCGCCGTGCAGCAGCCGGGCGATGACATCGACGAATTCGGCGAGCCGCCCAGCGCGCTCACCGGGCGCGGGGCGATGGCGCCCCAGGTCCTCCCACTCGCGTGGCGTGTGGCCGGCGCCGATACCCAGCTGCACCCGGCCGGGGGCGAGGACGTCGAGCGTGGCCGCGTCGGCGGCGACGTGCATCGGCTCGCGGACGCCGGCCTGCACCACGTAGGTGCCGAGCATCAGGGTGCGCGTCACCGCCGCGGCGGCGCCCAGGGCCGGCCACGGGGAGGCGCCCGAGCCCGGATGATCGCCGAGCAGCAGGGCACGGAACCCGGCCGAATCCAGGCGGCGGGCCAGACTCAGCCACGAGTCCAGGTCTTTCGGCTCGGCTTGCACGCTGACCGCGATCTCCGGCACAGGACCAACCTGCCCGCCGCCCCGTCACCAGCGCCAACGCTTCGGCGCTCAGCGAAACCCGGTGACCGTGACGGGAGCCGGGATCCGGGACTAGGGCCCGAAGCGGAGCACGACCCGGTCCTCGACCGGCCGGTATCCGAGGCGCTGGTACAGGGCGTTGCTGGTCGGGTTGGCCGGGTCGGTGAACAGGACCACATGGTCGGCGCCGTCCTCGAGCGCGGCCTGGCTCACCGCGACGGTGACCGCCCCGGCGTAGCCCCGCCGGCGGTGCTCCGGCGGGGTGTACACCGGCGCGACGCGGACCGTGCCCGCGGCCGCCCGGTGCCGCCCGGCCAGCGACACGGGCGCGCCGCCGGCCTCCCACAGCGTCAGGCCGCGGTAGCTGAGCCGGTCATCGACGGCGTCGGCGGGTCGTCCGGCACTCTCGCCGGTCTCCTGCGCGAAGGCGGCGAGCCATGACTCGAGCGAGGTCCGGTCGGCCGTGGTCGCCACCCGGGCGGTACTGCACGGGCCCGGGTCGGGCGGCTGGAGCTGACCGAGCCGGAACAGCCGCGAGCGCCGGGACTCCCGCGAGCTCGCCCCGGTCAGCCGGGACCACGCGGCCGCGAACGCCGCCGCGTCGCCTTCCTCCGCGGTGACTCCGTTCAGTGGCCTGCGGCGCGGCCAGCGCCTCGGCCAGCGGTTCCGCGGAGCCCTCGGGCAGCCGGGTGAGCAGGACCGGATGGGGCGGGGTGTGCGCCACGGCGGCGGTGATCTCACCGCCGCCCGCTCGCCACCAGCCGAACAGCGGCGCGGCCTCGCCGAACGCCGACGCGCCCCGCGCGCGTAGGGTCTGCGCCACCGAGAGCTGGATGGTGTTCTGCACCGGACGCGACCGCAGGAAGCCCCCGGCGACCGCGACGTAATCGTTGAGATCGTCGGTAAGCGTCCAGGCCATACCCAATGCTCTCGGTCGTCTCCGGCTCAGCGCATCACTATTTTTTTCCGCCGAGTGCGGTCTGGCGGCTCCCGCCGCGGTGCGGCGGGGCATGTCCGCGACGTCGGCCGTCGGCCAGAGCCGCGACCGGGACTGCTGCTCCGAGCACCCGGCGGCGCGGGTCCCGCCCCGAGCAACTCAGCGACGACGGGGCTCACGCGGTGACCGTAGGGCCGGGCGCAAGCCCCGTCCTTCAGAGGGGGTTGGCCCGGCCGGTTCTGCTGCTCGATGTATTGCCGCAGGATGCTCAGCGGAGCACGGCCGCAGGACGGGGCGAAGTAGGACGGGGACCAGAAATGGGCGTGCGCCGAGGCCCGGTTCACCGGCCCGGTGAACTGCGACTGCAGCCGCCGGGCGGATACTCTTTGAGCGAGTTCACCAGCGCACAGACCGCCACCTTCGGCGGGTAGGTCACTAGCAGGTGCACGTGGTTGTCCTGGCCGTTGAACTCGGCTAGCTCGGCGCCGAAATCCGCCCAGGCCTTGCGCGTCGCCCGCTCGCGGCGGGTCAGCATCTGATCGTCGAGTACCCGGCGCCGGCACTTGGTCACGAAGACCAAGTGGACGTGGAGCGCCGAAACTACGTGCCCGCGCCGGCGGTAGCCGGGGCTAGATGTCACAGGCCGACGGTATTGTCGTGGTTGTGCAGGTCAGGTACCGCTACCGGATCTACCCGGCGCCGGGCCAGCTTCCTCTGTTCGCCTGCCTGTTCGGGTGTGTGCGCGTGGTGTACAACGACTGCCTGCGGCTGCGCGAGGAGTGCCATGCCCGGGGCGAGCAGATCACCGATGCCGAGATGCAGCGCACAGTGATCACGCTGGCCAAGCTCACCGGGGAGCGAGCCTGGCTCGCCGAGGTGGCGTCGGTTGGCTTGGTCCAGGCCTGCAACGATGCCCGGCGGGCGTACCGGAACTGGTTCGACTCGCTGGCCGGGCGGCGCAAGGGCCGCAGGATTGGCCACCCGCGGCCGCGGCGCAAGCATGGCCGCCAGTCGGCCCGGTTCACCCGCAACGGCTTCGCCCTGCATGGCGAGCGGCTGTACCTGGCCAAGGTCGGCGACATCAAGGTCCGGTGGTCGCGGCCGCTGCCGTCGCCGCCCAGCTCGGTCACGGTGATCCGCGAGCCGGACGGCCGGTACTACGCTTCGTTCGTCGTCGAGCGGGCGGCCACGCCGCTGCCGGCCTGCGATCGTGAGGTAGGCATCGACCTGGGGCTCACGAGCCTGATCGTGACCTCCGATGGCGAGCTGATCGCTAACCCGCGGTTCCTGCACGCCAAGGAACGTAAGCTCGCCCGGGCAGCGCGGTCGCTGTCGCGCAAGCAGATCGGCTCGGCCAACCGGGCCAGGGCCCGGCATCGGGTCGCGGTGGTGCACCGCAAGGTCCGGCAAACCCGTCTCGATCACGCACACAAGCTCGCCCTGCGGCTGGTCCGCGACAACCAAGCGGTCTACGCCGAGGACCTGTGCGTATCGGGCCTGGCCCGCACCCGGCTGGCTAAGTCAGTGTCTGATGCCGGCTGGTCGCAGCTGGTCGCAGTGATCGAGGAGAAGGCGGCCCGGTACGGCCGTACCTTCGCGAAGATCGGCCGCTTCGAGCCCACCTCGCAGGTGTGCTCGGCGTGCGGGATCAAAGACGGCCCCAAGCCGCTGGCCATCCGGACCTGGCAGTGCGCGCAGTGCGGCGCCACCCACGACCGCGACATCAACGCGGCGAAGAACATCCTGGCGGCCGGGCGGGCCGACAGGCTAAACGCCTGTGGAGGCGGTGTAAGCCCAGGGCCCGCCCTGGCAGTCGCCGGTGAAGCAGGTACCCACCGGAGCGCGGCATGAGCCGCGCAGGAGGAATCCCCGTCATTCACGACGGGGAGGACGTCAAGGCTAGCTCACTGCCGCAGTGCAGGCATTTCGTCGCGTCGACCGGCACGTCGGTCGACTGGCAGTACGGGCAGGTCTTGGTCGGGCCTGGCTCGCCGAAGACGTTCTTGCCCCGCTTGCGCATGTACGCCCGGTAGGGCACCACGATCAGGTAGTAGATGACGGCCACGAGGATAACGAAGTAGACGACCGCGCCGATGAACGCGCCCACGTTGATCCGCTGGCCGTTGAGGGTCCAGCCGAGTCCCTTCCCGGCTGCTCCGCCGCCCGCTATCGCATTGACCAAGGGCGTGATGATGCTGTCGGTGAAGGCCTTGATCAAGGTGCTGAACGCCAACGCGACCACCAGGCCCACCGCGATGATGACCAGGTCGCCCTGCATCAGGAAATTCTTGAAACCCCGGAGCATCGTCCCTCCCGCCCGCGCGGTCAACTGACCGCCTGCGGTCCATGCGCCGTGGATTGGGCATCACGCCCCGGCGCCCGGCCCTGTGCGAAACTGACCCCCCGGAGCGTAGACACAACTGGGAGCCCCAGCAAGCCTCGGCACCGGACTGGACACTTCTGGCCGGCTCACGCTGCGGTGGCCCGGCGGCGCCGGGAACCGGATCGGGCCCTCAGCCCGGCGACCAGACGTACGGCGTGGTCAGCGCGAGGCAGGCGAAGCCGAGCCGCTCCAGGATCGGCCTGCTCTGCGGTGAGGCGTCCACCTGCAGGTACCGGTATCCCCGGGCCGCGGCCAGCCGGGCGCGGTACCCGACGAGGGCCCGGTAGATCCCGCGCCCGCGCCACTGCGGGAGCGTGCCGCCGCCCCAGAGCCCGGCGAAGTCGGTGCCGGCGGCGAACTCGATCCTTGCCGAGCTGACCGGCTCGTCGCCGGCCATCGCCAGCACCATCACCATGGTCTCGGCTGAGTTCTTCAGCTGCGCGGTCAGCGCGCCGCGCAGCCGCGAGTCGGCGCCGAACACCTGGTCATGCACCTCGATCATCAGGTCAATGCCGGCCTCGTCGGTGACCGGGACCAGCCGGATCCCGTCGGGCAGCACGACGTCGGCACCGCCGTGCCCGGCGATCTGTCCAGCGTCCGCCACCATGAACGACTCGGCGTCCTCGGCCACGAAGCCCGCGGCGAGCAGGCGCACGCTCAGGTCCCGTGGCTGGTCGTAGCTGTAGAGCTTCCACTCGAACCGCTCGCCCCGGCCGGCGAAGAAGGCGATCTGGTCCGCGATGACCTGGTCGGCCGTGCTCTCGTCCAGGTCGGACCAGACGATGCCGGACCAGCCCGCGCCGCCGGCCGTGGTCCAGCGGACGACGGGCCCGGCCCGCTCGCCCACCGCGCCGGACCCGTCGGGGCGCAGGCTGCGCCGTACCTGCTCGTCGTAGGAGGCCAGGACGCTGGCGCCGTCGAGCTTCACCCCCGCAGGCCACCACGCCGGCCGTGGCCGGCGCAAGTCCTAGAGCGCCTCATCTACCGCCCGCTGGCCGCTTCCCCCGATCCGTTTCCGCGGATCACTTCGCGTCGGCGTAGCAGCGCACCACGGCGGTCGTCATCGGGAACCGCACCGGCGTCACGCCGAACACGGCCCGGCCCGCCTCGTCAGCCGCCTCGGTGACCGCGTCCACCACGGCCGGCGCCGTGGGCTCGGGGCAGTGCACGAGCACCTCGTCATGCTGGAAGAACACCAGGTGCGGCGCGAGCGGGTCCCAGCGGCCGGCCGCGGGCTCGCCCAGCGCGGCCAGCCTCCGGCGCAGCGCGGCCAGCAGCACCAGGGCCCAGTCGGCCGCGCTGGCCTGCACCACGAAGTTGCGGGTGAACCGGCCGCGGGCGCGCGACGCCCGGCCCGCGCCGGGGTCCCGCTCGGCCTCCGCGTCGCCCGACTCCTCGGTGACGGCGCGCCACGCGGCGGACGGCGGCGGGCACGTCCGGCCCAGCACGGACCTGACCACCCGCCCTTCCTCGCCGGCCCGCGCCGCCGCCTCCACGTAGCCGGACGCGACCGGGAAGCGCCGCCGCAACACGGCCAGCAGCTGGCCCGCCTCGCCCCCGGCCCCGCCGTACATGGCCGACAGCAGCGCCTTCTTGGCCTGGTTCCGGTCTCCGCCGAACACGCCGGCCAGCCCTTCGTACAGGTCGCCGCCTGCCGCAGCCTGGGCGAACATCCGGTCCCCGGCCCGCGCCGCGAGCACCCGCGGCTCCAGCTGGGCCGCGTCGGCCACGACCAGCACCCAGCCGGGATCGGCGACGACCGCGCGCCGCAGCACCCGCGGAATCTGCAGCGCGCCGCCGCCGCGGGACGCCCAGCGCCCGGAGACCACCCCGCCCACCACATACTCGGGCCGGAACCGGCCGCCGGAGACCCAGGCGTCCAGCCAGGCCCAGCCGTGCGCGGCGTGCAGCCGGGACAGTTCCTTGTACTCGAGCAGCGGCGGGATGGCCGGATGGTCGATCTCGCGCAGCACCGAGAACCTGGTGGACGGGACCCGCACGCCGGCCGCGGCCAGCGCCCGGACCAGCTGGGCGGGCGAGTCGGGGTTCACGGGCCGTCCGCCGAGGGCCGCGGAGATCTGCCCGGCGAGCTCGGTCAGCCGGGCCGGGCGCATCCCGGCCAGGGCCGCCGGGGGGCGCGGGCCGAGCATCCCCGCCAGCAGCTCGTCGTGCACATCGGCCCGCCAGGGCATCCCGGCCAGGGTCATCTCGGCGGCCGCGAGCTCGCCGGCCGACTCGGCGGCCACCAGCGCGCCGAACCTGGCCGGATGCTCGTCGGCCGCGATCCGCCGCAACTGGTCAGCGTGCACGGCCGTCAGCGCGTCAAGCACGGCGCTCGTGTCGGCCGGCTCGGTCCCCGCCGCCTCAAACAGCGCGCCCTGCCGCTCCCCGCGCCTGCCGCCCGGGCCGGCCAGGGCGGACGGGACGGCGCGTTCGTCCGGTGGCGGTGCCCCGCGCAGCCGCGCGTGGGCCGCGGCCAGCGAGGCCGGCTCCTCGCCGCGGCCCTCCCGGCCGAGGAGCAGGCGCTCGGCGAGCGCCACGTCGTGGCAGCGCGCGATCCGCACCCCCGCCCGCAGCAGCGCGGGATAGTGCTCCGCGCCGCAGGGCCACACCCACCGGACGTCTGTTCCCGAGCGCTCGTACCCGGCGACGGCCTCCGCAAGATCAGAAGCCATAACGGGCGGTCCGGGGCGGCTCCCGTCCGCCGGCAACTCGCACAGCAGGCCGGACCCGGCAGCCCCCGGGGCAACAGCTACCCGCACCTCTCAGATTCTGCGGGAGGGTTCTGACAAAAGATTCTGCGGAGGGCTCTGACAAGGATTCTCCGGGAGGGTCCCGGCAAGGATTCTGCGGGAGGACTCTGACCGTCCGCCGGCCGGCCGCCGGTGTCTGGGACCCAGTCCGGTAGCTGGGCGGACCGGGTCCCAGACGCTTGGGGCTCGGGCGACGCGCTGGCCCCGGCCCGCGCCGGTCACCCGGTCTGCGGCGCGGGGGCGCCGGACGTTCCGCGCCCGAAGCCGAAGCCCGCGTGGCCCTGTCCCAGCAGCGTCAGGTCACTGATGCTGGTCGCGGTCACGGCGCTGCCGCTGACCGTGGCCAGCACCTCGGCCTGGTTGCCGACCTTGACCGAGCCGATCCCGTCGCGTTGCGCATCCACCAGGGTGGAACTAGTGACCGCGTAGGTCTTCGTGAAGCCGTCGGCGCTCTTGAGCGTGATCGACGTGCTGCTCACGGCCGTGACCTGGCCGTTTTGGACGTCGATGGTCTGATAGCCGCCGCCGGGCTTGCGGGCGACGAACTGGCCGTGCAGCGCCCCGAACAGGCCGCCGCCGAACCCGAACCCCCCGGCACCGAACCGGCGGAAACCCGGCCCGGGCGGCCCGGACGGGGTGGAGGACGGGGCGGGGGTGGCCGCCGCGGCGCTCGGGGATGCCGTCGGCGGCGAGGAATGCGACGCGGCGAGAGCCGCTCCGGCACCGCCGAGCAGCGCGGCCACCGCCACGCCGGCGAGGATGTACGGGCGGCGGGACCAGGAGCGAAGGCTCACCGGGCCGATCGGGCGCGCCGGGCGCAGCCGGCCCAGTTCGATCAGGTCTTCCGGCTCGGCGGGCTCGGGCCGGTCGGCTGGCATCCACCAGGCCTGGTCGTTGTCAGGCGACTCGTCTGACATCGGAAGACCGCTCCTTCCGGGCGTGAGACCCCCCCGAACCCTCCACCGCCAGGTTCCCGCGCGGAACTGAACGCACGCTGAATGCCCGCCCAGACCGTGCTCTAACATCATCCCCCGCGCCCGCGCCGCAGCCGCGCACGGCACGCCGCGATCCGCCGACGGCCAGTGGCGCGGCGGCGTGGGCGCACAGGCTGGTTCTAGAGATCCCTGGCGGTAAGACTCACGCGGGCCAGCCTCGCCGACGGCGGACATGCCCGCGATCTGCGCTTTAACTGCGCCATAACGTCCCAGAGAAATTTATCCGGGAGGCCGGATCGACCCCGGCTCTGCTGTGCCCGCCTGACCCTCCACGAGCGCCTGGTGCGGGCTGCGCCCCTTGCTGCGGCGCTTTCGCCGCCGGGGCCGACCCCCCTTGTTCCTGCTCTTTTCGTTCTCTTGCCGTGGCCGCTACGCGGCCAAGGCCTTACTCCGAGCGCTGCTGCGGTATGCCCGCGAGCAGTGCGCGAACTTCTGTCTCCCGGTACCGGCGGTGCCCGCCGAGCGTACGGATGGAGGTCAGTTTCCCGGCCTTGGCCCACCGCGTGACGGTCTTCGGGTCAACCCGGAACATGGTCGCTACCTCTGCTGGGGTCAGCAGAGGCTCGGCCTCGGGTGTGCGTGCTGACATGTTGACGGCCTCTCCTCCTGGACCGGTACTGCGATCCTGCGTGTGGTGCTGTGGCCGGCTCCATCGGGGGAGCCTGCCGTGGATGTCCCATATGGTCTACTCAGACCATATTGCCATCACCAGCGGTGACAGTCGACGACCACCAGAACCAAACATTCTTCGTGAGTCGCCCATTCCTCATGGATCCGAGTCACGTCGCGTCATAGTACCATTACGCAACGTGACAACCAACATATTCGGAAAAATCATTCCCCCCCTCCCGTCAGCTTCCTAGCTCGACGGCCTCCAGATCACGCCACCTGGCGCGCAGCCGCTGGTACATGGCAGCTGCCAGCTCAAACTCCTTGCTTGCCAGGGCGCTCACGGTAGCGGATACCTCAGCTACCGACTGGTCCGCACGCAGCGCGTCGTCGTCAAGCAGCTGAACCAACCCTCCGTAATCGAGCTCCACCAGCGAGTGCGGATGGAACTCCTCCAGCCAGCGCCCGAGCTCCTCGAGCGCAACGGTAGCTCGCACCAGGTCAGCCCGGCCCAGCATCCCGTCGTCTGGATCCGCGCCGAGCGCCGTGCCCGGGACGCGCCGGACCGTGGCGAGCGCGCGGGCTACCCGCCTGCGCGCCTGGGCCATGGTCGTCGCGTAGATGAGCGTGCGGGTCGCCGACGCGGTGGCCGGACGTCCGCTTTCCCGGTCACCCGTCGTGCCGAGCACGAGCCAGCGCTCGGTCGGCGCGAACGGAACGAACCAGGTCGGCGGTACTGACCAGGTGCTGCCCTGAATGTAGACCCGTGACGCCTGCTCCTTCCTCTCCCACCGGGCGAAGGCCTCGGCGGCCCGGTCCGCCTGATCCGGGGCGAAGGCGTCCGCGAGCGGCGGTGCCGCCGTGGCCCGCAGCCTGCCCAGCGCCAGCCAGGACCGGAGTCTCGTCTGCCACGGGCACACGTACGTCGTCCCGTCGGCCCAGCGCACGTACGCGTGGTCACTCTCCCGTGCCGGTGCAACTATCGGCGGCAGCGCGACGATCCTGCGCAGCGCCTCTTCACGCTCGGCTTCGAGCGCGTCCGCCCTGCGCGGCCTGTCCGCGGATGCGGCGTATGCCTCCCAGCGGGCCCGCTCCGTCCGCCCGAAGGCAGATAGCGGTTCATACACCCGCAGAAAGGCAGCGCACGGCAGCATGATCAATCGTGACATACCGGGGCCCCTCAACAGAAGTCCCTAGGGTAGATGAAATTGCAGAGGAGTGTGCATCGGACTGTGCATCTGACTTGTCCGGTGGCGTCACGCGTGGCGTCTTCGGCATACCCTGGGTCCCTGTGATCCGCGTCAATGGCGACAACGGACTGAGCCAGGAGTCACCGTCGTGACCAATCTATCCCAGAATTCCGATTTGCCGAGTGTCAGCGGCGAGCCCGGCCCGGCGGCCCGGCCCAGCCTCAGCCCCCCGGCGCACGGGGGCTATGAGCAGGTGGTTTTCTGCCATGACGCGCCGACTGGGCTGCGCGCGATCATCGCCATCTACTCGACCGCGCTCGGCCCGGCGCTGGGCGGGACGCGCTTTTACCCGTACCAGACCGAGGAGGCCGCCCTCGCCGACGTCCTCAACCTGGCGCGGGCCATGGCGTACAAGAACGCCATGGCGGGCCTGGATCACGGCGGCGGCAAGGCCGTCATCATCGGCGACCCGCAGCGGCTGAAGTCCGAGGCGCTGCTGCGCGCCTACGGCCGGTTCGTGCAGTCGCTGAACGGCCGGTACATCACCGCCTGCGACGTCGGCACCTACAGCGAGGATATGGACATCGTGGCCCGCGAGTGCCGTCACGTGACCGGCAGGACGGTGCCGAACGGCGGTGCGGGCGACTCCTCGGTGCTGACGGCGTTCGGGGTCTTCCAGGGGATGCGCGCGGCCGCGGAGCATACCTGGGGGACGAGCAGCCTCGAGGGGCGCCGGGTCGGCGTCGAGGGCGTGGGCAAGGTCGGGCACCGCCTCGTCGAGCACCTCATCGAGACCGGGGCGCAGGTGGTGATCTGCGACGTGAGCGCGGGCGCCGTGGACCGGGTGCGGGTCAGGCACCCCGCGGTGGAGGTGGCGGCCGACCGCGACAGCCTGCTCGCCAGCGCCATCGACGTGTTCTCGCCGTGCGCGCTGGGCGGCGCGGTCAACGATGACAACCTGGCGCTGGTGAACGCCAAGATCATCTGCGGCGGCGCCAACAACCAGCTGGCCCACCCCGGCATCGAGAAGCTGCTCGCCGACCGCGGCGTCGTCTACGCGCCCGACTACGTGGTCAACTCCGGCGGGGTGATCCAGGTCGCGGACGAGATCGGCGGCTTCAGCTTCGAGCGAGCGCAGGCCAGGGCGGCGCAGATCTTCGACACCACGAAGAAAATTCTCGCGATCGCGGATGACGAGGGCGTGCCGCCCGCGGTCGCCGCCGACCGGCTGGCGGAGCGGCGGATGTCCGAGATCGGCCGGTTGAAGGGCATCTGGCTCGGCGCTTGACCAGGCGGCTGGGCTCCGGCACACCCGCCCGGCCCGCGCCTGGCGGGGGCCCCGGCCACCGGGAACCTGGTCATCGGGAAATCTGGCCACGCGCCGTCCGCAATGGCCGGAGGCGCCAGCCGCCCAAACCAGGTACCGTTGTGTATGCACGGACGAACGAGCGCGCTGCGCGCCCCGCAGAGGAGAGGCGGCGGGTGGTTCAGCTGTGCGAGAAAGCCCGCAAGCGTCAGCGCGCTGAGGGCCAAAACGATCAGTGCGGTGACTTGGGGCCCTGACCCGGGGCTCCCGTACGTTCGAGGGGGTCGAGCCAATGGGGCGCGGCCGAGCCAAGGCCAAGCAGGTGAAGGTTGCCCGCCAGCTTAAGTACAGCGGCGGAGGCATGGATCTTGACCGGCTGCGGGCTGAGTTTGGTGTCGGCACGGACCGGCAGGACGCGGACGATCACGACCCGTATGCGGACTTCGCGGACCGCTACTCCGTAGACGACGGCGCGGACGGCGGCGCGGACGGCGACGAAGACGACGACTACGCCGACTACGGCGCGGACGACTTCGACGACGAGGACGACCTCGACGAGGACATCGACGACGAGGACGACCTCGACGAGGACGACCTCGAGGTTGACGACTTCGACGCTCATGACTCCGCTGGACCCGACGACGATGGACGAGGCGGGCCGGAGTACCCGCGCGCCGAGGACGGCGCGGGCGCCCGGGTGACCAGGGCGAACGGCAGCTGAGCCGCGGGTCAGGCGGGATGCCTGGCCGACGAGCCGGGCAGCGCCCGCGCCCTCGGTGATCTCGCCGGCCAGCCAGGCGGGCACGCCCCGCGACGCGAGCAGGCTGAGCGCTGAGCCGGCGTCGTGCGCGCCCACCACCGCCGCCATGCCGACGCCCATGTTGAAGACCCGCTCCATCTCCGCGCCCGCCATGCCGCCCCGCTCGGCGAGCAGGCCGAACACAGGCGGCGGACGCCAGGTCGCCCGGTCCAGCACGGCGTCGGCGTGCGGCGGGAGCACCCGGGACAGATTCAGCGCAAGACCGCCCCCGGTCACGTGCGCGAACGCGTGCACGTCACACTCGTCGGCCAGCGCAAGGCAGTCGCGGGCGTAGATGCGCGTCGGGGTCAGCAGCTCCTCGCCGAGCGGCCGCCCGAGCCCGGGCGGAACCCGGTCGAGGGCCAGCGATCCCTGGCTCAGCACGCGCCGGACCAGCGAGAAGCCGTTCGAGTGCAGGCCTGACGACGCCATCGCGATCACGACGTCGCCCGGCCGGACCCGGTCCGGCCCGAGCAGCCGGTCCGCCTCGACCACCCCGGTCGCGGCGCCGGCCAGGTCGAAGTCATCGAGGGCCAGGTGGCCGGGATGCTCGGCCGTCTCCCCGCCGATGAGGGCGCAGCCGGCCAGCACGCACCCCTGCGCGACCCCGCCGACGATCGCGGCGACCCGCTCCGGCCGGACCCGGCCGCACACCACGTAATCGGTCAGGAACAGCGGCTCCGCCCCGCAGACGACGAGATCGTCGACGACCATGCCGACCAGGTCGATCCCGATCGTGTCGTAGGCGCCGAGCTGCTGCGCGAGCACCACCTTCGTGCCCACGCCGTCCGTGGCGGTGGCCAGCAGCGGCCGCCGGTACCCGGTGAGCCTGGAGGCGTCGAACAACCCGGCGAAGCCGCCGATGCCGCCGACGACCTCGGGCCCGGCGGTGCGGGCGACGGCCGCGCGGATCAGGTCGACGGCGCGCTCCCCGGCCGCGATGTCGACCCCCGCCTGGGCGTAGGTGGGGCCGGGGTCGGGGGCGGCCCGGCGTTCACGACCCGGCCCGCGCCGGGCCCGTCACCGTGTCCTCCAGCAGGTATTTCCCCTGCTCCGACGCGTCGACCCGTAGCGGGTAATCGCCGTCGAAGCAGGCCCGGCACAGCCGCTCCGCCGGCAGCGTGGTCGCAGCGATCAGGCCCTCCAGCGAGGCGTAGCCGAGCGAGTCGGCCCCGATCGACACCCGGATCTCCTCGGCCGGCAGGCTGCCCGCGATGAGCTCGGCCCGGGTCGCGAAGTCGATGCCGTAAAAGCACGGCCAGGCCACGGGCGGGCTCGAGATGCGGACGTGCACCTCGGCGGCGCCCGCCTCGCGCAGCATCGCCACGATCGCGCGCTGCGTGTTGCCGCGGACGATCGAGTCGTCGACCACGACCACCCGCTGCCCCGCGATCACGTCCCGGAGCGGGTTCAGCTTCAGCCGGATGCCGCGCTGCCTGATGGTCTGGCTCGGCTCGATAAAGGTGCGGCCGACGTAGGAGTTCTTGACCAGCCCCTGCCCGTACGGGATGCCGCTGGCCTGGGCGTAGCCGATGGCGGCCGGGGTGCCGGACTCCGGCACCGGGATGACCAGGTCGGCCTCGGCCGGGTGCTCGGCGGCGAGCCGCCGCCCGACCTCGACGCGGGTGGCCTGGACGCTGCGGCCGGCAATCGCGGTGTCCGGGCGGGCCAGGTACACGTACTCGAACAGGCAGCCCCGGGGCCGCGCCGGGGCGAAGGGGCGAGACCGCAGGCCCCGCTCGTCGATGGCGATCAGCTCTCCCGGCTCGATCTCCCGGACGAACGACGCCCCGACGATGTCCAGCGCCGCGGTCTCGCTGGCCACTACCCAGCCGCGCTCGAGCCGCCCGAGCACGAGCGGGCGGAAGCCCTGCGGGTCGCGCGCGGCGTACAGGGTCCGGTCGTCCATGAAGACCAGCGAGTACGCCCCGCGCACCAGCGGGAGCGCGGCCAGCGCGCCGGCCTCGATGCCCTGGCCCGGGCCGCTCTCGTCCGCCGGCCGGGTGAACAGCGCGGTGAGCACGTCGGTGTCGGACGTCGCGCCGTTCCCCCCGCCCGGGCGGCTGCCGTTCGCGTCCACCAGCGCGGCGAGCTCCCGGGTGTTGATCAGGTTGCCGTTGTGGCCGAGCGCGAGGCTCCCCGACGGTGTCGCGCGGAAGGTGGGCTGGGCGTTCTGCCACACCGACGACCCGCTCGTCGAGTACCGGCAGTGCCCGATCGCGATGTGGCCGCGGAGCGTGTTGAGCACGGGCTCGTCGAAGACCTGCGGGACCAGGCCCATGTCCTTGAACACGACGATCTGGGTACCGTCGCTGACCGCGATCCCGGCCGACTCCTGGCCGCGGTGCTGCAGCGCGTAGAGGCCGAAGTAGGCGAGCTTGGCCACGTCCTCGTGCCGGGACCAGACGCCGAACACCCCGCACGCGTCCCGCGGCGGCCGGTCGGTGGGATGGAGATCGTTCGTCAGGCGGCCATCAGGCTTGACCACCTCGACAGTCTACGGGCGGCCGCGAGCGGCCCGGGCCTACGACGCGGCGGCCAGCGGCAGGAGCGCGGAGAGATCCGCGCGCGGGCCGCTGACGCTGAGCAGGCCGCCGGAGAGCGCGCCGGCCCACGAGATCCGCCCGGTCGCCAGCCTCATCCAGGTGACCGCGTCGGTTTCCACCACGTTCGGCGGGGTGCCGCGGGTGTGCCGGGGGCCGGCCACGCACTGGATCGCCGCGTACGGCGGGATGCGCACCTCGACCGCGCGGCCGGGAGCCCGGGCGGCGAGCAGGCCGAGCAGGTACCGGACCGCGCAGCGCAGGGCCTCGGGTTCCGGCGGGAGACCGGCGTCGATGGCGGCTCCCGCGGCGCTGACGCAGCCCGCGCCGAGCGCCTCCGCGGTCATCTTCCCGGACCACTCGCCGTCGCCGAGCGCGGCTCGCTGCGCGTTCACCGCGGCAAGCAGCCGGGCGGGGTCACTTCGTCGGGCTGGCATCGCATCGAACTTAGTGCGCCGCGGACCGGCGCGCATCCGCGGCGCTCGGCGCGGCCGCGGGCGCCTGTGCCGACCACCGCAGCGCCCGGCCGGCGCGGCCGCGGGCGCCTGGCCGGCGCCGGCACGGCGTCCAGCCGGCACCGCCGCGGCGGCCTCGCGCCCGCGGCGAAGCCGCATATGTTGGCCGCGGGCGGGTTGCGGTCGGTAACTTTTCGCGACATCCACTAGCAGAATCGGCCCGGACAAGTCATCGTTCCGGTATGCGTGGTAAGCGCGATGCTCGCTCCCGGACCCGCGGGTCCTGGGCCGCCCGGCTGACCGGGATCGGCCTGGCGATACTGCTCGCCGGGGCGGCGCTCGCCGTCTACCTGGTGGTGGGGAACCACGCTGCCCACGCCCCCGGGTTACCGACGCACGTGCTCGGCACGCAAGCGGTGGCCCTGGTCAATCCGGGCCCGACGCCGTCGGTCGGCGCGAGCGCGTCTCCTGAGACGTTCCTGGCGTCACGCTCGGACCTCAGCTTCACCGCCGCCGGCCAGGCGGGGGCGGACTGGACGGCCGACCAGATGGCCGGGGGCACGTACATCTTCATCTACCTGCCAGACGGGTTCTGCCTGACGGCCGCGCGGTCGTCGGCCGTGACCCTGGCCCGGTGCAACCTCGGGGCCAGCCAGCGCTGGGTCCGCCAGCACCTGGTCAGCTCCGGCGGGCTGGACTACTGGCAGCTGCGCAGCCTGTCCCGCGCCCGGTGCCTGACAGCCGCCGGCGGGAACGCCGCGGGCACGCCGACGGCGTCCGCCGCGCGGCTGGACCGCTGCCTGGCCTCCCCGGACTGGAGCCAGCTCGTCGCGTTCATGACCGCGTCCTGACCGGCCGGGCGGGCCCGGGCAGCCCGCCACGGCCCGTTATGGATCCCCGGCTCAGCCGAACAGGGCGGGCAGGGTCTCGCGGTGGGCGGCCGCGAGCTCCGCCAGCGGGATCGTGAAGCAGCCGGCGACCTCGAGGCTGGCGCCGCCCGTCATCCCGAGCACGGCGGCTGGCACGCCCCGGTCCGCGCACAGCGCGGCGAACTCGTCCCCGGCGCCCGGTGCCGTGGCGACCACGGCCCGCGCGGCCGACTCGCCGAACAGGCACGGGAACTCCTCCCCGGGCAGCCGCACGGTGCAGCCCTGGCCCCCGGTCAGGCAGCACTCGGCGAGCGCGATGGCCAGCCCGCCGTCGGAAAGGTCATGGGCGGCCTCGAGCAGGCCGCGGGCGGCGGCGGTGACCAGTACGCCGGCGAGCGCGCGCTCGGCGTCCAGGTCCGCGGCGGGCGGGCGGCCGCCCAGGTGCCCGTGCGCGACATGAGCCCACAGTGACCCGCCGAACTCGGCCGTGCTGCGGCCGAGCAGTACCACGTCGCAGCCTGCCCGGCCGAAGCCGATCGACAGCCGCCGGCGCACGTCGTCGTGGACGCCGAGGACGCCGACGATCGGGGTCGGGTGGATCGCCGCGTCGGCGGTCTGGTTGTAGAAGCTGACGTTGCCCCCGGTCACCGGCACGCCCAGGGCCTGGCACGCGTCGGCGAGGCCGCGCACCGCCTCGGTGAACTGCCACATCACGGCCGGGT
The DNA here is from genome assembly GCA_963834695.1 of uncultured Actinomycetota bacterium. GTDB lineage: Bacteria > Actinomycetota > Actinomycetes > Streptosporangiales > Streptosporangiaceae > JASHPR01. The sequence continues at coordinate 114,285 of CAWIDQ010000109.1, forward strand.
CGGCGGGCGAGCCGAAGTTGAGGCAGTTGGTGACGGCCAGCGGCCGCGCCCCGGTCGCGGCCACGTTGCGGTAGGCCTCGGCCAGCGCGAGCTGCGCGCCCGCGTACGGGTCCAGCCTGCAGTACCGCCCGTTGCCGTCCACGGCGAGCGCCACCCCGAGCGAGGTCTGCTCGTCGACCCGGACCAGGCCGGCGTCCTGCGGCATCGCGAGCACGGTCTCGCCCCGCACGTAGCGGTCGTACTGCTCGGTCACCCAGCTCTTGTCGGCCGCGTCCGGCGACGACAGCAGGGACAGCAGCGTCGACCGCAGCTCGGCGCCCGTGCCGGGGCGGGGCAGCCGGGACGGCTCGTCGGCCGCCAGCGCCGCCTGGCCGGGCGGGCGCGCCGACGGGCGCAGGCAGACCGGGGCCTGGTCGGCCGCGCTGCGCGGCGGGATGTCGACGACCTGCTCGCCGTGCCAGGTCATCTCCAGCCGCCCGGTGCCGGTGACCTCGCCGATCACCGTCGCCAGCACGTCCCACTTCGCGCAGATGGCCAGGAACCGCTCGAGCCCGGCCGGCTCGACGATCGCCATCATGCGCTCCTGCGACTCGCTCATCAGGATCTCCGCGGGGCCGAGCGAGGAGTCCCGCAACGGCACCGCGTCCAGGCGGACCCGCATGCCGATGTCCGCGCCGCCGCCCGCGGCCAGCTCGGTGGTTGCGCACGCCACCCCGGCCGCGCCGAGATCCTGGATGCCCGCGACCAGCCCGGCCGCGTACAGCTCCAGGCAGCACTCGACGAGCAGCTTCTCCATGAACGGGTCGCCGACCTGGACGCTGGGCCGCTTGGCCTGCTCGGCCCGGGCGCCGCCCTCGCCCCCGGCCGCGCTCCCGCCTCCGCCGAACGACGCGCTGGCCAGCACGGACGCCCCGCCGATGCCGTCCGGGCCGGTCCGGGCGCCGAACAGGACCACCTGGTTGCCGGGCCCGGTAGCCGCGGCCCGCTTCAGGTCGGCATGCCGCATGACGCCCAGGCAGAGGGCGTTGACCAGCGGGTTGCCCGCGTAACACGGGTCGAAGGCCAGCTCGCCGCCGATGTTGGGCAGGCCGAGGCAGTTGCCGTAGAACGAGATGCCGCCCACCACGCCCGGCAGCACCCGGCGGGTGTCCGGCGCGTCCGCGGGCCCGAACCTGAGCGCGTCCATCACCGCGACCGGGCGCGCCCCCATGGCCAGGATGTCCCGGACGATCCCGCCCACCCCGGTCGCGGCGCCCTGGAACGGCTCCACGTACGACGGGTGGTTGTGCGATTCGAGCTTGAACGTGACCGCGTACCCCTGGCCGATGTCCACCACGCCGGCGTTCTCGCCGATTCCCGCGAGCAACGCCGCGGTCGGCGGCGCCTTGTCGGCGAACTGCCGCAGGTGCGCCCGCGAGGACTTGTAGGAGCAGTGCTCGCTCCACATCACCGAGTAGATGGCCAGCTCCGCGTCGGTGGGGCGGCGGCCGAGCACCTGCCGGACCGCCGCGTACTCCTCGCCGGTCAGGCCGAGCTCAGCGTGCGGTTGCGGCCGGTCCGGTGTGGCGGCCGCGACGGCCACGGTGTCCTGCGAGGTCACGGCGCCGGGCCGGGTCGCGGGGTCGGGCCGGGTGGCGGCGTCTGGACCGGTCATGGCGTCGGGCCGGGTCACGCGGCGGCCAGGGCGCGCACGGCCGAGGTGAAGAAGCCGAGCCCGTCGGTGCCCGGCCCGGTGAGCGCGTCAATGGCGTGCTCGGGGTGCGGCATCAGCCCGGCGATGCCGCCGTCCTCGCTGCAGATTCCGGCGATGTCCGCCGCGGAGCCGTTCGGGCTGGCGCCGGCGTAGCGGGCCAGCACCTGGCCCCGCTCCTCGAGCCGGCGCAGCGTGGCCGCGTCCGCGGCGTACGCGCCCTCGCCGCTCTTCAGCACCAGCGTCGCCTCCTGGCCGGGCGCGTAGTCGCGGGTCCAGGGCGTGGCGGCGTTCTCCACCCGTATCCGGACCTCGCGGCTGATGAAGCGGAGCCCGCTGTTGCGGGTCAGCGCCCCCGGCAGCAGGTGCGCCTCGCACAGGATCTGGAAGCCGTTGCAGATGCCGAGCACCGGCAGGCCGGCCCGGGCCGCGGGCACCAGCTCGGCCATGACCGGCGCGAACCGGGCTATCGCCCCGCAGCGCAGGTAGTCGCCGTAGGAGAAGCCGCCGGGCAGCAGCACCGCGTCGACGCCGTGCAGGTCGCGCTCGTCGTGCCAGAGCGCGACCGCGGTGCCGCCCGCCCGGCGGACGGCACGCGCCGCATCCTGGTCGTCGAGCGATCCGGGAAACGTGATGACCCCGATGCGGGCCGTCATGGGCGCTCCGGCCCGCGTGCGCCCGGCCTGCCTGCGCGCCAGCTGCTGGCCCGTGCCATGCAGGCAGGCTACCGGCTACGGGCTACCGGCTCAGCCGGCGTCCCTGAGCGGGACGGCCTCGGGGTGGGCGAGCGGCGCGTCGGCGCGCAGCTCGATCCGCTTCTGCAGCGAGACCACGGTCCCGCGCCCGGGCCGGGTGCGCAGCGTCACGTCGTCGACGCAGGCTCGCATGATCGCGAGCCCGCGGCCGGACTGGGGCAGCTCCGCCACGGCCCGCTCGACCGCGCCGCGCCGGACCCGGGACAGGCGGTTGCGCATCGCCGAGGGAGCCGACGGCGCGGGGTACGTCCACGGCGCGGCCGACGTCGCGCGATGGCGCCGGAACCGGGGGACGGAACGGAGGGGCGCGCGGTGCCCCGGGAGCGCAGCCGGGTCGAATCCGCGGCCGTGGTCCACGACCTCGATCACGCAGCGGTTCCGGTCGACCAGCACCACGACCTCGTACCGGTGCCCGGGGCCGCTGTGCCGCAGCACGTTCGTGCACGCCTCGGTCACCGCCAGTAGCAGGTCGGCCACGCACTCCTCATCGACCCCGAGCCGGTCCAGGATGCCGCCCAGGACCCGGCGCATGACCGGCACGCTGATTGTCTCGCGGGGGAACACTAGGCAGAACCGAGCGTCGTCAGTCGGTTCCTCAGCTGTCACCCGAGTACGCATCCGCTCCTAAGCTCCCCGAGTTCACAGGTCATGGCGGCCACAATGGTTAGGGTTTCCCGTGACGGGCCGTAGTAATCATGAACCTGGGCGATCTCTGGACGAACAGTGCCGTTCCAGGCTGTTAACGTGCCCAGAGGGGCTGTAAGCGGTACAAACGGAAGTCAGGCGGGCCGGACCGAGAACTCCTCGATCACCGGATTGGCCAGCAGGTCCCCCGCCAGCTCGGCCACCCGCGCCACGGCCGCCTCGTCGGCGGGCCCGCTGAGTTCTACCTCGAACCTCTTACCCTGGCGGACGCCGACGACCTGGCCGAATCCGAGCCGATGGCACGCCCTGGCGATCGCCTCGCCCTGCGGGTCGTGGATCTCGGGCTTGAGCATCACCTCGACGACGACTGTGGCCACGTGTGGCAGCGTACGCCAGCCCCCGGCCGGATTGGATCGAGGCGCCGCGGGCAGTGCTGGCGGCGGCGGCCGCCGGGCGCTTGTGGCCGAGGCTGGCGACGCCCGTCGGGCGCTTTGGCCGAGGCATCCGGCGATGTCTGTCACGATGGCTGTATCGGGTTTCCACCGCTTGACCTCCTGCGACTGCCGCCGGGTACTGTCACAGCGGGGCGCCCGCGGAACACGACCGGCCGGTCGGCGACCCCTGGGACCGGCCCCGAGCAAGCGAGGAGTGGCACGTGACCGTCAAAGATGCCGGGCGAGCTGCTTCAGCTGATTCCCTCCCGCACGGCGGGCCGCCGGAGTCAGCGGAATTCATTCAGCTCCTGACGCCCGAAGGCGAGCGGGTCGATCACCCCGACTACCCGCTGCAGATATCGGCCGGCCAGATCCGGGGCTTGTACCGGGATCTCGTGCTGGTCCGCCGGATCGATTTCGAGGCGATCGCGCTGCAACGCCAGGGCGAGCTGGGAATCTGGGCCTCGCTCCTGGGCCAGGAGGCCGCGCAGGTCGGCTCAGGCCGGGCGCTCACGCCCGCGGACATGGCCTTCCCGACCTACCGCGAGCACGGCGTGGCCTGGTGCCGCGGGCTCGACCCGGTGAAGCTGCTCGAGCTGTTCCGCGGCGTCAGCCACGGCGGCTGGGACCCCAAGGAGCACAACTTCCACCTGTACACGATCGTGATCGGCAGCCAGACGCTGCACGCCACCGGCTACGCGATGGGCATCCAGCGGGACGGCGCGGTGGGCGAGGACGGCGAGGCTGTCATCGCCTACTTCGGTGACGGCGCGACCAGCCAGGGCGACGTGAACGAGGCGTTCATCTGGGCCTCGGTCACGAACGCGCCGGTCGTGTTCTTCTGCCAGAACAACCAATGGGCGATCTCCGAGCCGCTGGAGCGGCAGAGCCGGGTCCCGCTGTACCGGCGGGCGCAGGGCTTCGGGTTCCCCGGCGTCCGGGTCGACGGCAACGACGTGCTCGCCTGCCTCGCGGTCACCCGCAAGGCGCTGCAGGCCGCCCGGGAGGGGCAGGGGCCGACGCTGATCGAGGCCTTCACCTACCGGATGGGCGCCCATACCACGACCGACGACCCGACCAGGTACCGCCTGGCCGCGGAGCTGGAGACGTGGAAGCTGAAGGACCCGATCGAGCGGGTCAAGGCGTACCTGGTCCGGAACGAGCTGGCGGATGAGAAGTTCTTCACCGACCTGGACGCCGAGTCGGACCAGGTCGGCGCGAGGATCAGGAAGGCCTGCCAGGAAATGCCCGACCCGGCCCCGCTGTCGATCTTCGATAACGTCTACGCGGAGCCGGACGCGCTGGTGGAGGCGGAGCGAGAGCAGTACGCCGCTTACCTCGAGACGTTCGAGGAGGCTGTCCGATGACCAGGCTGACTCTGTCCAAGGCCCTGAACGAAGGCCTGCGCAAGGCCCTGGAGAACGACCCGAAGGTCCTGATCATGGGCGAGGACGTCGGGAAGCTCGGCGGGGTCTTCCGGGTCACCGACGGGCTGCAGAAGGACTTCGGCGAGGCCCGCGTGGTCGACACCCCGCTCGCCGAGTCCGGCATCGTCGGCACCGCGATCGGGCTGGCCCTGCGCGGCTACCGCCCGGTGTGCGAGATCCAGTTCGACGGCTTCGTGTTCCCGGCCTTCGACCAGATCACCACGCAGCTGGCCAAGATGCGGTACCGCTCGCGCGGCAGCCTCAGCCTGCCGGTGGTGATCAGGATCCCGTTCGGCGGCGGCATCGGCGCGGTCGAGCATCACAGCGAGTCACCCGAGGCGCTGTTCACCCACACCGCGGGCCTGCGGGTGGTCGCGTGCGGCGACCCGGCCGACGCGTACGCGATGATCCAGCTCGCCGTCAGCAGTGACGACCCGGTGATCTTCTTCGAGCCCAAGCGGCGCTACTGGGACCGGGCCGAGGTGGACACCGCCGGGGGCCTGGCCGCGGCGCTGCCGCTGCACCGGGCGCGGACCGTGGTCAGCGGCAGCGACGCGACCGTGCTCTGTTACGGCCCGATGGTCAAGACCTGCGCCGCGGCGGCCGTCGCCGCCGAGAGCGACGGGCGCTCGCTGGAGGTCATCGACCTGCGCTCGCTGGCGCCATTGGATACCGAAACGATCGTTGGGTCGGTCCGGCGCACCGGGCGCTGCGTCGTCGCCCACGAGGCGCCGGTCACCGGCGGCCTCGGCGCCGAGATCGCCGCCCGGATCACCGAGGAGTGCTTCTACCAGCTGGAGGCCCCGGTGCTGCGGGTAGGCGGCTTCTCCACCCCGTACCCGCCGTCCAAGCTGGAGGAGCACTACCTGCCCGACCTGGACCGCGTGCTGGACACCGTCGACCGTACCTTCGGGTACTGAGGGGCGCGAATGTCAGAACTCAAGCAGTTCAGGCTCCCCGACGTGGGCGAGGGCCTGACCGAGGCGGACATCGTCAAGTGGCACGTCCAGCCCGGGGACAAGGTCAAGATCAACCAGATCATCGTGGAGATCGAGACCGCCAAGGCCGTGGTCGAGCTGCCGTCCCCGTACGAGGGCGTGGTGGCCGGGCTGCTGGTGCCGGAAGGCGAGACCGCCGACGTCGGCACGCCGATCATCTCGGTGGAGGTGGGCCCGGACGCGAGTGGCGGGGAGCCCGCGGACGTGAGCGGCGGGGAGCCGCGCGTCACGGTCGGCGTGACCCCTGGCCCGGAGGGCGAGCAGCCCCTGGCGCCGCAGGGCAGCACGAGCGCGGACCTGGTTCCGCCGCCTCCCGACGGCGAGCTGGGCGTCGAGCCCGGGATCCACGGCACCCTGGCGCCCAAGGAGGAGAAGGAGGAGCGCCAGTCGGTGCTCGTCGGCTACGGGGTCAAGCCCGGCTCGACCACCCGGCGCCCCCGGAAGGCCCGCGCCGCCCCCGCCGCTGCTCCGGCTTCCGCCCCGGATGGCCCCGCGCCCGCTGCCTCGGCCGAGGCAGCCTCGGCCGAGGCCGCTCCGCCCGTCGCGGCCGCTCCGCACGTCGCCGCCGTGCCACGGGCCGGGGCGGCCGAGCCCGTTATGGCGAAGCCGCCGGTCCGCAAGCTGGCCAAGGACCTGGGCGTCGACCTGACCCGGCTGCCCGGAACCGGCCCCGGCGGCTCGATCACGCGTGACGACGTGCAGCAGGCCGCGCAGGGCCAGGACGCGGCCGCCGAGCTCGCCCCGGACGACGCCCTGGCCCCCGCCGCGCCGGCCCAGTTCGCGCCGGTCACCGCGGTGGCGCGGGAGGAGCGGGTCCCGATCCGCGGCGTGCGCAAGCACACCGCGGCGGCGGTGACCGGCAGCGCCTTCTCCGCTCCGCACGTCACCGAGTTCCTGCAGATCGACATCACCGAGACGATGGCCGCGACGGCGCGGCTGCGGGACCTCCCCGAGTTCAGCGAGATCCGGGCGTCACCGCTGCTGCTCGTGGCCCGGGCGCTGATGGTGGCGGTGGCCCGGCACCCGATGATCAACTCTTCCTGGGACGAGGACGCCCAGGAGATCGTGGTCCGGCACTACGTGAACCTCGGCATTGCCGCGGCTACCGACCGCGGGCTGGTCGTGCCGAACATCAAGGACGCCCACGCGCTCTCGCTCCCCGGACTCGCCCGGGCGCTGGCCGACCTCGCCGAGACCGCCCGGGCAGGCAAGACGACGCCGGCTGGCCTGCGCGGCGGCACGATCACGATCACCAACGTCGGCGTGTTCGGCGTGGACACGGGCACCCCCATCCTGACCCCCGGCGAGGCCGCGATCCTGGCCTTCGGGCAGGTGAAGGACGCGCCGTGGGTCCATGAGGGGCAGCTGGCGGTGCGCAAGGTCACCACGCTGGCCCTGTCCTTCGACCACCGCATCGTGGACGGCGACCTGGGCTCCGCGGTGCTCCGCGACATCGGCGCGATGCTGCAGGACCCGCTGCGGATGCTCGCCTGGTCCTGACGTCACTTCCCCCGCTAACGAAAGGATCATGATGATCAGGCACGTGACGTTATTCGCCTGGATTCCCGAGGCCACCGACCAGCAGAAGCAGCAGGTGGTGTCCGAGCTCATGACGCTGCCGCCGCTGTTGAGCGGCCTGCGCGCGTTCCACATCGGGCCCGACGCCGGGATCGTCGAGGGCAACTTCGACTTCGCCGTCGTGGCCGACTTCGATGACGCGGAAAGCTACCTCGGCTACCGCAACCACCCGGCCCACCGGGAGATCATCCAGCGGGTCACCACCCCGATCGCCAAGGAACGCGTCTCGGTCCAGTACGAGATCTAGGCGGGCCACGCCCGCGGACGACGACGGGGCGCGATCGGTCGTCGGTGAGCGAGGACGGCCGAGGGGCCGGGCGGCTCGGCATCGCCTGCCCGGCCCCTGGCTGCGGGTCCCGCTGGGAGACGGTCCTTTATCCGGCCGGCGGGGGCGTGTAGAGGAAGTGCGGGTTGGTCACGTTCACAAACCTGTTGTGACCGCGGACGGTCACGAGGCTGTTGAACGCGATCCCGTTGACGTTGTCGAAGATCTTGTTGCCCGCGACCACGATCTTCGTCGGCACGGCCACCGAGAGCAGCATGACACCCGTGCTGGGGGTGACGCCGGTATCGGGATCGCCGGCCAGGTTGTTCGGCCCGAACCGGTTCCCGACCACGACGATGCCGCTGACGTCTTGCTGGGGCGCATGACTGTGCAGGACGAAGCCGGAGTTCCCGTTGCCGCTCGCGCTGTTGTCGGCGAAGAGATTGTCATACGAGCCGGTCCCCGGGTAGGGCGCGGCGTCGAGCAGCCCGGCGGCGCCGTTACCGTTCGACACGTTGTGGACGACCCGGTTGTCGTACACCCCGGCCAGGTTGGGCTGAGGCTGGCCATTCGCGGCTACCGCGCGGGGGTCGTGACCCGGCAGGGTGATCCCGCAGTCGAACAGGTTGTCCGTGGAACGGTTATAGGCGATGAGGTTGTGCGCGGCGGGGCCGACGGAGATCCCGAAGCCGCCGTCGCTCACCAGGATGCCCCCCACGTTGTGGGACACGTTGTTGCCGATCACCTTTGACCAGCTGACCCCGAGGAGATGGATAGCCTCGCCGCAATCGTCGGCGTCCGTGAGCGAACTGGGACAGGCCGCGTCGGGCGGAAGGCTCGTGTCGTAGGCCTGGTCGTTGTGCACGACGACATTGCCAGCGATGGTCACGTGCGAGATGCCGGCCGGAGGTGAGGTTGGCCCGGCGGGCCAGGAACTCAGCGGAGGCTCGGCCAGGATGCCCTCCAGGTTGGCGTTCTTCACGGTGAGCCCGGTGACCGACACCCCGCTCGCCTGGATCAGGATGCCGTTGGCGTTGCCGGCGGCGTTAATGACCGTGCGGCCCCACCTGGTGGATCTGATGCTGAGGCCGGTAAGGCCCGGCGTGACGACGTTGGCGTTGCCAGACTCGCGGTAAGTGCCCGGATGGATAACGATGGTGTCGTTCGGGCCGGCCTGGGTGAGTGCGTAACCGAGCGTCCGGCAGGGGCTCCACCTGCAGTTGCCTTGATCGGTGCCATGGGTGGCCACCGTGAGCGTATGGCCTCCGTGGGTCCACGACGTGCTCGCCGCGGCCGTGCCCAGCGGCAGCAGCGCGCCGGTACCCGCCGCCAAGATCAGTGCCGGCAACCACATCAGGGCCTTTCGCCCCATGTGGGCCGCGATCTTCCCTGCTCCCGTCATGATCTGATCCCCCTTCTTCTAGCGACCGCTAGGGAGGAACTCGGCGCCGATCGGCCCGGCTGATCCGGGCGGCGGCAGTCACATCCACGGACGTGTACGGGTGAGGTGACAGACTGAGAGCCCCCGCTCGCGGTGACCACCCGCATCAGGTCAAGTTCCGGCCAGGAAATGGCCGTAGCGGTCGGCACCATGATGAACCCGCTGGTCCGGTCGCGCAAGGGTCGCCGGCCGGGCTGAGCTGGGAGGAACCCCTCGAGCGGGGGTCAGAAGGCTTCCTCGGGCAGGTCCATCAGCTCGAGCGAGGTGGCCTCGGCGATCCCGCGCTCGGTGGCGAGCCGGGGCAGCACCGTCGCGGCGAAGAACCGGGCGGCGGCGATCTTCCCCTCGTAGAACGCGCGGTCGCCGGCGGCCGTGGCCGCGCCGGCCGTCTCGTCGAGGCGGGCCTGCGCGATCTCCGCCTGCCGGGCCAGCAGCCAGCCGATGAGCAGGTCACCGAGCGCCAGCAGCAGCCGCGTGGTGTTGAGGCCGACCCGGTAGATCTCCGCGGGCTGCTCCGCGCTTCCGAACAGGAACGCGTGCATCGCGGCCACCGTGGCCTCGACGTCATCGGCGGCCCGGGCCAGCGCGGCGCGCTCGGCCTTGAGCCGGCCGTTGCCGGATTCGGCGGCGGCGAAGTCCCGGATCTGCCCGAGCAGGAAGCCGAGCGCCTTCCCCTCGTCCCGGACGATCTTGCGGAAGTACAGGTCCATGCCCTGGATCGCGGTCGTGCCCTCGTACAGGCTGTCGATCTTGGCGTCCCTGATGTACTGCTCGATCGGGTAGTCCTGCAGGAAACCGGAGCCGCCGAGGGTCTGCAGCGAGTGGGTCAGCATCTCGTAGGCGCGCTCCGAGCCGACCCCCTTGACCAGTGGGAGCAGCAGGTCGTTGAGGGAAGCAGCGAGATCGTCGGCCCGGCCCTGCGCGGCGGCGACCTGCAGCACGTCCTGGAAGGACGCGGCGTACAGGACCAGGGCCCGCATGCCCTCCGTATAGGCCTTCTGCATCATCAGCAGCCTGCGGACGTCCGGGTGGTGGATGATCGTGACCCGCGGCGCGGCCTTGTCGGTCATCTGCGTGAGGTCGGCGCCCTGCACCCGGGTCCGGGCGAAGTCCAGCGCGGTCAGGTAGCCGGCCGACAGCGTGGCGATCGCCTTGGTGCCGACCATCATCCGGGCGAACTCGATGATGACGAACATCTGCCTGATGCCGTCGTGCACGCCGCCGACCAGCGTGCCGACCGCCGGGCGGGCGCCGCCGAACGTCAGCTCGCAGGTGGTGGACGCCTTGAGGCCCATCTTGTGCTCGACGTTGGTCGCGTACACGCCGTTGCGCTCGCCGAGCTCGCCGTCGGGCGATACGAGGTACTTGGGCACCAGGAACATGGACAGCCCCTTGGTGCCCGGGCCCGCGCCCTCGGGACGGGCCAGCACCAGGTGGAAGATGTTGTCCGCCATGTCGTGCTCGGCGCCGGTGATGAACCGCTTGACGCCCTCGATATGCCAGGTCCCGTCCGGCTGCTCGACCGCCTTGGTGCGCCCCGCGCCGACGTCGGACCCGGCGTCGGGCTCGGTCAGCGCCATCGTCGAGGTCCACTTGCGCTCGACCGCGAGTTCCGCGAACCGCTTCTGCTCCGGCGTGCCCATGCGCCACAGGGCGTGGGCCATCGAGGCGCCGCTCGCGTACATCCAGACCGCGGGGTTGGCTCCGAGGATCAGCTCCGCCACCGCCCAGTGCAGCGAGCGCGGAGCCCGGGTGCCGCCGAGCTCGGCCGGGAGCTCAAGGCGGAACCACTCCGCGTCCTGGAACGCCTTGAAGGACTTCGCGAACGCCTCGGGCATGCGCACCGACGAGGTGGCGGGGTCGAAGACCGGCGGGTTGCGGTCGGCCTCGGCGAACGATTCCGCCACGGGCCCGGTGGCCAGCCGGTCCACCTCGGCCAGGATCCCGCGCGCGGTCTCCTCGTCGATCTCGGGGAAGGACTCGGAGCCCAGCAGGTCCTGGCGGTTCAGCACCTCGAACAGGTTGAACTCGATGTCCCTGAGGTTGCTCTTGTAGTGTCCCACGGTGGCCTCCCGCTTCGGCGGCGAAAATCTACTCGCCAGTAACAAGGAGTGTACTACCAGCGGGTAACCATGGGCCAGCAGCGAGGACGCTCGGTACCGGGTGGGGGCCGGGTGGGGGCCGGGCGCGGGCGGCACGGGCCAGGACGCGGGGCCAGCAGCGAGGGCGCCAGCGCGGGGCGGGCACGGCCGGGTCAGGCAAGATGCGGTAGCTCTAACGCAGAATGTTGACCGCGCGGGCGATGACCAGCACGCCCACCAGCAGCGCCACCCCCGACTGCACGGCCATCGTGCACTTCGCCCACCGGGCCATCGGCATCACGTCGGTCGGGCTGAAGGCGGTCGCATTCGTGAACGACAGGTAGAGGTAGTCGATGAAGTGCGGCTCCCAGTTCGGCGGCACCAGGTCCCGCTCCAGCCCCATCTGCGGGAACAGGAAATCGGGAGGCCGCATCGTGCCGCCGCCCACGGTGCGCTCCACCGGGCCGCCGCGATCGAACTCCCAGTACCACAGCCCGAATGCGATCACGTTGGTGGCCCAGATGGACGCGCCGGAGGCGAGCAGCGGCGTGGCGTTGCCCGTGATCGCCGGCTCGAACAGGATCGCGTGCACGAGCAGCACGGCGGAGGTCGCGTTCGCCGCGGTGATCAGCACGATCAGCGCGAGGCTGGCCACGCGCACCGCCTTGCCCCGCCGCTCGATCCGGACCGGGCTGGCGGCGAACAGGCCGACGCCCAGCGCGATCTCGAGCAGCGGTAGCAGCAGGTGCGGCAGCGGCCTGGTCAGCGAGTCGGCCAGCCGGATCTGCAGGACGATGGCCACGGTGACGGTGACCGTCACCGGCCACCGGTGCTCGCCCCTGGTCGGGCGCCGCCAGGCCGGGACCAGCGTGCGGGCTGCGGTCACCTGGTCGGCGAGGTGCATGACCTCGTTCCACGGGTCGGGAAGCCGGTGCCCGCTGCCCGGGTGAACAGCGCCCGCTCCCCCGTCGGCCCGGCCCTCGGCCTCGCCCGGGTTCCCCGCGCCCTGCGCCGCCTGCTCGCCCGGCGGCCCTGGTTCCGTCATCCGACTATTCTCGCTATCGCGCTGCGATCCCGGCCCGATCCCGCACCGGGCCATCAGGTTAAGCCTGTTCTGAGCTTGCCACCTGACCGCCCGGCAGTGTGAAGTTGCGGTGCACGGAAGATTAGACCTTTTCCTCCGTTGATATCGCTCGGAGCACGTGGACGGTCGGGGAAGGATGAAAAGGTTCAGTGGAGGAAAACGCGATGTCTCGCGCGGGGGACGGTCGGCAGGTGGTAGACGAGGACAGGCGCGAGCCGTCTGACGCGACAGGGACCGCTGCGCTGCGGGCGGGCTGGTCGCATGGCCATCGCGACGTATCCGGCGGTTGGCTGCGGCCGACCGTCTTCGGCGCGGTGGACGGCCTGGTCACCAACGCGTCGCTGATCGCCGGGCTGGGCGGCGGCGGGGTGTCGGCGCACACCATCGTGCTCACCGGCGCGGCCGCGCTGGTGGCCGGGGCTTTCTCGATGGGCACCGGGGAGTACATCTCGGTGACGAACCAGAACGAGCTGGTGCACGCCGAGGTCGCCCTGGAGCGCCAGATGCTGGCCCGGTTCCCCGCGGCCGAGGAGGACGAGCTGGCCGGCTACTTCCGCGAGTACGGCGCCGATCCGGAAACCGCGGCCCGGATGGCCGCCGCGGTCTCCAGCGACCCGGGCACGGCGCTGCGGATCCACACGCGCGAGGAACTCGGCGTGGACCCCGAAGAGCTGCCGTCCCCGGTCCTGGCCGGCGCCGCCTCGCTGCTGGCCTTCTCCCTCGGCGCGCTGGTACCGCTGCTGCCGTACCTGTTCGGCCTGCCGGTGCTGGCCGCGACTCTAGGGATCACGGCGGTGGCCCTGGTGGCGGGCGGGATGACCGTGGGCCGGCTGACCGGCAGGCCCGTGGTGCGGTCGGGCCTGCGCCAGCTGGCCCTCGGCGCACTGGCCATCGGCGTGACGTTCGCCGTCGGCAGCCTGATCGGCAGTCACGGAGCGTGAGCGCCCGGCCCGGTCTGGAACACCGGCCAGCAGACCTCGGTCACGTGACGGGACTCGTCGTCGGTATCGAACGCCGTGACCAGGTAGTGCTCGCGGATCGGCCCGTCCACGCCGATCTCGCGCTCGGCCACGTAGGTACCCAGCGCGGCGTAGGTCAGGTCCAGGTCGGCCAGGGTGCCCTGGTGCACGGCCACGGCCAGCTCGGCCGGGCGAAGCTCCAGCATCCTGGCCCGGCCGCCGGACCGCACCTCGCCGCTGACCGGGACGTACGCCACGACCTCGCCGGCCCCGAGCTGGAACAGCTCGGCCGGGAACAGCGCGCCGCGAGGCCCGGCCGAGGGCACGGCGGCCGCAGCCAGCGCCGCATCCAGCTCACGCTGCGCCGCGTCCAGCCACGGGTCCAGGTCCGGCAGGGACACCTGCCCGCGGATGGCGAGGGCTCGCGCCTGGCCCACCGACCGGTGCTCGACCGCGATCGGCGCGGGCGGCCCTTCCAGCAGCGAGCGCAGCGAGGCCACGACGGACTGGGTCACCGCCAGCTGTGACACCATCCGTTGCAGATGCGCGACGATCACCGCATTGCGCCCCGCCACGTCGGGCGCCTGCAGCACCTCCTTGATCTCGTCCAGCGGCATGCCGAGGTCCCGGAACCTGCGGATCACCTGCGCGGTCGGCAACTGGCCCGGCTCGTAGAAGCGGTAACCCGTGGCCGGGTCGATCTCGGCCGGGGTGAGCAGGCCCACGTCGTGGTAGTGCCGCAGCGCCTTCACGCTCAGGTGCGTCATCCGGGAGAAGTCGCCGATGGCCAGCCGTACCCGCATGGCAGAGATTCTCGGCCCGGAGTGGCCGGTCGGGTCAAGCCCGCCGGCCCGGGGCCGCTGGGCTGCCGTCACCGGGCGGTCCGGTGCTGCGGCCGCAGCCGGGGCAGCCGCAGCGCGGCGCGCCAGGCGCGGCGCGGGCGGGGCCCCGTTCCTCCCGTACGGCGTGCCTGCCGGGCCAGGCCTCTGAGCAGCCGCTGCCGGTCCGCCCGGGCCATCATCTCGCGCTGCCGTTCCCGGCTGATGAGGTCTTCGAGGTGCGGGTGCACGGTCATGCTGCGAGGCTCAGGCCTCCCGTTACCGGAGAGTCAACCCCCGCCGCGGGCCGGGCTCGCCGGGTACCGGCGTCAGCCGGGAGGCGCCGGGCAGCTTGCGCTCCAGGGTGAGCGCGGACACCCCGGCCGCCGCGGCCGCGGCGGCCGCCACCCCGAACACCGCCGCCGCCGGCGCGCGGCCCAGCAGCGGGGTGCCCAGCGTCGGCGCGATCGCCAGGCCGGCCCACCAGGCCAGCCCCATGGCCGCCATGTACCGCCCGCGCAGGCCGGCCGGGGCGAGGTCGGCGACCAGCGGCGTCAGCACGGTCGTGTAGAAGCATTCGCCGACGCCGACCGCGATCGCCGCGGTGACCAGGGCCGCGTACGCCGCGCGGGGGCTGGTGCCCGCCGCGACCACGAGCAGGCAGGCGGCGGTGAAGATCAACGCGGCCAGCGCGATCATCACGACCCGGCGGCGGCCCTCGGCGAGCCTGGCCACCGGCACCTGGGCCACGACGACCGTGGCCGCGTTGGCCAGCAGCAGCAGCCCGATCAGCGGCGTGCCGATGCCGATCTCGTTCCTGGCGTACGCGGGCGCAACCCAGCTGAAGACGCCCCAGCCGACCGCGATCATCGCCACGTCGATGACGAGGAGGCGGACGAAGGGCCGGTCCCGGGCCACGATCCGGTACCCGCCCCGCACCCGCTCGGGCCGGGCGGGGTCGCGCACCACGGCGACCAGGACGCACACGTAGGCGAGGTACGTGACGGCGTTGAACAGGAACAGCGCGACGAATCCGGTCAGGCCGCGGGCCGCGACCAGGCCGCCGAGCGCGCCGCCGATCCCGATCCCGGCGTTCGTGGCCACCCGCGAGACCGCGGTGGCGCGGTGACGCCGGTCCGACCGGGTGAGCGTCACCAGCAGGGTCGACTGGCTCGGGTTCAGCGCGCCGTTTCCGGCGCCGGCCAGCGCGGCCGCCGCGAACGCGTAGCCAGGCACGCGGGCGAACGCCAGGCCGGCGTAGCCGGCGGCGAGCGCGATCCCGGCGCCGGCCGTGACCAAGCGGGCCCCGGACCGGTCGATCAGCGGGCCGGCCAGGGGCGCGGTCACGACCGCGGCGCCGGTGATCGTGCCGACCACCAGGCCGGCGACGCCCAGGCTGAACCCGCGGCCGTTGTGCAGGTAGATGATCTCGAAGGGCAGGACGGCCCCGTAGCCGAGCATGTTCAGGAAGATCCCGACCTCCACGAGCCACAGCTCGCGCGAGAGGCCGAAGCCCAGGCGCCGCGCCAGGCCGAATCCGGTCATGCCCCGACCCTTATGTCTCCCGCCACCGGAGGGTCAAGCCGTCCGGATCACCGAGCCTCTTCATCCTCCTCTGGCCGCCCACATACTCTGAGCCGAGGCCGGCGGATGAAAAGGGTTCGTTACGGTACGGTCCCGTTATGGATGGCCTTTCCGCGTCGAGGGGAGGACCCCGTGACCCCGCGCCCGCCGTTCCCGCCGTTCACCGAGCAGACCGCGCGGCAGAAGGTCGAGGCGGCCGAGGACGCCTGGAACACGCCTTACCCGGAGCGGGTGGCGCTGGCCTACACGGAGGACTCGGTCCCGCGGACCGCCGTATCCACGGCCCGCGGCCGGAAGCCGAGCACGGCGTGCCGTTCCCGTTGCGCTGAGGTCCGCGGTCGGCTGGTCGGCCGGGCCGCGGTGCGCGGATCGGGACCGCGATCTGGGCGGAATCCGAATCTCGTTCTAGAATTGCCGTCGTCAGCTTCCGGCTCCGTCCCAGCGGGGTGAACCATGGCGCTTGGCCTGACCGAAGAGCATCTGCAACTGGCGGAGGCCGTGCGGGACTGGGCGCAGCGCCATTGCCCGCCGGACGTCGTCCGGGCGGCGGCCGAGGCGCCGGACGGCGGGTCGGCGCTGTACCTCGAGTCGCTCGCGCCCGGCCTGGCCGAGCAGGGCCTGCTCGGGCTGCACCTGCCGGAGGAGGACGGAGGGCAGGGTTACGGCCTGCCCGAGCTGGCCGTGGCCGTGGAGGAACTCGGCCGCGCGCTGGTTCCCGGGGCCTTCCTGCCGACTGTCTGGGCCAGCGCGGCCCTCGCGGCCGCCGGGGTGACCGGCAAGCTGGTCACCGGCCTGGCCGACGGGTCGAAGACCGCGGCGGTGGGCCTGGCCGCGGGCCTGGCCGGTTCCCCGGCCGCCGCAGGCACCGGCACGGCCGGGACCGGCGAGGTCCCCGGCGCCCTGGGCGGCCTGGTCGTCGAGGGCGAGTCCGGGCCGGTGCTCGGCGGCGCCCTGGCCGACCTTGTCATCCTCCCGGTGCGGACCGACGGCGGCGAGGTATGGGCCGCGATCGACGCCGGCAGCCTCGACGTCACGGCGCTGGAGACCCTGGACCTCACCCGGCCGGTGGCCCGGGTTCGCGCTGACCAGGCCGTCGTGCCCGCGGACCGGCTGCTGACCGGGCTCGACCGGCGGGCGGTGACCAGCCTCGCGGCGATCCTGTTCGGCGCCGAGGCCTCCGGCATCGCCGACCGGGTGACCCGGGCCGCCAGCGAGTACGCCAAGATCCGGCACCAGTTCGGCCGGCCGATCGGCCAGTTCCAGGCCGTGAAGCACCGTTGCGCGCGGATGCTGACGGCGACCGAGCAGGCCGCCGCCGCGGTCTGGGACGCGGCGCGCACCGAGCCGGACGCCACCGGGCCAGGCGCCGCCGGCGCCGGCGAGCCAGCGGGCCGTCAGCGCGAGTTCGCTGCCGGGGTGGCCGCGGTGGTGGCGCTGGACGCCGCGGCGTGGTGCGCGCACCAGTACATCCAGGTGCTGGGCGGGATCGGCTAC
This sequence comes from uncultured Actinomycetota bacterium, assembly GCA_963834695.1. Classification (GTDB taxonomy): domain Bacteria; phylum Actinomycetota; class Actinomycetes; order Streptosporangiales; family Streptosporangiaceae; genus JASHPR01. Next base: position 131,538 of record CAWIDQ010000109.1, read on the forward strand.
ACCTGGGAGCACGAGGCGCACCTGTACTACCGGCGGGCGTTGTCGTCGCGCGCCCTGATCGGCTCGTCGGGCGAGTGGGCGGAGCACGTGGCCGGGCTGGCGCTGGCCGGGGTGCGCCGCCCGGTGCAGGTGGAACTCTCGGGGGGCGACGCCGAAGTCCGGGCCGGGATCCGGGAGGAGCTCACCGCGATCGCCGCGCTGGCGGGCGCCGAGCGCACGGAGCGGCTGGCGTCCGGCGGCTGGGTCGTGCCGCACCTGCCCCGGCCGTGGGGACGTGGCGCCGGCCCGCTCGAGCAGGTGGTCATCGCCCAGGAGATGCGGGCGGCCGGGGTGCGGGCTCCCGGCCTGGTCATCGGGGCCTGGGTGGTGCCCGCGCTGATCCAGTACGGGACCCCGGAGCAGCAGCAGCGGTTCCTGCCGCCGACGCTGCGCGGCGGCCTGGTGTGGTGCCAGCTGTTCAGCGAGCCGGGCGCGGGCTCGGACCTGGCCGGGCTGACCACGCGGGCCGCGCGCGCGGAGGGGGATGGGGAGGTGGGTGGGGGCTGGAAGCTGACCGGGCAGAAGATCTGGACTTCGCTGGCCCAGCAGGCCGCCTGGGCGATCTGCATCGCGCGGACCGACCCGGCGGCGCCCAAGCACGACGGGATCACCTACTTCCTGGTGGACATGTCCTCCCCGGGCATCGAGGTGCGCCCGCTGCGCGAGATCACTGGCGACTCCCTGTTCAACGAGGTCTTCCTGGACGAGGTGTTCGTCCCCGACGGCTGCGTGGTCGGAGAGGTGAACGGCGGCTGGCGGGTGGCCAGGACCACGCTGGCGAACGAGCGGGTGTCGCTCTCGCAGACGTGGGCCTTCGGTTCGGGCGTGCCCGAGCTGCTCAAGGTGGCCAACGCGGCCGCCGACCCGCCGCTTAGCCCGGTGGGCAGGCTCGTCTGCGAGGGGCACTCGATCGACCTGCTCGGGTTGCGGGTGACGCTCAAGCAGCTGTCGGGGACCGATCCCGGCGCGACCGGCAGCGTCCGCAAGCTGCTGGGGATGGAGCACGCGCAGCAGGTGGCCGAGCTGTGCCTGGCGATGTCCGGCCCGGACGGAGCGCTCGGCGGCGCCGCCGGGGCGCCCGTGGGCCGGTCTGGCGCGCCCAGCGGGGCGTACTGGGCCCGGCAGGTGCTGATGACCCAGGCGCTCACGATCGGCGGCGGCACGACCGATATCCAGCTGAACATCATCGGCGAGCGGATACTCGGCCTGCCCCGCGACCCAGAGCCGCCCGCGGGGTAGGCCCCGGGGCAAACCCCGGTCACCGTCACGCAAAGTCACGACCCGCCGGCGGCGGAAGCAGGGCCCAGGCGATCAGCCGCGTTAGCCTACGAGGAACGGCATCCCTGGGGAGCTGATGACCGGCAGTGGAGGCAGGGCCGGGCCTAACGGAGGCAGGGCCGGGCCCAACCGAACACGGCGCATGTCCGCGTCCGCGCCCGCGTCCGCACCCGGGCAGCAGCGGCAGCGGCTGATGGCCCGGATCTCCGCGGGCCGGCGAGCACGGCGGCGGCGCACCCTGCTGGTGGCCACGGCTGCGCTGTCCGCGCTGGTCATGCTCGTTTCCGGCAGCGCCTGGGCGCTCAGCAGCTATGTCAACGATCATCTCGGGCGGGTGAACGCGGGAGTTTCGGGCACGCCGTCCAGCGGGCCGCTGAACATCCTGGTGGCCGGGCTCGACGAGCGGGCCGGCCTGACCCGGCTCCAGCAGGCCCGGCTGCACGTGGGCCAGAACTCGGGCGAGACCAACACGGACACGCTCATGGTGGTGCACGTGCCCGCCGACCACCGCTTCGTGCGGGTGGTCAGCCTGCCGCGGGACTCCTGGGTGAACATCCCCGGCCACGGCATGAACAAGATCAACGCGGCGCTCGGCCTCGGCGGGCCGCAGCTGATGGTGCAGACCGTCGAGCAGGCCACCGGCCTCACCATCAACGACTACGTCGAGGTGAACTTCCTCGGCTTCGTCAAGGTGATCGACGCGCTCGGCGGGGTGGACATCTGCCTGCCCTACGCCGTGGACGACCCGGACAGCGGCCTGGATATATCCGCGGGCGTGCACCACGTGGACGGCATCACCGCCCTGGAGTTCGCCCGGGACCGGCACTCGTTCCCCACCTCCGACCTGGCCCGGATCCAGGATCAGCAGCAGCTGATCTCCTCCGCGTTCTCCGAGGCGATCAGCTCGGGCGTGCTGGCCAACCCGGTCCGGCTGGAGGACTTCCTGTCCGCGACGTCGGCCGCGATCCGGGTTGACGAGGGGTTCAACGTCGTGAGCCTGGCCGACGAGCTGCGCGGGCTCTCCCCCGGCGATGTCACGTTCACGACCGTGCCGCTGTCCAACACCGCTTACCAGACGCCGACCGGCGAGGAGGCGGTGTTGTGGAACAGCAGCGCCGCGGCGGCGCTGTTCAACGAGCTGAAGACCGACCAGCCGCCGCCCACCCCGGCCGGCCAGGCCGGCTCTGCCTCGCACGCCGGTCAGTCGGCCAAGTCGGCCCGGCTCGCGCAGCGCCGCGCCCGGGTCTCGCTGGACGTCTACAACGCGACCACCATCCCCGGGCTGTCCGCCGACACCGGGCGCCAGCTGGCCGCGCTCGGCTTCGTGGTGCACCGGTCCGGCGTCGACTGGCCGGGCCAGCAGATCACGCAGACGGTCATCCAGTACCCAGCCGGACACCAGGCCGAAGCCCAGCTGGTCCGGCAGGTGCTGCCCGGGGCGATCATGGAGCTGGTAAAGGGCCTGCCCCGGGTCAGGATCTTGCTCGGCACGAACAGCCATATGGTCACCACGACCGCGCCCAGCCAGCCCAGCCCGGCCAGCACGCCTAACCAAAACGCCCAGCCAGGCCAGCAACGGACCGCAGCGCAGGACGCCTGCCACTAGACCGCACCCCCGCCCCCGCCCGGCCGGCCGCCGCTCTCCCCCGCCCGGCCCGGCCCGGATGGGCCTAAACCATCGTGGTGGATTCCTCGGGTGGCGGGCTGCCCGAGCCCCCTTCCGGCGGGCTGCCCGGGCCCCCTTCTGGCGGGGAGCCCGGCCGCTGGTCCCCGGATTCGGGCGCCAGGTTGATGCCGTGCTCGGCCTCATGGGCCTTGATATCGGTCACCAGCCGGTCGATGTCCGCCTGGGTGCTCGGCGTGCCGCGGCGGGTGCGTTCGGCGTAAACAAGGGCGCCGAGGTTGCGGAGCATGACGTCGGCACGCCGCTTCGCCTGGGCATGGTCGAACTTGACCTTGCCGTCGCGCGCCGTCTCCTGGGTCTTCTGCGCGATCACGGTGGCCTGCGCCTTGACCTTGTCCATCAGTCCCATGTGTGCCTCCGGGTCCGCGGCTTGGCCCGTGCGGCAGTTCCGCGCCTCTCGCCGCCTACCCACACCCTAGGCCCTGGCTCGGCCGCGGCTGAACCGGTCCAGTTTCCTTGATCATCGCCACTTTTCACGTGCTCCGGGGGTCCGGGGAGGAGGCATAAGCGGTTGAGGAGGGGCGGCGCGGGTGGCAAGGTGGGGGCGTGACCGCGCATGCTCGCACCGCCGCCTGGTGGCCGTCCGCGTAGGCGACCGCCACGGGTTCCGAGTCCGTATCAGCCGCCTGCTGTCCCGGGCGGCTTTTTCTGTGGCCGTGCGGGCCAGGGGCGCTCAGGAAGGAACGTCTCATGCCCCGAACCCTCACCGGCATCAAGCCCACCGGCCGGCCGCACCTGGGCAACTACCTCGGCATGATCCGGCCCGCCCTCGAACTGGCCCGCTCCGCCGATGGGGACGCGCTGTTCTTCGTGGCCGACTACCACGCGCTCACGGTCACGCCCGGGACGGCCGCGCAGGTCCGCGAGCGCGTGCTCGACGTGGCCGCCACGCTGATTGCCTTCGGCCTGGACACTGACCGGAACATCCTGTACCGCCAGTCGGACCTGCCCGAACTCTGCGAGCTGACCTGGATCCTCGGCTGTACCACCCCGAAGGGACTGCTCAACCGGGCGCATGCCTACAAGGCGGCGACGGCGGACAACGTGGCCCACGATCGGGACCCGGACCACGGCGTCGGCGCGGGCCTGCACTACTACCCGGTGCTGATGGCCGCGGACATCCTGGCGCACCGCGCGCAAGCCGTCCCGGTAGGCCGTGATCAGCGCCAGCACGTCGAGATCGCCCGGGATGTGGCGCGGAGCTTCAACCGCGCCTACGGCCCGGTCCTCGTCGTGCCCGAGGCCGTGGTCGACGAGCGGGTCATGACCATTCCCGGGCTCGACGGCAGCAAGATGAGCAAGAGCTACGGCAACCAGATCCCCCTGGCCGCCGGGCCGGACGAGATCCGCCGCCTGGTGTCCCGGATCGTGACAGATTCCCGGGCGCCGTCGGAGCCGAAAGAGCCGGACACGATCCTGCAGCTGTACCGCGCCGTGGCCCCCCGGGCCGACGCCGACGACCTGGAGCGCCGCTACCGGGAGGGCGGCGCCGGCTACGCCGAGGCCAAGGACCTGCTGGCCGACGCCATCGAGCGGTTGCTCGCGCCGGCCAGGCGCCGCCACGCGGAGCTCATGGCGGACCCGCAGGAACTGGAGGACACTCTCGCGCGCGGCGCGGCCCGGGCCCGGGCGTCGGCCGCGCCGACCATACGGGCCGTGCGCGAAGCGACCGGGCTCGGCCCGGCCTAGGGGCAGCCGCCGATCGCCGACCCCCAGCCGCCAGCCGCTGCCCGCCCGCCGCCACCCGGCCGGTCAGCTGCGAGCCACCGCCAGCTCGGCGGCGGCGGTGCGGGCCACGGCCACCGCGTCCACGGCGAGCGTGATCAGCTGGCAGCCGTTCTCCCGGTACAGCCGGGCGGTCGCCCCGTCCGAGGCGTGCACCCCGACCGGCTTGCCCGCCTCGGCGCAGGCGGCCCAGATCCGCTCCAGTTCCTTCCTGAGCACCGGGTCGTCCGGGTCCAGCGCGCAGCCCAGCGCGAGTGACAGGTCCCGGGGGCCGACGTAGATCCCGTCCACTCCCTCCACGGTCAGCGTCGCGCCCAGGTCGGCGATGGCCGCCAGGGACTCGACCATGACGAGGCAGAGCGGGTCGGCGAACGCCATGGTCCCGCCCGCGGACCGGTAGCCGGCCGGCGGGTAGCGGCAGGCTCCGGCGATCGCCGTGGCCTGCTCCGCGGAGTCGACGTTGGGGATGATGACCCCCTCGCAGCCCAGGTCGAGGGGCCGGCCGATGTCGGCCGGATGGGCGTACCGGACACGGGCCAGCGGGGTGGCGCCCGCCAGCTTGATGGCCGTCGTGATCGCGGGCAGGTCGCGCTCGGTGGCGCTGCCGTGCTGCAGGTCGACCACGACGTAGTCCAGGCCGGCGCCCGCCAGCAGCCTGCCGCTGAGCACATCGGGGATCGTCAGCCAGCCGCCGTACACGGCCTCGCCGCCGCGCAGGCGGTCGCGAAGTGAGGGGGTCGTCATGGCACCAGCCAAGCACAGCCATCTGCCGCGACCGCGTAGAAGCCATAACGGGCTAGCCCCCGCTGGCCGTGTTCGCCCGCGCGGGCCCGGTCCGGGATGACACCATAGGCTCCGCGCGGGCGGGAAGGCCGGCGCTCATGTCATCGCGCGGGTGGGGAAATGAGCAGCGGCACCGGCCTGGCCTCGGTCAACAGCATCGTGGTGCTGATGCTGGAGAACCGGTCGTTCGACCACATGCTGGGCTTCCTGTACAGCGGCCAGGGGAACGTCTCGCCGACCGGGCAGCCCTTCGACGGGCTCACCGGAACGGAGTCCAACCCCGATTCCACCGGGGCGGCGGTGACCGTGTCCCGGATCGAGCCCACCACCCCGAACGCCTATTTCATGCCGGGTTCCGATCCCGGCGAGGGCTACATGGCCGCGAACGACCAGCTGTTCGGCACCGAGAGCCCGCCGACCAGCTCGTCGCAGGTGCCCGGGATGCAGGGCTTCGTCACCGACTTCGCCTACACGCTCGGCTGGGAGGCCAAGGACAGCGGGTACTCCATCGAGTCGGGCACGACCCCCGGCGACATCATGGCCTGCTTCACCCCCGACACGCTCCCGGTGCTGTCCGCGCTGGCCAGGTCCTACGTCGTGTGCGACCAGTGGTTCGCCTCGGTACCCACCGAGACGCTGCCGAACCGGGCGTTCGCCTGCTCGGCGACCAGCCAGGGCCACATGGACGACAAGACGCGCACGTTCACCTCGCCGTCGATCTTCGGCCTGCTCGGGCAGCACAACGTCAGCTGGGGGATCTACGGCTACGAGGCCGAGCCGCTCACGAAGTCGACGTTCACCGACGTTGCCAGCGCCGCGAACGGCACCATCGGCAAGTTCACCGACTTCCAGGCCGCGGCCGCCGCGGGCACGCTGCCCGCGTTCGCGTTCCTGGAGCCGAGCTGGAGCTCGACCGGCAACAGCCAGCACCCGAACTACGACGTGGCGCTCGGCGAGCAGCTCATCCACGACGTCTACGAGGCGGTCCGGGGCGGGCCGGGCTGGCCCCGGACGCTGCTGATCGTGACCTATGACGAGCACGGCGGCTGCTACGACCACGTGCCGCCGCCGTCCGGCGCGACCCCGCCGGACGATGACGCGGGCGAGTTCGGCTTTGACTTCACCCGGTTCGGGGTCCGGGTGCCCGCGGTGCTGGTCTCGCCGCTGATCGAGGCGGGGACAGTGTTCCGGGTGCCGGCCGGGACCACGCCGATCGACCACACGTCGGTCCTGAAGACCGTGCAGCAGCGCTGGGGCCTGCCGTCGCTGACCGCCCGGGACGCGGCCGCGCCCGGCCTGGGCGGCGTGCTCAACCTCACGACGCCGCGCACCGACGACGCGCTGGCCGGGGTCACCGTGCCGGTCGCGGCGGGCGCCAGCCCCAGCGCGGCCCTGCCCTCGCACCTGCAGGAGGTTCAGGCGGACCTGATCTCCCGGCAGTACCCGGCTGGCCAGCACCCGGCGGCCGACGCCCTGGCCGCGCAGGACTCCGGCGCAGCGTACTCGAACTACATCCGCAACTACCGGGCCCTGGAGCCTCGGCAGTCCTGACCCGTCACCCGACGAGCGGCAGCCGGTCGTCGTCGAACGGCTCCCGGCCCGACGCGGCCAGGATCCAGTCCAGGTCGTCCGACAGCTCCGGGGGGCGGCGCCCTACGGTGCGGCGGGCCAGCAGGTCGTCCAGGATCTCCGCGGTGGTCTTGATGCCGTCGGTGGTCGCGATGACGTCGCGGCCCAGGGCCTGGGTAAGGTCAATGCCATGCACGACGGCCTCGACGATGCGGCTGGCGACGAACTCGTCCACGCGCATCGGGGCGAAGTACCCGGGGCCGACCGTGTCGGCCGGGACGGACCGCGCCTGCAAGATGGTGAGCGAGAAGGTCTCGTGCAGCACGCCCGGCATGTCGGCCGGGGTCTTGCCCCGCACCATCGTGTACGCGTAGTCGTACACGGCCGGCGCGGTCTCGGACCGGGGGTTGATGAAGAAGCTGGTCCGGTCGCGGGCGGGCTGGAAGTCGTCCTTCCCGTCGATCAGCATCCGGGTCAGCCCGATCGAGATGTCGAAGTGCCCGGCCAGCTCGAACACGGTCCAGTGGGGCAGGCTCGGGTCCACCGGGACCAGCTGCGTCGGCGCCCGCCACTCCTCCGGGGACAGGCCGAGGAACACCTGCTCTACCCGATCCAGCTCGCCGGCCAGGATGCCGATGGTCGCCTCGTAAGATGCCATGTCCCGCCTCCTTGCGGCCCAGTCTCGCAGACCGCCGGCCGCCGCGGCCGGGGTAGCGGCGCGATCCCCCGCCGGCCTGTTCGCCAGATCATGGGACAGGTAGCCTCGCCCTGCGGAACGCTGTACCGATGAGCGCGCCGGGCTGGGTATGGCGGGCGCCGCCGGGATGGCCGCAGCCGCCGCCGGGGTGGGCGCCACCCCCCGGGTGGCGCCCGTCGCCCGAGTGGCCGGAGCCGCCCGCCGACTGGGTGTACTGGGCCCCGGCCCCGGCCCCGCCGCCACCGCCGCCGATCCGGATCGAAGAGCCGTCCCGGCGCGGGCTGGTGCTCGAGACCTGGTTCGTCGAGCTGGCGTTCCTGGTGCCGGGGTGCTCGCCGCGGTCGACGTGCTCGCGGCCCACGTGGGCGGCGCGGGCGACATCACCAGGTTCCCCACCATCGTCTCCGGCCACCCGCTGGCCAACCTCATCGTCGGGATCGTCAGCTACTTCGAGGTCGCCGCGGTGGTGCCGCTCGCCCTGCTGCTGCTGAGCCGGACCGGCCAGGGCCCGGCCGTGATGGGGCTGACCCGGCCGGGGTGGGTCAGGGACGTGTGGCCGGGACTCGGGCTCGCCGCGGCCGGCTACGGGGTGGTCCTGGTGATCGCGATCCCCTTCGCCCCGCTGCTGGCCGACCACAAGGCGCTGTTCGACCAGATCCCGACCGGGCACGTGCCGAAGTACTACGTCATCTACGGGATAGCCGTCTCGGCGATCACCGCGATCACCGAGGAGACGCTGGTCAGCGGCTACCTGCTCACCCGGCTGGACCAGCTGGGCTGGGACCCGAAGTGGGCGCTGGTGCTGAGCCTGACCCTGCGCACCAGCTATCACGTCTACTACGGCCTCGGATTCCTGCTCACCATACCGCTCGGGTACTTCCTCACCCGGTCCTTCCAGAAGCACCGGCGCCTGATGCGGCCCATCATCGGGCACTTCCTCTATGACGCCGTCCTGATCACGATCAGCATCCTGGCGTAAGCGGCCCGGGTTCGGCGGATCGTCGCTGAGCTCGGGATTCTTTGTCCGCAGGTGACCTGGGCATGGCCCCGCCTTAGAACCCCCCCGCATACCGTGACTTCTGCTGATACTGCCGGCGGCTGGTGAATGGAGGCTGGCGGTGAGCCTCGTCCCGTCGGCCGTAGCGCCGACCCCGGTCACCGAGCACCGGCCTGTCCGCGCCCGGAACTGGGTCCCGCTGCTGATCCTGGGCTGCTACCTGCTCGGCGCGCTCGCGGTGACCTGGCGGCTGTGGGCGGATCCCGCGGGCCGGGCGCAGGTCGGGGACATCGCCGACGTCGACCTGTTCGCCTGGTTCATGCACTACGACGCGACCGCGATCGCGCACGGGCACCTGCCGGCGCTGATCACGACCGCGATGAACGCGCCGCGCGGCATCAACCTGATGTGGAACACCTCCCTGCTGCTCCCGGGGAGCCTGCTGGCCCCGGTGACGCTGCTGGCCGGGCCGCAGGTCAGCCTCACGGTCCTGCTGACGCTGGGCATCGCCGGATCGGCGGCCAGCCTGTTCTGGGTGCTGCGCCGGTGGGGAGCCAGCGTCGGCGCGGCGGCCGTGGGCGGTGCGGTGTACGGGTTCTCGCCAGCCCTGCTGGATTCCGGCGTCGGCCACTACCACCTGGAATTCGCCGTGCTCCCGCCGCTGATCATCGACGCGGTGGCGCGGATCCTGGCCGGCCGCGGCCGCGCCGGGGCGTCCGGCGCCTGGCTCGGCCTGCTGGTCTCCGCTCAGCTGCTCACCGGGGAGGAACTGCTGGCCGACACGGTCCTGGCCAGCGTGCTGCTGGTCGTCGTGCTCGCCGCCAGCCATCCGCGGGCCGTGCGGGACCGGGCCCGCGACGTCGCGTTGCGGATGGGAATCTCGGCCGCCGTCGCGCTGCTGATCTGCGGCTATCCGCTGTGGGTGCAGTTCTTCGGGCCGCTCGCCCAGCACAACAGCCCGGTCGGTGCCGACCCGTTCACGAACAGGCCCGTGTTCTTCGTGGACCCGTCCGGTGCCCTGGCGCTGCACACGCCGGCCAGCGCGGCCG
>CAWIDQ010000110.1:0-14708 GCA_963834695.1 uncultured Actinomycetota bacterium
AGGCCTGCTCGACGCGGACCATGTTGCCCGCGGGGTCGCGCACGGCGAAGTCGCGGACGCCCCAGAACTGGTTGGCGGGCTCCTGCAGCACCTCGACGCCCGGCGCGGCGGCGATCTTGTCGAAGGTCGCGTCGAGGTCGTCGCAGCGGATCTGGATCATGGGCAGCGCGCCCTTGGCGAGCAAGGCCGCGAGGGCGTCCCCGTCCTCCTGGGATCGGCCCGCATGCGGCTGCGACAGCACGATCTGGATCTCGGGCTGGCTGTCGGTGACGAGGGTGATCCAGCGGAAGCCGTCGTTGGCGACCTCGTTGCGCACGGTCATGCCGAGGGTGTCGCGGTAGAAGACAAGCGCGGCGTCGGGGTCGTCGACGGTGACGTGCACGCCGCTGAGTGAAACGGTCATGGCACCGATGCTAGGTGGGTGCCGCGACGGAATGCTTCTCCGAAACTGCTCTCTTCCGTGCGCCCCTGGTCCCGGACTTGCGCGGCCGGGTCAGCACCATCGCCTGGCAGGGGGACAGGCCACGAAGCTCGTCGTGGCTGCGGGCGCGGTACACGGACGGCGTCTCGCCGACGAGCTCGGTGAACCGGGCGGAGAAGGAGCCGAGGCTCGTGCAGCCGACCGCGAAGCAGACATCCGTCACGCTCAGGTCACCGCGGCGCAGCAGCGCCTTCGCCCGCTCGATGCGCCGGGTCATGAGGTAGGAGTACGGCGTCTCGGAGTACGCCTCGCGGAAGCGGCGGCTGAAGTGTCCCGGCGACATCAGCGCCGTGCGGGCGAGCGCCGGGACGTCGAGCGGCTGTGCGTACTCGCGGTCCATCCGGTCGCGGGCCCGGCGCAGCCGACGCAGCTCGTCGATGTCGGCGCTCATACGTCCCACGATAGGTAAGGCTCGGTCTGCACCCGTCTATCCTCCCCGACACGGCAGGAAGCAGCAACGCGGCAGCCTCGGTCGGAGCCGGCGCTTCCTTTCCGGCGCGCAGAGGAGTTATCTAGGCAGAAGAACTGGCCGTGAGGAAGGGAGCCCTGCCGTGTCCGGCATACGCCGGGTCGTCGTCGGCGCGAGTGGCTCACCGGGCAGCCTGCGGGCATTGCGCTACGCGGAGGACCTGGCCCGCGCCAACTCGGCGACCTTAATACCTGTCCTGGCCTGGGTGCCGCCCGGTGGTGATCTCGCCGACCGGCGCGGGCCCTGTGGCTACCTGCGCCGCATCTGGGCAGAGAACGCTAAACAGCAGCTGCGTGACACGCTCGTTGCGGCGTGGGGCCAGATCCCGGCTGACCCGCTGGTCGAGCCCGTTGTCGAGCGGGGCGAGGCTGGCTGGGTCCTGGTCACGATCGCGGACCCGGGCGACCTGCTGGTCGTAGGGGCAGGCCATCGCGGCCCGCTGGCCCAGGTGGTCTACGGCAGGGTAAGCCGCTACTGCCTGGCTCACGCCCGGTGCCCGGTCCTGGCCGTCCCACCGCCCGCGCTCGCTCGGGAGGTAGGCCATGGCCTGCTCGGGTGGATGTTCTGGCACCGGCCGCTCACCCCCGACCAGATCCTGCAGGACTAAGGCCACGCGGCTGCGCGGATCTTCCCTCCATAAGGGATGGGAGCACTGAGGCTGGTCAGCCAGCCGCCGAGGTGGGAAGCTAGCGCTATCACAAGTGCACAAGTCGGGGCTGTCGGCCTGCCGCGCCTCGCCTCCTGCGCCGCGTTATGACGGCGCAAAGTTTCCCGGCGGATGTTCATGGGAGGTGTTCCATGGCCGCAGAAATGTCCGACGACCGGTCCATGATCTCTGAGAAGGTGGCCCCCACCCTGGTCTCCCGGGTGCTGAACTCCTTCGACCTCGTGGTGATCTTCGTTGCCCTCGTCCTGTTCATATCGAACTCGTCAACGGTGCAGTTCGCCGGGTCCGCCTCCTATGTGTTCTGGGTTCTCGGGTTCCTGACGTTCCTTATCCCCGGCGCCTTTGTCACCGCGCAGCTGGGGCGGATGTTTCCCGAGGAGGGCTCGCTGTACGTGTGGACCCACAAGGCCCTGGGCTCGTTCTGGGGGTTCTTCGCCGGGTTCGCCGCGTGGTGGCCGGGCGTTCTCGTCATGATCCTGGCCGGGTCACTTGTCGTGACGCTTTCCCAGGCGATCAACGCCAGCCTGTTCACCAGGCCATGGCAGCAGGGGCTTATCGTGCTGGCCGTCCTGTGGTTCTCCTGCCTGCTCGGGACACTCCGTTTCCGGCTGACCCAGAACTACGTCAATGTCCAGTTCGTGCTGTACTCGGTCTGCATTCTCCTGGTCGGTATCTCCGGCTTCGTCTGGCTGGCCCAGGGGCACCCCGTGGCCAACTCGTTCGCGTTGCATGCCTCTGACCTGAAGGGCTGGGGGCAGTGGACGTTCTTCTCGACCGTGATCCTCGCGCTCCTCGGCATCGAGGTGCCCCTGAACATGGGCGTCGAGATCAAGAGCGAGCGGTCGATTAAGCGTTACCTGTTCTGGGGCTGCCTGGTCGTTATCGTCGCCTACCTGCTGACGACGTTCTCCACCATGGTGGTCGTCCCGGTGGCCCACAACAATGCCACCTACGGTGTGGTCCAGGCCGTGCAGATCGCGGTCAGCCACACGCTGGGCTCGTGGGTCGCGTTCATTCTGGTGCTCATCTTCATATCCGACACGGTTGTCTACAATTACTCGTTCGCCCGCCTCATGTTCGTGTCGGGCCTGGAGCACCGGCTTCCGCACCAGTTCGGCCAGGTGAACAGGAACAAGGTTCCCGCCAACGCGGTCCTCGGCCAGACCGTGATCGCGTCGGTCGCGACCGCGGTCATCTACTTCCCGATCCAGTCGGCCACGTCGAACTACGCCACCAAGGTCTACCTGGTGCTGCTCGCCGCGGTGACGGTGGTGTGGTGCACATCCATGGTGCTGCTGTTCAGCGACGTGTTCTTCGTCCGGCGCGCGTTCCCCGAGAAGTTCAAGGAGGTCCAGCAGACTCCGTGGGGCGTGCTGGCCCTGTGCGGGGCGGTCGGTGTCCTTGCCGACGCGGCCGCGGTGATCCTGCTGTTCTGGGCGCCGTGGGCACCCATCTTCACCAGGTCCGGGTGGGCTCTGGCCGTGGGAGCGATCACGGTGGCGTCGATCGGCATCGGGCTCGTCATCTTCTTCGTCTCGGAACGAGGCCGCAGAGAGCGGGTGGGCCCGGCGGCGGTCGAGGCCCAGGCCAGCCCGTAGGACCGGATGCCCAGCTGGCGGCCGGTCAGGGGTGACGATGTTGAAGTTGGGGTCGAAGGAATCCAGGAGCCCGCCCAGGGTGGCCAGCACCGATTGATCGCCGTCGAGGCGGATCTTCCCGGCCTGGGCGAGCTGGCTGGCGCTGGCCGGGTTCAGCACCACGCCGACGATGAACCCTTTGAGCATCGGCTCAGAGATGAAGTTCGCGACGAAACCAGCCGCGGCGGCCACGCCTGGTACGGTTCTCGAGCGTGTTCCCCGTTGACCTGGAGGGGAACGCTCATCGTGGTGATGTGACGTGACCAGGACCCGGCTCGACCTCACGCGGCCCCAGATCCTGGCGTTCCGGCAACACGTCGGCGCGCTCGACGAGCGGCTCCCGCGCGGACGGCGCTCGCTTCGGCGTGCGGCCTGGGCCGGGCTGCAGGACAGCATGCCCCGGGCGGCCGTGGCGTCGATTCACGCGCGCGTCGAGGACACCGGGCCGGCCGCGTGGGAGGACCCTTCGCTGGTCCAGCTCTGGGGGCCGCGGTTCAGCGTCTTTGTCGTTCCCGCGTGCGACCTCGCCGTCTTCTCGCTCGGGACGCTGCCCGACGACGCCAAGGGCCGGCTGCGGGCGGAGGACCTCGCCGCGCGCCTGCACGCCGTCCTCGGCGGCGAGCGGATGAACTACGAGGCAGCGGGGCGCGCGCTCGGCGTGCACCCCAACAGTCTCAGGTACGCGGCAGCGACCGGTACGGTCCTGATCCGGTGGGAGGGCGCACGGCGGCCGACCGTCTGGACCGTGCCGCCACCCGAGGTCGACCCCCGCGACGCCCGGCTCGAGCTCGCGCGGCGTTACCTGCACATCTACGGGCCGGCCACTCCGGAGGCCTTCGGCCAGTGGTCGGGAATCGGCCCGCGGCCCGGCGCTGCGGCGTTCGAAGCCCTCGGCCGGTCGCTGACACCCGTGCGGACACCGGTCGGCGACGCGTGGATTCTCACCCGAGACGAGGCGGCCCTGCGCGCCGCCCCGGGGCCCGCGGCGCCCGCGCGGCTGCTCCCGAGCGGCGACGCCTATTTCCTGCTCCAGGGAACCGATCGCGATCTCCTGGTTCCGGACGCCGCCCACCGCCGCGAGCTCTGGACCTCGCGCGTCTGGCCCGGCGGCGTGCTCGTGGCGGGAGAGATCGTCGGGACATGGCGGCGTGCGGACACGGTAATGACGGTGCAGCCCTGGCGGCCGCTGTCGCGCGCGGAACGCGACGCGGTGGCCGCGGAAGCGGAATCCTTGCCGCTGCCGGGGAGCAAGAGGCGGATCGTCGTCCGCTGGGACAACTGACCTCGCGCGGCCGCACAGGCCAGAGCAGCGACTCCGCAGCCCTTGACTTTGCACAGCAAAGTGGGTTACCTTTGTGGCGCAAAGTAGATGGGAGGGCGCGGCATGGCCGTCGGCGTGCTCGACCCGCTGATCCACTTCCCGGCGCGGTTGCGGATCGTCGCGACGCTGGCGGCCCTGCCGGCCGGCGACGCTCTGTCCTTAGGCCGGCTGCAGCACATGACCGGGCTGACGCCGGACAACCTGCTTGCCCACCTGCGCAGACTCGAAGACGCCGGATACCTGCAGACGGAGGCGACCGGCCGCGGCGCTAGCGCGCTGACCACCGTGGCGCTCACCGGCGAAGGCCGGGCCGCGCTGGATCGCTACGCCGCCGCGCTGGGGCAACTGCCCCCCGGGGCGCCCAGGGAGATTCACCAGGCCCCCGGGCCGCACGTGCGTGCCGGCGACGCTGACCGCGACGCGGCCGCGGCGGCCCTGGCCGAGCACTTCGCGCAGGGCAGGCTGACCATCGGTGAACTCGACATGAGGCTTGGCGCGGTCCTCGCCGCCACGACGCACGGCGAGATATCCCGGGCCACCTGGGATCTGCCGGACGTGGCGGAGCTCTGGCCCCCGCTGCCGGCCACTTCCCGCAGGCCGAGGGCAGGGCGCGGGCACCGGCCCCGCCCGGTGGCACGGCGAGGGACACCGCGGCGCCGTCACCGCTGAGCCCGAGGCAGGTGACCGTGAGCCAGGGCGGGTCGCGAACCGTGCCGTCGGCACGCGGACACTAGGGAGCCTTCCTGGGATCGCCGGACGTGCCGTCAAAGCCGCCCGGGTCGCCGCCCGGTTGCTCGCGGTGCGGTCGCGTGGCTTCCCTCGGCCCAGCCGCGGTCGGCGTGCTCGATGAAGGCGCGCGCATCCGACTGCGAGTAGGGGTACGGAATCCCCGGGATATACCGGCTCAGCTCCCGGTCGCGGCACGCCGCGGTGATCCACGGAATGTCGCCTGACATCGCGCGGCGCAGGACGATCCCCTCAGCGGCCAGCGCCGGATCGGGGAAGGCGCGGCGCATGCCCAGCAAGATATCGGGCCGCGTGACCGCGGCCGCGCGCCGCGGCGTCCCGGACCGCGCTCCCCGGGACCAGCATCGGTGCCCCTCTGGCATCATCGGTGGCGTGACCGGCATCGGCCTCGAGAACCTCGCGCGAACCGCCTACGAAGCCCACCGGGGCGCCAACCCGGGCTTTCTCCCGCCGTGGGAAGACACCACCGAGCAGGAGCAGCAGGCTTGGAAGGCCGCCGTGTCCGCCGTGGTCGGCCAGACCGGCGTCACGCTCGCGGACGTCGAGGCCGTTCCCACCCAGACGCTCCTCGTCCAGGCCGGGGATGAACGGCACACCTTCCACAGCGACTTCGTCGCGGGCCGTCAGGGCAAACTAGCCGTGGGCGACGAGTACGCCTCCAACCAGCACGCCCGCTTCCTGATCGCCCACGGCCTCTGGTACGTCAAAGACCTCGGCTCCACCAACGGCACCTGGCTCAACGGGCGCCGGATCCACGCTCCCCAGCGGCTGAAGAAAGGCGACAAGGTCAAGATCGGGCACACCGTCGTGATCGTGGTGTCCGCCTGAGCGATTCTGGGCCACCCGCTCGTTGTAGCGATCGGCCGCCTGCGCGGCGCTGTGGGCCTCGATGTCGCTCGCCGGATGCGAGATCACCAGGTGACTACCGGACGGGACGGCCTGCATCAGCGCGGAGACAATGCCCCACGGGTCGTCCTCGTCCGGGATGAGATGCAGCACCGCGACCAGCATGACCGCGACCGGGCGGGTGACGTCCAGCGTCCGCGCGGCCTCGGCGAGGATCGTGCCGGTGTCGTGCAGGTCCGCGTCGATGTAGGCGGTCAGGCCCGAGTCGCTGGTCAGCAAGGCTCGCGCGTGGGCCAGCACGATGGGGTCATTGTCGGCGTAGACGACCCTGGCCCCGGGCGCGACGGACTGGGCGACCTCATGAGTGTTGTTAGCGCTGGGTATCCCGGTGCCGATATCCAGGAACTGGCGCGTGCCCGCCTGGCCCGCCAGATAGCGAACCGACCTGGCCAGGAACGCGCGGTTGGAGCGGACGTTGAGCAGGATCGCGGGTCTGGCCCGCAGCACCTCCTCCGCGGCTTCCCGGTCGACGGCGAAGTTGTCCTTGCCGCCGAGCCAGTAGTCGTAGACCCGGGCCGGGTGCGCGACGGTGGTGTCGATGCCCCTGAGCGCCGTGCTGTCCTGCGGGACAGCGCTCTTGTACCACTCGCCTGCCACGGGCGGGCCTTTCTCTAGCCACCGGGCCTCTCGTCACTGTAAGCGTGTCGCGGACCGCGGCGCAGGCGCCCGGTGGCTCTAGATCAGCCCTCTCATCACCACCAGGACGGCTGATGAGAACGCTGACCCTGCCACCCCTGCCACCAGGATGAGTGGTGGGACCAGCCCTCGCCGGCCGGGGCCCAGGGCGGCTGCGACCACCGGGAAGGCCAGGGCCCGCGCAGGGCGGGCGGCGTCCAGGTCGGCACCGGGCCCGGCGTGCGCACCGGCTCCGGGGTGCGCCCCGGCTTGGGTGAGGCCGCGGGCGTCGGCGACGCCGCGGGCGCGGGCGCTGGGGCCGGCGCCGGTGCGGGCGCCGGTGTCGTCGGCGCCGACCGCGGCACCAGCGTGGGCGTCGGGGCCGGGGCCGGGGCCGCCCGCGCTAGCGGTGACGACGGGAAGGGCTCAGGGCTCGGGTTTCCCGGCTCGCTGGCCGCTGCCGAGCGCAGAACGGAGCACTCGACCAGCCCGCAGAAGGCCGTCTGCGTAGGCGGCCGCCCGCCAGAATCATGGAGCAGCACGACTCCCGCGGAACCGCCGAGCAGGACCAGCCCGGCGGCCGCCCATAGCGCCGGGTATCGCCCGCGCGTGACCGGCCGGGAATTCCTCCGGCCAGTAGATGATGATGGTTCTTCCCCGCCCGGAGGCTCGGCCGAGTCGCTCGATGACCCTTCCGGCATCTGGTCCCCCTTACTAACCTGCCCAAGACTGCTGAATCTGACATCTCAACGAACGAGCCGTAACGGGCTCGCGGCGGATACGGCTGGTCAACTGCAGGGAGAACCGTTGAACGTGCAGTTCGCGAGTTCGGTGGTGTCGCCCTGCACGACGAAGCTCACCGACAGCGAGTCCCCGGGCTCGATCACCTGATCGCCGGGCAGCGGAGTCATGATCACGCTGCCGTAGCCGGCCGGCTGCCAGTTGGCGTTCCACACCCGCTGTACCTGATCGCCGGGCAGCGTGATCATGATCTGCCAGCCGGTCACGGCGGGACCGCCCTGGTTGACGATCGTGAGCTCGCCCAGGAAGCCGCCGCGCCACTGCCGCGGTGTCGAGTAGGTGACGGTAACGTCTGCGCTGGTCGGCGTCGGTGACACCGTGGGCGACGGTGTCGGGGTCGGCGGCGGCGGTGGCGAGGTCGGGGACGGCCCGGGGGGAGAAGCCGGCGTGGTCGGCGGCGCAACGGTCGGCACGGGGACCGGGGCGGCGGACGAGGCCGAGGCGGCCGGGTCCGGCGAGGTCCGCGGCTTCACCTGGCCCCCGCCGGACGGCAGGCCGGTCACCGGAGCGCTGGCCGCCGGGGTGACCGGGGTCGCCGTTGCGGTGACGCCGGGTTGCAGGGCCGAGCAAGCGACGAGGCCGCAATAGGCGGCGTCCGTCCGGTCGGAGGGCTTTCCGGTCGGCCCCTGCCACGCGATCACCGCGGCGATGATCCCCAGCCCCAGTGCGGCCACGGCCGCGCAGACCGCATACCCCCGACGCCGGGCGTGCCTTCGAGTTCTCGTGCGCCGATGGGTCGCCGGCATTTCCCCCCCTGACCCGAAACGCTACGAATGAGCCTTTTTTCCATCCTCCCCACGACTCCCACGTGACCCGGAGCGTGACTCGACGGATGGAAGACCGCGTCAAACGTAGCAGCCGTGACGGGGGTGATGATGGTGAATCCAGTGAACTAACCGGGCAAAATGGTCGGCGGCGGCTCGCGCGGTCCCGTTTCACCCGGGAGGGCGACTCGGGTAACCGCCGCCTGCCATCCCGGTCACCGGTCATCTCATAAGAGAACCCTTAATCTGCTGTCGCCCGCGGTGGCAGCAGGAATTAGAGTCGAGACCAGGACAACAGCACGGCCGAAAGGTATCCGTAGATGAGCGGTCAGCCGGATGATGCCCTTGAGGTGCTTCGCGAGGTGTGGAGTGCTCAGGGGCAGACCAGCGCGGATCTCGACGCGGCCTGCGAACAGACCAAGTCCTGCAAGAAGATGGCGGATGTCGGCTTCGACGGCTTGGCCGACGCGGTCGCGGACCCGGGTGCCGGTGCCGGCACCGGGCGTGACCTGCGCGCCGCCTGGCGTGACCAGCTGCGCCGCGAGGGCAAGCTGAATCCTGAGGCCGGCAGCGTCCGGGATCTGGTCCTCGACCCGGGACAAGCCCGCTGACCAGCGCCGGGCCCGCCGATAAGCCGATAACGCGAACGCCGACGGCGAGGAGAGCGCTGCATGGAGCGTCCGGAATCCGTCGGTGAGCTCACCGAGATCCTGCGCCACGGCGGGTACCTGGCCGACCGCGGGCTGGCTACGGCGCTGTTCGTGGCGCTGTCCCTGCAGCGCCCGATCCTGCTCGAGGGCGAGGTCGGGGTGGGCAAGACCGAGGTGGCCAAGGTGCTCGCCGCGGTCTTCGGCCGGAGGCTGATCCGGCTGCAGTGCTATGAGGGCATCGACACCAACCAGGCGCTCTACGAGTGGGACTACGCGCGGCAGATGCTGCACATCCGGGCGCTGTCCGAGCGCCAGATCGCCGACGGCGACGCGGTCGACAAGCTGTTCGGCCCGCGGTTCCTGCTGGAGCGGCCGCTGCTGGAGGCGGTCCGGGCCGGCGACCAGGCGGTGCTGCTGATCGACGAGGTGGACCGGGCCGACGACGAGTTCGAGGCCTTCCTGCTGGAACTGCTGTCCGACTTCCAGATCACCATCCCCGAGATCGGCACGGTCAAGGCGGAGAGCCCGCCGCTGGCGGTGCTCACCTCCAACCGCACCCGGGAACTGCACGATGCGCTCAAGCGGCGCTGCCTGTACCACTGGATCGGCTACCCGCCCGCCGAGCGTGAGGTGGAGATCGTGCTGGTCCGGGAGCCCGGCGTGTCCGAGGCGCTGACCCGCAAGGTCGTCGCCGCCGTCAACCGACTGCGCGAGATGGACCTGGCCAAGCCGCCCGGGGTGGCCGAGACCATCGACTGGGTGCGCACCCTGGACTTCCTGGGCGCGAGCGACCTCGACCCGCAGACGGCGCAGGACACGCTCGGCGCGGTGGTGAAGGAACGCGACGACCTCGACCTGGTCCGGGACAACCTCGAAGAGATCACGTCCGGTGCCTGAAGCCCCCGTACCCGGCGCGAGCGCGCCGGAGGCTCTCGTACCCGGCCGGGCTCCCCTCGTCGAGCTGCTGGTGGCGTTCGGCCGCGAGCTGCGCGCGGCCGGGCTGGCCGTCGGCTCGGGCGACATCCTGGACTACTGCTCGGCGATGGGCCCGCTAGACCCGTCCGACCTGCTCGACCTGTACTGGGCCGGGCGCGCCACGCTGGTCACCCGGCGCGACAGCATCCCCGTCTACGACGAGGTGTTCCGCAGATTCTTCCTCGGCACCGGCGACCCGGTCCGGGACGCGCTCCTGCTCAGGGCTCAGGTGACCACGCAGGCCGAGGCCGTGCTGGAGGTCCCGGCCGCCGAACGGGACGGCGATGGCGGGCCGGAGCAGGAGACCACGCTCGGCCTGATGGCGTCCGACGCTGAAGCGCTCCGGCACAAGGCGTTCGCGGCCTGCACCCCGGACGAGCTCGCCGCGGTGCGCCGGATCATGACCCGGATCCGGCTGTCACCGCCACGGCGGCGCACCCGGCGCACCCGGCGGGCGCCCTCGGGGCGCGCCCCGGACCTGCGCCGCACCGTACGCGAGTCGCTACGCATGCACGGCGAGCCCGCCGAGCTGTTCTGGCGCCGCCGCCGGGTCCGGCTGCGGCCGCTGATCCTGATCCTCGACGTCTCCGGCTCGATGGCCGACTACTCGCGCCACCTGCTGCAGTTCGGCTACTCCGCGAAGCGCGCCGCCGACCGGGTTGAGGTGTTCTGCTTCGGCACCCGGCTTACCCGCATCACCAAGGCGCTGGACCGCCGTCGGCCGGACGACGCGCTGGAGCTGGCCGCGCGGACGGTGTTTGACTGGGAGGGAGGCACCAGGATCGGTGCCTCGCTGGACGCGTTCGTCAGGGAATGGGGGCGGCGCGGGCTGTGCCGGGGCGGGATCGTGGTGATCTGCTCCGACGGCCTCGACCGCGGCGACCCGGAGGTCCTGGCCGCGGCCATGGAACGGCTCGCCCGGCTCAGCCACAAGGTGGTGTGGATGAACCCGCACAAGGGTGACAACCCGGATTTCCGGCCGAGCACGCTGGGGATGATGGTCGCCGCCCCGCACGTCGACCTGACCCTGTCGGGTCACGACCTGAGCAGCCTTGAAGAGCTCGCCGCGCTGCTGCCGACGCTGAGTTAGGAGCATCCGCGTCATGAGATGGAGCGTGGGCGTCGAGGCCGAGGGCGACCGGGTGCTGTCCCGCGAACAGGTCGTGGAGCTGGCCGACGCGGTCGCCCCGAGCCAGGGCATCGCCACCGGGATCGGGACCAGCCGCTACGGGGCCCGGCTCATCGTGGACGCCGCCAGCCGCGAGGAAGCCATCGAGAAGGCGACCGAGGAGTTCGTGCGCGCCGCGCGCCAGGCGGGCCTGCCCGGGGCCCCGGTGGTGCGCGCCGAGGCGATCAGCGAGGACGAGGACGAGGAGTCATGATCCGCCTCGGGTCGCTGGCCGGTTACCCGTTCGAGGGCCCGCGCCTGCTCGGCGGGTGGACCCCGCCGCAGGCCGCGGCCGTGTACGCGATCCTGTGCAAGCCCGACCCGGGCACCGGCCCGGAGCGCTACGCGGTCATCTACGTGGGCCACGCCGACGATCTCTCGGCGGAGCGCTTCCCGTTCCGGCACCCCCGCGCACCGTGCTGGGTGCGCCGGGCCGGCTCGAAGTGGAAGCTCTACGTGGCCACGTACGAGGTGCCCGGCGGCGGCCGCGGGCACCGGGAGCAGATCACCCGCGAGCTCACCGCGATCTATCGCCCGGGCTGCAACACCCGCCAGTACGACCCGGCCTGGAAGGACGAGTGGATCGGCGAGTACCAAGCGCCCACCACCGGTCCGGTCTCCCGCCGCGGCCCGGATCAGGCCTGACTCCGCCACGGGCCGCCGCGCTCGCCCCGGCCCGGGGTTCGCGGCCGGGCCGGCCCCGGGTCCTACCGTTGCGGGACGAATCCCACAGAATCGAGCAGACGGGAGCGGCGCGTGCCGGACGCGGGCCGCGCGGGCTCGGGCTCGGCCGGCGGCTCGGGCCGCGGGGTGACGTCGGTCACGATCTCCTCGGCCATCCCGTACAGCAGCGGCAGCGCCCCGGCCACCACGCCGCCGGTCTCGTTGATGTGCGTCACGCCGGGCCCGATGAGCTTGGCGTGGTCGGCGATCGCCCGCACGAGCTCCGCGCACTCCTCCAGGTTCCCAGCGATGCGGCCCAGCAGGCTCCCGACCCAGTACAGGTAGAACGCCAGGCCCGCGATCAGCAGGACGATGTCGATGACCGTGAAAATGACCATCCCCGTCATGACTTCACCTTGCCTAGGACGCGGCCGAGGAACAGGTGGTGCTGCAGGCCCTCGGCCAGGACCGCGTCCACGCCGCCGGCGACCTGCGGGATGAGCACGGTGTCCGCGGTGTTCGCCTCGGCCGCCTTGAGCGTCTCCTTGACCTGGACCACGCGGCGGTCGATGACCTTCACGTAGTAGATGAGCAGGCTCAGCAGCGCCGCCACCGCGACCACCACGACCAGGCCGACGATGTTGGCGACCAGCCAGTTGGTGTGCTCGGATGACGACATCGCGAGGTCGTGCATGGCTAGCCTCCCAGCCGGGCGCGGCCGCGCTGCAGCCCGCCGATGATCGTCGTGGCGTACTCGATGGTCGTGCGCAGCGCGCCGAGCGGCGCGGTGTTCGCCACGGCCTTCTCCAGCTCGTCGTTGATCTTCGGTGCCTCGTTGCCGATCGCGCGGGCCAGCAGCAGGATCGGCACCACCAGTGCCACCACGACCAGGACGATCACGATCCCGATGACCCAGCCGACCACCCAGCCGGTGCTCATCTCAGACTCCTTCGCAGAAGTCGCGGACCGGCTTGAGGCTCGCGTTGACCGAGGTCAGCCGCTCCGGAACGGTGCTCGTGAGCTGCGCGACGGCCTGCACCCCCCCGGTGGTCGCGACGAGCGTCTTGTGGATGGCCCGCAGGTGGAAGATGACCCGCAACAGGCCCACCGCGGTGATCGCGATGATCAGCGCGGCGACGATCAGGGTGAACCAGGCGACTGCCGGCATGACCGAACTCCTTTCAGCCCAGAAGCTTCGCGACCGAGCCCGCGTACCGGACCGCGCCGACCGATACTTCCTTGACGGTCTCGTCGGTCGTGGCCAGCGCCTCGGGCACGCCGTCGAGCTCTCCGACCAGGGCGACCCCGCCGGACAGGATCGCGTCGGTGGCGCCCCGGATCCGCTCCAGTGCGGCGAGCACCCGGTTGAGCAGGTAGATGACGATGGGCAGCACCACGACCAGCAGGATCACGCTGCCGATCCACCACAAGACCATGGATAGCTCCTCTCAGCTCGCGGGCTGGTAAGGCAGGAAAAAGCGGCGAAAGACCCGGGTCAGCGCCATCATCGCGGCACGCAGGCCCAGGGTGAGGCCGCCGGCCGGGGTGGCGGACGCGGCGGCGATCTGCTCCGCCGACTCGCCCCGGTCGAGCCGCTCGATCCGGTCCTGCATGTTCGCGGCGAAGTCCCGCATCAGCACCGAGGTGACGTCGGAGATCATGCCCCGGCCGTACTGCGCGGCGGCCCCGGAGAGCTGCAGGTCCTGGGCCACGGCGACCTTGGTACCGCGCCCGGCCTGGGTCAGCGCCGCGGTGATGTCCATGCTGGCCTGGCCGCGGCCCTTTTCCTCGGCGCCGGCCGCGTGCACGACAATGCGCTTGGCCGCCTCGTCCCGCTCGGTGATCTCGGCGGTGCCGCCGAACTGCAGCCGGACCGGGCCCATCCGCACCGCCACCCGGCCCTTGTACTTGTCGTCGCCGAGGTCCTCGGTCAGTTCTGCGCCGGGCAGGCAGGCGGCCACCTGCGGGATGTTGTCGAAGAACTGCCACACCTTCTCGACCGGCTCGGCGACCTCGAACTCGTTCTTGATCAGCATTGGGCCTCTCTCTCGAGGTAGGCAGCTGGGTCTTGCTCGAACGCCCGGCGGCAGCCGCCCGAGCAGAAGTAGTAGGTGGTGCCGTCGTGTTCGAGCGGCCGTCCGGAGGCGTCCGCGGCCACCGTCATCCCGCACACCGGGTCGATCGATGATCCATAACGGTCCGCCGCGGGGCTGGCCGCGCCGCGATCCGCGGCCGCCGGCCGGGCGCCAGGGCGCCGGACGCGCGCAACTGGACCAGCTCGGCCAGGATCGCGACCGCGATCTCCTGGTGCGTGGTCGGGCCCAGGTCCAGCCCGGCGGGCACGCGGACCCGGTCGAGCTGGTCGGCGGGAACGCGCCGCTCGGCCAGGTAGCCGAGCAGCGCCTGCCCGCGGCGCTCCGAGCCCACCAGGCCGAGGTACGCGGGCCGGGCCGCGGCCGCCTGCTCAACCGCCTCCTCGTCGAAGTGGCCCTGGGTGGCTACGACCACCATCGAGCGCTCGTCGGCGTGAGCGGCGGTGAAGTCCGGGCCGTCGACGAGCACGGCCCGCCAGCCCAGCACCCGGGCCAGGTCCACGAGCGCGTGCGCCATCGGCGAGCGGCCGACGACCACCAGGTGCGGCGCGGGCAGCACCGGCTCGATGTAGACCTCCAGCGCGCCCTCGCTCTGGCAGGCGATCGGCACCACGGTCATGCCCTCCGGGATCGCGGCGCCGAACTGTTCCGGCGTGCCCAGCAGCAGCAGCCGGGCCTCGCCCGTGGCGATCACCTGCTGCGCCTCACGGATCACGACCGGCTCCGCGCACGCCCCGCCGATCCAGCCGTT
>CAWIDQ010000111.1:0-24458 GCA_963834695.1 uncultured Actinomycetota bacterium
CGAGCAGGAAGAGCGCCCGGGCGAGCGGCACCCGCGGGTCCACGAAGACCGGGCCGCCGTCGGCCAGGGCAAGCCGGAACCCGGTCGCCGCGGCGGCCGGATCGTCAGCCAGCAGCCACTGCTCGCCTGCTGCAGGAAGGCCTCCGCACGCGGCATCGAGTCGGTCTCGGTGCCGGCCCAGGTGAGCCTGTTCATCCGCCTCGCCGCAGCTTCATGATCACCACTGGCGGCGGCGTCGAACTCGATCGCGTCGAATTCCTCACGGCTCAGAGCAGGCACGTTAGGTAAGGTACCCGGCGTAAGCGGATCTGCAACGCGGCATCCTGGTAATGAACTCCGGCAACCGGGGCTGCCTGGAGCGCTCTAGCGCATCCCAGAAACCGCGCCGGAGCGAATGCCTGACCTCGTCGTGCAGCAGCGAGTCGATCGGCAGGGCCGAGCCCTGCAGCAGCCTGGCCTCCAGATCCGACGGCATCCGCGGCTTGCGGGCCAGGACCGCCTCCAGCCACAACGCCGGGGCATCCCTGGCCACCGCGTCCCCGAACCCGAAGCCCTCGGCGTGCGCGGCCTGGATGGCATCGGTCAGCGAGACCGCCATGGGCTGGGATACGGGCTGGGGAAGGTTCGCATGAGCGGCCGGCGGGGGCCGCCGTAGGGTCCCTGCTCGTGCTGCGGCGCGGGGTAACCGGATTCCTGAACGGGTGCCGCGTGCTGCCCCGGCTGCGCGCCGGGGAACTGCGGGTAGGGCACCTGCCCTGGGCCGCCCGCGCCGAACGCGCCCGGCTCGGCGGCCGGAGCGGAGTACGCGGAATGGGCGGGAGGGGCGGATGGGGTGGGAGGCGGGAGAACACTGCGCCGGGCCCGCGCCTTCCCGGAACCGGTCCGGCCCGGCACCTTCGGCGAACCGGCCCGGAACCTGCCCTCCGGCGAACCGGCCCGGCGCCGCCTCGTCGGCGAACTGGGCCGGGGGCCCGGCCGGCCCGGACGGCCTCCGGACCTGGCGCCGGCATCGCGTCTCTGGCGGGCAGGGCGCGCAGCCCGTCCTGCCCGGGCGGGCGGTAATCCCCTTGGACCGGCCCGAACCGTGCCTCCGCCGGGCCTGGCTGGGGCATCGCGGCTGGCGGTCCCGGGGCTTGCCGCACCGGGTTGTGCGGCACCGGGCTTTGCGGCACGGCGTTCTGGGGGACCGTGTTCTGCTGCGGCATCGCTTCGTGCTGCGGCACCGGTGCCTGCTGGACCGGCGCTGGCGGCACCGGGTTGTGCGGCATCGCCGCCTGCGGTCCCCCCTGAGCCGGGGATGACTGCGGAGCGGATGAGCGCCGCCGGCCGTGGTTGGGAGCGGCCTCGGGCGGCGGCCCGGAGGCGTTCTGCCCGATGTCGGCGCGAGTCTGGCCTGGCGCTGGCCCGTAACCGCCGTGAGCCGGGACGTGATCACCGGGCTGGGCGCCGTAGCCCGCGGAGGAGGTCGGAGCCGCCAGGATCTGGGACGCGTCCGCGCCCTGCGCCGCCGGGAACTGAGCCGCGCGCTCCGCGCCCTGGGCCTGATGGCCGGCTGGAGCCTGGTGAGCACCAGGAGCCTGATGGCCAGCCGGAGCCTGCCCGGCCGGCGGAGTGTGCTGACCGGCCTGCGCCCGGGCGTCCGGGGCCGGGGAACCGGCCGGGTTCCGCGAGCCCGGCCGGGGCCTGGGCCTCGGCCGGGGCCTGGGCGGCGGCCTGGTCCGGAAGCGGCGGAACGGGCGGCGCAGCCGGGGCGGGGGCCGCAGCCTGCGGAGCGGCGTGGGCGGCGGGCGGGGACACGGCGGACGACGCCGGCGGTCCCTGGCCCCGGTCCGGGCCGGACGGCTGCGCCGTGCGCTGGTACTCCTCAACCACGGGGGTGGTATAGATCCCGGGCGGCGCGGGGAGCGCGGCCGCGGGCAGGCCCTGGTGGGTCACCGCGCCCAGGCCGGCGCCGTGACCGTTGGCAATGCTCCGCCGCTCGTGGCTTCGCGGCGCGTAGCTGCCATTCCGGTATTGGTCATCCTGGCGGGCGGGCTCGGCACCCGGTATGAGGTCCACAAATGGCCGCAGGTGCGCGCCGGAAATCTCCACGATGTCATCGCACTCCTGGCGCAGCGGCCGGGACACCGTCCAGTTCCCGTCCGCCGTGATGTGCACGATGACCACCCGCAGCCCGAGTTCCTGCACCTCGGCGACGACCTCGGCGAGATCCTCTTCCGCGCTGACGATGATCGCGTCGCTGACCGCGCGGTTCCTGGCCAGCGTGGTCAGGTCCCGGTGCATCTCGGCTTCCACGCCCTCGCGCCGGCCCGGCCGCATCCGGCCGAGCCGCAGCTTGACCCCGGGCAGGTCGGCGAGCGTGTTGTGCTCGGAACTGCGGCGCCCCTCGACCGTGGCCTCGTACCAGTAACAGCGCAGCACGGGCAGGCCGGTGCGGTCCCGGGAAAGCCCGGTGAGCAGCTTGACCAGGCCCGCGTAGTCCCAGGAGACCGAGTCCCGCTGCCGGGTTCCGTGGACGGCCATGGCGCCATCCGCGAGCACGTAGCCCGCGTCGACGAACAAGGCGCACCGGTCCACGCGATACCGTCCTTCCCTCGACGCGAGACGTTACCAGCGCGCGCCCACCGTCGTGACATAACGCACAGATCACGGGCCAGCCGTGAGCCCGGGATAATGACGCCGGATAGGCTTGAGTCTCGTGACCGACAGTGACGAGTTGCTCGACTTCATCAAGGCGAAAGCGGTCATTCACGGGGACGTGGTTCTGTCGTCGGGACAACGGGCGAACTGGTACATCGACTTGCGCCGGGTGCTGCTGGACGGCCGGGCCGCGCCGCTCGCCGGGCGGGTCATGCTCGACCTGACCGCGGACCTCGACTACGACGCCGTCGGCGGCCTGACTCTCGGCGCTGACCCGGTCGCGACCGCGATGATGCACGCCGCCGGGGCCCGGGCCGGCACCTGGACGCGTTCGTGGTGCGCAAGACCGAGAAGGCGCACGGGCTGCAGCGCAGGATCGAGGGACCCGACGTCGCCGGGCGGCGGGTCCTGGCCGTGGAAGACACCTCGACCACGGGGAACTCCGTGCTGACCGCCGTGGACGTGCTGACCGAGGCGGGCGCCGACGTGGCCGGCGTCGCGGTCATCGTGGAGCGCGGGGCCCGGCCGCGGGTCACCGAGCGCGGCCTGCCGTACCGCGCGGCGTACGAACTGGCCGACCTCGGCCTGGGCTGACGCCGCGCTGTCCTTCCCCGCCCGCCCTCCGCCCGCCCGCCCTCCCGGCACCGGGCCGGCGGGCGGCTCCCGCTTCCCAGGGGGCCCGCCGCCTGATCTCGCCGCGGGCGGGATACTGAGGCGATATCGACTGACAAGGAGCGGCCGTCATGCCCATCGCCACGCCAGAGATATACGCGCAGATGTTCGACCGCGCGAAGGAACACGGTTTCGCTTATCCATCGATCAATGTGACATCCAGCCAGACGCTCAACGCGGCCCTGCGCGGGTTCGCCGAGGCCGGCAGCGATGGGATCATCCAGATTTCCACCGGCGGGGCCGAATACCTGTCCGGCCAGTACGTGAAGGACATGGTCACCGGGGCGGTGGCGCTGGCGCACTTCGCCCGGACGGTAGCCCCCAAGTATCCGGTTCACGTCGCGCTGCACACCGACCACTGCCCCAAGGACAAGCTGGACACCTATATGCGGCCGCTGCTGCAGATCTCGGCCGAGCGGGTGGCACGGGGCGAGGACCCGCTGTTCCAGTCGCACATGTGGGACGGCTCGGCCGTTCCGCTCGCCGAGAACCTGGAGATCGCCAAGGAACTGCTCGCGCAGTGCGTCAAGGCTCACACGATCATGGAAATGGAGATCGGGGTCGTCGGCGGCGAGGAGGACGGGATCGTCGGCGAGATCAACGAGAAGCTGTACAGCACGCCCGCGGACGCGCTGGCGGTCGCCGAGACGCTCGGGCTCGGCGAGAACGGCCGGTACATCCTGGCCGCCACGTTCGGCAACGTGCACGGCGTCTACAAGCCGGGCCACGTCAAGCTGCGGCCCTCGGTGCTGAAGGACATCCAGGACGCGGTCGGGGCCAAGTACGGCCAGGACAAGCCGTTTGACCTGGTGTTCCACGGCGGATCGGGATCCTCGCTCGAGGACATCCATGAAGCGATCTCGTACGGCGTGGTCAAGATGAACGTGGACACCGACACCCAGTACGCCTTTACCCGGCCGGTGGCCGGACACATGTTCACCAACTACGACGGCGTGCTCAAGATAGACGGCGACGTCGGCAACAAGAAGGACTACGACCCGCGATCCTGGGGCAAGGCGGCGGAGGAGGGGATGACCGCCCGCGTCGTGGAGGCATGCCAGGACCTGATGTCAGCGGGCAAGCAGATGAGCTGACCTGGCCCCGGAGCCGGCAACGGCCGGTCACCGCCCAGGGTCGGCCAGCGCCGACAGCTCGCGGAACTGGTCGTCGGTCAGCTCGACCTGGGCGGCGTCGACGTTCTCCTCCAGGTGCGCCACCGAGCCGGTGCCCGGGATCGGCAGCATGACCGGGGAGCGTCGCAGCAGCCAGGCCAGCGCGAGCTGCGCACCGGTCGCGCCGGCCTGCCGGGCCAGCTGCGCCAGCGGGCAGGCTGGCCCGGCGAACCAGCCGGACGCGATCGGGCAGTACGGGATGAAGCCGAGTCCTTCCCGCTCGCAGTAGTCCAGCACCTCCTCCGACCGGCGCTCGAGCACGTTATAGAGGTTCTGTACGGACGCGATCGGCGTGGTCAGCCTCGCCTCCCTGATCTCCGGCACGCTCACCTCGGACAGCCCGATGAGCCGGATCTTGCCCTCCTTGCGCAGGTTGCTCAGCTCGCCTACCTGGTCGGCGGCCGGGACCAGCGGGTCGATGCGGTGCAGCTGGTACAGCTCGATCGTGTCCAGGCCCAGGCGGCGCAGGCTCATCTCCACGCACTGCCGCAGGTACTCGGGCCGGCCGACCGTGCCCCACTGGTCGGGCCCGCCGCGGGTCAGGCCGCCCTTGGTGGCGACCGTCGCGCCGTGGTAGGGATGCAGCGCCTCGCGGATCAGCTCCTCGCTCACGTACGGCCCGTAGGAGTCGGCCGTGTCGATGAAATCGACGCCGAGCTCGACCGCCCGGCGCAGCACCCGGATCGCCCCGGCTCGGTCAGGGGGCTCGCCCCAGATCCCCGGGCCGGTGATCCGCATCGCGCCGTACCCGAGGCGGGTGACCGCCCCGGCGCCGCCGAGTGAGAACACACCGCTGGCCGCGGCCGCGAGCTCGCCATCCGTCATGCAGTCAACCTATCCGGCAAGATGGCAGGCATGACGCACGAGAACCTCTTCGCCGGGCCCCCGCCCACCTACCTGCCCGACGACGTCGCGGCCGCCGAGGCGCTGCGGGCCGGCGCCGACCCGGCCAAGGTGGCCGCCGATCATCCCGCCTACTGCGCCGCCTGGGCCGCGCTCGCCGAGCGCGCGATCGCGGACGGCGATCCGGTCGCCGGGTACGCGTACGCCAGGACCGGCTACCACCGCGGCCTGGACCAGCTGCGCCGGGCGGGCTGGAAGGGCCACGGGCCGATCCCGTGG
Organism: uncultured Actinomycetota bacterium; assembly: GCA_963834695.1. Taxonomy (GTDB): domain Bacteria; phylum Actinomycetota; class Actinomycetes; order Streptosporangiales; family Streptosporangiaceae; genus JASHPR01. The sequence continues at coordinate 5,607 of CAWIDQ010000111.1, forward strand.
GAGCACGAGCCGAACCGCGGGTTCCTGCGCTCGCTCTACTTCCTCGGCGTCGCCGCCGCGGCCATCGGGGAAGACGACGAGGCCATCCGCTGCCGCGAGTTCCTGCGCGAGGCCAGCGCGGCCGCCGCAGCCGCCCTGGGAGTCACCTGATGCCCGCCATCGTGATCGTGGGCGCGCAGTGGGGCGACGAGGGCAAGGGCAAGGCCACCGACCTGCTCGGCGACGACGTCGATTACGTGGTCAGGTACCAGGGCGGCAACAACGCCGGGCACACGGTCGTCATCGGCGACGAGAGCTACGCGCTGCACCTGCTGCCGGCTGGGGTGCTGTCGAAGAAGGCCACGCCCATCATCGGCAACGGCGTGGTGATCGACCCGGCCGTGCTGATCGAGGAGATCGACGGGCTGCGGGCCCGGGGCGTGTCCTGCGACCGGCTGCTGATCTCGGCCAACGCGCACCTGATCATGCCGCACCACATCGCGCTGGACAAGGTGACCGAGCGCTACCTCGGCAGCGCCCGCATCGGCACCACCGGCCGCGGCATCGGCCCCGCCTACAGCGACAAGGTCGCGCGGACCGGGATCCGGGTGCAGGACCTGCTGGACCCGGGGATCCTGGCCCAGAAGCTCGAGCTGGTGCTGCGCGAGAAGAACCAGGTCCTCACCAAGGTCTACAACCGCCGCGGGATCGACGCCAAGGCCGCAGCCGATGAGTACCTGGGCTACTTCCAGCGGCTGCAGCGGTACGTCACCGACACCGGCCTGGTGCTCAGCCAGGCGCTCGACCAGGGCAAGGTCGTCCTGCTCGAGGGCGCCCAGGCCACGCAGCTGGACGTGGATCACGGCACCTACCCGTTCGTGACCTCGTCCTCGCCCACGGCCGGCGGGGCGTGCGCGGGCTCGGGCATCGGCCCGACCCGGATCACCCGGGTGATCGGGATCGTCAAGGCCTACACGACCCGGGTCGGCGCGGGCCCGTTCCCCACCGAGCTGGCCGACGCCGGTGGCGAGTGGCTGAGGAAGACCGGCATGGAGTACGGCGTCACGACCGGCCGCCCCCGCCGCACCGGCTGGTTCGACGCCGTCATCGCCCGGTACGCCACCCGGGTGAACGGGATCACCGACTACTTCCTCACCAAGCTCGACGTGCTGTCGGGCCTGGAGAAGGTGCCGGTCTGCGTGGCCTACGACGTCAACGGGACCCGGCACGACGAGGTCCCCATGACGCAGACCGAGTTCCATCACGCGGTGCCGGTCTACGAGTACCTGGACGGCTGGTGGGAGGACATCTCCTCGGCCCGGGAGCTCGGGGATCTCCCCCGCAACGCCCAGGCGTACGTCAAGGCGCTCGAGGACATGGTCGGCGCTCCGTTGTGCGGCATCGGCGTGGGCCCGCGGCGGGACCAGACCCTCGAGCTCCGGCCCCTCATCTGATGCGCGTCCTGGTCATCGGGTCCGGCGGCCGCGAGCACGCGCTGGCCTGTGCCCTGGCCCGGGACGGTGACGTGACCGGCCTGCACGTGGCGCCGGCCAACCCCGGGATCGCGACGATCGCCGAGATCCATCCGGTCACCCCGGCCGACCCGGCCAGCGTGACCGCGCTGGCCGCCAGGACCGGGGCCGACCTGGTGGTCATCGGCCCGGAGGCCCCGCTGGTGGCCGGCGTGGCCGACGCCGTGCGGGCGGCCGGGGTCAGCTGCTTCGGGCCGGACCGGGCGGCGGCCATGATCGAGGGCTCTAAGTCCTTCGCCAAGCAGGTCATGTCCGAGGCCGGCATCCCCACGGCCGCGGCGCGGACGTGCACCACCGCCGCCGAGGCCGGCCGGGCCCTGGACGAGTTCGGCCCGCCCTACGTGGTGAAGGCGGACGGCCTCGCGGCCGGCAAGGGCGTGGTCGTGACCGGCGACCGGCGCCAGGCCGAGGCGCACGCCCGCGCCGTGCTAGCCCCCGGTGGCCCGGAATCCCCCGCTCGCGGCACGGTCGTCATCGAGGAGTTCCTGGACGGGCCCGAGGTATCGGTGTTCGCGCTGGCCGACGGCGCGGCGGCGGTGCCGCTGCTGCCGGCGCAGGATTACAAGCGCGCGTTCGACGGTGACGCCGGCCCCAACACCGGGGGCATGGGCGCCTACGCCCCGCTGCCCTGGGCGCCCCCCGGCCTGGCCGAGGAGGTGCTGAGCACGGTGATCCGGCCCGCGGTCGCCGAACTGCGCCGCCGCGGTACCCCGTACGCCGGGCTGCTGTACGCCGGGCTGGCCCTGACCACCACCGGGATCCGGGTGGTGGAGTTCAACGCCCGCTTCGGCGACCCGGAAACCCAGGTGGTGCTGGACCGGCTGGCCACGCCACTGGGTGGGCTGCTGCGCGCGGCGGCCGACGGCGGGCTGGCCAGCGCCGGCCCGCTGCGCTGGACGCCCGGTGCCGCGGTGACCGTCGTGCTGGCGGCCGAGGGATACCCGGGCACGCCGGTCACCGGCGATCACATCGACGGCCTAGAGGATGCCCAACGGGCCGACGGTGCCTACGTCTTGCAGGCCGGCACGGCCCTGTCCGCAGCCGGGAACCTGGTCTCCAGCGGCGGCCGGGTGCTCAACGTCGTGGGGACCGGGGCGGACCAGGCCGGCGCCCGCGCGGCAGCCTACGCCGCGGCGGGGAAGATCAGGATGCGCGGCGGCTGGTACCGCCGGGACATCGCCGAGCGGGCCGCAGCAACTCCCGCGCGGTTCTGAGGGAGAGTGCTCATAAATGTACCGAAAGGCGTGCTATAGCCCGCGTGACGGTGCATTTCTCAGGCCCGGGCGGGCGGCTGCGGTGCAGGCCCCGGCCACCACGGCGCCTCCCGCCGCTGCGCCTGCCCCGCGCATTCCCGGCGCTGCGGCAGGATAGAGGGGTGATTGAGCGGTATACCCGGCCGGAGATGGGCCGGGTCTGGAGCGAGGCGCACAAGTACGAGCTCTGGTCCCGGGTCGAGGTCCTGGTGCTAGAGGCGCACGCCCGGGCGGGCACCGTGCCCGCCGACAGCGTCGCGCCGGTGCGCGCCGCCCCGCCGCCCACCCCCGAGGCGGTGGCCGCTCTCGAAGCGGTGACCGGCCACGACGTGATCGCGTTCCTGTCCGCGTGGGCGGACAACACGGTCCCGCGGGAGGCCGCGGCGTACGTCCATTTCGGGATGACCTCGTCCGACCTGCTGGACACCGCGCTGGCGCTGCAGCTCACCGAGGCCACCGACCTGCTGGTGGCCGGGTGCGCCGCGCTGACCGAGGCGCTGCGCGATCACGCGCTCGCGCACCGCGGCACGCTCCGGGTGGGCCGGACGCATGGCGTCCACGCCGAGCCGGACGTCTGGGGACACCGGGTGGCCGACTTCGCTTTCGCGATGGCCAGGTGCGCCAGCCGGCTGCGGCGCGCCCGCGACGCGGTCGCCGTCGGCAAGCTGTCCGGCTCGGTCGGGACCTACTCCAACATCGACCCGGCCATCGAGGCCCAGGTCATGGCCGAGCTGGGCCTGCGGCCCGCCGACGTGGCCAGCCAGGTGGTGTTCCGGGACGGGATCGGCGAGTGGCTGTCCGTTATGGCGCTTATCGCGTCGGTGTGCGAGGCGGTAGCGCTCGAGATACGGCTCGGGCAGCAGACGGAGATCGCCGAGCTGGCCGAGCCGTTCGGCCGGGGCCAGAAGGGCTCGTCGGCGATGCCGCACAAGAGGAACCCGGTCCGCTCCGAGCGGGTCTGCGGGCTGGCCCGGGTGGTCCGCGCCGAGGTGGTCCCGGTGATGGAGGGCATCGCGCTGTGGCACGAGCGGGACATCTCGCACTCGTCCACCGAGCGGGTGGCGCTGCCCGACGCCGCCGCCGTCACCGACTTCATGCTCGCCGAGACCGCCGCGCTGATCACCGGGCTCAGCGTCGACGCGGCGCGGATGCGCGCCAACCTGGATGCCACCCGCGGGCTGATCTACTCCTCCGCGGTGCTGCTGGAACTGGTCGCGGCCGGGATGTCCCGCGAGGAGGCTTACGCGCTGGTCCAGGCGGCCGCCATGGACACCAGCGAGACTGGGACCCCGTTCCGGGAGACGCTCCGCAAGCACGCCGCCGAGCGCGGCCAGCCGCTGGACGAGGCCAGGCTCGACGAGGCCTTCCGCCCGGAGCGGTACGTCGAGCGGCTCGGCGGCGTGTTCGGGCGGCTGGAGCGGCTGGCCTGACGGCATCGCTGCGCTGCCAGCAAGCTGTCGGGACGAGCTATGGCCAGCATCCGCCGCAGCCAGTCTGCGATCAGCCATCTGACAGGCGCTGCAACTCAGACATCAAGGCCAACCACACCCAGCAAGATCATCCCAACAAATCCGTCGTGGACCCCTGCCGTGGCACTGGTCGCCGTGTTCTGTCAGAGGCTATGGTTAGGCTAATCATGCTATGGCTATCAAGAATCGTCTGTGCTCTGATCCGGGGCAAGAGCTCGCATTGCGCGAGCACTGCGCCTACGCCCGCCGGGTATGGAACCTGGCCGTCGAGCAGCAGTCCTGGTGGCGGCCGGGCCGGGGTAGCGCGCCGTCATCGATGGAGCGTTACCGTCAGCTCGCCCAGGCCCGGCAGGCCGAGCCCTGGCTCGGTGCCGGGTCGTCGTCGGTCCAGCAGCAGGCGCTGCGGGACTTCGACCGGGCCCTGGCCGCGTTCTTCGACCTGGCGAACCCGGCAGGCAGGCCGGGCTATCGCAGCAGCCGAGGCACCCAGGGCTTCGTGATCCGCGATACCCGAGCACGTCGCCTCAGCCGACGCTGGGGCGAGGTCCAAGTGCCCAAGTGCGGGTGGGTCCGGTTCCGGTGGACCCGGGCCCTGCCAAACAAGCCCGGCATGGCCCGGGTCAGCTGCAATCCTGCCGGACGGTGGCACGTGTCCTTCCCGGCCCCTCAACCTCCGGTTATCCGCGAGCGCACCGGGAAGATGACCGGCATGGACCGGGGCGTGCGCACCGCCCTCGTTACTTCGGATGGCCAGCACTACCGGGTGCCGCGAGTATCCGGCCGCCAGGCGGCCCGGTACCTGGCCCTGCAACGCCGCCTGGCCCGCCAGCGCAAGGGCTCGCACAAGCGCGAGCGGACCCGCCAGGCCATGGCCATGATCGCGGCCCGGGTCGCTGATCGCCGCAAGGACTGGGCTGAGAAGCTCAGCACCCGGCTGGTTGTCCAGAACGATGTCATCGTCTTGGAGAAGCTCCACATCAAGGGCATGACCGCCAAGCCCGCGTCCCGACCCGACCCGGAGCGGCCGGGTACTTTCCTGCCCAACCGGGCCCGGGCCAAGGCCGGGCTGAACCGAAGCATCCTCGCCTCCGCCTGGGGCCTGCTCGGCCAGCGCATCAAAGACAAGGCCGCGGCGTCCGGCGTCCAGGTCATCTTCGTCGACCCCCGCTTCACTTCGCAGCAGTGCCATGTGTGCGGCCACACCGACCCGGGGAACCGTGATAGCCAAGCGATCTTCGCCTGCGTCCGGTGTGGCCATCAGGATCACGCGGACCGTAATGCTGCGCTCAACATCCTGGCCCGGGGACTGGCGCTCGCTGCTGGTGAGCTGGTCCCTGCGCACGCCGCGGGGCACGCGGCACCATGCCCGCATCAGCCTGCCCCGGCAGCAGCGGGAACCACCTCGGTGGCGTGAGCCCTTAGGAATCCCCGTCCCTTAGGACGAGGAGGATGTCAAGGCATGAGGCACCTTTACTCGGGCAAGGTACACGAGCTCTACGAGACCGACGACGGCGTGCTGCTGCTCGTGGCCACCGACCGCATCTCCGCCTTCGACCACGTGCTGTCGACCGAGATCCCCGACAAGGGCAAGATCCTTACCCAGCTCTCGCTGTGGTGGTTCGAGCGGCTGGCCGACATCGTGCCCAACCACCTGGTGGAGGCCGACATCCCGGCCGAGTTCGCCGGCCGCGCGATGGCGTGCCGGCGGCTGGACATGATCCCCGTGGAGTGTGTGGCGCGCGGCTACCTGACCGGCTCGGCGCTCCCGGACTACCAGCGCACCGGCATGATCTGGGGAGTCCGGCTCCCGGCCGGGCTGGGCGACGGTTCCCAGCTGCCCCGCCCGATCTTCACCCCGGCCACCAAGGCGCCCCCGGGTCAGCACGACGAGAACATCTCGGTGGCCGCCGTCGCCGCCCGGGTGGGCGCGGACGTGGCCGCGGACGTCGAGCGCATCACGCTGGAGGTGTACCGCAGGGGGGCGGAACTGGCCGGCCGTCACGGCATCATCGTGGCCGATACCAAGATCGAGCTCGGCTTCGACCCCGGCGGCCGGCTGCTCCTGGCCGACGAGGTGCTGACCCCGGACTCGTCCCGGTTCTGGCCCGCTGACCAGTGGGCTCCCGGGCGGAGCCAGTCCTCGCTCGACAAGCAGTACGTGCGGGACTGGCTCACCTCGCCGCAGTCGGGCTGGGACCGGTACGGCCCGGAGCCGCCGCCGCCGCTGCCCGAACCGGTGGTGGAGCGTACCCGTGACAGGTACGTACGCGCGTACGAGAGCATCACCGGCCTGCGCTGGCGCTAGCCGGGGCAGGCGCCCCCGCAAACGTGGCCAAACCCCGCCGGGACGCTCCGGGCTATGGCCTTGAGTGTCTGCATGGTCACTTTACGCAACATCACCGTCATGGTCTGGGGGCCGACGGACCGGTGGGATACTGGACCGCACGCAAACCAGGCTGCCCCTCGCGGGCGGCCTGCCGTCTGGTTGGCCACGGGCAGGACCTTGCCGCCAGCGGGCCAGGACACCGACGCCGCTCATTCGACGGACAGGAGCACCGGCAGCATGACTACCCGCCCTCAGACCTGCTATCGCGTACGCGGCGGTCACCCGCTGCAGGGCACCGTGTTCGTGCAGGGTGCCAAGAACGCGGCGCTGAAGATGATCGCGGCTTCGCTGCTGGTCGACAAGGGCCGGACGGTGCTCAGGAACGTGCCCGTGATCGAGGACGTGCGCAGGGCGGTCGAGCTGGCCCAGGCCGTGGGCGCGGTGGTCAAGTTCCACGAGGGGGAACGGACCCTGGTGGTCGACGCGTCCCGGCTGACCAGTTCGGTGCTGCCCGCCGACATCGCCCGGCATTTCCGGGCCTCGGTGGTGTTCGTGCCCGCGCTGCTGCACCGGCTCGGCGAGGCCACCATCGAGGGCGTCGGCGGGTGCAACCTCGGCACCCGCAACCTTGACTTCCACTACCGGGGGTTCGCCCGGCTGGGAGCGAGGGTGGACGAGGGCGACGCCACGATCCGCATCCGCGCCGACCACGGCCTCCGCGGCGCGCACCTCTACCTGGACACGCCGTCGCACACCGGCACCGAGAACCTGATCATGGCCGCGGCGCTGGCGCCGGGCACCACCGTGATCGACAACACGGCCATGGAGCCTGAGGTGCTCGACGTCATCAGCTTCCTCACCAAGATGGGTGCGGACATCAGCGGTGGCGGCACCGGCTTCGTGACGGTCAACGGGGTCTCGGAGCTGAGGGCCGTCGAGCACACCGTCATGTCCGACCGCATCGACGCCGCGGTCTTCGCGATCGCGGCCGCGATCACCGGCGGGGAGCTCAGCCTGGTCGGCGCCTCCCTCGATCATTTCGGCGTGGTGCGCTGGAAGCTGGAGCAGATGGGCGTCGAGTTCGCCACCCACGGCGCCATCCTGCAGGTGCGCCGGGAGCGGGCGCTGCGGCCGATCAACGTGATCACCAGCCCGTTCCCCGGGTTCGCGACCGACCTGCAGTCGCCGATCATGGCGCTCAGCACGCTGGCCGACGGCACCAGCTACATCAGGGAGACCATCTTCGACGGGCGCTACACGCTGGTCAGCGAGCTCAACAAGCTGGGCGCCAAGGTGGAGGTAGCCGGGAACGCGGCGCTGGTGCACGGGCCCAACGTGCTGAAGGGCGCGGAGGTGACCGCGCACGACCTGCGCTCGGGGGTCGCGCTCATCCTGGCGGGCCTCGCCGCCGACGGGGAGACCGTCGTCGCGCCGGGCTACCCGATCGACCGCGGCCACGCCGCGGTGGCCGCGCGGCTGACGACGCTGGGCGCGGATATCGCCGTCGAGGACGCCGGCGATCGCGTCGAAGCTTAAAGCCCAGGTCACAGGCGGATCATCGGCGACTTCCCCCGTGTTACAGCAAGGGATTACCGGCCCTGGCCGCGGCGGCACGGATAATTGGCTCTTCCAGTGACCCTCCGCGTGAGTTACGACATGTAGGAGAGGCGCTCACGCCGCGGGAAGCCGACCGGAGATGGGATGTAACGTGGCCCGGGTTATGACAGGGATGGGGGGCACCTGGCCGGGCTCCGCCACCGCGTCGGCCACGATCCGGTCTGGCGTGTCGTGAAGGCGCCGGGCCGCGCCCAGGGCGAGCTCACGATCGGCGTCATCGGGCCGCATGAGCTGGTGGAGAGGATCATGCTCTCCGGCGCGGCGGCCAGCGGGAGATCCGGCGGCGCATCGGGCGCGCTCGCCGCGGAGGGCGCGCCGCCCCGGCGGCTGGTCGCGGCCGCCTACCGGGACGAGCAGGAGGCCGCCGACCAGGTGGTCAGGCTGGGCGCCGCGATCGACGTATGCCTGTTCGCCAGCCGGGTGCCGTACGAGTACGCCCGCACCGCTGGGGTGCTCAGCTGCCCCGCTACGTTCGTCCCGCTCGGCGGCAGCGCGCTCTACGCCGCGCTGCTGACGGCAGGCCGGGACGCCGGGCGTGATCCCGCCCGGTCCAGCGTCGACGTGCTGAGCCGGAACGACGTGGACGAGGCCTTCACCGACCTCGGCCTGCCCACGTCGGGCGTGCACGTCCGCGAGGACTCCGGGAGCCCGGCGGTGGTGGCCTCGTTCCACGAGCGGCTCTGGCGCCGGAAGCAGACTTCGGTCGCGTTCACGTGCCTGCAGTCCGTCGCGGCCCGGCTGTCTGCGGCCGGGGTCCCGGTGTTCGCGCTCCGGCCGACCGGCAACGACATCCGCATGGCGCTGCGCACGGCCGCCCTGCTGGGCGGGTACCGCAGGCTGGAGGACGCGCAGCTGGCCCTGGCCATCGTGGAGGTGCCGGCCCTGCGGGACGGCGGGCGGCGCGGGTCGCCGCGGCAGTCACGCGAGGAACTACGCCTCACCGTGCACCGGTTCCTGGTCCAGGAGGCCCAGCGGATCCACGCGGCGGTGAGCCCGGCCAGCGACCACGGGTTCTTAATCGTCGCGACCCGGGGCTCGCTGGCCCGGGCGACCGACGGATTCCGGGTGCCGCCGTTCGCCGAGCGCGCCCGAAGCGATCTGGGCGTCACCCTCGAGGTGGGCATCGGCATGGGCCGGACGGCCGTGGAGGCCGAGGCGCACGCCCGGGCGTCCCTCGGCCGCGTCCTGGGCCCGGCCGGAATACGCGGGTTTCCCGCGGGCCAGCAGGCCCAGGCTCCGGTTCACGTTCCGCGGCTAGCCGAGGCCGGCGCCCGCCGGTCCCGCAGCCTGGAGACGCTGTCCCGGCTGGCCGAGAAGCTGGCCGCGACGGACGCGAACCTGGCCGTGGACGCGGAGACCGCCGGGCAGCTGCTCGCGGTCACCCCGCGCACGGCCCGGCGGCTGCTGCACATCCTGGTGGAGGAGGGCCTGGCCTGGCCGCTGCCGCCGACCCGGGCGCCGCAGCCCGGCCGTCCCCGCCAGTTCTACCGTCTGGTCGTCGAGCAGCTCGAGCCGCGCCGCGGCGCCGAGCCGGGCCACCGCGCCGCCCGCTGAGCCTGCGGATCGCGCCCCTCATCCCGGGTAACAGGCGCCCGGGCTCCCGACGGGGGTCAGTGACGGCGCGGATAGGCCCGCGCGACCGCGAGGAACGCGTCGTTGGCCTCGCGGTCACCGATCGAAACCCGGGCGCCTTCCGCGCCGAACGGGCGCACGCTCACGCCCGCGCGGTCGCAGGCCTGGGCGAAGTCCGCGGTGTCGGCGCCGAGGCGCAGCCAGACGAAGTTCGCCTCGGTCGGCGGCACGGACCAGCCCTGGGCGAGCAGCTCGCCCCGGACCCGGTCCCGCTCGTCGACCACGGCCTCCACCCGCTCCAGCAGCTCGGGCTCGGCCTCGAGCGAGGCGATCGCGGCCGCCTGGGCCAGCGCGTTCACCGAGAAGGTCAGCATGGTCTTGCGGATCGCGGCCGCCACCGGCTCGTGCGCGACCATGAAGCCGACCCGCAGGCCGGCCAGCCCGTACGCCTTGGAGAAGGTGCGCAGCACGGCCACGTTGGGCCGGTCACGGTGCAGGCTCATCCCGTCCGGGACGCCGGCGTCCCTGACGTACTCGCGGTAGGCCTCGTCCAGCACGACCAGGCAGTCCCCGGGGACCCGGCCGAGGAACTCCTCAAGCTCGGCCCGGCGCACGATGGTGCCGGTCGGGTTGTTCGGATTACACACGAAGATCAGCCGCGTCCGGTCGGTGATCGCGTCCGCCATGGCCGCCAGGTCGTGCGCCTCATCGCGCAACGGCACCCGCACTGACGTCACGCCCGCCAGGTCGGACAGGTACGGATACGCCTCGAACGAGCGCCAGGCGTACAGGACCTCGGCACCGGGGTCGCCCACGGCCTCGAGCAGTTGCTGGGTGACGCCGACGGATCCGCAGCCGACCGCCACGTGCGACGCCGGGACCGCGAAGCGCGCCGCGATCGCCTCGGTCAGCTCGACCGCGGCGGTGTCGGGGTACCGGTTGACGCGGCCCGCGGCCTCGGCGATGACCTTGACGACCGAGGGCAGCGGGCCGAACGGCGACTCGTTCGACGACAGCTTGTACGACCGGCCGTCCGGCGCCGACGGAGTCTTGCCTGGCTGGTAGGGGGCGAACTGGTTAAGGATCGGCCGAAAGCGCGGATACTGCGCGGACACCATTGTCCTCCCGGCTAGCGAGCGCCGTGCTCGCGTGCTGCCCAGCATGCCACGACGAGGGACAACGGGCGAACGGGCCGGGACGCCAGCAGAGCGCGGATCAGGGGTCAGCGGAGCGCGGGCCGGCGCACCAGCGCGGCGCGGGCCGACGCACCAGCGCGGCGCGGGCCGGGACGCCAGCGGGACGCAGGCCAGGACGCCAGCGGGGCCCGGGCCGGCTACTCTGCCGCCTGGGCCGCGGCGCTGAACGCGGCCAGGATCGCGGGCCCGCCGCGGCGGTGGATGGCCCCGTCCACCCCCCCGCAGCCCAGCAGCGAGGAGTTGGCCGCGTTGACCACCGCGTCCACCCGCTGGTCGGTGATGTCACCCAGGCCCAGCGTGATCCTCACCAGTCCACGATGGCACATCTGGCGCGGCACCCGCCTCCTGGCGGACCCGCTCAGCGGCATCCAGCCCGTCACCATCGGGATATCTCATGAACCTGGCATAGCGCACGGTACGCCACTTGTCAGCAGGCTCTGCAACCTTCGCCTTAAAGATTTAGAAGCTGGCCTTGGATCTGAGCTGGAATCCGTTTTCACTGGCGACTGGATTCCAGAATTCTATAAAGTGAAGCTCTGCTGCTTCAGCATGTTGGAAGAGCGTAGCACCCTCATTATAGACGGAGGAGTGCAAATTCCATGGGGTGCAGCCGTGAGCACTCACTTGCTCAGCCCAACCTAGGAAGATTTCATCAGTATGCTGAGACATGCTGATGGTCTCCACCAGCCATGACCTCAGTGGCAGGCCGTGCGGCAGGGCGCCGGTGGCGAGGCCCGACGCTTCGCTCAGCTCGATCGTACGCTGTCCCAGCACCTGATTAATCTGGCCAACAGAACCTGCAAGATCGGTACATTTATTCACATTACTTATGGCGATCAGAAATTCTGTCTGACTTGACGCGCTGCTGTCTACGACGGAGTTAACGGTCGCCGCTTCTGTCTTGGACACAGCCGATTCAGCGGCCGCTTGCGGTGCAGGCGCGGAGGAGAAAACGGTCAGAAAGAGGACCGGGACTAGGACAATCATCGCGGCGATGCTTAGGGCAATAAGGCGCCGGCGGGTCCTGCTGCCCGTATTCCCAGCGCCGCTATCTGCCGACCCGGCCGTCCGGGCGGCCGTGCCGGGCGGAGGGGGAGGCGGAGGCGGAGGCGGAGGGGCCTGTCTCCGGCCAGCCCAGGGGTCCGCCGACCCGGGCGTCCAGGCGGTGCCGGACCGAGAGCGAGGGGGAGGCGGAGGGGCCTGTGTCCAGGCAGCCCAGGGGTCCGCCGACCCGGCCGTCCGGGCGCCCGTGCCAGGCCGAGGGGGAGGCGGAGGCGGAGGGGCCTGTCTCCAGCCAGCCCAGGGGTCCGCCGACCCGGCCGTCCAGGCGCCCGTGCCGGGCGGCGGGCGACGAGGAGGCGGAGGGGTGGCGGCATCATTGCCGCCCATCGGAAAGACTGTGCGGTGATTGTCCGGTGACGAGCGGGCCTTGTCATACTCGATGCGCTGCTTCTCGTCGGACAGCACGTTGTAGGCCTCGGAGATCTCCTTGAAGCGCTCGCCGCTCGGATCGCCCTTGTTGACGTCCGGGTGATACTTGCGGGCCAGCTTCCGGTATGACTTCTTGATCTCGTCGGCACTCGCGGTCTTCGTGACGCCCAGGACCTTGTAGTAGTCCTTCTCGAGGAAGTCCTTGGTACTCAACCGGACCTCTTGGCAGGTCTGGCTCGTAGGAGTGAGGTTGTCACGGGCCGGCTTCTTCGGTGGTACAGCGTCCACGTGAACAACGCAGCCCACTTGATTGTTCCCGATGTCTGTCAGCTTGTCTGAACCATTTGTTCAAACTGTGGTCCGCGCAGACTCATCGAGACGATCCGTCGAACCAATCGTTCATACTGGTTAAGATGGGTGAATGTTGTACACGGAAGACTCTGGCGAGAACCCCGGGGCAGTCCTGCGACAGCTCCGCTACACGGGAGGCCGCCGACTCAGCCAGCGCGCCCTGGCGACAATGCTCGGAACCAGCCGGGCCCACATAGCCCGGCTGGAGCTGCACGGGTCCCCGCCGCTGACCGACGAGCAACTCGACAGGCTCGAGAGAGCTGGAGACGCCGTCCGGCCACCCTTCAGCCGCACCGAGATCGACGAGCTCCGGGTGGCAATGCGCACGGTCCGGTCAGCAACCGTCGAGCAGGCACATCAGGCGGTCGAGGACATCGCCGCCCGCGCGGGCCTGGGCCAGATCTTTCCGATGACGGACCAAGCGGACCAGCAAGGAGACGAGGACACACCACCGGACAAGCCATTCGCGGACTCGAACCGGCCGAAGTTCCTGACCGAGATGTCCGAGGCCATGGAGGCGGCCCAAGAAGACATAAAGTACCTCGCCTGGGAACGCCGGACCCGGGAGCCCAGCCGGGCCAGGAAAGATCCGGACATGATCCTGACCTTCTTCGGCCCGCGCAACCCGGTAGGGGAGGCCAAGGATCCCGAGAAGTTCCGCGCGGCCATAAGGGAGGCCCTGCGGGAGGGCGGCACGGCCGAGCACCTCCTAGCCCACCCATCAGAGGAGGCATCCCAGGATCTCGTTGTGGTGGTACCGCAGATGATCTCCTTCCTCGGGCAGGGCGGATCGCGCTACCGGGCTCACGTGATCGATGAATCCCGGCACCCTCTGGCCTACGGCATCTGTATCGCCGGCGACCGGGGACTACTGATCACCCGCGACGACGACGGGCGCACGGTCGCCGTCCGCACCAACGATCCCGATGATGTCGCGGCACTCCAGGACCTGCTCCGTCCTTACTGGGAGAACAAGGAGCCGATCATCGAGGACGCCGGACGGCGTACCAGGGAAACCGTCGCCGGCCATTCCCCCGAACCCTCCGTCGCGGCGCCCTTCGAGCGGCTGCTCACGGCAGTCGAGGTCGAAGAGGGGCCCAGACGGCTATTCAAGGAAGGGCTGTCGATCCTGAACATCCCCGTGGCTATCCATGCCTGGAAGTGGCGGGCCGCCGAACTTTGCACGGCGGGGTGGATACCCCCGGACCTGCTAGAAGTCCTCCACGCCCAGGCCTGGGACCTGGCAGCCCACGGCCTAGGGCAGCTGCCGCCCGCCGTGCTGGACAAATACCCGAGCAGCAGCAAGGCGCTGCGATACCTCGAGGAGTACGCGCGCGGCCTGCAGGACCGGCATGACGCCTGGGGAAGCCAGCTCACCCGCTACCAGTTCTGGGATGCCTGCCCGAAAACCGCGCTAACCCGCTTCATCACCACCGGCGAGCTTCCTCCCGACGAGATACCGCCCGCCTGTGAATACCGGGCCGAGCGTGGCGACATAGAGACCATCATCACCCGGCTGATCACCCGGCTGCGCACCAGCCGGAACTACCACCTTGCCCTGATCGATGATCCATGCCCCTTCCCGCAATGGTTCTACTTCGGGGTCAAGGGGGCGCACGTGCTCGCCCAGGTCTCCGGCAGCCCGCCGAGCGCGGACCAGGCAGAACGGCCCGCCGGCGGCAACGACATGCTCAACGTCCATATCGACTACGCCCCGATCGCGGCCGCATTCGCAGGCTGGTTCGATGATTACGTGCTCGAGGCAGCCGACCCGCCATGGCAGGACAACCACGCCGTCGCCAACTGGATCGAAGACGAACTCAGGCGCCTTAGCTGACACCACGAGGCGGCCGGCGTGGCGCAAGGCTGCGCCAGCGCCGTAACAGCAAGCCGAGGGCGGGTATCTCCTGTTGTCCCGCGACCGGGAGGGGGGGTTCCGCGGTGCGGGGTGAGGGAGGCGCCCGTCCTCGACGGCTCGATAGTACAACCCGATAACGGCCAGCATGCACGGCCGGCCCTCTTGTGACTTGGCCGTCTTGTCGCTGACGACCATTCTCTGCGCGTTTGCGCGACGGCGCGGGGGCGGCCGCTACGGCCTCAGCAAGCCGGGTTGGCCGAGGTCCGCTCGGCCTGAGTTGGCCGGGTTTGGCCGGGGTACAGTAAAGATCGTGAACCGTCTCGGCGAGCTTGAACGCGCGATCATGGACATCCTGTGGGAAAGCCCGGACCCGCTCACCGTCCGGCAGGTCAGTGGTAATCTCACCGAGCGTGACCTGGCCCACACTACGGTGATGACAGTTCTGGACCGCCTCGCCAAGAAGGGTTTCGCGCGGCGGGAGCGAGACGGCCGCGCCTGGCGCTACTGCGCGGCAGAGACCCGGGAAGCGTACGTGACTGAACTCATGCTGAGCGCGCTGGAGCAGACCGGCGACCGGCACGCGGCGCTGGCCCGGTTCGCCCGCAGCGTGTCCGAGACCGAGGCGACGGCGCTGCGCCGGGCCCTGGAGGCGCTCGGCGAGGGCCCGGCCCGTAACGGCAGCCAGGACACGGTTCGCGACAGCAAGGACACCGTCCGCGGCGTCGGGGAGTGAGCGCAGGTGCCGGCCGCGGCCTTCGTCCTTGCCGCCTTCGCGGCGGCCTGCGTCCCGGCCGGCTCGGCCCTGGCGGCCGCGCGCTGGCCGCGGAGGTCACCGGCGGCGGCGATCGTGCTCTGGCAGGCCCTCGGGCTCGGCTGGGGCCTGGCCGCGATCGGGGCCCTGGCCGGGCTGGGAGTAGCTGACGCGCGCTCCGGCGTGGCCAAGGGCGTGTTCGCGCTGGTTTCCCGGGTGCTGCGCGGCAGGCAGGCCACGGCGGGGAGCCAGCGCCTGCTGGCCGGGATCCTGGGCCTGCGGCTGCTGGCCCTGGCCGCCGGCCTGGTATTGCTGCTGCTGCTCTGCTCGGTCACGGTGGCGGCCTTCGCGGCGGTGCTGCGCGCTCGCCGGCGCCAGCGCCTGCTGCTCAGCCTGCTCGCGCACGGCGATCCCAAGGTTCCCGGGGCGCTGGTCGTTGACCACCCGGCGGCCACCGCCTACTGCGTGCCGGGGCTCCGCTCGCGCATCGTGATCAGCGCGGGTGCCCTCGACCTGCTGGACCAGGCGGAGCTGGCGGCCGTGCTCGCGCACGAACGGGCCCACCTGCGGGAGCGCCACGACCTGGTGCTGCTGCCGTTCACCGCACTGCTGCGGGCGTTCCACTGGTCCGGCGTGGCCCGCGAGGCGCATGCGGCGGTTGGGCTGCTGGTGGAGATGCTGGCCGATGACCGGGCGCTGCGGCAGCGCCCGGCCCGGGAACTGGCCACCGCCCTGCTCCGGGTGGGCGCGGCGGGCGGGGTGCACGCGCCGGCGGGCGCGCTCGCGGCCGCGGCGGACGGAGTCGACGGCCAGGTGGCAGCCCGCGTCTCCCGGCTGCTGCGCCCGGCCCCGCGGCTGCCGCGCCCGGCCCTGGTCCTGGTGGTCGTGGTGGCGGCCGCGACGGTCGCCCTTCCCGCGGCGTTCCTGACGCTCCCGTTCTGATCGGGCCGCTGCGGCCGCCCAGGGGTCGCCCTAGTCCGCGATCCTGATCCGCAGCCGGCGGAATCCCTTTCCCTTGCTCTCGATCTTGGCTACCTCGATCCGGCCGATCTGGCTGGTCGTGGCGACGTGCGTGCCCCCGTCCGCCTGCTGGTCCAGGCCCACGATGTCCACGATGCGGACGTCGGGCACGTCCTCGGGTACGAGGTTGGTGGCGGTGCGGATGATGTCCGGGATCGCGAAGGCGTCCGCGCGGGGCAGCACCCGTATGTCGATCCGCCGCCCGGCGGTGATCTCGGCGTTGCAGGCGGCCTCGACCGCGTCCTTGAACCCCGTGGGCACTTCCGGCAGGTCGAAGTCCATCCGGGCGGTGAACGGCTCCATATTGCCGCCGGTGACCGGGGAGCCGTAGTCGCGGAACACGACCCCGCAGAGCACGTGCAGCCCGGAGTGGGTACGCATGAGCGCGGTGCGCCGCGCGTCCTCCACGGTCCCCCGGACCGGGGTGCCCGGCGGCGGCACCGGGTCCTCGTCGGCCGGGATCAGGTAGAGGTCATCGCCCTTCCTGGCTCCTTCGATGCGGGTCTGCACCCCGCCCCAGAGCAGCACGCCGTGGTCGGGAGGCTGTCCGCCGCCGCCGGGATAGAACGCCGAGCGGTCGAGCACGATCCCGTCCGGCCCGGCGTCGAGCACCGTGGCGTGCCACTCGCGCAGGGCCTGGTCGTCAAGCTCGAGCCGGTGCGTGCGCCAGCCCGTCACCATGGACCGTAGGGACCCATGTGCGTCCCGGCCCCGCCGCTGCCGCGGTACTCCTTCACCCTGGGCCTGACGTCGGTGACGTAGATGGCCGCGGCCACGAACGCGGCCACGGCCAGGATGCCGATGGGGAAGCTGCCGGTGACCGCGGTACCGAGGCCGATCACCGCGGCGACGCCGGTGATGACCAGCCACAGGGGCTTGGTCCGCTTGCTGGCCGCCACGAACGCCTGGGACGGCCGGCGGGTCGCGTCGATGAACGCGTACACCTCGAAGATGAACGCGGCGATCGAGATCGCCTCGAAGAACCAGCCGAGTATGGAGACTGATCCGGGGTGCTGGTATATCACGAATGTCACGCTACCCGGTGTTGGTCAAGCTCGGGTACGGACCGATGGTCTTGGCCCGGCTCTCCCGGCGGCACGGCCGGGGCCTGGTCCTCGCCCTCGGCGGTCTCGTCCGCGGGCACGGTCTCGCCCGGCACCGTCCGGTCCGGCCGGCGGCCTCCTTGCGGAACGAGTCGTAGACCTCGAGCAGCATCTGCTTCTGCCGCTCGGTGAGCTCCGGGTCGGCGAGGACCGCGTCGTGGACGCCGGGCCCCGGCGGCCGGTCCTCCAGGAAGCCCGCCTGGACGTACAGCGCCTCCGCCGAGATCCGCAGCCCCCTGGCTATCTGCTGCAGGATGTCGGCGCTCGGCCGGCGCAGGCCCCGCTCGATCTGGCTCAGGTACGGGTTGGAAACGCCCGCCGCCTGGGCCAGCTGGCGGAGCGAGATCTTGGCCTGTTCCCGCTGTTCGCGGATGTAGGCCCCGATCGCTGGGATATCTACCGGACTCATGGTTCCAGTCTCGCTCCCGGTGCTTGCATTTGCAAACTAGCCGGGCGGCTGGCGGTCCGTTATAGTTTATGCGTTTTTATACCTCAGAACGGCAGCGTGGCCCGGACTTCCCCGACCACGCGCCCGCCCCCGTAGACCGGCGGGCGGGCCAGGTCGTCGAGGACGGCCCGGTCGGTGCCGGGCGCGTCGCCGGCGCCGATCGCCCGCAGCAGCGCGACCGTCACCGCAATGCGGGTGCGCCGGGCGCCGTCGCCGTCGTCGACCTTGAGCGCCGCGGCCCGGCCGTCGGCGAGCGCCAGCCCCTCGACGCCCTCCGCGCCCGACTTGAGCAGCAGGCCGGGAACGCCCCGCACCAGCCGGCTGTCCGGGCGGCTGGTGCCCGAGGTCCACCGGGGGTTCGCGCGCATGGCGTCGGCGACCCGGCGCTCGGGCGAACCGGGCTGGGCGCGGACCAGCGCGCCGAAGGCCCGGGCCAGGCCGGCCAGCGAGATTGCGAACAGCGGCGCCCCGCAGCCGTCCACCCCGACCGCGGTCACCGGTTCCCCGGCGAGCCGCTCGATCGTCCGCTTGATCTCCGCCTGCAGCGGATGGCCGGGGTCGGTGTAGGTCCTGGTGTCCCAGCCCGCCGCCACGCAGGTGGCGAGCATGGCCGCGTGCTTGCCCGAGCAGTTCATGTACACCCGCCGCGGCCCGCCGCCGGCCAGCAGCACCGCGGTCCGGGCGTCCTCGTCCAGCGGGAGGTCGGGCGGGCACTGCAGCGCGCCGGAGGTCAGCCCGGCCCCGGCCAGGATCTTGCGTGCCCCGGTGACGTGGAAGTCCTCGCCCGAGTGGCTGGCCGCAGCCAGCGCCAGCAGCTCGCCGTCCAGGTCGAGGCCACAGCGGAGCATGGCCACGGCCTGCATCGGCTTGTTCGACGACCGCGGGAACACGGGCTCGTCGACCGTGCCCGCCCGGTGCAGCACGCTGCCGTCTGGATCGGTGACCA
>CAWIDQ010000112.1:0-9904 GCA_963834695.1 uncultured Actinomycetota bacterium
ACGGTTTGCTCAGCTCTCCGGTCGTTGACGTCGGTGTTCAGGGGATTGGGAGGCGCGTCGCCATGGTATCCGGGGGGTCTGACAAAACCAGGCGCTTCCGGGGCGGAGGCGAGGTGCGGCGAGTTCCGGCGGGGGGCGGGAGGCCACCCGGGAGGGAACGTTCTGCCTGGCGGCCGCATTCCCGGCGGCCCGCTCCCGGCCTTGCTTCCGGGCGGCACGGCGCACTCTCCCGGCTTCCTTCCGGCGTCGCGCGGCACGCGCGGATGCGAGGATGACCGGGCAGGACAAGACGAGGCAGCCGAGGAGGAACGCGTGGACAGTGACCCGGACCGGCTGCGCGCGCGGATCGACGCAGCCACCGGCCGCCTGGCGGCGACCGCGGCCGGGCTCGCCGACGTCCAGGCCCGCGAGCCCTCGCGGCTGCCGGGCTGGAGCCGCGGGCACGTGCTGACGCACCTGGCCCGCAACGCCGACGGGCTCCGCAACCTGCTGATCTGGGCCCGGACCGGGGTGGAGACGCCGCAGTACCCGAGCGCGCAGGCCCGGGAGGCCGGGATCGAGGCCGGCGCGGACCGCGCCGCGGCGGCGCTGGCCGAGGACCTGGAGCGGTCCGCGGCCGCCTTCGCCACCGAGGCCACCACCCTGCCGCCCGCGGCCTGGGAGGCACCGGTGCGCGGCAGGAACGGGCCGGAGCACCCGGCCTGGTTCACGCTGGTCCGCCGGCTGGGCGAGGTGGAGATCCACCATGCGGACCTCGGCGCGGGGTACGCGCCGCCGGACTGGCCGGCGCTGTTCGTCGCCGACCAGTTGGAACGGGCGGCCGGGCAGTTCGCCGGCCGGGACGACGTCCCGGCCTGCGTGATCGAGGTGGCGGGCACCGGGCAGCGGTTCGTGATCGGGCCCGCCTCCGCGGGCCAGGCCACCGGCGCGATGACGGTCGCCGGCCCGGGCTGCTGGCTGCTGGCCTGGCTCATCGGCCGGGATGCCGGCGCGGCCCTGTCGGTCAGCGGCGGCCCGGCCGGCACCGGCCCGGAGCCGGCCGCTGGCCGCGGCGGCCTCCCGCCTAAGCTGCCGACGTGGGGCTGAGCGGCGGCGGGCGGGCGGCGCCGCGGACAGACAGCGAGATCGGCGATGGAGACGGAGAGAGCATGACCTACACAGGCGACGTCAGCGTCGGCGGATCGGCCGACACCAGGGAGCTTCCCGGCCTCACCATCACGAAGGTCGCGGTGGGCCCGATGGACAACAACGCCTACCTGCTCCGGTGCACGAGCACCGGGGAACTGCTACTCATCGACGCCGCGAACGACGCCGGCACGCTGCTGAGCCTGATCGGCGACACCCCGCTGGACCGGATCGTGACCACCCACCAGCACTGGGACCACTGGCAGGCGCTGCAGCCGGTGCAGCAGGCCACCGGCGCGAAGTCGACCGCCCACCCCGAGGACGCGGGCCCGCTGCCGGTGACCCCCACCGACCTGGTCCGGCACGGCGACAAGGTCAGCGTCGGGGACTGCGAGCTGTCCGTCATCCACCTGCGCGGCCACACCCCGGGCAGCATCGCGCTCGTCTATGACGCGGGCGGCGAGCTGGCCAGCGAGCCGCACCTGTTCACCGGGGACTCCCTGTTCCCCGGCGGGCCGGGCAACACCGAGCACGACCCCAAGCGGTTCGGGCAGCTCATGGACGACCTTGAGGAACGGGTCTTCGGCGAGCTGCCGGACGGCACCTGGGTGTACCCGGGGCACGGCAAGGACACCACGCTCGGCACCGAGCGCCCGCGTGTGCCCGAATGGCGGGCCCGCGGCTGGTAGCGGGCGGCGCCATGGATGCCCAGTGCGACGTCGTCGTCGTGGGTGCGGGCCTGCTCGGCCTGGCCGCCGCGAGGGCGCTGGCCCGGCGCGGCCGCGAGGTCATCGTCCTGGAGCAGGCCGAAGTCGGCCATGAGGGATGCGGGTCGAAGGGCAGCTGCCGCATCTTCCGGCTGGGCTACGACGACGCCTGGTGGGTCGGCATGGCGATGCGCGCCCGCGGGCCGTGGACCGAGCTCGAGGACGAGTGCGGCCGACGGCTGCTCCAGCCGACGCCGCACCTGACCTTCGGGCCCGGGCTGGACGCCGTCCGCCGGGCCATGGACCGCGCGGGCGCGGCGTATGAGTTCCTTCCGGCCGCCGCCGCGGCGGCCGGGTTCCCGGAGATCTCCCTCGACGGCCCGGCCCTGCTGGAGATGGGCTCCTGCGTG
The DNA here is from genome assembly GCA_963834695.1 of uncultured Actinomycetota bacterium. Classification (GTDB taxonomy): domain Bacteria; phylum Actinomycetota; class Actinomycetes; order Streptosporangiales; family Streptosporangiaceae; genus JASHPR01. Next base: position 2,243 of record CAWIDQ010000112.1, read on the forward strand.
ATCAGCGCCGACGCTGCCCTGCAGGCCCTGGCCGCCGCGGTACCCGACCTCCGTACCTGTACCGCGGCGGCCGGCATCGAGGACGACGGCCGCCGGGTCACCGTCCACACCGCCTCGGGCCCGGTCACCGCCGGTGTGGCCGTGGTGTGCGCCGGGCCGTGGACGGGCGGGCTCCTGGCTACCGCCGGGATCGAGGTGCCGGTGGCGCCCACGATGGAGCAGGTCGGTTACGTGGCGCCGGCCGTGGAGTCCGGCCCGGCCATGCCGATCGTGATCTGCCACGGCGAAGACGAGCTGTACGGCCTGCCCGTGCCGGGCTCGTCGCTCTACAAGATCGGGTTCCACCACAGCGGCCCGCCCACCGACCCGGACCGCCAGGAGCAAGGCCCTGACCCGGATCTGACCGAGCGGCTCAGCGGGATGGTCCGCCGGTATCTGCCCGGCTTCGGCCCGGACCTGGCCCGGACCGAGCGCTGCGTCTACGACAACAGCCCGGACGAGGACTTCATCGTGGACCGGGTCGGCCGCGTGGTGATCGGCAGCGGGACGTCCGGGCACGGCTTCAAGTTCGGGCCGCTGCTCGGCGAGTGGCTAGCGGACCTGGCCGTCGGCGGCGACACCGACCCGCCGGCCTTGCATTTCTCCCTTGGCCGGCTCGGCGCGGGCGCTCACTGAACCAGCGCTGCGTCCACGATCACGTTGCTGAGGTAGTGGCCGGTCGCGTAGTCGAACGCGCCACCGCAGGTGATCAGGCGCAGTTCGGCGTAGGGCACCGGCCCGTACACGGCCACGGTGGGGAACCGCGACTTCAGGTACGAGCGCACCGACGTGACCTGGAACACGGCCAGCGTGCCGTCGGCCCGCCGGACGTACACCCGGTTGCCCGGGTGCAGCAGGCGCAGCCGGAAGAAGATCCCCGGCCCGGTCAGCGAGTCGATGTGGCCGACGATCACGGCGGCGCCGGTGGCGCCGGGCCGGGCGCTGCCGGTGTACCAGCCGGCCACCGTGGTCGTCGAGGGGACCTGCAGCGCGCCGGACGCGGTGAGCCCGAGGCGGACGAGCCCGGTGCGGACGCCGATGGCCGGGATGACGAGGCTGACCGGCCGGGCCACCTTCTGCGGCGCCGGCTCCGGCACCGGCGCCTGACGGCCGATGGGCACCGGAACCAGCGCCGGCTTGCCGACCGGCGTGGCCGGGCGGCCGGTCTGGCTGGCCAGCGCCAGCCCGGTCACGCCGGCGCTGGCCAGCAGGACGCCGCCGATCAGCACGGCCGCGGCGGCCGGCTGCGCACCACGCGCAACGGCGAGATGTGCCGGCCGGACCGCTTCGGGTTACCGCGCATGCGTCGCCGGGCGGCGGCGGCGGCGCAGCCGGAGGATCCCGCCGGCCGCGGCCAGCAGGCCGGCCCCGGCCGCGGCGATCCACGGCAGCAGCGGCGCACCCGGGCGCGGGGCGGTCCCGCCGAACCCGGTCCCCGCGCTGCCGGCCGGCATGATCTTGCTGCCCGCCGAGTCCACCAGCGGGTCGATCTTAAGCTCGCCCTTGTTGTCCAGCACGACGATCGTGTAGATGGTGTCGGGAGCCAGCGTGACCTGGGCGCTGCCGTGCTCGGTCGTCCCCTTCGCGGTGATCGTCACGGTGCCCGGGGGCACCGACTTGTAGGGGGTCACGGTGGTGAAGCTGAGATCGCGGCTGAGGACCTTGCTGCCCGCGGTCACGGTGACCGAGGTCGCGTGCATCGACGCCTGGATCACGCGCACGAGCGCCGCGTCAGGCGTCATGGCCAGGCTGTCCTCGATCACCTCTAGCCGGATCCCATCCAGCGGCCCCATGCCGGCCACGGTGTAGGCGTGCCCGCTGACCACGTCGACGGTCGTGGACAGCACCGGCTTGGCGGACGGCGAGGCGCCCGCGAGCCGCATGGCCACGGTGTACTCGCCGACCGCCACCGCCTCGTACGGCGATACCTCGCCGTACGCTACGTGGTGCAGCACGACCATGGCGCTGGGGTCGCCGAACGAGTACAGGTAGACGTCCACGGCCGGCGTGTTCGGCGACAGGTGCGCGAGCCTGAGGTAGCCGGTCCCGGTCGACGCGGACGCGGCCGAGGCACCGGTGGCGAGCAGGCCGGCCAGGCCCAGCGCCAGGCCGCCCGCGGCAATCAGCCTGGCGAGCCAGGCTCCCTTCCGGAATGATCTCGTATTCATAGTGCTCCCCTTCACTTGATACAAGGTGGGCTGCGCGGCTAGCCGCTCAGCAGCCCCAGCGGGCTCGGTGCGGCGAACTCGATCCGCGCGACCTGCCGGCCATCGGCCAGCCGCACGATCGTCGTGCTGTCCGGGAGGTAAGGCGCCTGCTGCGCGTTCAGCAGGGCGAGCACGGACTGCAGGTACCCGCCCTTCGCCCCGCTCGGGCTCGCCAGCTCGACGGTGCGCAGCGGTACGCCGGCGCTGGCCCCGGGGCCGACGTCGCCGAACGCCGCGATGCTGACCGGTCCTCCGGCCGACAGCGTCGCGATGATGGTCAGCAGCCGCGTGTCGACTTGCCCGGCGGCCAGTTGCGCGCGCGCGGCCGGCGTCTCGCTCACCCGGGAGTTGCGGAGCAGCACGTTCCCGAGGCGCTGCCGGACCGCCTGATCGGCCCGGAGCGCGGCCAGGTACGCGGCCGCGCCCCCGGCGGCGTACACGCGGACATCGACCCGCGCCGACCCCGACCCGAAGCTGGCGATCACGGTCGGCGCGTAGACGCCGGTCAGCCGGCTGCCGAACTCGCTGCGCACCGCGGCCGTGGACACGATGACGGCCGAGCCGAGCGGATCGCTGGCCGCGGATCCCAGCGTCATGAGGTCCCCGGCCGGGAAGCCGCGCGCCTGCAGGGCGGCGCACATGGCCGGGTCGCAGGAGACGACGGCGCTGTGGCTGACCTGGGCCGTGACCCACGCGGCCGCCTGCTGCCGCGCGGCGGCCGCCGCCTGCACCTGGGCCAGCCCTGGCGTGCCGGACGTGGCACTGGCCCCGCGAGCCGCGCTCCCGGATCCGTTGTTCCGCAGCAGCGCGACCGTCAGCCCGCCCGCGGCGAAGACGACCAGCACCACGACGATCGCGCCGATCACCCGCCACCAGGTCCGGCGCCGCACCGCCCACAGCCGCACGGTGGTGCCGACGACCTGGGGCCAGGAGGGGGTGACCTCGGTGGCCGGCCGGGGTGCCACGGACCCGGGAGCCTGCCGCTCGAGCTGGGTGCCTGGCCCCGGTACCACCGGCCCCGTTACGGGATCGTCCGGCCGCGGAACCGGGTCTTCGCGGGCGCGCCGGACCAGAAGGTCCGGCGGCGGAACCTGCGGCCCGGCCGTGTCCCCGCCCGGGAACGCTACGCCAGGGCTGACGGCTGGCCGGTCCGCGCGCTGGATGCCGGGCTTGACGGCCTGCCCGCCCGCGGTCCGGGCGTCCGGCTCGGCAGCGGGCCCGTTCGCGGGACGCACGTCCGGCTCGATGGCGTGCGCTTCCGCGAGACGGGCGCCGGGCCCGGCGGCGGGCCCATTCGACGGCCGCGGCGGCGGAACCTCGGGCTGTTTTCCGGGCACCAGGCGGCTGCTGCCGGGGACCCGCCGGGGCAGCGGGTCCGGGGGCTGGGGCCGGGGTGCCTGGCTGCCGTTCATGAGGCCGGCCAGCGCAGGGTTCGCGGACGGGGAGCCGGCTGGGACAGTAGTGTCTGGCGGCGGCCCAAGCGCAAGCTCCGCTCCGTCGCGGGACATATGCCTCGCGAATGGCGGAACCCGCCTTTCTCGCCCATGCCTTCGTCCCCCCAGGCAGGCTGACGCCTCCCCAGTTAGACAGTTGAGCACATCAACGGCCGCTGTCTCAGCAAAATGGCTGGATTTTTACCCGAATCTCGCGACTGCTGCAAGTTGGCTTTGGCACGTACATCCAGTAACCGTCAAGGCACGGCACAGGCGGGCGCAGTGCGAGCCGGGACCGGACCTCAGGCCGGTGCGGGATCGTGCCTGGCCAGCCTGGCGTAGATTCCGGCCACCGCATCGACCGCGTCGGACGGTGATGGCAGCATACCGGCCCGCGCCGCCGCTGCGGACGCAAGGTGTCCGGACAGTACCGGGTCATCGAGCACCGACGCTACGGCGGCCGCGAGCCGGGCCGGGTCGTCGGGCGGGACGAGCAGCGCCCCGGCCTCGCCGGTCAGCGCGGGTATCCCGCCGACCCGGGACGCGACGAGCGGCCTGCCCGCTCGCAGCGCCTCCTGCACGATCAGCGGCTGCCCCTCCCAGCGACTCGGCACCACGACGACGTCCGCCGCGGCGAGCAGCGCCGGGACATCGGCGCGCTCGCCGAGGAACCGTACGTCGGCGCCGGCCGCCGCCGATCGCGCGGATAGCGGGCCGGCCAGCGGGCCGCCCCCCGCGATCACCAGCCGCGGCCGCGGGTCGCGGTCCCGCAGGATGACCGCGGCATCGACCAGGGTGTCGAAGCCCTTTTGCCGCGCGAGCCGGCCAGCGGCGAGCACCACAGGCCGCCCGCAGCCGCCGATGTCGGCCCGCGCCTTCCCGATCGCCTCGGCGGACGGCTCGGCGGCGGCCGGCGCCGGGACCGTGGCCAGCGCGACGTCGCGCGCCCCGGCTCGGCGCATCCGCCCGGCCAGGTCGGCGCTGACGCAGAGCACCGCGTCCGCCTGCCGGGCGGTCAGCCGCTCCAGGGCCAGGTAGACAGCCCCGGACACGGTCCCGGGCGGCGCCGAGTTGTGCACGGTGACCAGCAGCGCCGGCTTCGGCCGGCGGCCGTGCGGCCCGGCCAGCGCGAACGCGGCCGCCGCGCCTGCGCGCAGGCCGTGCGCGTGCACCACGTCGGGCGCGTGCCGCGCCAGCAGACTGCGCAGCCGCATCCCCGCCGCCGCGTCGCGCGCCGGGCGCGGCCAGGCCGGCGATGTCCACCGGCGCGAACGCGACCGCCGGGAACAGGCTCCGCGTCGCTTCCGGGCCGAACACGCTGACGGCCAGGCCCCGCGCGGCGCAGCCCTCGGCCAGCATCGCCACATGACGGCCGGTCCCGCCCACGGTAGCGGCGATGACGTAGGCGACCCGGGGGCTGGTCACGGGCCTGCTCACTGGACCTTTTTCATCCGTCGATCTTCCGCTGAGGGTACGTGGGGCAGTGGTGGGGGATGAAAAAGGCTCAGTCCGGGGGTGCGGTGGCCGCCGCCGGAGCCGCCGGCCGGGCCGCCGCCTGCGGCACCGCGCTCATCCCGCTAGCCTCGCCGGACACATTCGTCTCACCAGCCCCGTTCGTCCCGACGGTGTCCTCGTCGGCTCCGCTGCTCCCGGCGGCGCCGTCCGGCGCGCTGACGGCGGCCGCGGGCCGGCGTCCGAGCATGTCCAGCCACCGTAGCGGCGGGGTGCGGTCGATAACCCTGGTGAAGCTGACCACCTCGCTGGCCGCGGTCAGCCCGGTGATCGCGGCCAGGACGGCGATCCGCGCCGTCCGCGGCAGCGCGACCGCGGCCGCCGCGCCGAGCATGCCGCCCAGCGCGTTGGCTCCTGCATCCCCCAGCATCGCGCGCTCGCCGAGGTCCTCGGGCAGCACCGCCAGCGCGGCACCGGCCGGCGCGGCCGCGGCGAATCCGCCCGTGGGCGAGGCGATGCCGAGCGCGGCGCCCGCGGCCAGCGCCACCTTGATCGCCCGTCCGGGGCGCAAGTCGAACAGGTTGAGCAGGTTCGCGCCGCCCGCGGCCAGGCCCGCGTTGATGACCAGGTCCGCCGCGGACCCGCGGCCGGCGTCAGGCTGGCCGATCAGCGCGCCGGCCGTCAGCCCGGTGGCGCCGATCCCGGCCAGCTTCACCGCGCCGCTGGTGACCTCGCCGCGGGCCAGCGCCCCGAGATGGCCACGGAACCCGCGGCGGCCGCCGCTCCCCTTCAGGTCGTCGTAGCCGCCGAACGCGGCCGCTCCCGCTCCGGTCACCGCGAGCGCGGCCCGGCTGCGGGCGGGCAGCCCGGGCGCGATCAGCGTGACCGCGACCGCCGCCGCGGCGGCCGCCGGGCCCTCGAGCAGGGTGACCGCCTCGCCGCGGTGGTTGGTCCTGGCCCAGGCCTGTTGGCCGCCAGGCGGGCGGGCGTTCAGCGCGGCGTAGACGGCCCGCGCGGTGATCGCGGCCAGCCCGCCGGTCAGCAGGATCCCGCTGGCCCGGGGCGTGCCGCGGCTCACGCGCGGCTCGGGTGCTTGGTGGTCGCCGCCGCGCTGGAGGTGCCCGACGAGGTCGGGGACGGGGTGGGTGCCGGGGTGGGGACCGCGGCGCCGACGCCGTACGCCTGCGGCTTGTGCCCGGCCAGCAGGGAACTCAGGGCCTCGGCCACGACGATCTGGCCGATTTCCTTGTCCGCGTTGTTGACGCTGGACAGCTGCGCCCCGGCGTTGCCGTTGATCAGCTCGTCGATGGCGCTGCCCGCCCCCGAGCCGTTCAGCGAGCCCGCCACCACGACGCCGTGGCTCGACAGGCTGAGCTGCTCGGCCACGGAGATCAGCGCCAGGTTGGCGGGGTCGGTGTCGGTGGCCGGCGGGGACGCGGGGATGACCACGACGGCGAGCGTAGCCTGCGCGGGCGCGGATCCGGTGGCGGGGCTCAGCTGCAGGAATCCCTGCCGCGTGAAATCGCTGATGATGGGGTCGGTCTCATCCGCGGGCAGGTCGGGGCCATCCTTGGTAACCAGCGCGGCGGCCAGCACCTGCGCGGCGTCCAGCTGGCCGGTGGTCGGGGACTTCGTGCCCGGTGACGCGGTCTGGAGGGTGAGGCCCGGGAGGGCGACCTGCTTGGCCAGGGCTTCGAGGCTGCTCTGCGTGGCCGCGCTCGTGTCGAAGAACGCGGGCTGCAGCTGGGCCTGGGTGGTGATCTTCGCGCCCGCCTGCTCCAGGGCGGTGGTGATGCCGCTGATGGTCGAGCCGTCCGCGCCCGGCGCGGTGATGAGTGCCACCTGCTGGTCTGCGAGCAGGCCATCCAGCAGGACCGGCGCGACGGACTGGGCGAACGCCTGGTTGGTGCCAAGCTCGTTCTGCAGGTTCCTGATGCTGGTTCGCTCCGAGTTGATCTGCCGCTGCTCGTTGCTCGACGCCCGGTTGAACGCGCCGAGCAGTTCCGGCTTGAGCGCGCTCGCGCCGATGACGATCCCGATCGCCAGCGCGAGGAACACGGCCACAATCGAGACCAGGTGATAACGAAAATCAATCACTAAAACAGTCCAGTCAGCCAGTACCAGAAGGTCTCCAGCTCCGTGCCGAGGTACCTGAAGAAGATCTGGCCCGCGGTCAGCGTCGTCGCGGCCACCACGATGGTCACGGCTGCGGCGAGCAGCAGCGGGATGACGGCCGTGAACGATACCCGGCTCTGGTAGAGCCGGCTGACGCCCTTGGCGTCCACGATCTTGTCGTCCACCCGGAGCCGGGTCAGGAACGTGCTCGCCATCCCCGACCGGCCCTTGTCCAGGAACTCTACCAGCGTGCCGTGCATGCCGACCGCGACGATCAGGCTGGCGCCCTGCTCGTCGGCGATCAGCAGCGCGATGTCCTCGCTGGTGCCCGGCGCCGGGCAGATCACCGGGTCGAGCCCGAGTGCCTCGACCCGCGGCAGCCCCGGCGCCAGCAAGACGAACCGTCGAGCAGGTTA